>JAWKZN010000001.1:2400000-3016212 GCA_041395945.1 Pseudomonadales bacterium
TCCGGCAGTGTCTATGCGCTGAACAAATTTCCGGAACAGTACGACAAGCTCATCGCCAACCCCGGCCTGATTCCACAGTTCGGAGCAGAAGTGATCCGCTGGCAGACACCGCTCGCCTACATGCGAAGAACAGCGAATCGCAACTGCGAAATCGGCGGCAAGCAGATCAGGGAAGGTGACCAGGTACTGATGTGGTACGTGTCGGGCAATCGGGACGAGGAAGTCTTCGAGAATGCCAATGTGCTGGATATCGAACGCCACAATGCCAGGGCCCACCTGTCTTTCGGATTCGGCATCCATCGCTGCATGGGTAACCGCCTCGCGGAGCTGCAGTTGCGCATCCTGTGGGAGGAGATATTGAAGCGTTTCGAAAAAATCGAGATTCAGGCGGAACCGAGCCGGACATTCTCCTCATTCGTGAAGGGATATACGCATCTGCCCGTCATCGTGCGGCGCAAAGCTGTCTGATTTTCGCCCGCTATCCTGTCCCTACCGGTGCCGGAAAAGCCATGAGTTCGCAGAATCGATCTGAGGCAGTTCCTTTATCCCATCGGGTAGCCGATGCTGCTGACATTCCTGCCATCATCGAACTCATGGCTGCAGCCATCGAAGGCAATATGGCATCGTTCCTGTCCCCGCAGGAGGTCGCCGCCGCCCGGGAATCCATGGGTGTTGACCGGTCGCTGATTGCCGACGGTACCTATTTCGTCGTCGAAACCATCAGCGACGGGCAGACCATCATGGTGGGTTGCGGCGGATGGGGAAAGCGCAGAACGCTCTATGGCGGCGATCAGACCGCCGGTCGGGATGACAGTCTGAGCGATCCGGATCGGGACGCTGCCCGCATACGCGCCATGTATACCCATCCGGACTGGACTCGGCGGGGTATCGGCACCCTGCTCCTCGACCTCGGTGAAAGCGCCGCCCGTGCGGCCGGTTTCAAGACGATCGAACTGGGATCGACGATCCCGGGTGAGCCACTCTACCTCGCACGCGGCTATTGCGAGGTCAGTCGCGAAACTCTGGTCGCGAAAAACGGCGCAGACAGCGTAGTCATAAAAATGGTGAAAGCGCTCTGAATCACTGGCAGGACAGTCTGCAGCATCGAGCTTCATAGGGCGCTTCTGGCGACAAGCCCTGATCTGACGCAGCCTAATTTCGCTTCACTGCAAGAGTCAGCCCGTCACCAATGGGCAGAATGCAGGCGTCCACTCTGCTGTCCCGATGTACCTTTTTGTTGATCTCACGAATTGCCCTCGTGTCGTCGTCTGTGCTACCGGCATCAACCACACGACCGCCCCACAACACATTGTCGATAGCTACCACACCACCGATGCGCAACAGCTCGAGACAGCGTTCGTAATATTTTTCATAGTTGCTCTTATCCGCATCGATGAAGGCGAAATCAAAACTGCCTGATTCACCGCTGGCAATCAGCTCGTCCAGTGTTTCGACAGCCGGTCGCAGACGCAGATCGATCTTCCCGATGACGCCGGATTGTTTCCAGAACGGTTTTCCGATTGCAGTCCATTCGTCAGATACGTCGCACGCGATGAGCACACCATCGGCAGGCAGCGCCTCGGCAACCACAAGGGCGCTGTAGCCGGTGAACGTTCCTACTTCAATCGCGCGACGAGCGCCGATCAGGCGAACCAGCAGGGCCATGAAAGCGCCTTGCTCCGGGGAAATCTGCATGCCATGCGCAGGAGTCGCATCGCGCGTGGCCTCACGAAGCGCCCGAGCGACAGCAGATTCCCGGGTACCTGTTTGAATCAGGTATTCGTAGAGCGTCTCAGTAAGTTCTATGGTTCGACTGGACATATTGACGGTGAAGCTCGCTCAGACTGGTAGAAGGTCGATTGCGGTGGGTCACTGGCGCGAAGAACCTGACCTGCAATAAAGGAAAAAAACTGGTTTCAGACCTGACCGATGTACTCGTTCAGGTGGGCCATCTCCAGCGCCGTGCGCTTTGCCCGATCCATGTCATAGTGCATGCGTGAAACGATCCGCTGTGCATAGAGCCCGCCACCCGCCTGGATATTGGTGACCGCATTCCAGCCGCCATACGCATCTGCTGTAAGGTCCCGGATCGCGTGAAAGAGTCGCGTGCGGAAGATGCCGTCCACAGCCTGACTCGTCGACATGTATTTACGGGCCAGATGACCGACCTCCTCGTTGTCCAGATCCGCCATGGCAGGCGCTGTCAGAATCGCCCCGCCGCCAATGTCGTGCAGATGGCGAACCATCAGGGACCAGTTAGCGGCGCCATGATATTTACCGGCATTGGTGAACAGCTCATCCGGAAAAGCGACGCCGTCTGCGGTGATCTGGCAATTCTCGATCGCGGCTTCCAGGGTTGCCCGTATCAGGGTCGCATGGATCAGCATCTCGGCTATCTTCTCCTTGATGTGACTCGTGCGATCCAGACCGTTGACCTCGGATATAAGTTGCGCAAATCCCACCAGTGCTTCGTATTTGGTAACCATCGAGGAAAGACCACCGAGTCGCTCCCAGAGACCGAGTGAGTGGGCGAAGATCCCGGCCAGTTCCGGGTTGCCGTCGAGAAACACCCGCTCAGCAGGCACGAACACATCGTCGAAGATCACGAAGCCTTCCGGAGTGTGATGTCTGCTCGAGATCGGAAAGTCGCGTACATCCGCATGGCGGGGGGCGTAGGTGGTGTTGATGATCTTCACTCCCGGTGCGTTTACCGGGACCATGCAGGCCACCGAGTACTGGTCCTCGCCCTGCTTCATGGATTTGGTCGGAATGGTCATCAGTTCGTGGCCCATCGAGGCGGCAGAGATATGCAGCTTCGCACCGCGGATGACGATGCCATCTTTACGCCGTTTCACAACGCGCACAAACTGGTCCGGATCATCCTGGTTGCCCGGTCGCCGACTCCGATCACCTTTGGCGTCGGTGATGCACTGGGTGATCCGCACATCCCGGCGCTGTGCATCCGCTACCCAGTTTCGAATACGCGCGGCATTCTCCGGCAGGGAGGCTTCTATTCGATCGGCAGCAGTCAGCAGGGTCATGATCGAGGCGTAGGTCACATGGGTGAGCAGATCCACCGTCTCGTGAAGTTCCACCTGCTCCCGCAGTTCCTCCTTCGAACGCGGTACTTTCATGAAGGCGCCAACCGCTCCGGGTGCCGGATCATAGAATCTCTCGTAACCCCTGGCGGCAGAATCCACCGTGATACCGAGGATCGGATCGGCCGCCACATCATCGATCTGCTGACCTTCGAAGTAAGTTTCACGGCCATCGTTCAGAGACGCCCGGTACTCGTCCGCTGTCATCATGTTGCATCCCTCCCGAGGAACTTAAGCAGGTAGCGATAGTACGAAAATCCTATTCTTCCATCTCTTCGCGAATCGTCCGGCGCGCGAGCCAGAAACAGATGAAGGCGGGGATGGCCAGAAACTGAGAACCGATCAGCGCCCAGCGCACCCCTTCAGCTGAGCCGAGGCCGAAGGGTCCCGCCAGGATATCGCTGGCAAGCCCCACGGCAAGCGGTCCGAGGCCCAGGCCGATGAGATTGGCGATGAAGAGAAAGATCGAAGCGGCTGTGGCCCGCATGTGCACCGGCGCGATGTTCTGCACTGTGGCATAGACGGGGCCCTGCCACAGGGAAACCAGGACAGAATTGAGGGCGAGAATGGGCAGGATCGGCAGAAAACTCGGCATCAGCAGCGCCATCGTGTAAATCGGCACTGAAGCCAGCACCGCTACACCGGGGATGCCCATATAGGCGCGCAGATCACGTGCACCGTAGCGATCGGCGATGATTCCACCGAGGAAAACCCCGACACCCGCAGCGATGCCAAGTATGAGACCCAGTGCCAGGCCGACGAAGCCGATGGGACCCAGACCGAACTGGGCAGCAAGCTGTTCGATTTCCGCGCCGTGTACACGCAGAAAGAACGATGCGCCGAAGGGCGCGTGGCCGTAGCCGATGAAGGCGACGATGGAGACACCGATCGCCATGTACCAGAACGTGCGTTTGCCCCGCAGCACCCGCAACACATCGCCGAAGGAAGACTGGGTTGTCTGTGTTGCCTGGCGCGCCACCGCTGCCGCTGCCTTCAGACGCGGCTCCACCAGCGTCAGGATCACCAGAACCGCGAGGAGCAGTCCGGGCAGACCCACCACCAGGAAGGCGGTGCGCCAGCCGAACGCATCCGCGATGAGGCCTCCAGATACCACACCAATCAGAGCACCCACTGGATTACCCATGGAATAAAACGCCATTGCGGACGCCCGCTGTTCCTTGGGCGTGTAGTCGGCAATCAGAGAATGGGCAGGGGGCGTACAGCCGGCTTCCCCTACCCCGACGCCTATCCGTGCGAGCACCAGATGCCAGAAATTCTGCGCAATTCCACACAGCGCTGTGAACCCGCTCCAGGCTGCCAGCGACAGTCCGATAATCCAGGGCCGGTTGCGCCGCTCCGCCAGTCGCGCGATGGGTATTCCGAGGGTGCAGTAAAAGATCGCAAAAGCCGTACCCGTCATCAGGCCCAGCTGCCAGTCTGCTATCTGCAGGTCCTGTTTGATCGGCTCCGCCAGAATCGTGACGATCTGCCGGTCGATGAAATTGAACACGTAGACAAAGAACAGCAGACCGATCGCATAGCGGCGGTACTCCGGACTGACCTGTTGAATGCGCGACCCCGGCACATCCGCCTCAGGCGCCTTTGACTCAGGCGCAGGGGACTTCGCGTCCTCCGCCGCGTCCAGATCCTGACCCCCCATGATCGAAGCCCCCCGTTTCTTCAGGCGAGAGCATACCAGGCAAATTGCGCCAGAAAGCCTGACCGGCGGCCGAGCCCGCGCGACTTCACTTCGAGGCGATACCCTGGGCGGATTGACGCTCCGCTGCCGGCATTGCGACCTGCGCAGGGTCTTCGGATTTTTTCTCCACATATCTCAGTGTCGTAAACCCGAAGAACATCTCATGCATGGTCTGCAGTCCGAAGTGCACCGGTCTGCTCGGATCCGGATTGCCCGGATTGCGATCCGAATTGTCCATCGCCCCGCGCGCCACCAGTCGTGTTCCGGCAGGCAGCAGGACCGGCTCTTCGAGCTGGTAGTTGAACTGCCAGTTGAAGTCGTACTTCGGCACTGACATCAGCAGCTCTTCGCTGCCATCCGGGTAAATGGCACTGTAGTTCATGTATTTCCCGCGATAGTGCATGTGCGGCATCATTGCGTGCAGATAGGCGTCGCGCTCCACCTGAAATTCACCTTCGAGTTTGTGCTCTTTAGCATACGGCGGAACCAGAAACCGGCGCTGACCGGCAATCGCCTCATTCATGACCCAGCGCGGCGGCGCATCGTGCAGATAGATGCCGAATTCCGTTTCATCGACCGTGGCTTTGCCGTAGGTCGTGTAATGCATCTGCAGCAGCAGACTGGAACCTTTTGGAATCAGTCTCCCGCCTTCTTCTCCAAAGGAGTCCGCCTGGCGCCCCGGCGCAAAGCCACCCACACTTTCACCGCGCGCGGCGACGCTCTGCTGACTGCGTTTACGCCGATCCGCAGGGCTCTGCAGATAGGCAATGACGTGATGCAGTGCTTTATGGTCACCGGGCACGAATTCCATGCCCCGGATCCACACATCGCGATCCAGGTTGAGTTGCACAGGTACGTATCGGTAATCTACGGTACCCGAGGCCGGCAGCTGCTGCGCCGGTACTTTGTAGACCAGGTCCGGTTCACCCAGAGTGAATTTTCGATTGTCGAAGGACAGCGCGGTCAGCGGATCCGTCTCACCGTCGATCGGGGATCCCGCATCGATCCAGCGAATCAGCTTCTGCTGTTCGACGATACTCAAACCTGCAGCATTCGAGATCGGCCGGCCGACACGGGTGTCGATCTGTCCTGGCGGCATGCGCCGGGTTGTTATCACCTCTTTGATCATGGGTCCGAAGCCGCGCACCATCGCATGGCTGTTCATGGACCAGGGACCGATACCGCCGTCGTGGTGACAGGACACGCAGTTGTTTTCGAGGATCGGCACGATATCCCGGGTATAGGAAATCTGCCCGAGTTCCCGGCCCGGGAAGGTCAGACTGGCCGCCGTGGCGTCGTCAGCCGCCACCTCTACCACCGTCTCAACCGGCTGCCCGGATGTCTGCGCACTGAGGATGTTTTCGAGATCTGCAGCAGTCGTTGTACCGAGGGTTCCCCGGTAAAGGAGCGTCAGCCGGTGCGGGTCGATGACCAGGACATCCCCCACCTGCTCGAGTTGCAGAGCCTCTGCCACCAGCTGAGCTTCGTCCAGCAGCACGGGCATTCCGAAGGCGTGCACCTCGGCTTCACGCTGCACAACTTCCCGGCTGGCGTCAGGCGTCGGGTTGATCATGAAGAACTGCACACCCCGCGACTGCCAGGCATTCTGGACGAGCTTCAATGAAGGGAGCCGGTCTCTGAGCCACTGGCTGGCGCTGGCCTGAACCACCAGCACCACCGCTTTCTGATCGCCGTAGTAGCTGAGCTGATGAAACTTTCCCTCGTGGTCGAGCAGCGAGAAGTCACTCACCCGGACCGGATCTGCAATCGCCGTTTCAAACACCGCCAGGCCCAGAAACAGGGCAACCCCCACCCGGCGCACTTTTCCGACCGGGGAGCCGGCTGCTGAATTGGATACCTTCATACGCATGGTTGCTCTCACCCCGGAAAAACCGCTCGACTCTAGCACATCCCTGCCCCGGAAAATCCCGGACACTGAGCAGGTTCCCACCGCGGGCTCATTGCACACTCGCCCTCCGGGCTGGCGTGGCCACTACACTCGTACTCCGGAATATGCCACCCTGCCAGCCGTCTGGATAAACCCCAATGTGCGTCCACTCAAGCAGGCACTCACCTTTCATGTCAGCACTCATCGAACAACTGCTGGACCGGCGTCATGCACTGGCGTTGCTCACTCTGCTCCTCGGCGCCGCGGTGATCGCCGGTATCCAGCACACGAGTCTCGACAGCAGCAGCAGTGCCATCCTGATTGACGGTGATCCCTATAAGGCCGAAGTGGATGAGGTCAGGGAGAGCTTCCCGGCCACGAGCAGCGTGCTCTTCGTGTTCGAGGCCGAGCCGGATGTCTTCAGCTTCGAGGCACTGCGTGCCATGGAAGCACTGGACCAGCGGTTCACCGAGATCGACTCCGCAATCGCGGTGGGTTCTCTCATCAATCGACGCCTGAGCGATACCGATGCAGAACGTTACGATCGGGATTTCCTGATCCCCGAGCTGAACAGGCTCACCGATGCCGACCTTGCCGAGATTCGAGCAATTGCACTGGCTGACGAGGACCTGACCAGGAGTCTACTGTCCCCGTCCGGAGACATGGCGCTCGCCCAGTTGAAATACAGCCCGGGTACCGACGAGCAGGCGGTCAGACTGGAGATCGCCAGATCGATTCTGGCCTTCAGAGACAGCCTGCGGGAAGAATTTCCCGATGTGCAGATCTATACCCTGGGTGGTGTTCTCTTCGAGTGGGACGGCTATCAGGCGCAGATCAAGGACAGCCATCTGCTCATGCCGCTGGTGATCGGTGTCGCGATTGCACTGTTGTGGATGTGCCTGAAATCCCTGTCGTTCTCCTTCGGCCTGTTCCTGGTCGCATTTGCGACCGTCGGCCTCACTGTCGGCACTTACGGATGGCTGCGCATCCCTTTGAACCAGATTTCCAACCTGGGACCGCTCGTGGTCTTCGTCGTCGCCATCGCCCACGGCATTCACCTGGTGTCCATCTACGCTCAGGGTCTGCACCAGGGGCTCGAGAAACTTGCCGCCATGCGCGAGAGCCTTCTCATAAACCTGCAACCCGTCACCCTGGCGACAATCACCACCGCCATGGGTTTTCTGAGTCTCAACTACTGCACGTCACCCGGCATCTACGGCTTCGGCAATATCGTCGCCATCGGTGTGGTCTGGGCCTACATCCTCAGCATCACCCTGCTGCCGGCTGTCATTCTGCTCATGCCGGTTGCAAAAACCCCGAAACCGCTTGGTATCCGCATCTTCATCGAGCAGGTCACCGAACTGGTGGAAAAACGCGGTCCTCCGCTGTTCTGGGGATGCACCGTTCTGATCGTCGCGACGCTGCTGATGCTGCCGCTCAACAGGATGGACTTCGACCGGCTGAGCTTCGTGGACGAGGAGTCTGACCTGCATCATGTGATGACCGCTCTGGCGGAAAAGATCGGCAACGATCAGAGCCTCGTCTACGGCATCTTCAGCGATGCGTACTACGGCATCACCGAGCCGGATTTCCTCCGCCAGGTTGACGAACTCTCCCGCTGGCTGGAAACCCAGCCGGAAGCCAGCTTTGTCGCCAGCTACACGGACCTGCTGCGCTCGATGAACCTCTCGGAACATAACGACGATCCGACATTCGACAGGCTGCCCGAGGACAAGCTGCAGATCATCGACTACCTGGTGAGCTATCAGCTCATCCAGGAGATCGAGCCCAGTCTGGAACCGATTTTCAGCACCGACTTTTCTGCGATACGTCTGGTGGTAGGCACCTCGGATCTGTCGAACGCACAACTGGTGGCGTTCAACGACCGGATCGAACAATGGGTTGCCGCCAACGTGGATCCGAAGTATCGGGTACTGCACGGTGACAACAGCATTCTGGGCGCCCGCCTGAACCAGGCCATCACCCGGGAACTGATGGAAGGCTTCACGGTGAGTATCCTGCTGATTACGCTGACACTGATCATCGGGCTGAAGAGCCTGCGTTACGGTCTGCTCAGCGTCATACCGAACCTGTTCCCCGCCACCATCGTGTTCGGCTTCTGGGGCCTGTTGGTGGGAGAGATCGGTCCGTATGTGCTGATGCTCTTCTCAATCAGTATCGGCCTTGTTGTGGACGATTCGGTGCATATCCTGAGCAAGTACATCACCGGACTTCGACAGGGTCTTAGTCCGGAACGCGCCGTGCGCTATTCACTGGACAAAGCAGGGTCAGCCATCACCATCACGACACTCTCTCTCGCGGTCGGTACTTTCATCCTGGTTTTCTCCAACACCTTCTACTTCCAGAACGTCGCGCTGCTGCTCACACCCATCATTTTGGCAGCGCTGCTGCTCGATCTGCTGTTCCTGCCGCCGCTGCTGATCATGTTCGACCGTCGCTGGGGTACAGCCAGGCCGAAAGGATCCACGGAAGATGGATCCGCGGAAGATAGATCCACGATCAGCGTGTAGCGTCAGAGCAGATTGCATGTTGCCGTTCTTCAAGCGGAGCGTGTATAACAGATCTGCGCGACAAAGCGCCTGTCACTGAACCTTCTCCAATCGAGGTGCAAGCGCTTGTCTGAAGTCACCCAACCCCTGATCAGCGATGCCGTAAAGCGCTACACACTCGGCGTGCTCGTCGTCGTGTATACCTTCAATTTCATCGATCGGCAGATCCTGTCGATCCTCATCGAACCCATCAAAGCAGACCTCGGCATCTCGGATTTCGGCATGGGTCTGTTGTCTGGTACCGCATTCGCCGTCTTCTACGCCACTCTGGGGATGCCGCTTGCACTCATCGCCGACCGCTGGAATCGCCGCAACCTGATCGGTCTGTCTCTCGCCATCTGGAGCGGCATGACCGCACTGTCGGGGCTCGCCATGAACTTCTGGCAACTGGCGGCGGCCCGCATCGGTGTTGGGATCGGCGAAGCGGGCTGCAGTCCTTCGGCACACTCAATGCTGGCGGATCTTTATCCCGCAAAAGATCGCGCCACAGCACTGGGCGTCTACTCGCTGGGTATCCCGATCGGCATCATGTTCGGCCTCTTTGCAGGTGGTGCCATCGCCGACACCTTCGGCTGGCGCACGGCCTTTTTTATCGTCGGCATCCCCGGTCTGCTGCTGTCGGTCGTTGTCTTCCTCACGGTGAAAGAACCACCCCGGGGGCACGCGGATGGCCACTCAGTTCTCAGCGCAGTGCAGAAGAATCCCACGATCATCGAGGTATTCCGGCATCTGGCAGACCGGCGTTCTTTTCTGCACCTGGCGACGGGTGGCGGCCTGACGGCTTTCGTGGGCTATGGTCTCATCACCTGGGCGCCTACTTTCTTTGTCCGCAGCCACGATATGAGCCTCACCGAGGCAGGGTTCTGGCTGGGACTGGTGCTCGGCATTCCCGGTGGGCTGGGCATAGTTGCCGGGGGCTGGCTCTCCGACCGCTTCGGTGCAAGAGACACCCGCTGGTATCTCTGGGTCGTCGCACTGGCGCTGATCGTGGTGGTTCCTTTCGGTGCCGCGGCATTTCTTGTCGATGCCTGGTGGCTGTCGTTGATACTCCTCTGTATCCCGGTGATGCTCGGTAACTTCTATCAGGGCACAACCTTCGCCCAGACCCAGGGACTTGCCCCTGTACGCATGCGCGCCGTCGCAGCCGCCGTTCTGCTTTTCATCCTCAACTTCATCGGTTTCGTGTTCGGTCCCCCGGCGGTCGGCATACTTTCCGACCTGCTGGTTGCGACGTTCGAGCAGGACGCCCTGCGCTACAGTCTCTTCACCTGGGGCTTCGTGAATATCTGGGCGGCCTTCCACTACTGGCGCGCCGGTTTCCATCTGCCAGGTGATCTGGCACGCACCGCCAGTCACTAGCCGGAAGCGCCATGACTAAGGGGACTGTCCTGATCGTTGGTGCCAGCGGACTGGTCGGGACCGCGGCCGCCATATCATTCTGCGATGCGGGCTGGGAGGTCATCGCCCTCTCCCGCCGCTCCCCCGAACTCATCGGCCCGCGCAGGTACCAGCACATCAGCCTCGATCTCCAGGATGCCGAGTCGTGTGCGCAGATGGCGCCGCAACTGGCCGCGGTCACCCACGTTGTCTATACCGCCGTCTACGAACTGCCTGGTCTCATCCAGGGCTGGCAGGATCCCGGGCAGATCGTCACCAACGGGCGGATGCTCACCAATCTCCTCGATCCGCTGTGCGAGCACGCCCGGCTCGAACAGGTAACCATCCTCCAGGGCACCAAGGCCTATGGGCCGCTGGTCGCACCGATGCGGGTGCCTGCGCGCGAAGATCAGCCCCGGGTGGAGCACGACAATTTCTACTGGCTGCACGAGGACTATATCCGGGCGAAGTCTGAGACAGCCGGATTCGCCTTCACCATCCTGCGTCCACAGCTCGTCGTCGGACCCAACCACGGTGTGGTCATGAATCTGCCGCCGGTGATCGGTGTATTCGCCGCCCTGCTCAAGCAGGAAGGCCGGCCGTTGAGCTATCCGGGCGGACCGGACTGGGTCTGGGAGATGGTGGATGTCCGTCTCGTGGGCAACGCCTGTTTGTGGGCCGCCTGCGAACCTGCAGCGGCAGGTGAAACCTACAACCTGACCAACGGTGAAGTGTTCCTGTGGCGGGACATGTGGCCCGCGATCGCCCGGACACTGGGCATGGTAACGGGCCCCGACGAGCCACGCAGCATCGCGGCCTACATCCAGGCACGCGCAACACTCTGGAACGATATCGTACGCCAGCACAACCTCCAGCCCCTGACACTGGAGCAGATTCTCGGCGAATCCCACCACTACGCGGACATGGCGTTTTCCGTGGGAGCCACCCACGCGCCGGCGCCCGTGTTCGTGAGCACTGTGAAGATCAGGCAGGCAGGCTTCACCGAGACCTGCAATACGGAGGAGAGCTTCTGCCACTGGCTTGCCGACCTGCAGGCGCGGCGGGTCATCCCGGCGACGCCGTGACCCCGCGCGCCCGCACACCCGTGTCTGCGTGTCGATTCAGTCGAATTTGCCATCCGGTACTGGCGTCAGCGGGCAATCTCGCATAGATTTCCGCCGCGCGCTGCCCGTGGGAATCCAGGGGAAACACACCGGGCGGCGGATCCTGAGCAATTCTTAAGAGGCAATCGTGGGTCGAATCTTCGAAGTCCGTAAGGCAACCATGTTCGCGCGCTGGAACCGGATGGCGAAACAGTTCGCCAAGATCGGCAAGGACATCACCATAGCAGTCCGTGCCGGCGGCCCGGACCCCCAGAGCAATCCGGCGCTGCGGCGGGTGATCCAGAATGCGCGCGCGGTCAACATGCCCAAAGACAAGGTGGAAGCCGCCATCCGCCGCGCTTCCGGGGCAGACGCCAAGGACTACGAAATCGTCCTCTATGAAGGCTATGCGCCGCATGGCGCAGCCGTACTCGTGGAAACCGCAACCGACAATACCAACCGCACCGTGGCGAGCGTGCGTGCTGTGTTCAGTAAATACGGCGGCAATCTCGGCACCACCGGCTGCGTGGAGTTCCTGTTCCGGCACATGGGTGTGTTCCGACTCAATCCGGAGGGCATCGACCAGGACGAGCTCGAACTCGACCTGATCGACCACGGTCTCGAAGAAATGGGAGAGAGCACAGGCGAGCAGGGAGAACCGCAAATCGTCATACGTTGCGCTTTCGAGGAATTCGGCAATCTGCAGCGGGCGCTGGAGGAGCGCGGCATCGAGCCGATCTCCGCGGAACAGGAATACGTGTGCCTCACACCGACTGTGTTACCTGAGGAACAGGCGACCGAAGCACTGGAACTGATCGACAAGCTCGAACAGGACGAGGACGTCCAGCGGGTTTTTCACACCATCGCCTGACATCGCGCTGATACCCGCGCTCTGCGGGTTCACAAAACGTCCGCCCATCCAGGCACGAATCCTGCATTCACTATATAACCGCGGCATTCCGCCGCGCTGTGCATGCAACAGGATTTCAGACGCAATCTATGGAACTCATCTACATCCTCCTCATCCTGCTGACCCTGAGCCGGGTCGCCGCAGAAATTGCGGAACGACTGGGACAGGCGCCCCTGGTGGGAGAACTGATCGCCGGTGTCGGACTGGGCATACTCGCCCATCAGCAGGCGGACTCACTGCCAATACTCTCCGGGCTCAGTGAGAACGAGATTTTCACCGGTATCAGCGATCTCGCTATCTTTTTTCTGATGATGCTGGCCGGGATGGAGCTGAGACCCAAGGACATGGCTTCAGCTGGCGGCCGTGCCAGCAGCATTGCCATCGGCGGCATGCTGATCCCTGTGGCTGCCGGTGTTGGTCTCGCCTGGCTGTACATCCCCCAGTCCGAATACTGGTTCGCACAGTCGATCTTTCTCGCGGTAGCGCTGGCTATCACCGCAGTACCCGTCGCGGTACGGGTGCTCATGGACCTCGATCAGCTGGATACGGAAATGGGCCGCACGGTCGTCTCGGCTGCAGTAATCGACGATGCATTGAGCCTGGTACTGCTCGGGATTCTCACTGCAATCCTCGCGTCAGGCGCGCTACCAGACGTCGGAGAGATACTGACGATCATCGGCCAGACCATCGCTTTCTTCATCATCGCCGTAATTATCGGTCAGTATGTTTTTCCGCGGCTTGGCGGTCTGCTGCAGAGGTTACACATCGAAGAGTCCGGATTCAGCATGCTGCTCATTGCCGCCCTGGCTTACGCGATGCTCGCGGAAGCCCTGGGGGTGCATTTCATTCTGGGCGCTTTTCTAGCCGGCCTGTTCTTCGGCCGGCGACGCGTGCTGCAGGAGGATCATGGGGCAGTGGAAGATCAGGTGAAAGGCATCACCGCCGGTTTCTTTGCCCCCGTCTTTTTCGCAGGAATCGGCATGCATCTGTCCGGCGCCGCGTTGCTGGCAGTGCCGGGTTTTGTACTGGTGCTCATCACTGCCGCGATCCTGAGCAAGCTCATCGGAGCGGGTGTCGCCGCGCGGATGTGTGGCATGAACAGCCGGGATTCCCTGTCGGTCGGCGTCGCAATGAGTTCAAGAGGTGCGGTGGAGCTGGTGATCGCAGATATCGCTCTGCGCGCAGGACTGTTCGACGTCCCAGAACCTCCGCCGGTGATCGTTGAGTATCTTTTTTCAGCCGTGGTCATCATGGCGATTACAACAACAGTATTAGCGCCGCTGATCCTGCGCATACTGACACCCAGGTCCTGACAGCACTATCGGGGCAGGGGATGAGCGTCGCTCAGGTCGCAGTCTGGAGAAATGGCTCAGGTCGTCGCCCGAAGAGTTCGCTGATTCAGGATTCTGACTCAGCCTGGCAACGCCGTCTGGCCGCATCGACAAGCCCGGCAAACAGGTTCCGGTCAGCTCGCCTGAACACCAGAAACTCGGGATGCCATTGCGTACCGATCAGAAAATCGAAATCCTTGTGCTCCACGCCCTGCACGATCTGGTCCCTGTCCCTCGCGGAAACACTCAGACCCTCACCCAGTCTGTCTATTGCCTGCTGATGCAGACTGTTGACCCGGATGTCCGTGGCACCTATCAGAGCAGCCAATTGGCTGCTTTCGCAGATGCTGATCGCTTTCAGAGGCAACAGGGTTCTCCGGTGGGATGTGTGGTGTCGGTGGCTGCGCAGATCCTGATGCAGGTCGCCACCGAGCCGGACGTTGAGAAGCTGTGCCCCACGGCAGATACCCAGCATAGGTATTCCGTTCGAAAGTGCCTCGTCGATGAGGGCGGACTCGAATTCGTCCCGCTCCCGGTCATAGCGTGGAAGCACCTCAGATTCCCTGGCATACAGCACCGGTTCAACATCGTGCCCGCCGGTAACCACGACGCCATGGTAGGAGCCCGCAGGCAGATCCACCCGGCCAGGACCCACCTGTACAACTCGTGCACCACTCAGGCGCAGGGTGAGCGCAACCAGCAGACGCGGCGCGGCCGCGCCGCGGCGGGGACCCGACACTGCAATCAACGGCTTCACAAGCGGGTCAGGTCGCGACTCGGATCGATCGTAAAGCGATTGTCTGAGAACAGCTTCTCACCAGTGTCCAGATGGCTGCTGAAGCGCTGACAAAGGCTGTCCAGCCGCGTGGGGTCGGCGGCAAGATGTTCGACCTGCAGCCAGCGGGCCCAGTCACCGCCCAGATCCCACCCCTCGCGGTCGATTTCGCAGTTCGGCAGACGGTAGTGGAGCGTGGGCCGGGACTTGATACGGGGATCGTCCACGCGGGCTGCCACACGGGGTGCATCGAGGTGGCTGAACAGCGGCAGCATGTCGAGTATGCGATTGCGGGTCGGGTTGGCATCAAGGTAGTCATCGATCAGCTGATCGATATCGGGTCGATACCCGGTGCTCACCACAGTGCGTACGTACTCTGCAGGAAACGGGTCGATATAGGGGGTGAGCCTGCGGGTCAGATCCAGGTCTGAGTGCTCAACCAGCCAGTCGTAGAGACAGAAAAACGCCTTCAGATACCGGGTGATGGTGTCGGAATCTAGCCCGGGCAGTTCCGGATTGAGGTGCATGCCGAAGGCATAGGCCCAGCTCTCCCCGGTTCCGAGCGCCCCCGCCTTCCGCAGAGCGCCAATGAGTGCGTTGACCTCCTGCAGTCGATCCATGGGAATGGGCGGGCTGACCACCTCGAGCGGCACAAGCGGCAGGCTCGTGCGCGCGAGCAGGTCTTCGGCGATCTCATCGAGTAGCTCAAGCCCCAATGTCGGCTCATCATCACCCTGGACCTTGCGCCCGAAAGCCTTGAGCAGTTCGAAGTCTACTTCCACAACCCACTCACCAGAGTCACCGGCTGCGATTATCTTCTCGTAGTCGGTATCGTGTTGGATGCTGGCGCCGAAATACTCAGCAACGACATCTGCCGCCGTGTCGATATCGAGGCCGGCGAACTCGAGCTCGACACCCATCCGTCTCGGGGCTCCGGATTCGGTAAGCGGCTCCGGCGGGAGCGGCAGAGATTCCGTGCCACTGGACCTGCGCGGCGTCTTCAAACGGTTTCCAGCGCTTGCGCGAGCTGTCGGTTTGCGTGCTCCCAGTTCAGCAGATGCATCAGAGTGTGCTCCAGATATTCGGCCCGGTCGTTCTGATAGTCCAGGTAGTAGGCGTGCTCCCAGACGTCGATCGTCAGCAGTGGCACTCGATTGCTCCCTAACGGACAGGCGGCGCCACTGGTGCTGCTCACAGCGAGCCGGCTGGTTTCCTGATCAAAATACAGCCAGGCCCATCCGGAACCGAACTCATCCAGCGCGGCTTTTTTGAACTGCTCTTCGAGCGAGGCCCGGGATCTGAAACACTCTTTGATCAGGTCGGACAACACAGAATCCGGCCCGGATTTTTCCGGACTCAGAGACTGCCAGTAGAAGTCGTGGTTCCAGACTTGAGCGGCAACATTGTAAACCGACTGCTCTGGATCGCTGGTGATGATCTCTTCGAGGGTCTTGCCTGCGAGCGCTGAATCGTCCACAGCATTGTTCAGCTTACTGACGTAACCGGCATGGTGTTTGTCGTAGTGATAAGACAGCGTACGTTCACTGATATGCGGTTCAAGCGCGCTTTTCTTGAAAGGTAAGGGTTTGAGTTTGAACGACATGGTGCTCCTTTGCGTTGGCCTTTTGAGTTATCTGCTTTTTGAGTTAACTGCTTTTTCCCGGCTGAGTAGCACCAGGAGGATGCAATGATGGATTGTTCGCGGGCTTATAGCAGCTTCTGCAATCAGAACCGGGAAGATGCCTGACTGACAGAGCTGGAAAGTGCTTTCCAGGCGCTCTCGGCACCCGCCTTCAGATCTTCCCACGCCGTATCACTGGCAGCTTTGAGATCCTTCACTTTTGTCTCGACTTCGATTTTCTTTTTCTCAAGCGCTTCGATTTCATGATTCAACTTCAACCGCGCATCCGCCTTGGCTTCCCTGGCTTTCGCCTTCAGCTTGTCGATTTCGAGCCTTGACTGCTCGATGCGGGATTCCATTTTACTTACGAGTGCTTCTTTGGTGTTGTCCTGCATTTTGGTACCTCAAGTTGTGACGTTACCCAGAAAGCATTCAAGAACCAGACCAGGGCTCTGAAAGCCGCATTCCTCCGGGGATGTTTGGGGGACGCGCTGGTGAGCGGCACCCGTCTGCTGGTAAGAAGTGCGTCTTCGGGTGTAAATAAGTGAAAGATCTACAACATGCCACGGGCGCCTCGCTTACGGCGGTACGAATCCCGTTGTGGCACACGCAGTGGCACGAATGATGCACTATCAGACCTGATCGACAAAGGAAACAGCTATGGACAACGTATACAAGACAATCGAAATAACCGGCTCATCCCGATCCTCCATCGAAGATGCCGTGCAGCAGGCAATAAAACGCACAGGAGAAAGTCTGCACAGTCTGCGATGGTTTGAAGTCGCCGACATCCGTGGACATCTGGAGAAGGGTGAAATTGATCACTGGCAGGTCACTGTGAAAATCGGCTTCACTCTGGATGAGAAAGAGACGAAGTGAACGAAGTGATGGAAAGCAGGGAGTGAGAGGCAGGACATGAGATACATGCAACTGGCGTCGAGGCCGGGAGAAAAAACGCCAGATCCACCTGAGACACCTGAGCGCCCGCCGGTTCCACCGGATCGACGGCCACAACCTCCGGTAAAACTGCCGCCCGACGAGCCGGGCCGACCTGGCGACGCGCCAATCGGGGATCCACCTGTGAAACCACCTGTACGAGTGGCGAACTCATGATCTTTGTCTTCGAAGTTCACATCCGCGATGGGTACACGGCGGAGCAATACGCTGATGCCTGGATACGCGCCAGTCAGATCATCCAGCAGGCACCTGGCGCTCGAGGCACTCGGCTGCACCGCAAGCTGGATGACTCCCGGGTACTGCTGGCCATAGCCACATGGGAATCAAAATCCTCACGCGATGCCATGGAGGCAAATGCCCAGAGGCGGGTCAGACAGATCATCAGCGAACAGGCCGAATTCTGCGATATCCGGGTCATTGGTGAGTTCTCCGACGCGGAATGGCGGGTGGATCCAACAGACAGGCGTTGATTGAGTTCGGATTCCGAATCCACCCGCACTCCTATTCCAGGTATGTGCGTTTCGTCCTGCACATCCCCCGACTGTCCCTGCCCCGCCCGCCCTCGAGGGCGTCTCGCCAGCGAGAGCGGCTTCGGATGTGCTTCTGACAATCAGATTGCAACCTTTACACCGACTTCCCTGATCTCCACATTCGTTGCGTACGCGCACACACACGAATCTGCCGTGCATACGCCTGGCACACAACCTGCTTCAGTATCTGTAAGGGAAATATCCATCAACCCAGCAACATCAACTCAGCAAACAGAACACTAGGAGCAGACTCAATGAAACCACTCGAAAGACTTCTCGTTGTCATGAACCCGGGCGCCCTGGCGGACGGGGACCAGCACGGAGAGGCGCTCGTCCGCGCCAGGGAGATTGCTGACCGCGCCGGTTGTGAAATTCAACTCTTCAGCACGTGCTACGACGCTTCTCTTACCCCTTCCATGTTTATCGCGCCTGAGCTGATCGACAACGAACGTCAGAAGAAGGTCGATGAGCGATACGACGCACTATGCGATGTCGCAAAAAGTCTGAGAGCCCGCGGATATGCTGTGAGTTGCGAAGTCAACTGGAGTTATCCCCCGGCAGAGGCGATCGCGGCAAAGGCATTGGCTGATGGATCCGACCTCGTGATCAAACAGCCCGATGACCACAGTTACGTTGCCGGCATATTCAGCAACACCGACTGGGATCTCATTCGTACCTGCCCCACTCCCTGTCTGTTCACCCGAAAAACAGACGTTGAGGGTGGCACACACAGTGTGCTCGCCTGTATCGACCCAACCCGGGATATCGGAGACGATCAGCAGACGGGTACCCTCGACTACGCGGTCTATGAAGCCGCGCAGCAGGTCGCCGGTATCTTCTCCTCTCCGATCGACGTGGTGAACGCCTTCGAAATTCCGGCATCACTGCGGCAGCAGTTCGTATCCTACGCACCTACCCTGCCATCCCTGACCGGCGCTGCCATCCCGGCAGATGTGGCGTTCCTGCACGAAGACCATGCAGCCCGCCATGGCAGCGCGCTGCAGTCCTTCGCCGATCACTTCGACTATCCACTGGAAGACATCATTATCCGCCAGGGTAATCCGGCCCAGGTCATCTGCCAGGTCGCGAAAGAGCACGGTGCGGGCATGATCGTCATGGGCGCACTCGAGCGTGGTCGCCTGGAAAGAGCGCTATTGAGTGTCAATGCAGAACCGGTCCTTGCCGACGCACCCTGCGATGTGCTTTTCGTCAAACCCGCCGATCACTCAGTCTCTCTCGACGATCTGAAGGTGCCTCTGATCCGGCGCAGGACGCCCGGGGCAGCGGGCAGGATGCTCGATCCTGTCGATGTCGATCTGGAGCAGGCCATGAAAGATCCGGCAGCCGTGTTCAAAGATCCTATGTTCGTAAATCGAAGGCCGGATATCTCACCGGAAGATAAACGGCGGATTCTCGAATCCTGGGAACTGGATCGGACCGGACTGCAGGAAAGCGCCTATGAAGGCGAGCTGGTTTCGGATACCGAAGATCGCGTCAAAGTCGCGACACTCAGATCTGTGAAAAAGGCGGAGAGGCTGCTGGTCGGATCTGCGCTCTGATCCAGATCGTAACTCAATCTGACGCTGAACAGACTACTCAGTCCCTGACTCAATCAAATCCTTACACGATTAATACCTTACCCAATCAGTAAAAGGACCTGGACAATGAATACAACAGCTACCGTGGACAAGACCCGACTCATCGAACTGCTTAACGAAGATCTGTCACTGGAGTACCGTTCGGTACTTCAGTACGTGCATCAGCTCGCAACGATTAAAGGCGCGAAGTATCAGCAGACACTGAACGAGCTTGGCGACCATCTGAACCAGGAGCTGGAGCATGCGCTCATACTGTCGAAACAGATCGACTTCCTTGGTGGAGAGCCAACCACGGAGGTTGCGCCGGTGCATCGGAGCAAAGATGCGCAACGCGCACTGGAAGATGATCTTGCCCTGGAATCCACGCAGCTCAGGCGTTATCGCAAGCGTGTGGACCAGGCAGCCGAGCTCGGCCTGCCCGATGTTGCCGAGGCGCTTGCACCTGTACTGCACCAGACCCAGGATCATATGCGGGATCTGCAGAAAGCGCTGGGACGATAAGAGTCCGAAGATCTACTCGGAAGGCCGCTCGATATCGGCGCCAGAAGATGTTTCATCCTCAGAGTACTGGTTCAACCGGTTATAGAGAGTTTTCAGCGATATTCCCAGGGATCGCGCCGCCGCACGTTTGTCCGAATCGTGCGCCTCGAGCGCCGCGTAAATCAGTTTACGTTCCGCATCCTCGACAGAGTCGGTTGCGGCGACCCGGATGAAATCTTCTTCCTGGCCATCGCTCAGATCGAGATCCTTCATGTGATCGAGTTCGATCTGATCGTTGGCGAGGATATAGGCCCTTTCAATGACGCTGCGCAGTTCTCTTACGTTGCCCGGCCACTGATAGGCCCTGATCTGCTCGATGGCTGAATCCCCGAAACTGACTGCTGTTTCGTATTCGCCATTGAGTTCATTGAGAAAAAACTGCGCCAGGCCAATGACGTCTGACCCGCGCTGGTTGAGCGGCGGCATATACAGAGGAAAACGGGCTACCCGATAATAGAGATCTTCCCGAAGCAGACCCTGATCAATCGCCTCTTCGGGAACGCGATTGGTTGAAGCAATGATGCGTACATCGCTGGAAGTGTCATTTTCCGCGCCGACCCTGCGGAACTCACCGAGTTCCAGCACTCTGAGCAGTTTTGCCTGCAACTCGATGGGCATTTCGGTGATTTCATCCAGAAACAGCGTACCGCCATGTGCACGTTCGAAAAAACCTCGATGTTGACGCACTGCACCACTGAAACTGCCTTTCTCATGACCGAACAGTTCGCTTTCGAACAGGTCCTTCGGAATCGCTGCACAGTTCATCGCCACGAAATCCTGATCTGCACGCCCACTCATCATGTGCAGAGAGCGGGCGACCAGTTCCTTGCCGGTTCCACTTTCACCTACCAGAAGCACACTGGCATCCGACGGGGCGACCTTGCGCATGGTTCGGTAGAGCCGGCGCATCGGCTTCGAGCTGCCTCGGAGCAGACCGAACTGATCCAGAGCCACATCGACGGTCTCCGGCTCTGCCGCAGGACGTTCTTCCGCGGCCAGGTCTTTAAGCAAGGTATCCACGAACCCTTCATCGAATGGCTTTATGAAAAAATAGGTTGCCCCCAGCGCGATGCCCCTGTTAACCAGCGCGGGCTGATCGATCGCATTCATCAGAATCAGCTCTGATGCTTCCTGCAGGCAGGTTTCCCCAAGCAGGTCGAGGCCGCTCGCGCCTCCGCACTCCAGAGTAATGAAGGCAATTGCGTATACCCCGCCATCATCCGCATTGCGCAGATCCTTTGGATGTTTGAAACGCGCGACACGGAATCCATGTCGCTCCAGGATCGCAGCGAGATCTGCAGCGTGTCTGTCATCGTCGTCTACAATGAGTGCGGAAGGTTTCATGCCGATTGGAGATCCTTGCTGGCAGCCACTGATGCGGCCGAAATAGCTTTATCTCCCAGGTGTCGCTTCAACACAAGCGAACGGATTTAACCAGCCTGGCGGAAACAAAACGGCGATGTCGGAGACATCGCCGCTTTAATCGTGTGGAATTACGAATCAGTTCAGATCGAACCGATCGAGATTCATCACCTTGGTCCAGGCTGCGACGAAATCTTTCACGAACTGTGCTTCGCCGTCTGCAGACGCGTAGGCTTCCGCCACAGCACGCAACTCTGAGTTTGATCCAAACACGAGGTCTACGGTCGTCGCAGTCCATTTCACTTCGTTAGTCACCCGGTCTCTTCCTTCATAGATCCCTTCAGCCTGAGGCGATTTCGCCCAGACCGTGGACATGTCGAGAAGGTTCACGAAGAAATCATTACTCAACGTGCCGGGTTTTTCAGTGAGCACACCGTGACGCGCCTGGCCGGCATTCGCGTTCAGGACACGCATACCACCGATCAGCACCGTCATCTCCGGCACCGTCAGGGTCAACAGATCCGCCTTTTCCACCATCATCTCTGCCGGCGGGGCGTAGCTGTCGGCGCTGAAATAGTTCCGGAACGCATCTGCCGTCGGCTCCAGAACCGCAAACGAACCTGCATCCGTCATCTCCTGGGTTGCATCGGTGCGACCCGGTGCGAAAGGCACTTTGACTTTGTGTCCGGCTTCCCTGGCTGCCTGTTCGATTGCGGCAACGCCACCCAGTACGATCACATCAGCCAGCGACACCCTTTCGCCCCGTGCAGCGGAGCTGTTGAAGCGATTCTGAATATCGGTCAGCGTCTTCAGTACCCGGGGCAGCTCCTGAGGATCATTGACGGCCCAGCTGGCCTGGGGTGACAGGCGGATGCGCGCACCGTTTGCACCACCACGCATATCGGATCCCCGATAGGTGGATGCGGACGCCCAGGCGGTCTTCACCAGTTCAGGCAGCGTCAATCCTGATTTCAGGATTTCTTTTTTGAGGGTGTCTGCACCTTTGTCACTGATCAGCTTGTGATCAACCGCAGGCACCGGATCCTGCCAGACGAAAACGTCCGCTGGTACATCGCTGCCCAGGTAGCGGCTGCGGGGGCCCAGGTCGCGATGGGTCAGTTTGAACCAGGCCTTTGCAAATGCCATGTCGAATGCTTTCGGATTCTTCAGGAAGCGCTCGGAGATCATTCGAAAACCCGGATCCAGCTTCAACGCCATGTCTGTGGTGAACATGATGGGTGCATGCCGCTTCGTCGGATCGTGCGCATCCGGCACCAGAGTCGATGCTGTTTCGTCCGTCGGAATCCACTGGGTAGCGCCCGCCGGGCTCTTCACCTGTTTCCATTCGAATCTGAACAGGTTGTCGAGGTAGAGAATGGACCAGGCGGTGGGGGTGGAAGTCCAGGCCCCTTCGAGTCCACTGGTCATCGCATCCGCACCCTTGCCGGTGCCGCACTTGTTTTTCCAGCCGAAGCCCTGCTCCTCCACAGCTGCTGCAGCCGGTGCAGGACCCACACAGTCCGCGGGTCGCGCGCCGTGTGCCTTGCCCAGCGTGTGGCCACCGGCAACCAGCGCGACGATCTCTTCGTCATTCATGGCCATGCGACCAAAGGATTCGCGCATGTCCGCTGCTGCAGAGAGCGGGTCGCTGTTACCGTTCGGACCCTCAGGATTCACATAGATCAGGCCCATCTGCACAGCAGCCAGGGGTTTTTCCAGATTGCCCGCTTCATCGTAGCGTTTGTCGTTGGCCAGCATCTCCGTTTCGGGTCCCCAGTAAACGAGGTCCGCTTCCCAGTCATCGACCCGGCCACCCGCGAAGCCGAGGGTTTCAAAACCCATGGATTCCAGGGACACATTACCCGCCAGAATCATGAGATCGGCCCAGGAGATACTGCGGCCGTATTTCTGCTTGACCGGCCAGAGCAGACGACGTGCTTTGTCGAGGCTGACATTGTCCGGCCAGCTGTTGAGCGGTTCGAAACGCTGCTGACCGCCATCGGCGCCGCCACGGCCATCATGCACCCGGTAGGTGCCCGCACTGTGCCATGCCATCCGGATCATCAGTCCGCCGTAATGACCCCAGTCTGCGGGCCACCAGTCCTGGGAATTCGTCAGTGTCGTCTCAATGTCGTTCTTCAACGCTTGCAGATCGATGCTGTTGAACGCTGCGGTGTAGTCGAAATCTTCACCGTACGGATTGGACCTGGCATCGTGAGCCCGAAGAGGCTCCAGGTTGAGAGTCTGTGGCCACCAGAACTGACTGGTCCTGGCCATGACATCAGCGGCTGATGCACCCGGAGGCACCAGTGCCGCGATGCTTACCGCAACCGCGGCGAGTGTGGATAGGGATAGCTTTCGCATTGCAATTACTCTCCTGAGCTTCCTTGATAACAGGTAAGGCCGGAGCATAAGCCGCGAATTTCGATCGGTAAATTTGGTTAATTAGAAGTTTACGTTCGATTTTACAGAATTAAGACTTTAAGTTGACAATGCTTGCCGGCACAGCTCCATCAAGGCGTCGATACTGGATGTGCGGGTATAGTTGGGCCGTACCGCAAAGGCGATCCGCCGATGGGGGCCTTTTTCTTTCAGGTGCACCGCCGCCAGTTCACCGTGCTGGGAAATCAGCTGATCCAGCGCCATATGGGGGATCAGGGTGGTACCCAGCTTACCGAGCACCATCTGGATCAGGGTAGTCAGACTGGTCGCACCCAGAGAGGTATTGACGAATTTCTCGGACAGGGTGCAGGCCTCCAGGATGTGCTCCTTCAGGCAGTGTCCCTCCTTCAGCAGCATCAGGTCACGATGGTCCAGCTCATTGCTGGCGATCTCGTCCCGTTGTGTGTTTGCGGCGCCGCGCAGCGCCACCCAGTAGAAGTCCTCCTGCCAGAACTCCATGGTCAGCAGACCATCACAGGGATAAGGCAGCGCCAGAATCGCCGCATCCAGCTCACCACGATTGACCCGGTCGACAAGTTCCTGGGACTGGTCTTCGATGATGTTCAACCGGGCCTGCGGATACCGTTCCTGCAGCATTGGCAGGACTTTGGGCAGAAGGAAGGGACAGATCGTCGGAATCACCCCGACGGTCATCGGAAAGCTCAATGGCTCTCTCTGACTGTCCGCCAGATGCTGCAACTCCTGCACCTGCAGCAGTATGTTGCGCGCCTTTTCGAGCACCTGGGCGCCAACGGGTGTGACCAGAACCTTTTTATTATCCCGCTCGAAGATCTGCAGTCCCAGTTGCTTTTCAAGTTCTGTGAGCGCGGTGCTCAGCGCCGACTGGCTGATATTGCTCAGCTCCGCCGCTTTCTTGAAATGGAGCGTCTGCTCTACTGCGAGCGCATAGGTGAGTTGCTTGATAGATATCATGTCTGCCCGTATTTTCGCCAGCGGCTGGCCTGACGTTATCAGCGGACGATGATGACACACCGTTCCCAGTCCCGGTGACGGACCTCGATCGAAGCTGTAGAGCTTTATCGGACCACAGGTGTGAACGTCGACCGCCCGTGCGCAGCAGGTCAATAGGCACTGCCTATTGGAATAATAGAATCATTTGATTTTTGTTATATGTCCGCCCGCGCTAGTCTGGACCTCGAATCGTTCCAAGGAGGCCTGCAATGACAACTATGAACATTGGCATCAACCCTGAAAATCGCGCGGAAATCGCTCAGGGTCTCAAACACCTGCTGGCAGACAGCTACACACTGTATCTGCAGACGCACAATTTTCACTGGAATGTGACAGGCCCCCGGTTCCGGGAGTTGCACCTGCTGTTTGAAGAGCACTACACCGAACTGGCGGTAGCCGTCGACGATATTGCCGAGCGAATTCGTACCCTTGGTGTCGAAGCTCCTGGCACCTACAGGCAATTCGCGCAGCTGAGCAGTATCGAGGAGGTCGATGGCGTGCCTTCTGCACGAGAGATGACTGAGATTCTTACGGCTTCTCACGAGCAGGTTGTGCGCACCTGTCGCGCGGTGCTGAAAAAGACCCAGGCAGCTGACGACGAGTCTTCTGCGGCATTGATTTCAGATCGCATGCGCATTCACGAAAAGACTGCCTGGATGCTGCGTGCCATGCTGCAGGAACCGATCTGCGCATGATGGCCATGGCGACGCTGACGGTGGTCGGTAGCGCTTCGCACTGACCTGCTATCTGGCCTGGGACGCGGGCCTTGACGAAGCGCGTCTTCTGGCCGGATCGATCGCGCTGTTCGATCGTGTTGTCAGGCCTGAAAGCCTCTCATTCGATCCGATCGCGCATTCGCCTGACCCAGAACCCGAATGCCGGCATGCTGATCGCCAGCGACCAATAGACGAAACCGGCAGCCGCGCTGAGTTCATCCGGCAGCAGCAGCGCGGCACTCATGGACACCAGGCCGGTTGCCGCGACGACGCTCCAGACCAGTACATCGCTGCGTGTATGGAAGATCTCCAGCCTGTTCAGACCGAGCGGTTCGCGCCTTGTGTAGGCAATCAGGTACAGAATCGCCAGCAGTGCGGCGAGGGCGCTGAAACCGGCACCGAAAACCACGAAAAGGACTCCGATTTCCTCGACGACGAGATCGAAAGGGGGAGACAACAGGCCACCGCTGGCATTCGCGAAGAAGGCTCCGAAGATGACTCGCAATGGGTAGATGTAGACCAGCACCGCCGCTACCAGCGTGAGACTGACAACCATACTGAGCCCGTCTTCCAGTCCATAGCGCCGGCTCCAGCTGTGGTGACCCCACCAGAACAGCATGAGCTGCAGAAAGCAGCCGACGAAAGCAGGAATCTGCTTCAGGGCCTCCATGAATTCCTCATAGGAGCCGGGCACGTCATCCACTGAAATCACGAGCAGAGTCACCGCGAAGGCGAAGGCAGCATCGGTAAAGGTTTCCAGCCGCGTCATCTCCAGTCCACGCAGCCGGAAGTCGCCTTTTACTGGCAGCTCGGCCAGCTGTTCTGCCGTCCAGTGGTGCAGGGTGTCAGGGACTGCCATGCGCCTGCTCGACGGAGCCAAGGACTATTCCAGATCCAACGGTCGGTAGTAATCCCTGCCCTGCGACACATACTCACCCCGCAGTTTCCTGAAGGTGTCACCGGCCGATCCTTCTTCAGACAAGGTGAGATTCTGTCGGAAGAAATTGATACTGTCCGGATTCAGTTCCTGAGCCATATTCCAGTAACGTTCCGCCTGCTCTTTGCGACCGTGGCTTCGGAACAGGTTGGCCAGCCGAAATGCTGCATCGGCCTTCTGTTGATCACGGCTCAGCCGGCGAATGCTGCCGGTCACCTTCGAAGGTGGCTGCACGAATTCACTCGCAGCGCCCCTGGCCGCCCAGTCCTTCACAGCGGGAGCGTAGATGTCTGTGCCGAAGCTGACCTTCTGAGCGCCATCACCAAGCTCATAGCTCTTCGCATAGGTCCCTTCATCAATTCGAACGATTCTACCGTCCTCGTCTATCCAGGCTGCTGAGGGTACGTTCACAAAGCTGAAGGCGCTGCTGATGACATGGTTTTCGTCGACCACCTGTACATAGGTCGGGTTCGCCGCATCAAATATGGGACCAGCGACGGCTTCTCCGCCGGTGTCTTCCGCCACGCAGATGATGACAAAATCCGGATCGTTGATTTCCTCGTAGATACGCTGCCACACGGGCACGTCAAACTGGCATCCTCACCACGAGGACCAGGTCACGATCAGGGCTTTCTTACCCTTATAGTCGGCCATCCGGACGACCTTTCCTTCACGATCCACCACCTCGAAGTCCGGTGCCATCGCATCGACCATCATGCTTTCACGCTTCGCAGGAATCTCTGCAAAACTCCAGACCCGGCTTTCCACGTCAGCCACATAGGGCTGCTCAAGAAGATCGGCGAAGGCGGTCAGATTGAACCATCGCTTACCGTCCAGCTCGGTGAGCAGGCGATCGTTCATCGGAATGCACATGTCCTGATAACAGGCTCCTTCCGGCTTCAGCTCGAATCCATTTACCCGTTTGAGATCTTCCGGTCTGATCAGCAATTCATCTCCAGCGACTGCTTCATCAAGCTGGATCGTGTTGCCCTGATACAACACAGTCACCTGCCTCTCGGAGTGGATGGGTGTTTCGGCGAACGGGTGCCGAAGCTCCGGATAAGCCATAAAGTTTTTAGCCATGGTGTACGCCTCTGGCGACTGCAGTTGGCTACATCCTAGTGGAATTCGGTTATGCGGAGAAGCAGACGCTCTGGAAGTGCGGGCGATGAACACCCCGCGCCACCAGTGGTGTGGACATCAGCCAGCGTGGCAGTTGTCAGGCGTGCAGTTTCACCGGCAAGTGGGTATAGCCGCGCACAAAGTTGGAGATGGCCCGGATCGGAGCGCCCACCACCTCGATCCGGCTGTACCGGTCGAGCATTTCTTCCCAGAGTATATTGAGCTGCAGTTCCGCGACCCTGTTGCCCATGCAGCGATGCACTCCGTAACCGAAAGAAAGGTGTTGCCTGGCGTTTTTTCTTTCGACGTCCAGACGCTCGGCATTTTCGAAGACTGCCTCATCCCGATTGCCTGAGGCGTACCACATCAGCACCCGCTCACCTTTTGGAATCAGTTTGCCGCCAATCTCAACGTCTTCTGTCGTGGTGCGGCGCATGAAGGCCAGCGGGGTCTGCCAGCGAATGATTTCAGCCACGGCGTTCGAGATCTTCGACCGATCTGACTTGATCTTCTGGAACTCCTCCGGCCAGTAGTTCATCGCCAGCACGCCACCGGAGATCGAGTTCCGGGTCGTGTCGTTGCCACCGATGATGAGCAGCAGCAGCGTGCCGAGGAACTGCTGGGGAGACATGTCCCGGGTACTGTCGCTGTGGGCGAGCATGGTGAGGAGGTCGTGGCCACCCGGGTTGGTGACCCGCTCATTTCTCAGCCTCGTCATGGTTTCGAGGCACTCGTCGAGTTCCCGCTGCCGTTCTTCCAGCGTGTCCCAGAGTCCGGCTTTCCGCGGCGATGTCGCGATGTCCGACCAGCGGGTGAGTTTGTATCGCTCCTCGAAAGGGAAATCGAACAGGGTTGCGAGCATCTGGGTGGTCAGCTCAATTGAAACATGTTCAACCCAGTTGAACGTCTCGCCCACTGGCAGGTCGTCCAGGATGCCTCTTACCCGCTCCCGGATGGTCGGCGCCAGTGCAGCCAGGTTGCGCGGTCCGGCGACGGGGGCTACGGCCTTCCGATGCTCGGCGTGTTTCGGATCATCCATCGAGATGAAGCTGGATGTGTCATTGGCCTGCCCCGGCTCGAACTGCTCGGGTGTGAAAAACCCGATGGAGGGTTCCGATGAAAATCGGACAGGATCCGTATCCACTGCCTTCACCAGGTCATAGTTGGTGACCGACCAGTAGGGCCCGACAATGCTTTTCTCATGATAGTAGACCGGGGATTCCTGCCGCAGGCGCTCGTAATAGGGCCATATGGTGTCGAAACGCATCAGGTCCCAGTGGGCAAGGTCGATATCTTCCAGCGGCAGATTCGCCGCATGGGACCGGGCATTCTCCAGGCGCTGCTGATGTTCGAGCTCGTATTGCTGCCAGTTCAATTTCGCGACCCCTCTCAGGTTTTAGCGGATCATATCGCGACAGTCAGGCAGGGGTCACCTCCCTGCAGCCTGCAGAAATATCCTGACTTCCTCGTTGAATCGTTCCGGTTCTTCAAAGGGTATGTTGTGCGCAGTGGTCTCGAACCAGATCAGTTTTCTGGCAGGCGCATCCAGTGTTTCCAGAAAACCAGCGGCCAGTCGCGAGTCGACCTGGCGATCATAGCGCCCCAAAGCAAACAACACCGGAGTTTCAGCGGATGAAATTGTGGTCGGACGATTCGATCCTGCAACTATCCTGCTCCAAGGGCAAAAAATGCCTGTTAAGATGACCACCCTCGTCTTTCCGGATCCCCACGTTGGCATCGAATAGAGTATCGCTACGCCGCTCCGTGAATTCGTTTCGCACCAGTTCTGACCTGCGCGCGTCGCTGATCTGCTGCTTTGACCTGGTGTTGCTCTCCGGCAGCTTTACGGTTGTCGTGCTGAGCGCAAGCGTCGCCGTCAAAGTCCTGGCGGCAGTGATTATGGGCCTGGCCATTGCCCGGCTGTTCATAATCGGACATGACGCCTGTCATCAGGCATTTTTCAGCAACCGCAAGTTTAACCGCTGGATCGGCAGAGCAGTGTTTCTGCCGTCTTTAACAGCATTCAGCCTCTGGGAGGCTGGTCACAATGTCAGTCACCATGTCTACACCAATCTGAAAACCCGCGATTTTGTCTGGACGCCGCTGAGCATGGCGGAATATCTGGCGATGCCGTCGTGGCGCAGAGCGCTGGAGCGGTTCTATCGCTCCGGGTGGGGCTTCTGGGCCTATTACGGCATTGAGATCTGGTGGCGGAAAATGATGTTTCCAAACGAGGCTGAAATGCCGCTGCGACGGCCTGTGTTTTTTCGCGATTGTCTTCTGGTGAGCATCTTTGCGCTGAGCTGGATTATCGGCTTATGGCTGCTGGCTGCGGCGACCGCCCAGCCACCGTGGCTGCTGGTCTGCTGTGGTTTTCTTCTGCCGCTGTTTGTCTGGCAGCTGCTGATGGGAGCCGTCATCTACTTTCAGCACACCCATCCCGGCATAGCGTGGTACGACAACACTGCGGAGTGGGAGGCGAGCAGAGAAGGTCTCTCTAGCACGATGTTGATCACCTTCCCTTATGGTCTGGGGCGAATCCTGAACAACATCATGGAACATCCGGTTCATCATCTCGATGTGCGGATACCGCTCTATGAAGTCAGTGCAGCGCAGAAAACCCTTAACAGCCAACCGAACGGTGCTCCCAGTCAGGCGTTTACCTGGGCGCTTCTCAGTAACTGCATTCGTCGCTGTAAACTGTATGACTACAGTGTGCACCGGTGGACAGATTTTAACGGGGTTTTTACCAGTGAATCTGCAGGCGTCCCGTCTTCTCCAGCCACCTCTGACAGAAGTAGCGTTTAACCCGCCCTCGCCTGAGTCGGTGGGTGCCATTGCCGCGGATGTGACTTCCCCCGACCGGCCCAGGTTCCATGAGCCGGAACCGGGGAGATATTTGTACCAGCTTCCGCCTGTCCTTTCCCACAGCCTTCAGTGCCTGGGATTTCTGCTGTTGAGCGCGTTTCTGCTGCTGTTCAGCGCCTGTCAACCCCAGGGCCAGGCATCGGGCAACCAGGATCTGTCCCGTGCCGATATCGACACGCTGAGCAGCCTGGCGTCCGTCTGGCACGGCGGAGAGGCCGTCGCGCTGATTCGGCACACCGAGCGCTGCGACCGCTCCCCAAGTACCTGTGTGGAAGGCGACAGCGGCATTACCGAAGCCGGACAGGCCGCAGCCCGGGATCTGGGCGCAGGGTTCCGTACCCTGTCTCTCGACGCAGCGATCGTCTACAGCAGTCCCGAAAGGCGCGCCACCCAGACCGCTGAGGCAGCATTCGGGACCGGTGTCGAAGTCCGGGACTGGCTGCGCGAGTGCAGATCCGGAATCAGGCCGAATCTGTTCGAAAACAAGGTACCAGGAGTGAATCTGATTCTATTGACCCACAGCAGCTGCATGGAGCAATTCGACAGTCCGGCGGGCGAGCTCCAGCAGGATCTCGACTACATGGATCCGGACACCTACGGTGCGGTGATATTTCTGCGACTCGACACCGCCAGGAGGAAGGTCAGTGTGCTCGGCTATCTGAAGGCGGCGGATTGGGCACCGTTTCTGGCGCGGCTGGCGATGCTTCCTGAGGTCTCAGTGTCGGACGGTCGCGCGGCCGAACCCGGGCGCCTTGCTCGTGCCTCTGTGGTTCGGCGGGCTGCCCGAAGCCGCTGAGTGAGCGATCCTTCACCCAGACAGTTTCCTGTGCCTGGCCATCACCGGCCCAGGCTGTAGCGAAAGCCGGCGGTGACTGAGGTGATGTAGCGTCTTTCTGAGTTGAAATCTATGCCATCCAGCCGCTGCATGTCCGTGGTGCCGGTAATGAGCTGACGGTAGGCGGCGGAGAAACTCAAGCGATCGCTGATCGCGACGTCCACCCCGAGCATCGCCTGGGCCGCGATGGCCCCGCCGTCATCGTCGATCAACCGAGCTCTCTGCTCCACCGGGTCACAGACGAAATTCCGGCAGAACCCGGCGGTCCTGATGTCGTAGGAAGACCAGGCCCAGCCACCGCCGAGACCGATGAAGGGCCGTATGGCCGAACCCGGCGCGAACTGGTGGATGAGATTGAGCATCAGGCTGTAGCTTTCGACGCTGCCGGATGCGGAGTCCTCACCTGTGTCCTTGTCAAACTCCATGACCTCCACGTCGTTTTCCCAGTAGCTGACTTCCAGCTCGACGCGCCAGCGCGGATGCAGGTGATAGCCGGCGCCGACCGTGACCGTCGTGCCCAGATCGAAAGCGTCGATCACCAGTGTCTGATCCTCGATATCCTCATCCTGAGCGAAGCCGCCACCCAGATTGCCGGTCAGGTACCATCCCCGCTCGATCGGCTGGCGGGGTGCAGGTGCGTCGAAAACACCCGCGTTCGCGCCGTGATAGCGCAGGTGCAGCCAGGCGGATTGGATCGTGTGGTCCGTATCGAAGTCGGCGCCGGAGGCATCCTCGAGATTGACGTCGGTCATGTGCCAGTAACGGAAGTCGGCGGCGAGTTCCAGCCGGCGGGTCAGAGGAACTGTCAATCCGGCCATGATCTGCCACGCGAATCCGCTGCCCCCGTCGTTGACGATGTCCCGGCGCGGGCGCTGTAAAAACAGACCGTTGATCTCCGGCTCGGAGTAGTGAATATCCAGCTTACCCCTGCCGGCTCCCACGCCGACGTAAGGCCGCCACGCGCGTCCTGCCTGGAAGTCGCGGACCAGATTCAGCATCAGACTCGACGTGTCGACCGCGTCCCGCTCGTCCGTGTCGATCTCGATGCCAGCGGAGGATGAGTAGAGCAGTTCCGGAGAGCGGTCGAATTCCGCGTAGTCCAGCTCCACCCGCCAGGCATCGCCCAGGCGACGGCCAAGTGCAAAGGACAGCTGATTGGTGCCCCGGTCGAGATCCATGGTGGCGTCGCCCACCGCCAGGTTATCCACGTAGCTCCAGCCCACGCCCAATCCGGCATACCAGCGGTCGAGAACATCCGCCTGAGCCGAATCCACCCACCCGCACCAGCAGAAGACGAAACCGAGGAATCCGAAGCGGACGGACCAGCGACGCACGGCTGCAATCGATGACTCGAAATACTGCGGCCGCTGCCAAGTCGTGTGGGCAAAGGAGATATGGGATTTCAGGGCTTCGCGCATGCTGTTGTTGTCCTGTCTGTCAACTGGCGTTTGATTCGCCTGGCCATCATACGGGGAGCTTCGCTGAAATCGTAGGTCGCATGGCTGAGTGGCTTACCGGCGCAGGCCTGCAGATGATCGAGGGTGCTGATCATCGGTGGAATTCCTTATGGAGCGGATCTCAGCTGTCAGGTTGAATCCCTCGGATTCGCACACCGAAGGAGCATGGCATGCACAGAAAAGCAGATCGCACCGCGCAGTTCATCAGATACATGATGCTGATCACGGTGGCTGCGTGGCTTCCGTCGACGGCGAATGCACATCCGTCCTTCGCACGACAGTACGGGATCAGCTGCAATGTCTGTCACGTCGCCTTTCCCAGGCTGAACGAATTCGGCGATCAGTTCGCCAAGGACATGAATTTTCGACTGCCTAACTGGCGGGATACCACACTTGAAACAGGCGACCAGATGCTCGCCCTTCCGAAACAGATCCCGTTGGCGATTCGTGCACAGGCATTCGTGCAGGGCCGGGATGGCAAGTCCATCGATCCGATCAGCGGGGAAACCGAGGCGGATTCGGACGTCGACATCCAGGCACCCTATCTGGTCAAGCTGCTGTCAAGCGCTCCGCTGTCCGATCACATCAGTTACTACGTATACGCAATCGCCGCGGAGAAAGGCGGCAATCTTGAGGTCATTGTCGAGGATGCCTGGTTCAGCTATGACGACATCCTCGGCAGCGGGGTCCGCGCCCAGCTCGGTCAATTCCAGTTGTCGGACCTCATGTTTCCCAGAGAAACCCGCATGACGTTCCAGGATTTCATGGTCTATCGATTCGCCGGCGTAACCTACGACCGGGGTGTGTTGTTTGATCGTGGCGCAGGGCCGCTGGATCTTTCTCTTGGTTTTTCTAACGGCAATGGTATAGAACAGAATTTCGGTATCAACAGCCCGGGTTACCGGCGATCGGACAAGATGTTCGACAATGATACCGAGAAAACCGTGTTCGGCAGAATTGGCACCGAGATCGCCTCGGCATCAGTTGGTATCTTCGGACTGGTTGGAGAGCAGCGCAACGCCACTGGACCGGCAGGTACGGACAGCGGCGATCGCGATACGGACAAATACTCCGTGGGCCTGGATCTTTCAGGCACCGTGGCCAACCGCTGGCACTGGTTCGGACAGGTGATGTGGAATCGCTGGTCGGATTTCCTGGATCCCGGCACAGACTACGACTGGACCGGTGGCTTCGCCGGTGTGGACTATGTACACAGCGATAAATGGGTATTTTCCGCGCTGCTCAACTACGTCGATGCCGGTGATCTGAAGGACACCGACACTGTCTTCGAAGGCATAGACATGCGCACCCTCTCTTTCGCAGCCAGCTACTACTTCATGCGCAATGTGAAGGGAACGATCGAAGTGAACGTGGATATGCTCAGCGAAGAGAATCAATCGGGTAGCTATTTCACCGGCCATCTGGATCAGGAGCACTACATCCTCTTCGGAATCGACGCGGCTTTCTGATGTTTGTCCGTCTAGATCTGTCAGTGATGGCCACGATTTTCAGGCATAACTTGCAGACTGCCTGGCAGTACCCGTCATAGGGAATCGGGTTGGTGGACACCAGACCTTTCGGTGGATCGGAACTGAAGCACGTGTCTTTCCCTCAGGAATCTGCGAATCCAGCAAGAAAAGGTCGGAGATTAGGGTATCCCGTGGTCTCCCAGGCGCCATCCACAAACAGGTTCGAACCGGAGATGTAACCGGCGTCATCGCTTGCCAGGAACAGTGCGGCAGCGGCCACATCCTCAGGCGTACCCCAGCGGTTCATCGGGATCCTTTCCATGAAAAGGGAATCCATGCCCTGGAATTCCCTGAAGGCGGCGGTCAGAGGAGTATCCGTCAGGCCCGGGGACACCGTGTTGACACGAATCCTTTTTACAGCCAGTTCCAGTGCCGCATTGCGTGACAGCATTTCAACACCCGCCTTGGCACAGGCGTAGGCGGCACCGCCGATCATCGGCACATGGCTGTTCAGTGAAGCGATGTTCACGATGGCGCCCCCTCCTGACTCTGCCATCACCCTGGCCTCATGTTTGACTGACAGGAACACGCCCTTCAGGCAGATATCCACGGTGGTGTCCCAGTCCTCTTCGGACAGGTCCATGATCTCGCCAGGCACACTGAGCCCTGCGCAGTTGAAACCCAGATCGAGGCCACCGAACTTTTCCATCGCGAGAGCGACCATAGCTTCTACCGGGCCTTCGTTTCTCACATCGACTGCGATCGTTGCAATACGATCACCGAGCGCCTCTGCTGTTGAAGCCAGGGACTGGGAGTTGAGATCGGCAACGACCGCGCGACCACCTTCTGCCACGAGTCGACTGACTATCGCCAGGCCGATACCCGACGCACCACCCGTCACGACGGCGACCTTGCCTTCAAATCGATCTGTCATCACCGGATTCTCCTCGGGAGCCTCTGATCAAGTATCAACGATGCCTAGTGCGCCAATGGGTGCGGCCGCAGCTGAACCTTACCGACATAGGATTTCGGTACCTCCGAATGATGGATCGGGTCACCACCGTTGGTGAACCACAGTCCCCGGCCTTTCCAGCCGGCTTCGACGTCGTCAATCCTGCCGTCCAGGCCGCGTGTAAAGGTGTTCAGCGGAAAGGGAATTCTGATCACCGTGAATGCCTCGGCCTGCTGATCAAACGCCAGCAGGGAATCGGAACCTGTCCCGTTCAGGACAACGGTATTCTCACCCAGGCCCAGCGTGTTGAAGCGATCCACGAACAGGTAGTAATGGAAGTCCGCTCCCAGTTCCGTATCTTTGCCATCGGGCGTTTTCATCATCGGGCCGGGACTGCGATACAGCGTCCAGCCCTCCGGGCACTGATCTCCTGCGCCCCAGTATTGTTTGCACTTTGATCGATCGAACCGGGCGAGGTGACCGCTGCCGCCCATGGACGCCCAGATGATGCCGTTGCCGTCTACATCCACACCCCTGGGGCCGGCGCCGGGTGCCGGTGGTGTGTAGGTTTCCACGCGGCCGGTCGCCGGGTCATAGCGGATCAGCCTGCCACGATAATTCAGGTCCTCGCCTGGATTGCCGCCTGGCTGAGCTGTCCAGATACTGCCATCAGCGGGATTGGGAATGATGCCGTAGTTGAAGCCGACCAGGGTCATATCCGGTTTCGCATCACCGTCACTGTCAACGATGGTCTCCACCCAGCCCTGCGCCGTCTCGAGGGTCCCCGGCTTCGCAGGGTCATACTTCGCCGGATCAAACCAGCCGATCACGAACGAGTCACCGCTGGTCCAGAGCACACCGTTTTCATCGAACTGCAGGTGATGGGTCCCGTAGCAGGTGTCGATCAACTGGATGCTGTTGTCCGCCGTGTCGAAGTAGCCCAGCTGGCGATGGTGGTAACGACCTTTGATCCCGGGGGCATCCCGGCAGAATGCCGGCAGGTCAGCGTCCCACTGCCTTCGCACCTGCGTTGTCATCCAGACACGGCCCTGATCATCGAGCATCGGGTTGTGGGGGTTGGCCGGGTTGTCGTACCTGCCCTCGAAAGGGGTGATCCCGGGTTCAACCGGGCAACCCAGGGAGCCGAATCCCATGGGGATGACGGCATCGCCTGTTCCGAGCATCTCTCCCTGGTAGGTCTGTTCACACCAGGGTGTCGAAAAACCATCCAGGGTTGGCACCTTGTGCATTGCCGCCGTGTGCCTGACCGGGTCAACGACCAGCAGGCGGTCGTTGGCAAGATCGACACCATAGATGGGACCATTCGCGTAGAGCATCGGGTTGCGCTTGTCCGTGGCAATCTCATCGTGGGCATAGGTGTAGGCATCGCCCCATTCCCACTGGGTGATCACCAGGTTCCGTTCGACACCGGCAGGTCGTGGCGGCATTGGCGGTGTTTCTCCGGCCATGATCCGCTTCGACCAGTCTTCCAGACTGTCCAGCAGCAGGTCGCGGCCCAGTCCGTCCGCCGTCACATGCATGTAGGTGGCCTTCCTGAGGCCATGATCGAACATCTCACGGGTTCGTGTGCGCGTAAACGCTGACCCCACCTGGTGGCACAACTGGCAACCCAGCTTGAAGTAGTTAATCCAGCCCGGGTGATCCACCGGAGGCTTCACCATGGACAGCCAGTAGCTGGCCGGATAGATCGCCGCTGCATCGGTCCCTGTCGCCCTGCTGACGCGCAATTCAACCGGTGTACCGGGCGTTGCCGATACCCTGCCGGAATCCCGGATGCCGTAGCCCCGCGCCCACACCTGATGGTCACCGGCTGGCAGATCGGGGACGACAAAGCGACCGTCGTCATCAGTGACAACGATCTTGCGGTAGCCCGTGGGCAGCGACGCGGTTTCCGCAATGACCCAGACACCGGCCTCCGCATGTCCTTCAGGTGAGACGACCCTCCCCTCTATGTAATCGTCAGCCATTGACGGTAACGACTGGATTGCCAGCACGGCAAATAAAAGCCTGGACAGTATCCCCATACTCACCTCCCTCGGGTGTGCTTCATCAGTGAGCAACCACGCCATGCAACCACTGCACAATGGATTCGTTGATCAACACATGGAGGTCCCGTTCCGGATGGCGGAACCAGTAGGACACCGGGGCAGTAATCTGCAGCAGCGCCAGTGAGGCCATGAGGCGAACAGGTAGCGTGGACGTCAGTTGCCCGCCGTCGAGGCTTTTCTCAACGATGGTGACGACAATCTGCAGCAGTTCCGGGTGTCCCGCGTGAAGCCCGCGACTGCCGGCCATCTGGGAAAAGTCCACCGCCAGTGCTGTGGCACCCGGCGCCGCCTGTGTCCAGGTCTCGGCAATCTCTTCCCCGACGATCCTGAGTGCAGCCTCAACATCCATCGGTTCCGCGACATCGAGTCGCTGCTGGACACGGGTTGCCAGTCGCCGGTTGAATTCCAGCAACAGTTCCGCCTTGGTCTGGTAGATACGGAAGAAAGTCGCCCGTCCTACCCCGGCTGCGGCACAGATTTCTTCGATCGCGATATCGTCGTAGCTCCGCGTGGCTAACAACTCCATCGCTGCATCGAACAGGCGCGCACCATTCTCGACACGGCGTTTTGTCCTGCCATCGATCTCAGGTGGTTGCTGATGCACTGACGTGTCCCTGTTCCATCTTCCTCCGCGTAAACGCTACCGCCCAAGATCAAACCCTTCGTGCTCATTCCCCAGTCTGTCATCCAGCGCTCGGTACGCTTCCCCCTCGTATTTACGTACCTCGGCGCGACCAACCACCATGTGATGGACCTCGTCCGGACCGTCGGCAATCCGCAGGGACCGCTGGGATACCCACATGTTCGCGAGCGGCGTCCACTGGGTTACGCCGGTGGCACCATGCATCTGGATCGCTTCATCTATGATGTGGCCAATCTTTTTCGGCACGTTGGCTTTGATTGCGCTGACATAGATCCGTGCTTCCTTGTTCCCCAGTACATCCATGGCCTTGGCCGCCTGCAGGACCATCAGTCGGCAGGCATCAATTTCGTAACGGGCTTTCGCCACGACCTCGATGTTCTTGCCAAGCTGGATGATTGGTTTACCAAACGCTGTACGCGACGATGCTCGCCGAATCATCAGTTCCAGAGCCCGCTCACCTGCACCAATGGAACGCATGCAATGGTGGATCCGACCCGGTCCCAGGCGTACCTGAGAAATCTCGAACCCGCGTCCTTCTCCCAGCAGGATATTGTCCTTGGGTACACGGCAGTTACGGAACCGTACGTGCATGTGCCCGTGCGGTGCCTGTGTTTCGCCAAACACTCTCATGGCGCCCAGAATCTTCACTCCGGGTGCGTCGAGGGGCACCAGGATCATCGACTGCTGTTTGTGCGGCGGTGCATCCGGGCTGGTCTTCACCATGGCAATCATCACCTTGCAGCGGGGATCTCCAGCACCTGAAGTGAAGTACTTCTCCCCGTTGATTACCCACTCATCGCCGTCGAGTACCGCTTCGGTTGAAATGTTCTTGGCATCCGATGAAGCATATCCAGGTTCTGTCATCGCGTAGGCGGACCGAATCTCGCCACGCAGCAGCGGCTCGAGCCACTGCTCTTTCTGTGCCGCTGTCCCCACTCGCTCAAGCACCTCCATGTTGCCGGTGTCCGGTGCCGAACAGTTGAGCGTTTCTGAGGCCAGCGGGTACCTGCCCAATTCGCTGGCGATATAGGCATAGTCAAGGTTGCTCAAACCCTCCCCGGTTTCAGCGTCCGGCAGAAAGAAGTTCCAGAGACCGGACTTCTTGGCCTTTTGCTTTGCACCCTCCAGCAGTTCCAGCTGACCGGGCGCATGCTCCCATTCATGTTCGCGCTCTGCACCGAGCCGGGCATACTCATCCATGATCGGAACAACGTTCTCCTGGATGTGTTTTTTTACCGCGTCCAGCAAAGGCCGCGCTTCCTCAGACATGGTCAGATCGAATAAATCAGGGTTAACAGACATGGTTTTTCTCCTGGTTCTGTCTCGTTTCGTTGATAGTCGGGCCCTGGCAGCCTCAATTGATTCTTTGTCCGTAACGACGATCCTGCTGCGGAGACCGGGGTAAGCAGGTTACTCTTGATTTGAGACTAAAGTATCATTTACCCTGATCTGATACAACAGTCTCAAATGTTCAGGCAACAGCAAGGGCAGCCGTCAATGTTCACAGCTAAACACAGGGAACAGCTCGCGGAATCGGGCTACTGTGTCATCGAGGATGTGCTCGACCGGGCAGAGGCTGCCGATGTCCGTGCACGGCTGGTTGCAGCAGCGCAGGAAAGTGAGCGTCGCGGTATTCCCACTCATATCAAAGGCCTGGACCCGGATGATCGAAACGTCAGGGTTTTTAATCTGCTCGACCTCGACCCCGTATTCATCGAGCTGATCCGTCATCCTCTTGCACTGGAGATCGCCGGCCACCTGCTGGACGATGACTTCATCGTCTCGAATTTCACCGCGAACATCGCCAGGCCGGGCAGCCGTTCCATGGTGATTCACTCCGACCTGGCCGTTGTGCTGCCGGAGCCCTGGCATGCACCCTGGAGCCTGAACGTGATCTGGTGCCTGGACGATGTGCGTGGTGAAAACGGCGGCACCCTGTTCATGCCGGGCAGCCACCACTTTGAACGACTCGCTGAACTGCCAGACGACATTGCCGCGAAGATGATCCCGTTTACCGCAAAGGCCGGCAGCATCGTCGCCATGGAAGGACGCCTCTGGCACACATCAGGGGAAAACCGCACGCGCGACGAGGAAAGAGCCCTGCTGTTCGGATATTACAGCCGCTCGTTTATACGCCCTCAGTGGAACTTCAACGTCGGGCTGTCTGACCGGACAAAGGCCGGGCTGGCGCCGGAGATGCGCCGTCTGCTCGGTCTGGAACTGACCGCAAACATCGCACCGCTGGCCGGCCTGCCCGATAGCCGCACCAAAGAAAAGAGGAATCACAATGGCAGCACTTAACGGCGGGCAGCTGGCCGCACGAACCCTGAAAGAAGCCGGTGTGGAGGTGGTGTTCGGCGTTCATGGTGGACACCTGGACAGCTTCCTGATGGGTTGCGCGGAGCAGGACATCCGGGTCATCGACTGCCGCCATGAGGCCGCCGCGGTCAACGCCGCAGATGGCTACGCCCGCGCCACGGCCGGGCTGGGTGTGGCGTTTGTCACCTCGGGACCGGGACTGACCAATGGTCTTGCAGGCATCACCAACGCTGCAGCAGATGACGTTCCCGTGCTGGTGATCACCAGTTCCTCCCCCATCCGTGAGATCGAAACGCGGGAACTGCAGGGCGGTCTCGACCTCATCGCCATGGTTGGCCCGGTCACACGCTGGGCCAGGAAAATACTCGCAGCCGAACGCACCGCTGACATGGTTTCGCTCGGTATCCGTCATGCACTGGCCCAACGCGGCCCCGTGGTGATCGATATGCCGATCGACGTCGCTTTCACCCCTGTCGAGGAAGCCTCCATGCCACCCCACGGGGAGCCCCGTGTCAGCTCGGCCGCCGTGGCGCGCGCTGATCATATTGACAGTGCCGCCAGGCTGCTCGAAGCTGCCGAGCGTCCTGTGGTCATTGTCGGTGAAGGTGCCCTGACCGAGAACATCAGGGAATCGCTGGCAAACTTTGCCGAAGCCACCGGCGTACCCGTCTTCAGCAACCTCATCGCGCCCTACGGCCTGCCGCGCGACCATGACCTGAGCGGCGGCAATACCCTGTCGCTGGGATTCCTGCAACCGCCGCCGGATCTTGTCGTGCTCGCGGGCGCCAGGCAGGGCATGTTCACCGGCGGCCGTGCGGGCGGTGCGATTCCCCCCGGCGCGAAAGTCATCCAGCTCGATCCGGATGCCGTCGAGATCGGCAGGCTCTATCCCGTGGACCAGGCCCTGGTCGGTGCGCTGGGGCCCTCCCTGGATATGCTCGCCGTCGCGGGCAACTGGCCACAGCGGGCAGACTGGATCAGTGCAGCAACCTCTCTGCCTGACATGGGTCCCATCCTCTTTCCTGACACCGGGATGGAGGCGGATGGCATTCACCCGCACAGCGCCGCCAGAGAAATCGCCAGCGCCCTGCCCGAAGATGCAATTCTGGTGTTTGATGGCGGGGAAGCGCCGTTATGGGTGCTCGGTGCCCTGGGGAAGACCCGTTTCCATACTCAGCTGAACCTCGGCTACCAGGGTCATCTCGGCTCCGGCCAGGGCTATGCTATGGGTGCGCAGATTGCGCACCCGGACAAGCGTGTGATCCAGATCGCCGGCGATGGCGCCATCGCCTTCCAGATCCAGGAATGGGACACCATGGTCCGTCATGGCCTGCCGGTGGTCACGATCATCTTCAACAATGCCTGCTGGGGGATGTCGATTCATGGACAGCACGCCGTGTACGGCGGCCGCGACGTGGCAACCCGCCTGGCACCGACCGCGTACGAAATCGTCGGTACCGGTTTCGGTACTCATGGAGAACTGGTCGAGACGATTGAAGAGATCGGGCCCGCTATCGAACGCGCTCTGGCCTCGGGCAGCCCTGCGGTGATCAACATCCGTATATCGGCCGAAGTGGTGCACCCGATTACGCATGCTCTGCTGGGTGAGCTCGACAACGAGAACCAGATAGTCGTGCCCTACTACCAGAACCTGCCCGCACAGATCCGGGAGTAGACCTGTTGCAGCGCAAACTCGAAGAGATCAAGGTCATCATTCAACCGCAACGGTGAGGCAGGAACCATGACAACGACAATGAACGGTCGCGCCCTGCTCGCCCAGAGAACACCCGGCTGTTGTGCCCGGCGATTGGAAGGAGTGTTTGAACTATGAGAACCGAGATCTGCGACCTCACCGGGCGTGAATTTCCACTGTTTGCGTTCAGTCATTGCCGCGATGTCGTGGCCGAGGTCAGCAAAGCGGGTGGGTTCGGCGTGCTCGGCGCAGCCGGCCCCCCTGGGAGACCAGAATCCGGCTGCCGACATGTGCCGCTTGAGAGGAGACACGGATGACACAGGTGACGCTCGTCGAGCACCCCCTTTCGCCCTACGCTCAGAAGGTAAAGATCGCGCTGCTGGAGAAGAACGTGCCGTACTCGACGCTGGCGCCGATGGGTGCCTCCGAAGAGGCGCAGACCAGGCTGCACAGCGCCAACCCGCGCGGCGAAGTGCCGGTGCTGCTGGATGGCGAGCTCGCCCTCTACGATTCCACCATCATCCTGGAATACATTGAGGATCGCTGGCCCGATCCACCATTACTCCCCGCTACTCCCGCCGGGCGCGCCCGGGTGCGAACCATAGAAGACGTGATGGATACGCACTTCGAAGCCAATACGTGGGGGCTTGCCGAGGTGCGGTTTTTTCGACAGGCCGCAGGCGAACAGGCCGATGCGATCATCCGCTTCGGCGAAGAGCAGGTTACGGCATGGCTCGCCTGGCTGAACCGGGAGCTCGGCAACCAGCCTTACTTCAATGGAGACACCTTCGGCTGGGGCGACATCGCGGTCGTACCGTTCGTCAACGGCGCGGCCCGCTTCGATATTTCTCCGGACGCGCAATCAAAGCTGAGCGAATGGCTCCGGCGGGTGAATACACACCCCCTCTGTTGCACTTGCCCATGCCGAAGCACAGGCTGCCGAGCTCGACCCGGAGGTCATGACGGCGGCCCTGGCAGCCGGCTTCAAGCGCGAATACCGTGATCACCGCCTCGAGTGGATGATCCGTGCCGGCGCGATCAACGTCGTACAGGCGGGGTTGACCGCCGACAACATTCGTTTCACCGAAACATTCACCATCGAGTAGACCATGATCCCGACACTGCACCACTATCCACCCAGCCTCTTCTCCGAGAAAGTGCGCGCCCTGCTCGGCTATCTCCAACTCGAATGGCACTCCGTGATCATCCCGCCGATCATGCCGCGACCGGATCTCATGCCGCTATCCGGCGGCTATCGCAAAACGCCGATCATGCAGATCGGAGCGAATGTATATTGCGACTCGGAGATCATCTGCCGGCGGCTGGCCGAACTTGCCGGGGATCAATCGCTCTACGCGCAGGGTTTCAATGCAGAACGCGTCGCGCGGTGGGCGGATACCGAACTGTTCCGCACGGTGGTGGCGCTGAACTTCCGGCCTCAGGCCATTGCGGCGCAGATGAGCCGGATGTCCGCCGCCGATATCGAAGCATTCCAGAAAGATCGCGCAGACCTGTCGGCGGGCGCGCCGATCGTCTCGGTTGACCCGGCTGCCGCCGAAGCACAGTTCAAAGGCTTACTGCAGAGCCTGGAAAATTCGTTGGCGGCAGAATTTCTGTTCGGCGACACCCCAGGCATCGCCGACTTCAGCCTTTACCACTGTCTGTGGTTCGTCGCCGGAAACGCCGCCAATGCATCGTTGCTGGAAGGCTGGCCAAAGATTCAGGCGTACATGCAGCGTATCGCGGAATTCGGTCACGGAAAACCTACCGAAATGTCCTCTCGAGAGGCACTCACCGTCGGGATGAACGCAGAACCCGTAGCACCCGCGAACGCCAGGGTCGACCCGCGCATCGCGGGGGATCTGCATGCGGGAGATCCTGTCACCGTCGCAGCCAATGACTACGGCCGGAATCCCATCGCCGGCAGCCTTGTCAGCTGGACAGCCAATGAGATCGTCATACAACGTAACGATCCCAAAGTCGGAGCGGTGATGATCCACTTCCCGAACATCGGTTTCGAGGTTACCGCCACGGACAGGTAGTTACGCATGCCACCGCCCGACAACACGCCGCTCCATCACGTTGTCGAGAGCTAATACCCACAGTTGCCAGCTCGGCTGGAGGCCGGGGGCGCGTCTATCCGATACCGCATCGCCATGGGATCCTATGCCGGTCAGAATGCGCTCACCCTGATGCTTGAGAAGGAAAGTGACGTTATCTCCTCTTCGGGGTACCGGGATCTGATACTGCCAGTGTCCTGACCGACGTACTGCAGCGGGTCACGATGAGAAGACCTTTCTGTAGAGAATCCTGAGGCCGATCACGGCCAGTGACAACGGCGCTCCAACATTGTTGAACGGCGCAAGCAACTGCGCGCGCCATCCGTCTTCGATGCTGATCAACGGTATTTGAGCCAGCTCGAACATGATGTCCTGGAATGGCAGGGCGACCAGCGCACAGGCCAGACCAACCCCGATACGGGTGGCAATCACCCGGCGGCGGTGGCGCTCAGCCCTCGACAGCACATCGGCAACAAACGCCTCACCGGCGAGAGCTTCATCCGCCATGCTGAAGAGACGTTGAATGCCCGGATCTCTATCGTCTACTTTCAACGTTACTTCCCGTCCCCGGGTGTATCTCCATAGGCCGCCAGGCGCTGACGCAGACGCTCCGTGCCACGACGGATGTAGGATTTGACTGTGCCCAGTGGTAACCCGCTGAGCTCGGCGATTTCATCGTGAGTCATGCCTTCGTGATACGACAGGACGATACACAAACGGACCGGGCTGGACGGAGTCGCCAGCGCCCGGTCCAGATCCATTGCCACACCACTCGCATCTTCCGTCACCAGAGCAGCGGCATCAGTGCCTCCTCGGACAGCAGGCTGAGGAACCAGCCGAGCAGCGCAAGTCCCGGCGCACACGCCAGGGTGATCATTGCACCGATTTTCAACTCGCGGCCGATTTGCTTCCTTTCTCCGCCAAGTATTTTGTCGATTAACGCATGGTCGACCGGTTGACCGCTTTCCATCAGGCGGCGGAGTGTCTCGTGCTGCGCTTCCCGCTTGCGGATTCCATCCCAGAGGCCGGCTATCACGACAGCGGCAATGAAGAGCCAGAAGCCGAGAGCCGCCAGTCCTGCACCCAAACCTTCCATTTCAATTCCTCACATTTCGGCTGGTCTTACCCTGAGTGATGCACCCCCGGGATCATCTGGATGCACCCTCCTGTTACCAGAGCACGCGACGTCCCGAAACCAGGACAGGCTTTTCCAGGGACAGCTCCTTGACGCCAGCCTGCGGTCTGCAAGATAACCGGCTGCGAAAATCCCGATCCAGGCGCCAGCAGGCCAGATACCGTTCAATCGCACGATTCGATGTTTCCAGGTGTACAGGCGCGTCCTTCCCGATGCCGCGGTGTTGAACGAATCATGCTCCCGAGGCAGTAAACCCGTCAGCCGCTGAGTGCCGCCGCGTGATGACGCAGGTGATCTTCCATGAAGCTCTGAATAAACCAATAGCTGTGGTCGTAGCCTGGATGCCGACGCAGTAGCAATGACTGGCCGGCAGCGACACACGCAGCTTCGAATATCTCCGGGCGCAACTGCTCGGCCAGAAACTGATCCGAATCACCCTGATCAATCAGGATGGTACCGGGGTGGGTACTGCGTTCGAGCAGGGCACAGGCATCGTGACTGGCCCATTCCGATCGCTCCTCACCGAGATAACGAGGCAGGGCCTTCAGGCCCCACGGCACCTGGCTCGGTGCGACGATGGGTGCGAACGCGGACACCGAGCGGAACTGTTGAGGATTGCGCAGTGCAATGGTCAAAGCTCCATGACCTCCCATCGAGTGACCGAAAATGCCGCTGCGCGCCACGTCTATGGCAAAGTGTTCGGCAATCACTACCGGCAATTCATCGCGGATGTAGCTGTACATCCGGAAGTGCGCCGACCACGGTTGCTGCGTGGCATCTAGATAAAATCCCGCACCTTCGCCAAAGTCCCAGTCGTCGACAGCGCCGTCGATGCCGGTGTTACGCGGGCTGGTATCGGGCGTGACCAGCGCCAGGCCCAACTCGGCGGCAATGCGCTGCGCCCCGGCTTTGATCGCAAAGGTTTCCTCGCTGCAGGTCAGGCCGGCGAGGCAGTACAGTACCGGCACCGGTCCGTTGCTGGCCTGTGGCGGCAGATACACGCCAAAGCGCATCGGCAGGCCGCATGCAGTGGACTGATGCCGATAGAACCCCTGCATGCCGCCGTGGCAGCGCTGTTCACTGGCGTACTCCAGCGTCATCCGTAACCCACCCGGGCGCGGATTGATTCCCTGCTTTGCATCAGCTCGAATCCATCGTTGATGTCTGCCAGCGGTATCGCACGAATGATCAGATCCGCGCTGTTTAGCCCGCCTTTCATGGTTCCGTACGCAGCGAACAGTCCCGCATTCTTTCAGCCGATCTATCTTCCGGCTAATGCAGTCAACGCGGCTCTGGCATCGGCCCCCGGCATATGATTAATGCCCGCGACAATACCGGCCAGCTCCCGCAAATCTGCTGGTTCGTTCTCATCTGCTGCAATCGGCAGGAGCCTTGTCCTGTCGGCGTCGCTGACCTTGTGACTGATCCCGGCGATCGCACTGGCTACGGTCTTCACCGAAGCACTGCCCTCGTCTTGAGCAATTGCCGCGAGTACTGCTTTGTCAGCATCACTCGGGAAGTGGGCCAGTGACAGAACAATAGCCGCCATGGTGGTCACGCCGTCATCTGCGTAGACACGTGGTGCGTGAAGCGTACCGATCAGCCAGAGCATGGTAAGCACAGCGGCGGAAACAGTGGTGGATGCGGAAAAAAGTCTCATGTGTCTACCCTCCTCTATAAGCAAACGACTGGGTTGTCGATACTACTCTTTAAGATGTCTGGAAGTAATTGGTCTGCCCCGGGTTTCCCGGATACCGGGTCGAAAGCCTGCTGCCTGTTTTTCGAGCACCGCAGGGCTGGTATCACCCGATGTCGAGTAGCCCGGATATCAGTGGACTGTCAGCACTGGTGAGGGAGGTCTTCGACTTTGAATTCATAGCTGTTAAAGCGCTGCTTTCGGAGTGTTCAGGTGAAGGATGTGGAATCGCGGGTCGGATTTCCTGGATCCCGGCACAGACTACGACTGGACCGGTGGCTTCGCCGGTGTGGACTATGTACACAGCGATAAATGGGTATTTTCCGCGCTGCTCAACTACGTCGATGCCGGTGATCTGAAGGACACCGACACTGTCTTCGAAGGCATAGACATGCGCACCCTCTCTTTCGCAGCCAGCTACTACTTCATGCGCAATGTGAAGGGAACGATCGAAGTGAACGTGGATATGCTCAGCGAAGAGAATCAATCGGGTAGCTATTTCACCGGCCATCTGGATCAGGAGCACTACATCCTCTTCGGAATCGACGCGGCTTTCTGATGTTTGTCCGTCTCGATCTGTCACGCCCGGACTCACAGCCCCGAAGCGGGTAAACCCGTCAGCGGAATAGCGCAGCGAGTCTACGCCACCGCGTGTCGACAGCCGGATGACAGCTGGCAGATACTCAAAGTGCGTTCAGGTTCGGGTGACCTGTCCCACTCACTGAACTGTGACGCGTTCCACTGAGGTCTGATCGAAGGCTTCGATCTCAGGCAATTCGTCCGCGGTGAGTGTTTCCCTGTGCAACAGCAGCCCGGCGGTCTCGTCGAGCTGCTGACGGTGGGATCTCAGGATGTTCAGCGCCCTGGTGAATGCCTGATCGACCAGTGCACGTACGGCTTCATCGATCTGCGAGGCAGTCTGTTCACTGTAGCTGCGCGTGGTGTTGCCATACCCTTGCGGCAGCGGCGCAAACGGCTGGGGCTGGGACTCGTAAGCGACCTGACCGAGTTTCGTGTCCATGCCGTAATGGGTGACCATGGAGCGGGCGATGGCGGTTGCCTGATTGAGATCATCCGCAGCACCGGTTGAAAGCTGCTCAAACACCAGCACCTCGGCCGCCCGTCCGCCCATCAACACGGACATCTTGTCCAGCAGCTCCTGCCGGGTCATCAGATAACGATCTTCGGTTGGCCGCTGGATGTTGTAGCCGAGCGCGCCGATTCCTCGCGGAATGATCGAGATCTTGTGCACCGTCTCAACCCCTGGCAGGGCCAGGCGTACCAGAGCGTGGCCGGTCTCATGGTATGCGACAATCCTGCGCTCATCGGGATTCAGCAGCCGGTTCTTCTTCTCGAGGCCGGCAACAATCCGCTCGATGGCCCGGGTGAAGTCTTCTATGGTGACGTTTTCGGCTCGGCGGCGGGTGGCGAGGATGGCCGCTTCATTGACGAGATTTGCCAGATCGGCGCCGGTGAACCCCGGGGTGAGCGCTGCGATTTCGTCGAGATCGATCCCGGGAGCCAGGGTAATTTTCCGGATGTGCACTTTCAGGATATCGACACGGCCTTGCTTGTCGGGTCGATCGACCAGCACCTGACGGTCGAAGCGTCCGGCGCGAAGCAGGGCGGGATCAAGAATTTCCGGACGATTGGTCGCCGCCAGCAGGACGATGCCCTGGCGCGGGTCGAATCCGTCCAGTTCGCTGAGCAACTGGTTCAGTGTCTGTTCCTTCTCATCGTGACCACCCAGCATGGGGCCGGCACCGCGAGCTCTGCCCAGAGCATCCAGTTCATCGATGAAAATAATGCACGGCGCACTGCGCCGGGCCTGCTCGAACAGATCCCGCACACGCGCGGCCCCTACCCCAACGAACATCTCGACGAACTCGGATCCGTTGATCGAATAGAAGGGCACCCCGGCTTCTCCGGCCACCGCGCGAGCCAGCAGTGTCTTTCCTGTGCCTGGCGGACCCACCAGCAGTATGCCTTTCGGCACGTGGGCACCGAGCCGACCATAGCCTGCAGGCTCACGCAGAAACGCAACGACCTCTTCCAGCTCCGACCTGGCCTCATCGACACCGGCAACATCTGCGAAGGTCACTTTAATGTCCGTTTCGACATAGACCTTGGCCTTGCTTTTACCGATCGACATCAGGTTTCCGCCCAGGCCCTGGCGGTCGGACATGCGGCGGATGAAGTAAAACCAGATGCCCATGAAAATCAGTGCGGGCAGCACCCAGGAAAGCACTGCTGCGATCCATGGATTTTCGATCACGCCGGAAAATTCGACATCCTGAGCAGCCAGATCCTGCGCCAGATCCGGTTCGATTCGCACAGCCTCAATGTACTCGTGACCGTCGTCGTCTGTTTGCCTGAGCTTGCCGCGAACGTGAGTGCTCGAAACGCTCACCGACTGAAGCTTGCCGCCGTTCAACTGCTGCTGAAATTCGCTGTAGGGAACTGTTGCGACTTTACGGGACTCCTGCCAGCCGGAAATGATGAGCTGTGCGAACAGCAGGGCCATCACCAGATACCAGATGTTGATGTGTATCCGCTTATCCTGCGGAGATCTGCCCGGCATATACTGTCTCCCCTGCTTCATTCGAACCGTGATTTCTCGGCGACGAGATATAGACCATTGATCAGTCTGATCATTGCACGATTTTCGAACGCTGTCGGCGGTCCTGATTCCTGAACGTCTCATGATTCCTGGGAGAGGCGAGCAGAGATCTTGGGCGGTTTGCCGGAATTGATGAAATCGTTTAAAAGCGATTTAGCTGATCTGATTCATCAATCAGCTCGGTTCGCCCGGAAAGCGTCGTATCATTGCCTGAAATAGCGCATTCCCACGCTGTTCGACACCGACAATGACAAATCAATGCTGCGTTCTCACGCGGTAATCGCAGGGAGAGAAATTCTGCAATGAAAGAAGAATCGCAGCCCATCGCAGCCGACGCTCTGCAGATCCCGATATCCGAGCTTCGCTGGCAGTGTGTGGAAGACTGGCTGACCTTTACCACCACGGCGGAACTCGAGCCGGTTCAAGGCGTCGTGGGGCAGGACGATGCGATTGAAGCATTGAGTTTCGGCCTGGAGATCGATGCACCGGGGCAGAATGTATTCGTCCGTGGACTGACCGGCACCGGCCGGACGACGACTCTGGAGCATCTGCTGACCGACATCAGGCCGCCCTGCCCGGTTACCGAAGATCGCTGCTACGTGCACAACTTTGAGCAACCGGACAGACCCAGGCTGCTCACGGTGCCCCGCGGTAAAGGCACACTACTCGCAAGGCGGCTGGAAAAATTCGTTGAATTCGTCAAGGCACAGCTTGCACCTGCACTGGGTTCGGACACCGTCAGAGCACGGCGAGGCGAACTGGATGACGCGACGCAAAAATCCATCGTCGAGCTGGGTAAACCGTTCGAAGAAGAGCTGCGTGCCAATGATCTGGCGCTCGTGCCTGTACAGATCGGACAGATCGTGCAGCCGACGATCGTGCCGCTGGTAAACGGCGAGCCGGTTCCGATGGACAGGTTCGAAGAACTGCTTGCACAGGGCACTGTCGATGCACAGCAGGCGGAAGCTGTACATAAGAAGATATCCGAATTCGCGCGGCGTTTCGACGATCTGAGCCAGAAAATCCGCGACGTACAGCAGCACCACAGCGATGCGCTCAGATCACTCTATGAAGCCGAAGCGCGTCGGGCTCTCAGGTATCACGTCGATCTGATTGAAGCTGATTTTCCGGAAGAGGCGGTGCAGACATTTCTGCGCAATGTCGTGGATGATCTTGTCACTCATCGATTGCAGATGCTCGGCGAAGATCTGGAATTCACCCGCAACTATCTGGTGAATCCGATTCTGGCGCGGCCTGCGGATGCTGCCTGTCCGGTGATCCGCGAACGCTCCCCGACACTGCAGAATCTGCTCGGCAATATCGATCGTGAGTTGTCGGCGACCGGCTCGTTTCGGTCGGACCATCTTATGATCCATGCTGGCGCCCTGCTGCGAGCTGATGGCGGCTATCTGGTGCTGGAAGCTCTGGAAGTCCTGAACGAGCCCGGTTCCTGGAAATTTCTGATGCGCGCGCTGAAGACGGGAGAGCTGGAGATCGCACCATCTGATCTCAGCGACTTCTGGTCCGGACCTCTGGTAAAGCCGGAAGCCATTCCATTGCGGGTCAAGGTCATTCTGATTGGCAACTCGGGCCTCTATCAGCTGCTTGATCAGAACGATCCTGATTTCTCGTATCTGTTCAAGGTGCTGGCCGATTTCGAGACCACCATTCCGCGGGACCAGACAGGTGTCCACTACTACGGCGGCGTGCTGGCCAGGCTGGCGCAGGAAGAAAACCTGCTGTCCTTTGACCGCCCGGGGGTCATGGCGATGACCGAACACGGCGCCCGCATTGCCGGTCAGAAAAACCGGCTCACCACCCGGTTTGGTCGCCTGGCTGACATCGCGCGTGAGGCGAACTACGTCGCCGTGAAGGAAGGTGCAAGCCTGGTGAGCCGTTCTCACGTCTACCAGGCAATTGCGCGCGGGCGGCGTCGGGCGGATCTGCCAGCGCGCCGCTACCGCAAGCTCATCACCGAAGGCACGATCCGGATCCAGACACAGGGGGAACAGGTCGCTCAGATCAACGGCCTCGCCGTGATTCAGGCCGGGCCGCTGACTTATGGCTTTCCTACCCGGATCACCGCGAGCATCGGGCCTGGCACCGCCGGCGCTGTGGACATCGAGCGTGAAGCCGAGCTTTCCGGATCCATTCACACCAAGGGCTTCTATATCCTCGGAGGGCTGCTGCGAAACCTGCTGAAAACGGACCATCCACTGGCATTTTCTGCGTCGATCGCCTTCGAACAGAGCTATGGCGGTATAGACGGTGATTCCGCCTCTGGTGCGGAGATGGTGTGTCTGCTCAGTGCACTGACCAATGTACCGCTGCGCCAGGATCTCGCCATGACAGGCGCGATCGATCAGATGGGCCACATACAGCCGATCGGTGCCGTCTCCGAAAAAGTGGAAGGGTTTTACGAGGTGTGCAGGGAGGTCGGGCTCACTGGCACCCAGGGGGTGGTGATTCCCCGCACCAATGCAGGCGATCTGATGCTGAATCCGGAACTGCTCGAAGTCTGCGCGGCGGGAAAATTTCACGTTTACGCAGTAGATACCCTGCAGCAGGCACTGCAGCTCTTCACGGGCTGGACACCGGGAATCTTCGATGAAAACGAGCAGTATCCTGCAGGTACGTTCCTGAGTTTGGCGCGCAGCCGGGCACGCGCCTACTGGGAGATGGTCGCTCGCGAACGTTGAGGGTCAGTACGCTGCCAACAACCCGGCACCACGCTTGCGCTGCCACCGCCGCGCTGTTCGCTCGCGCACTGCCGCATCATCAGCAGACCAGGCTGCAGATCGATTCATATCGTATCGTTGCGCCTCATGTTGAACCGTGAGGCCGTGTTCTTCGCGCGGTTCTACTTTCCGGTCAATGCGGTCAATGCTGCTTTGGCGTCGTCCCCCGGCATGTGATTGATGCCAGCAACAATGCCCGCCAGCTCCCGCAGATCCGCCGGCTCGTTGTCATCTCCTGCGATCGCCAGGAGCTTCGCCTTGTCCGAGTCGCTGACCTTATGACTGATCCCGGCAATCGCGCTGGCCACGGCCTTCACCGACGCACTGCCGGTGCCGGCTTTTATAGTCGCCAGCGCTTCTTTGTCAGCATCACTCGGGAAGTGAGCCAGGGACAGAACAATAGCCGCCATGGTGGCCACGTCGTCATCAGCGTGGGCACGTGGAGCGTGAACCGCAGCGATCAGGCAGAGGATAGTAAGTACAGAAGCGACAACAGTGGTGCAGGGTTGACGCCTGCCTCTGTGAAGTTCCAGAGTGAGGGCCTGTGAGCAATACTTCCCGACAACCCGAATTCACTGACAGGAGTTACAGATGCAGGTGATCGACTTTGAATGCGACACCCCTACCGTCGAAGCGGTACGGGACACGATCCGGCTGATCCAGGAGGGGCGAGGATTCGATAAAGAGGGCTACGCTCAGAACATGGCGCCGGGCTGGGCGGCGCAGATCGGCATGTCGCTCGAGGAGTTCAATGAAGCCAAGAAGACCAAGGGTCTCACCTGGCTGGCTCTGAAGCTCTGTGAGGTGGATATGGAAAAAGCCATGTCCAACGAAGACGTGATCCACATGCTGGATGCGGCCAATGTGTCGGTCGCCTGTATAGGCAATGCCGGACGTAGAGCTTCCAATGAGGATGTCGCCGCGTTTGCAGGACAATACCCGGACCGGCTGATTCCCTGGTTCAGGATCTGGGGCGATGAGGGGGACAATGGTGTCCAGGCGCTCGAGGCGGGTGTGAAAGACCTCGGTTGCCGAGGCTTTGAAGTGTCCTCATACAGGGAAGAGCGCTATATCAACGATCCCGCCTTTTATCCTTACTACGCAAAGTGCGTGGAACTGGATATTCCGGTCAGGATCACGACAGGCATCCATCTGCTGTCAGATCGGGCACACGACTACGCGCACCCGAAGCATCTGGATCAGGTCGCCCGGGATTTCCCCGAGTTGACCATCGTTGCCGGACTTTCCGGCTGGCCCTGGGTGACAGAACTGGTCGCCATCGCCACAAGGCACAGCAACCTCTACATAGATATCGCCTGCCGACGGGTCAGGCAGCTGATCGCGCCGGGCGCCGGCTATGAATCACTGATTTACTACGGCAATCGAATCCTCCAGGACAAGATTCTCTTCGCATCGGGTTGGGGAACGATGATGGTGCCGCTTGCGCAGCTGATTGCCGAGTGTGATCAACTGCCGCTCAAGGATTCTGTGCGACGGAAATGGATGCATGATAACGCCGCGAGAGTGCTGCGCCTTTAGTCTGGACTGCTGGATCAGTCGCCCTACAGATAGGCATCCAGGTCCAGGTCGAGGGACTCCAGCAGATAAGCGTCATAGCCTCCTTCACGCAGAAATACTGTGTAGATCTGGTGGCCGAGGTTGACGGCGCGGTCGGTGAGCGTCTGGCCGTCGATCCCCTCGTCCGCCTTCAGTGCGATGCTCACATCACCACGGCGGTTGGTGACTCTCACCGCTTTCCGGGACTCGCCGAGGCGGCGGTGGCGAGGTGTCTTACTGCCCGTCAGATTGGCGACGAATGTCCGCAGGTTACCGTCCAGCGGACTCTGCCTCTGCACATCAGTGAGGATGTGCTTGAGGGTGATGGTCCGTTTTCTGCCATCCGCCACGAACTCCACTGTCCGGTCATGGTGCCAGCGGGCGCTCCAGGTTCCGCGCCATGGACCGGAGCCGGTGACCGGCACCGGAGCGAAAGCACGAAATGCACCGCGGCTGGCGTAGTGATTGAGCCGGGCACGCACACCGTCGGTGAATGCCCTGCCTGCTTCGGTCACTGCTGATGATTCCCTTTGTCAGTGTGTTATCGCGCCACGGCCGGGCTCCACCGGCCAGGCCGGACCGGGCGGATAGGCTCGGCCGTTACCGAATTCCTTGATGCCCTGGCAGTTCAGAACCGTCGACTTGCCTTCCCTGGCGGCATGATCATAGGCGCGGGTAAGTGCCATGGTGAACTCCTCCGGCGTGGTGATGTACTCACCTCGAACTCCGAGGCCCTCGGCCATACGATCGTAACGCAGGCCTTTCTGGAACAGGTACATGTGCGTCGCCTGCGGTGTGCGTTCCGTTACGCCGTAAGTCCCCCAGCAGTCATTGTTGTAGATGATGACGATCATGGGCACGCCATACTTATTGGCGGTGTCCAGCTCGAAGAAACTGTATGGCACGCCGCCGTCTCCGGTCACGCACACCACCGGCGCGCCTTTGTAGGCCGCCTGTGGGCCGACACCGCGCTGCACCGCGATTCCCGCACCCAGTGTCATCGCGATCTCCGTGCCGATGGCACCATACTGATATAGCGGTATCACGACCTGACCCGGACGATTGGCCTCGACCCAGCGCGAGGCGAAACGGCCGATGGTAAAACCACCGGCGGACAGCACCGTCTGCCGGGGATCGATTTCGCCGTGGTAGAGAAAATCCGCAAGCTCGTGGCAGAGCACGGTCGGGTGCAGGGTGCCCGTCCTGGCGCTGTGCTCCCTGCCAAGCCTGACGTGCGTCTCATTGAGCTCCTGGAACGCCTTTTTGGCAGAGCTGATTTCGTTGACCCACTCGGGACGTTTCTTCCTCGGCAGCGCAGATGCCAGAGCCTCCAGAAAGTAAGCCTCGTCGCTGACGATGCCGAGATCCATAGCCCAGTTGCGCCCGATGTCGTCCTGTTCCGGATGCACGCGAATGGTCGCGACACCCGGCGGCAGTGCCCAGTCCATCTGGCTTGGCATGCAGTACTGGCCCACAAATATCACCAGATCCACGCTCGCCAGGGCCTGATTCGCCGTGCCCATGGACAACCGGTGGTCGTCCGGCACGTGGCCCTGGGTGGGACCGGAGGCTACATAGCCCATTTCGTGCGCGCTCATGAGCTCGGCCAGCGGCTCCCAACCCTGGCGCTGAAAGACACCCTGCCCGGCAATCAGAAGCGGTCGCTTGGCCCTGGTGATCATGTTTACCGCACGTTTCACGTCTGCCGGATTCGGGTAGGCGCGGGACTCGGTTCGATAGGTATCGCTGTCGTGAAAGTCCACCAGATCGGCGGCGTCCTTGTAGAACTCGCGACTTACTTCCGCAGGGAAATCGAGATGCACGGGTCCCGGCACGCCGGACTTCAGGTGGCGGAACGCGTGAGCGCCGTACTCGTGAATCCGGTTGGGTGTGATGATACGTTTACCGTATTTCTTCATGCCCTCCGTCGTCGGCTGCTGATAGACCGTCTGTATCATGGCCTCGCGATCTTCTCCGGCGATCTGCATGTTACTGGCCAGCACCAGCAGCGGCGTGCGCGCCGAATGAGCGGCCGCGATGCCGACGATCATGTTGGTGAAGCCGGGGCCTTCGGTGCCCGAGGTCGCCACCACCTCTCCAGTGGCTCTGGAGAAACCGTCTGCCGCACAGCACATGGCGCCTTCCGTGCGCCCGCCGTAGCTGGGAACACCTTCAGCCGCCAAGGCGTTGATGATCGTATAGTTCCCGGCGCAGCAGAACAAACCGGCCAGATTTTCTCTCTTGCAGAGCCTGGCAAAGATCTGCGCGCCGTTCATCCCTCCGGCTTCGAAAGAACCCGGTTCCGGCGCCGTCTTTTTCGAGGCCTCCAGGTCGGCCGGTATGGTGATGGAGGCAATGTCGAAGGCGCTCGCGGTGCCAGCACCCAGCGTCAGCGTGCTTGCCGCCGAGCTGACGGGATTTGTGGCCATCGCCGCTGCGGCGGCGACACCCAGGGTTCCACTGCTGATGAACTTGCGGCGATTGAGCTCGGACGGATTCTTGGTATTGTCATTCATTGGAGTCTCCCAGGAAGACGGCCCGTTCTTCGGGCGTCCAGGTACTGATGATGAAATGAATCAGGTGCCAGCGGTCATCCACTCTGGTCAGCGTGTACTGAAACGGTGGCATGTCGGTGCCGGCACCCTCGGAAATGCTCCTGAAAAGATCGGCGGGTGTGCTCCCATTGCGGTAGCGCGCTGGCGTGGTCAGGTCCGTCGCGTCGGATACGAAATCGATACGGGCCCGGGCATCCTGGCCGTGACAGGCCGGGCAGTGAATCTGGTACAGGCGCCTGCCCGCTTCGACAGACTCGGCGTTGTAGATCCTGTTCGTCTCTGCTGCCCCTGTCTGAAGTCCGAGGATGAGCAGGGACACAGCCATCATGATCCTGCCGGTCTTTCTCTTCACGTACCGTCGCTCCCGCTCAGTTTGCACATCAAAAGGATGCTCCCGGTTGCTGGTCATGCCTGGCGTAGCCGCTCTGGATCCAGACACGGCCGTTGCCGGCAAGGATGGCTTTTGATGGCGCCCTCCCAGCCTACCACGCCGTGGATGCCAGTAACCTGAATGTGGGTTTGTGGTACCACAACAGGTCACCGCCGGAACAGAGAACAATCAGGACGACCAGCGAAAGGATGTGGCTGGGAATCAGCACTCCCCGATGCATCACACCGGCTGAGAGTACCCACCGGGAATCCCGGACTCATTGATCTGAGTTAATTGCAGGCAGCCCGCAGTTCACCCGGCGGATGCTGCGCTGAACTCCCGTCATCAGATCTACCGAAGGCCACCTGCGCAGTAAGCTGTTGAGAGTGTCCGGCTACAGGACCCCGGGCTTCTTCAGGATAAAACCGCCTTCATTCTGCCAGGGAATAGGCGATGAGCTGCGAGGGCTCACCAGCACCGCCAGCGGCCAGCACCACATACTGTCTGCCTGCGTGAACGTATGTCATTGGCGTGCCCAGCGGTGCGAGGGTCATCCGCTCTTCCCACAGGACCTTACCGGTCGACTTATCGAATGCGCGCAGAAAACGCTCTGTTGCAGACAGAGTGAATCCAGGTATCTGGGTCTGAGCCTGATTGATGAAGAGCAGCGTGGCGGTGACCAGAGGTCCACCGCTGGAGAGAAACGAATGACTCGAAGCCCCGAGTGGTCCCAGGTTCAGGTGCCTGATCGCCGGATGATCTACAGGGCCGTTGCCGTGGGGTACCTGCCAGGCGATGGTGCCCTGGTTGAGGTCGATTGCGGTGACCGTGCCATAGGGAGGTTTTACCAGCGGCAGCCCTTCCGGCCCTACCGGCAAAGCGGGAAAATGGACGAGAAAATCAGCCTGACCTTCCTTTCCAGCCACGAGGCCTGCCGGTGAGGGCAGGTTGGCCGCCTGTACGTACAGATATCCGGTAGTCGGATCCACGGCAGAGCCGCCCCAGTTGGCGCCACCCGCCGCACCGGGAACCTGGATCACCGCCCGATCACCCTCGGCGCCCACGACCGTTGGTGGTGTGAAGATGGGCCCCAGGGTGAATTTTCTGGCGATCTCCAGAGCTGCAGCCTTCAGCTCCGGCGTGAAGTCGATGAGATCGTCCTCCGTGATGCCCTGCTGAATGAAAGGGGGCGGTTTACTGGGGAACGGCTGGGTTGGCGAGGTCTGCTCACCCGGGACTGTCGATTGCGGCACGGGCTTCTCGATGATCGGCCACACCGGCTCACCCGTGACCCTGTCGAATACATAGGTGAACCCCTGTTTGCTTACCTGAGCCACCGCGCGGATCGCCTTGCCGTCCACCTCGATGTCCGCCAGTGCAGGTGCGGCCGGAAAGTCATAGTCCCAGAGCCCATGGTGCACTGCCTGGAAGTGCCAGATCAGCTTGCCGGTTGCCGCATCCAGACACAGCAGGCTTTCTGCATAGCGGTTGTCGCCCGGCCGATGGCCGCCGTAGTAGTCATTGTGTGGCGTGCCGGTGGGTACGTAGACGTACCCCAGTTCCGGATCCGCGCTGAAGGTCGCCCAGGCATTGGCAGCCCCACTGTATTTCCAGGAGTCTTCCTTCCAGGTATCCCGGGCGGGGTCGTCTTCCTGCGGAACCGTATTGAAAGCCCATTTCAGGGCGCCGGTGCGAACATCGAATCCCCGGATCGGGCAGGTGGCGAAGTCGACGGTAGTGGGCCTGTCCATCACCGTGCAGCCCAGAATGACGGTATCGCGAACCACCATAGGTGGCGCGTTGTAGCCGATCTGTCGGCGGTCGTCCTCGCTTCGAATGATGCCGGCCTGCAGATCCACCCGGCCATTTTCGCCAAACCCGGCAACGGTTTCTCCGCTGTCGGCGCGCAGCGCGATCAGGTCACCGGTTCCCGTGGCGAACAGGATCCGTCTGTCGTCGCCCTTCGCGTCTTCCCAGTACGCCACACCCCGGTGTTGCCAGCCGCTGTTAGCCGGTCGGCCTTTCTCGTAGGCCTTCGGATCGTAGACCCACAGGGTCGTTCCGGATGCCGCATCCACGGCGGCAACCTGACTGAAGCTGGTACTCAGATAGAGTGCACCGCGGACCATGAGCGGCGTGGCTTTGAAGAATCCCGGTCGCAGGTTGATCCGGGGTCCCAGAGTGTCGTCCGGGCTGGTCCATGTCCAGGCAACCCGCAGATTGCTCACGTTTTCGGGATGTATCAGACCAGCCGGTGAGTATTTGCTGCCCCCTGCATCCTGCCCGTAATATCGCCAGTCCAGCTCGGTGGCAGCGGCGCTCATGGCGATTACAGGCAGACCCCAGATCAGCACATTCATCAGTCGAATCATTAATCGAATCAAGACCAATCCCCACAGCCAGTACACCCGGACCCTAGCACAGCCATTGGACCGGATCCCCGGTCGAGCTTTCCGGGTCGCCACCTGGCTGTGTCTGTCCACCACGCTCCTTCAGTCAACCGGCGCGATCGCCGGGACTGGATCAGACTCTGCAACGGTACGTTCCGGTGAAGGGGTGTTCAATCAGGCCTGCTTTTCCTGTCATGGTACAGGACTCAATGGCGCGCCGGTCGTAGGTGACGAATACGCTTGGCGGGAGCGCCTGAGTAAGGGTCCGTCTGTTTTGCTCGAAAATACGCTGCAGGGAATAAACAACATGCCTCCGCGCGGTGCCTGTGCTGATTGCTCAGACGAGGAGATCGCAGCAGCCGTGCAGTACCTCACAGGTGGCTGATCTAAGGTCTGAGGTTGGCACAGCCTGATATCAGTAAGAAACCCCAGATTCGTTTAGCACGTTCTGATCTGGCATCTTCCATCGCGTTGCGCACCGTCAGGCTGCGAGATCGACTCGCTTGTCTCACCCAGCGCCTTTCGCGGGATTGCCAGCCCTGCCCGCCAGGACGTACCCTTCGTCGCGGTTGAACAGCTCGATCGTACTTCCCGTACGCACCTGCAGGACCCTTCGATGGACGAAGCATCGCCCCGATTCACGCCGAGCTCCGGGCTGGAGAAGGCGCTGTGCACTATGCTCCTCTGCTTCGCTGTAGCCGCCCTGCTGACGGCGGGCAGGATCGGCGCCGAGCAGCGCAGTTGCGGTACCCACTGGACCGGATGGGTTACCGAAGCCGACCCGCAGATCAATCCGTGTCCGGCGGCGTGTGAGCGCGGCGAGCGTCTGCAGGCCCGAACCTTCGGCGCGGCGCCCAATGTCCAGTACGACGTGCAGTACCAGTGCTGGTTTCCGGTACCGACGCAGGCGGCGTTCGGGGACGCCGGGAGCGTGCCCCATGATCTGGATTCCGCAGTCTTTCCCTTCATCCGGGGCAGAGTCGACGATGCCAACGCTCGCGACGGCGCCTGGATCAACTGGAGCAGCAGGCTCGACCCGCTGCCACAAAATCTTCGCGGCAAAGAGGCATGGGTGCCGCTGTTCGAGCAGATCAGCGGCTTTCTCCGCCAGAGCCCCGCGTTGACGAGCCTGCGCGAGTACTATCCCTGGCTCGCGTACGGCGTGGACAGTACCGTCGTTCCTCTGCCGACGGCCAATGTATCCATGATGCTGTGGAGCGCTGACTGGGTCGAGCCGGATCCCGGCCACCCCGATGGGTTTCGGCTTAAGCCGGGGGCGTGGGGCGCCACGCCGGGTGGATTCGATCTGTACGTCAACCTGTTTCCGCTGCGCGTCCATGGAGCGAGCGATGAGCTGACGCCGGCGGACTGGTACACGGACGAGCAGGGGCCGTTCTTCAGGCTGCGCCAGCCCGAGCGCACGATCGACGGCTTTCCCGTCCACGGTGGCTGGCTGCTGGTCACCGCCAAGGCCAAGCCGCCTTTGTTCCTGCCGGTCTCTCAGGAGCGCGCACTGCAAGCTTTCATGGCCGAGGCACAGCGGCAGATGAGTCAGGTGGGGTCCGGACAGGAAGGCTTTTCCGAAGGACTGGCGCTGTACAACAGCACGGAGATGAAGGCACTCCGCCGACAGATGATCGACCAGGCCGGCGCCGGCGAGGCCGATCCAGTCAAAGCCGCGGCGGCGCGCGCCAAGGCCGAGCGTGATGATGCCGAGCAGGAGCGTCAGCTACGCGAGGGTGCCGACGCCACCCTGTCGATGAACCCCGCTTTCGCGTCCGCCAGGCAGGCGCACGACCAGTGGGCCCACAGGCTTGAGAAATTGAGCGCGGCTGAGCGCCATGCGGCGGCCTACACGCGCCTGGATGTCGACGCCTACCTGCAGGAAGACCTGACGACGGAAGGCGAGCCCGGCGCCATCGCGCTGATGCAGTACAACCCCGCGTACGTCGATCGAAACCTGTCACCGCACGTTCCGCAGATTCTGGTCTTGCCCATTGGCAGTGTCAGGGATGCGGGACGATCGGCCGAATCCCTGGCGCGAATGCCAGTCCGGGAGCGCGTGCCGATTGCCATCGTCGAGCGTACGCCCTGGTCGCAGATTCAGCCGCTGCTGCGGTGACCGCCGCACTCAACACGTTGCCCTGCCAGAGTACCGCGCGCCTTGCTGACCTTTTGCGGCAGCCCCTGACTTGCGCCCCACGGCCACACCGACAACCGGGTCTATTGCATTCCCTGCAGGCACTCGCTGTGTAGAATATTCTGCAGGCAAAGCATCAGACATCTGAGATCCTGCAACTGGAGAACTGATTGAACACAGCACCCGGCAACTGGCTCATTCTCGTCGGTATCCTGGTTGTGATCATCGGGCTGCTCGTGAAACTGGGCATCTTCGGGTGGATTGGCAACCTGCCAGGCGATATTCAGTTCAAGCGGGGTGGTTTTCGGGTCTACTTTCCGATCACGTCCATGATTCTCGTATCCGTGGTGCTTTCAGCGCTCTTTAGCCTGATCAGGCGGTTCTTCTAGTGACCTGGCACCGCGTCAGGATGCTCTGCATGCGTACAATTGCAGAGTCGACACCCTGACATCCACCGCAATGAGCCGCGCAGGTCCGCTAGCGCAGCCCACTGCATCGACCTCCCGCCCTGGTAATCACTCTATGTCCAGAACCACCCATGCAGAACTCGCCGTACACCTCCTGCGCGATGCGGCGGGTTTTTTCCGCAATGTAGCCGAACAGAATCCGCATATGTCGGAACAGTTGAACGACAATGCCGCGGTCTATGAACAGGTCGCGGATCTGCTGACGCAGGACCCGCTCGCGACGATTGATTGGATGGACGACGATGAATAGCTGCTGATCCAGTTTCTGACCGGCGAGCGGGCTGGTTGCATGCATCGCCTTTTGAGGCATAGTGGCGCAATGACCCGTGATGAACTCGTCGATCAGCTCGCCAGTTGCCTCGACAGTGGTGATTCTCCGTGGCCGTTCCTGCCGCTTTGTGCCGGCAACTGGCTTACTCTGACTCGCGCGGAATCTCTGCGCGTGCTCGCCCGGCTCGCTGCGGAACAGGCGGCGCGCGGGGAGGATCCGATCCCGTTTCACCATTGCGTCCGGCGCCTGAGAGGGATGCCCCTGCCCTTTTATGAGGAATGCCTGTTGCTGGAAGGATGGGTGGACCTCACCGGACGACCCTCCGCGCAGGGTGCGTCATTCGGCTTCGTGCTCAGCAGCACAGGGTGTGTTGTCCTCAACTGGCGGGCCGAAGAAATCACGGCGCTCAATCGGAGACTGTCGCTGCGCTTCGCGGGCAATGAGGACCGTGCCAGCTATCTTCGTTTTTTCTCGGGAGTTGCCGGAACAGCCGACGGCCGTTTCCGCATCGTCGAATCTGAGTCAGACGTCGGGTTTACCAGCGAGGCAGACGAGACACAGAGGGCCAGCGTCGCCGCGAGGCTCCATCCCATACAGATCGAGCAGGTCGACGACTCGCGTTGCACCGCAAGTGCTTCACTGATTCACGATCAGCAGCTGTTCGCGGTCGAGTTCAGCTTACTTGCAGACGGCAGCGTCGCCATGGTGGACGATGTCCCCCTTGATGAACGCCTGGCAGTTCAGGTCGAAAGGCTGATCGGCCCTTTCCGTATTTTTCAGTGATGACAGGGACAGACCGGGAGGGATCCTGCTCATGAGTCGAAGAGTGAAAAAGTTGTCCGAGCAGAGCGCAGCGCAGATCCCTCCCCGGCTCCCTGAGGTAATCGCTGAGCCCGGCCTGCTCGTTGGCTGGTCGCTGGAGCACGAGAACAAGCCACGGCCCATCGGCTTCAACTATGGTGATCCCGATCTGTCTCCGAGCAAAGGCTATCTGGACCCTATTCTGTTCCAGGGCGAAGGCCATCTGATCACCATCGCGCCAACGGGAGCAGGCAAGGGAATCGGCTGCATCATCCCGAGCCTGTTGCGATATGAGGGACCCGTCATCGTCATCGACCCCAAGGGCGAGAACTTCGCAGTCACAGCAAAACGGCGCCGGGATATGGGTCAGCAGGTGGTACTGCTGGATCCCATGGGTATCACAGGCTCGCAGACAGACACGCTGAATCCACTGGACATCATCGATCTCGACGCGCCTGCAAGCGTCGACGAGGTTGCCTCCCTGGCAGGGGCGCTGTGGCCCGATCAGGTTCTGCCCAATGACCAGTTCTGGCGCAGTCGCGGCAACCAGCTGCTGCTCGGCCTGATTCTGCATCTGCTGTATGACCACGAACCTGAAAACCGGAATTTCGCCGAGGCACGCAGACTCGTCGCTCGCGCACTTGCTGATCCTGGATCGGTACTGGAGGCGATGCAGAAGTCACGGCATCCGGAAGCCGTGCAGATTGCTTCCATGCTGCGTATTCCTGCAGAAGAAACGCTGGGCGGGATCATCTCTTTTGCTCAGGAAGGAGTTGCGTTCTTCCGCGGTCAACTGGTGCAACATGCGACCGCTGCCACCAGTTTCGATCTGGCGGCGATAACGCAGGGCGACCCTCTGTCAGTCTATATTGTGATGCCACCCCACATGCTCGAAACCCACGGACGCCTGTTGCGGTTGTGGATCACGGTAATGATGATTGCAATCGGCCGTCGTCGTGGCCGTCCGCCACATTCAACGCTGTTCATACTCGATGAAGCCGCACAACTGGGCACTCTGCCGCAGCTGCGCCAGGCAATCACCCTGATGCGTGGCTACGGTATGCAGACCTGGAGCTTCTGGCAGGATGTGAGCCAGCTCAAGCGCCTGTACCCGGATGACTGGCAGACCATGATCAACAACTGCAGTGTCATCCAGGCGTTCGGACCGAAAAATCTGGTTGCAGCCAGGGAGATGTGTGACCTCACAGGTTTCTGGGATGCGCCCGAGGTGCTCGCGATGGACTTTCACGAGATGCTTCTCGCCAATGCAGGTGATGAAAGCGTTATCGCGCGCCGACCGAATTATCTGTCTGACCCGCTCTTCACAGGCCTCTACGAAGCGAATCCCTTCCATGGTGCTCTGCAGCCCGACCCGCCCAGTCCAAGACTGCCGATGCGTCTGTATGTGAGACCGCGCGCAGAACTCCTGAAGTCACTCACCGCCGGCGACGACACCCTGGTTCAGGATCTGCTGCAGAAGTGGGCGACGACCCGGCCCGATTCGTCAGATGGAGATTTATCCCTGGAGGAAACCCGCGACAGGATCAGGTGACGTGATCCACCGGCTCCGCGCGCAGATCCGACTGCAACACGGTTTCGCCACCCAGGCGCACGCTGCCTGTTCCAGTGATGGATATCTCACATCTGAACAGCGCGTTGTTGAAGAAGAACGTACATTCGCCAATGAAGTCTGCTGCTGCGGATGCTGAACTTCGTGAAATCAGCATCGGCCGAATCAGCGATGCCAGATCGACGCGCGCGGCTGGATCCATACTCCCGGCAAACCGCAGGTCGTCCACGGACTCCACCAGAAAGAATCTTCCGTGACGCCCGTGGCTGAACGCGAAGTAGAAGTGCAGGTAGTCGGCGATGGTGTTCTCCCTGAGCAGAACAGGTACAGTTTCGTTCAGCCTGGAAATCGTCTGACTGGCGAAATCGAGCCGATGGACCTCCGCCGTGTCGGAGACCACGTAGTCTTTACGCATTGCCGCCGAGATTCCAAGCCTGAGAAACTTGTAGAGCTGATAGCCGGGATAAAATGGCAGCTTCTTCCGCATGCACAGATTCATCGCCGGCACCGATCGGGTGGCTTGCAGGTCCATGAGTTCGCGAATCACCCGCGCTTCATCACCGGGTAAGCGTTGCCACGAACCACCGAGCTGCGTCCGCCCCGCCAGCGCCCTGCTTGCATCACAGGCACCATTGAATCTGGCCGACAGCCACCGCGGCACGCTGCGTAGCTCCGCAACCGCGAAAGGCTCTGCTGATCGTTCCGGTCTTTCTTCTGGTCCGCTCAAGGTCGGTGGTCTGCTTCTTCCGGCTACGGAGACCGTACGCCAACCACGGATCAACCGCCAGCCGCTGATTCGATCCCGGAGACATGCATGAGTACCGACTCCGATCTCCTGCCCGATTGGAAAAACCTGTTTGTAGGCAGAGAGGACGAACTGAGAGTCCTGACTACGGCGTGGCAGACGGCAAAATCGAGAACGCCGATGGCTGTCGCTGTCGTTGCAGACACGGGTTTCGGCAAGACACGTCTCGTTCACGAGTTTTATCGATGGCTTTCGGCGCATGAGGATCCGGATTCCGGCTACTGGCCACCGGCACTGGGTGTCACCGGTGCAAATCTCGAAGTCAATCCCCGCCCGGAGGAGTGCGGTGCAAACGCCGCCGCAATGCCATTTCTCTGGTGGGGGCTGCGCCTTGCCAGCAACGAGGAGCGCAATGCGATGCCAGTGAGCGCTCTGTCTGCTGGTGCCCAGAGTCTCGGTCCACATCTCGGTTCCCTGCAACGTGCACTGCGAGAAGAAGAACGCCGCCGAATCCTCCGCTCGGGAGGCATCGATTTCGGCGGAGACGTTGGCATGGAGGTAGCGGCTCATGGGGCACAGACGATCGCCGATGTCGCCTTGCCCGGGTTCGGGCTTGTTCGAACTCTCTACAAACAGATCCGAACGTACCGAGACGTGAAGGTGGAACAGCAGCAGGAAAAACTGAAAAACGTCTCTCCGCTGTTTGAAGGTCAGAGACAGCAGGCGGACCTTATCGAAACCCTGATCGAAGACCTTCGTCATGTTGTGCTTGCTCCCCCACAAGACCTGCAGCCCGTGCCCGCTGTCGTATTCATTGATGACGCCCACCATGCCAGCCGTGACCCCTCCATCCTGGCGTTTCTCGACACACTGCTGCGTATTGCCCTGAAAGAGTCCTGGCCGCTGCTGCTGGTAACCAACAGCTGGGAGCACAGCTGGCGCGCCGATCCTCCGGGTGACCTGCGCCGCACTCTGGAGATGCACTTCGGTCCTACCCTGCGTTGGGTTCAGCTCTCCAGATCCGCCGATCTCGGACCCATTGTAGATACGGCTCTGCCTGGCCTTACCAGCGCGCAACGTGCAGCCATGCTTCAGAAGGCCGAGGGCAATCCCGAATACCTCGATGCGATGATCCACCTGCTGCGGCAGTCCCCGCGCTGGTTTGTCGATCGGCGCACGGACCGTGCGCTCAATTCAGACGGGGAATCGCGGCTGGCGGATGTGTCTTTCGCCGATGTGTCGAGGCAGCGGCTGCAGGCGGCCGCACCTCTCGTTCGCCGGTGCCTTTCTGTGGCGGCGGGTGTGGGTCAGCGATTCACCACTGCTCTGGTCGCCAGAGCCGGCGCGCTGCTGGAGCTTGAGAACTTTCCCGACGGGCTGGCCGCCGCCGAAATGAACCCGGGCTTTATCGCGCTGACCCGGGAGACAGGTGAGTTCCGACAGAAAGCCTATCTCGAGGCGGCGCTCGAAGACTCCGGGAATTTCTTCGACAACGAGCAGATCACTCTGGCGCTGGCTCAGGCCGCCAGAGAACTCGATCTACCCCATACGCCGGACGCGGACCGTGAAGAACTGCTGACAGAACAATTCAATCTGCTCTGCAATTCGCCCCTGTCATCAGACCGCAAGCAGGCATACGACGCCCTCGGAACGCTGGTCAAGCTGCGTATGGACCTGCTGGATTTCCGCGGCTCGATCGGACTCGCACGGATCTGGCTCGAGGCGCTGCAAGAAGCACGATTCCAGCTCAATCCAGCCGACTGCGAGACGGTGGATACAGTTGCCGAATGCCTGCAACACTGGGGACAGGATGCCGATGCCGTGGCGCTGCGGCTGCAGATGCTCGAGCAGATCCGTGCTCTGCATTCCGCTGAACCTACCGCAGCGCACCTTTCTGACCTCAGAGTTGAGCTGACCAACGTCGCCAGCGCCATGGAAGCCACACAGGGTCCGGCGGCGGCGCAGACCTACTGGGGCGAAGCACTGACCGCTGCAATGTCGCTCTATGATCTCGACGCATCACCAGGCAACCGGACGGACCTCGCATATTCGCTGATGGACATGGCGAGAAATCAACTGGAAGCAGGGGATCCGCTGGCAGCGAAGCCTTTCCTTGAGACCTCGATCAGTATTCAGCGAGCACTCTTCGATGAACTGCCCGGCCCCGGTCGACAACTGGCGCTCGCCAACAGCCTCAGGCGTCTCGGGGAGGTACTGCTGCGCAGCGATGACCAGGATGAGGCTGCGCAACAGTTCGAAGAAGCCCTCGCGCTGATAAGCGCCCTCGAAGAAGGTGTCGAAGGGAAGCAGGAAACCTGCATCGCCTTCCTGCTGGACGTCGGACGTCAGTACGCCGGGCTCGACCAGTTCGAAACGGCGCGAAGCCTCTTCGAGGAAGCAAAACGTCGGCTGGATCTCCTGGATGCCGATCATGCATCACCCGATCTGGTGATGTTCAAAACCTGCTTCGGCATGCTCTACGGCCTTCATGTCATTGAACCGCAATCAGGTGAGGAAGCAGCCGCCCCGTTCTATGCCGAAAGCCTCGCTCAGGCCCGGCTCATGGCCAATCGTATAAACACGTACGACACTCAGCGACTGCTGGCTGTGCTGCTGATGGCGTACGCAGTGTCGCTGAGGAACTCAGAGCGTACGGGTCAGGCCCGTGATCTGGCCAGGGAGGCTGTGGCGGTACTGCGTGAACTGGATGCACTGGCATCCACAGCCCGCTCCAGACTGCTGCTGGCTCATTCACTCAGCCTGCTGGCAACTCTGACCTATCAGCAGGAGGGCCCAGGCCCGGCTGCTGCCAACTTTCGGGAATGTGTCGAGCTGCTGCGCCCACTTCTTGAGGCCGGGCAGGTACCTCCCAGCGAATTGAGGCGGGCGCTGACTGCCTGCGCAGATAACCAGCGGGAGCTGAAAAATCGCGCTGCCGCAGAGCAGGTTTACGAGGAAGCGCTGGTCGTTGCCCAATCCATGCGCAAGCTGGAACCATCGCCAGAGAATCTGTGGGAAGAGATGATGCTGACTGACAGGTTGCGACAGCTGTTCCTCCGACGCATGAAGCTGCGAAGCTGGTGGCGCTGCACGCGCGATGTTTTGAGGCTCCGCCACCGCCTGGTGAGTGAACTCGTAAATCAGGGAATGTCGTTGCGCGAGATCCGCAGCGCCATGCAGACAGGACAACATCTCCCATCCGGTGTGGACAGCAACTCAGCCTGAACGGGCCGGCCAGTAGTGGCTGTCGGGAAGGGGCCGCGGACCGAACAGAGCCTGACCGATGCGAACTACCGTCGCGCCTTCGCCGATCGCAATCTCAAAATCACTGGACATGCCCATGGAGAGTTCCTGCAGCTGTTCTGCCAGCCTTGACTCCTGGCACAGCCGCTCGCGTAGCCTGCGCATCAGGGCGAAACAACCGCGTACGCGCTCCGGGTCCGGGGAGAACACGGCAAGAGTCATCAATCCACGCACCCGGAGAAACGAATAGGGTGCAAGCCGGTGCAGAAATACCCCAACCTCGTCCGGGTCGAGACCGTACTTACTCGTCTCGCCGGAACTGTTCACCTGCACGTACACGTCCAGCTTCCTGCCTTGCGTCTGCAGCCGCCGATTGAGCTGTTCAGCCAGATCCAGACTGTCGAGGGCCTGGAACTCATGAGCGAAGCGTGCCACGTACTTTGCCTTGTTGCTCTGCAGGTGACCGATCACACTCCAGCGGATCTCCAGCTCGGAAAGTGCATGCGCCTTCCTGAGGGCCTCCTGCACTTTGTTCTCACCGAACTCGCGGCAACCCGCCTCCACGGCGAACCGGATCCGCGCTTCTTCTACAGTCTTGCTCACCGGCAGGATGCGGACTTCCATCGGGTCCCGGCCTGCGGCGCTGCACGCTGCATCGACCCGCGCACGAACAACCGCGAAGCGCTGGCGGAAGTCTTCGGCGGACTGAACCGGCGCGTCGGGGATGGGAAGATTGTGCGGCCCGCCGGCGTTCACGAGACAACTACGGGCAGCCTGGAGAATCCTCCGGCTGGAAACTGTGCCCGCTCGCACGCCTGGTGCGGCACCAGTGCGATGCGCCGGGTTTTACGCAACAGCGTGTCCATAAGCAGACGCAACTCCATCCGCGCCAAAGGTGCTCCCGGACAAACGTGCAGGCCAGCACCATAGAGCAGGTTCTGCTCGCGTTTACGCCGCGGCTGGAAATCGTCCGGATTGCCGAATACTTCCGGGTCCCGGTTGGCCGCCGCCCAGTTCAGAGATACCCGCTCTCCTGCTTTAATCCTGCGACCGCCTATTTCCACGTCCCGTGTCGTTTGCCGACGGTTGGAGACGAGCGGCGCGTGAATGCGCAGGATTTCGTCAATGGCCTCTGGCAAGTCACCAGGCTGCTGGCGCAAGGCCTGCTGCAACAAGGGCTGTTCGGCCAGGTAATGAACGAGGATACCTACACTCGCGGCGATGGTGCCCAGTTCGCCGACGGTCCAGTTGCGCACGATGCTGAAGATCTCCTCATCGCTTAGCACCCGGCCATCTATCTTCTCCCGTTGCAGCCGCCCGGTCACGTCCGGTGGGCCCTGTGCTGCACACCTCCGACGCATGTCGAGTTGCTCGCGGATGTAGGCGTCGAACTCGTCCGCGAGCTGTCTCATGACCTCGCGATCGCCGGCGAGGGTCGCCTGGTGATTTCGGCGCACCCACAGGTTCAGCGGCTCCTGCAAATGATCGGGCCAACCCATAAAGGCGCACTGTATACGTAGCGCAAAAGGTCGGGAGAAACCGCTCATCAGTTCCAATTCGCCTTGTGCGAGGAGCGAGTCGACCATGGAGTCGGCGATGTCGCGGCATACTGGCTCGAACTCACTCATCTGCCGCACGGTGAAGTATGCATCGATGATTCGCCGGTACCGCGTGTGCTCTGGCGGGTCCATGGAGTTGGGTACCGAGCGGTGACTGGACACGACATTGCTGAAGGTTTCATGATCTGCGACTGCACGCATCACATCCGCGTGGCGGAACAGCGACCACCCGAGGTACTTGCTGTATGCGACCGGACATTCCTGTCGCATCCTGTCGTAGGCGGCGATCGCATCGTCGAGAACCGCGGGTGCCCTCGGATCCCAGTCCTCCTTGGGTCCGTCATCCATCAGGAACGTACTCCCTTGCTGTTAAACACCGTATCAAGGCCGCCCGATACTTAAGTCAGATCGGAATTTTAGCAGGGATGTTCAGCCGACTCAGGGTCGTTTCTGATGCGAAATCCGCTACCAGCATTCGCTTCATGATATATATGCTGGCGGTCCATCTGCCGCAGACAGCCTGGCGATTGTCTCGGCCCGGAATACTGCCGCACAGCTAAGGGGGACGAATTGGCTCAGGGTGATGTCAGCCGCAGCAGCATCTGGATCTATGGCTCTCTCGGTTTTCCGCTGGCCCTGCTGGGCTACCCGCTGGGTATCTGGCTGCCGCGTGCTTATGACACCTATATAGGCATCGACACGGCCTACGTGGGCGCTGTGATCAGTATTGCCGCGATATTCGATGCCATCACCGACCCGCTCATGGGCTACGCTTCCGATTCGTTTCGCACCCGCTGGGGCAGACGCAAAGCCTGGGTGCTGGTCGGCGCGCCCTTCCTGGCGCTGGCGCTCTACTTCCTGCTCAACCCCGACAAGGGCAGCACGGTGCTCTATCTGGGTGCCTGGTTCATATTCCTGCGCCTCGGAACCACCATGCTGGGCGTGCCTTACACTGCCTGGGGCATGGAGCTGTCCGGCGAGTACAACACCCGAACCCGCATCCAGTCGGCCAGGGAGATCTTCGTGCTGCTGGGATTGATCGGCGCGGCGGCCGTGCCGGCGCTGGTGGAGATGATCTACGGTGACGATGCAACGGCCGTTCTGGTACTCAATGCCTACACCTGGCTCGCGGTACCGCTGCTGCTGCTGATCACAGTGCTGGTGGTCCTGCGCGTGCCGGAAGTGCCGCCAAGGGCAAGAGAGGGGCAGGTGGGATTCCTGCAGTCGCTGACCCTCATGTACCGCAACAAGATTTTTCTGCGCGTGCTGACCATCGAGTTTCTGGTGGGCGGCGGGGAGGCGTTCCGCAACGCGCTGTCGCTGTATTTCATGCAGGACTACATCGGCGCGCCACGGGCGGGCATGCTCTACCTGGTCTACTTCTCCATGGGCCTTGCTGCCATTCCGATCTGGAACTGGCTGGCCAGACGTTACGGCAAACATCGCTCGCTCTCCGGCGCCATCATTCTCGTCAGCGCGGTGAGCCTGGCCATTTTCACACTCGACTACGGACAGGTCTGGCCGTTCTATGTGCTCTTTGCCATTAAAGGCTTCTGCTTCGGTTCCTTTGCCTATCTTCCGCGCTCCATGCTTGCCGATGTCATCGATGTGGATACGCTCAAGTCCGGCGACGCCCGCACCGGCGGGTATTATTCGATCTACGGCTTCATGACCAAGGTGGCGCACTCCATTGGCGGCACATCGCTGATCGCCCTGGCCGTTATCGGCTACAACACTTCGGTGGGTGCCAGCAACGGAGCGAAGGAGCTTCTCTGGCTCGGTGTTCTTTATGCCATCGTGCCCACAGTGCTGTTCAGCCTGGCCCTCTACCTGTGCTGGACCTGGCCTCTGACCTCGGACAAGCACGCTCAGTTGCGGCGCCTGCTGGAAACGCGGGAGGCACGGCGCGCTCAGGCCAGGGCAGCCTGATCAACTATGTACCTGGCGTCTGAGTTCATGCGGAACAGTCAGGCAGTTGTTCTGGTTTGGCGGGCAGCTCTGCTTGCGCACGGGTTTACCTGAATCAGGCGGCAGCAGTTTAGCGGTCCAGGGTTGGAATGCTTGCGGTTTTGTTGATCTGAACGCATCGGATGATCCGGAGTGTAAAACAGAGGATGCTACTGCCAGTTGAATGCGGTGATTTCCCGCATGAAGGCTTTTGCGGCTGGAGTCAGCTTCCGTCCCGGCATGTGAACCATGCGGACTTCACGAGCCACCTCCGGATCGACCAGGGGCCGGCTGAGGACACCCTGGTGGGTGATGGAGCATTCCGGCATGAACGCAAAACCCATCCCCGCCGCCACCATGGCTTGTATCCAGTCCTCGCGCTCGCTGCGGAAGTTTGCATAGAGCGTGATATCGCGCTGCTCGCATATACCCATGACCACTTCGCGCAGCTCGCAGGCCAGCCGATCGACGTAGTGTTCGTTGGCGACGTCCGCCAGGTTGATCGTCGTCTGATTCTTGAATCGATGATTGGGGGCGAAAACCACCAGGTAGCGTTCCGTATAGATCAGCTGCGTACGGTAACTCTCGTCGAATCCCTTAGGTGATGAAAGAACTGCGATATCCAGTTCATCGTCCTGCAGTTTGCGGTCGAGTTGTTCCAGCGTACCCACATGTACTTCGAGATCGACTCCCGGGTACCGGAGCTGGTACATGGCGAGGCAGTTCCCGATACGGTTCGGCCCGATGGTGGACATGACACCGACTTTCAGCGGTGCGCGATCCAGCAACCGATAACCCTTGGCGGTTTCCTGGGCCGATTCCATCTCGCTCATGATGCTCTCGAACCGTGGCTGCATCAGCTCGCCGAGTGAGCTCAGGTGGATGGTGCGGCCTTCCCGGTGAAAGAGCGGATCCCCGAGTTCCGATTCCAGCTTCCTGATAGCCACGGTCAGCGCCGGCTGGGTAACACCACATGCGTCGGCTGCCTTCGTGAAGCTGCGAAGACTGCAGACGCTCAGAAAGTATCTGACCTGATGAATCTCCACAAATATGCCCCACCGCAGACCCAGGAGACACGGGGGATAACAGTACCAAAAACCATAAACGCCGACTATCGAATGATAACCGCGGTTGCCTTGTTCGTGCTCGATCATCGCCAGAAACTCAATCGCACCAGACGCCAGGAGAGAAGCGCTGAATCTGCGCCCCTGAGAGTGCGTCGTGGCACGCGGAGAAGATGCAATGGAACATCCGAGTTATTGGTCCAGAAAGGTGCTGCTCACTGCACTGATTCCTCTCGTGCTGTACGGCTGCGGCGGTGGTGGGGGCACGAATGCGTCCTTGCCGCAGGCCGGGAGCGGTGGTCCGCCTCAGGTCGATCTGCTCGCCGGTGACCCCGGGGCGCTTGCTGTCCATGCGCTACCCGACGTTGAGCCGAGTGCCGTGCCGACCGCCGACATGGCCGGCGACCTGCTACTCACGCGCATTCGGCTCGTACTGGATCCGGGAGCAACCGTTGCTGAATTCAACGCCGCTGCCCGGGTTGCGCGCGCGATCGCGATCGCGAGTGCCTCGCCCGGGGCGCGTTCGGTCAGTCTCGCCATACCACGAATGGCGGGGGGTGCCGCGCTGCCTGCGCTGCTGGATGAGCTCGAGACCCTTCCGGGTATCACGGCCGCACTGCCTGCCCGGCAGTTCGCCGGCAGTATCCTTCCCGGTACGGAACAGGGCGGGGTACAGGCGCCGGATCAGCTGGCACATCTGTTGCCCACGCGATTCCCGGCCGCATGGAACGCGGCGTTTCGCGCGGACGGCACGCTGCTGCCAGCCGCTGCGGATTGCACTCCATCCGAGGCAACGGTACTCATCGCCGACCTTTTCGGGTCCGCGCCTCCGAACACGGGGAACCAGCTCGCGCCGTTCGCGAATTCGCAACGATTCGGTCGATTCTCCGCGGGTCCCGAGGACCACGGCTGGCAGGTCGCTGCCGTACTTGGCAGCGCATTCGATGATCTGATGCCCACTGGCGGTACGGCACTGCCGCAGTGCGTAGACCTGGTGCTGGTGGACCTGCTCGGTCTCGATTACATCGATGTCATCGACACCCTGCGCAGGGCGGTAAACGGTCAGCTCGCGTTTGCAAGGATGATCGTCAACCTGTCGGTTGGCTACAGCCTGAAGTTCTGTGGCCCGAATCTCGATGGTGTGTGCACGTCCGCAAATCTCGATGCAACGCCGCGGGCGATGCTCCAACGTGAAATCGAATCGCGGATCTGGGCGGCGATCGAGTGGAGGGCGATCACCAGCGATTCGCTGGATGCGCGGATGCTGCTGGTGCAGGCGGCCGGCAATGAGGCGGCCGAACGTCCCAGTAATGGCGGGCTGGGCCTGATTTATCCGGGAATCTCCGATGCCCGTGCAGCCTCGCCCGTGGCACTCGCCGGCCTGCTCGATCTTCCGGCTTTCGATACGTACTTTTCGCCCACCTCACTTCAGGCACGATGGATGTGGACGCACACGGCTCACCCCTCACTGCTGCTCGATGATGCGACGGTCGAGGGTTTCGGGACCGAGATTGCGGCGCGTCTGAACCGTATTCCGACATTCAGAAATCTGTTGGTGGTGGGTTCCACGACGACCGGCGCACTGCCCTCGGATCTGACCCGCAGCGCGTTCTCGAACGAACCCGCCACTCTGTACGCCGTGGGAGAGGAAGTGCCGGGACTCGGCGGCATACTGCTCGACGGAACCAGCTTTGCCGCGCCGCAGGTCGCCGCGCTTGCTGCCTGGCTCTGGTCTGTTTCGGACTACGAAGAACAGGGTCCGGTGCTGGAGACGGTCGATCTGATCAGGAGCACGTCGGTAGCGGACCGGCTGATCGATGCCTACGCGGCCACACTCGCCCTCGATGCTGTAGTGAACGGAACCGCGCCCGGTGTTCGGGAGGCATTGCTCGACGTCAATGGTGATGGTGCGTTCGACGAAGCGGATCTGTTTCGCTTCAACGAAGCCTACGGGCTGGACGATCCCGGCACGCCGACCATCCCGGAAAGCCGAGACTACAGTCGATTCGATCTCAACGGTGACGGGAGTACCGGAGGGATACCCACCGCAACGTTCGATCTCGATCGCAGCGGTCCGCCGGGAGCGGGTGGGATCAGTTCGGTAGACCGGGAAATCGAGGGTTATCCGATCACTTTCAACGAAGCCACCGTCTCCGATATCCAGATACTGTGCTACTACGCCTATTCGACCGTCTACGCCGGTGGCAGTCCAACTCCGGCGCAGGAAGCGGTGCGTACCGAACTGCTTGGACCGGAGCATTGTGCCGGCGTGAGGATGGATCTCGTACTCCCTTCGTCGATCTCCGGTAGTGCACAGATCGACATCAGGATCGAAAGACCCGACGGTAGCGGTGGCTTCCTTCCGGCCCCGGATCTGCTGCTCGATCTCGTCTCCTCATGCGGCGCACTCGCCGCCTCCAGCGGCCGCACCGATGCTTCCGGCGTGTTCTCCACATCGGTCGGGTCGGTGGAAGGCTGCAGCAGTATCTCGATTTCCGCTACCGCTCGGGCCGACCAAGGCAGCCAGCCACTCGCGCAGCGCACGGCGACGGCGAGGGTCAACGGCATCACATTCGGCGATAACGTGACCCTCTGCCGGCAATCGATGATTCAGGCGTTCAATGCGAGTGGCATCAGCACGGTCGTGGGAAATCTCTCGATCGAACGCAGGGAGTCCTGCCGTGAGGACGAAGAAGGGCCCGTGACCGAGACCGCGCTGAACGTCTCTCTGGCAGGGCTGCTGAGGGTGGGTGGTCATCTGACCATCGATGGTCCGGTGTCGGGAATCAGCGCATCCGGCCTTTCGGAAGTAGGAGGCAATTTCACACTGGCGGGCATCACCGGTTCGGCGAACCCCTCCTTTCCCGCACTTCTGCGCGTGGATGGCAGCCTCACCGTCAGCGAAAATACCGGATTGAGCGACGCAAACTACCCGATGCTCGAGTATGTGGGTGATTCTCTGTTCGTCGAGGGCAATGTCGGCATGACCACCGCGCGCTTCCCTCTACTGGAGCAGGTATTCACTGGCTGGGTTAACAGCGGCGGAATTTTCATCACTGATAATCCGAACATGATTGAACTTGCGATCGGGCCGGTGCGCATCAACACAGCAAACGGGGGATTGTTCATCACCGGAAACGCGGTGCTCTCGAGTCTGATGGGGGTCAGCTGCGAGCTCCGCGGCGGAGGCGTCTGGATCATGGACAACCCAACGCTGCCCGAAAGCGAGGTAGAGCGTTTCAGGGACTGCCTGCAGGAGGAGTGATCTGCCGGTGTGGCGTCAATAGGCTGGCGCAGTCCCGGCGAAAGCAGGCCTTACCGACAGACGATCGTAGTAGGCTGATAAACAATGGTTACCGGTGCGCCAGTCGTCTTCGGGATGACGCCAGTTTGCGTAGTCCAGGGCCGAAATCACCGCGATTGCTGCGAGCGTCACCCGATCAGCTTCATCGGTGACCAGTGCATCAAGTCGCCGGTAACATCGGTTGGCGCGGGTTTGCTCCCGATTGATCACGGCTGTAGAACGAAGCGCCTCTTCGCGCCGGTACTTTTCCATTGAGCGTACGAAATGTGAGTCCATGAGCACCGATGCTACGGATTCCAGCTGCAGAGCCTGCAGCAGATCCGCTTTTTCACCAGGCATGAGAATGCCGCCAGCGAGGTCGTTGAGATATCGGGTAATGATCAGAGATTCACACAGTTCGGTACCATCTTCGCAGACAAGCACCGGGATCTTCTGGCCCACGCTGATATCAGAGAGTTGCTCCAGGGACTCGACCGCGATCTCCTCGACCTGATCCATGAGTCCGCCTTCACGCACCGCCAGACGGGCCCGCCGGGCATAGGGCGAGTTTCTACTGAAATAAAGTTTGATGAGGTTCTCCTTGCCTGACTGAAAACTGACATCTTGAGACTGTCGCAGCTCTTGCCATGACCGCCGCAGTCTTCTATGGGGCGCATGCTCCCGGATCATATCAGTTCAATAATGGTGTGGTGGATGGCTTGTGGTTATCACACAAGTGACTTCTCAGATGTCACTCTGCAGCGAAAGAAGGAGCTGCAGTTCGACGCTGGCGGAAGGCCCCCAGCAGTCGGCCGTAAGTCGGCACAGGCGATTTCTCCTCGGCGGCGCGACAATTTGTCGCATTCTCGCGCGTGGCCCGTTTCGGCAGACTGGTATCCGACGTCTGCTGGCCATGGAAGACCTGATCGTGAATCCGCAACATTACGCGCTACTGTTCGCACTCCTCCCCCTCCCTGCTGCTGCCGCAGACACCGATACCCGGGCGCTGGAGGAACTGGTGGTGACCGGCGAACGCGTCGTGGAGCCCCAGGCAGTCGGCCGCCACGATCTCGATGCGGACAGTCTGTTCCGGGCAAGGCTGTCGTCGAGCGATACGGCGAAGCTGCTGCTGAGCGTTCCCGGTGTGCATGCCTCCAGCGCCGGTGGTGTTTCCAGCCTGCCCAGTGTGCACGGACTCGCCGACGATCGTCTGCGGATCAGGGTCGACGGTATGGATCTCATTGCCTCGTGCCCGAATCACATGAACCCGGCGCTCTCCTACATCGCTCCAGCACAGGTGGAGACGCTGAGCGTATTCGCGGGTATCGCACCGGTGAGTACCGGTGGCGACAGCATCGGCGCTGCCATCATCGCGGATTCCGCATCACCCGTCTTCGCCACAGCCTCCGGCGAGCGCCTCTTCCAGGGTGAAGCGGGCGGCTCCTACCGCAGCAATGGCGATGCCAGAACTGCAAACCTGGCGATGACCCTGGCCTCCGAGAATCTGTCACTGTCCTACAACGGCGTACTGTCGGAATCGGACAACTACACGGCGGGCGGTAACTTCAGGGATACGATTGAAACCGGACGTCAGGGTCATACATTGCCACGGGACGAAGTGGGCTCGACCGCCTGGAAGACGCGCGATCATATGGTGGGCCTGGCGGTAAAGAAGGATCGTCATCAGCTGCAGGCAACCTACGGCTACCAGGACATGCCTTATCAGCTGTATCCCAATCAGCGGATGGATCTGCTCGACAACCAGCAGCGGCGGCTCAATCTGCGTTACAAGGCCGATTTCGACAGTGTTCAGGTCGAAGCGGGCGGCTACCGGGAAACCGTCAATCATCGCATGGACTTCGGGCCGGATCGCCGCTACTGGTATGGCTCGAACTCCGGTATGGGCACGCCCTGCACACCCGTTCGCTTCTCCGGCGACCCCGACGGGACCTGTGCCGCCGGGATGCCGATGAACACGGAGAGTGAGACCCTTGGGTTCACCCTGCGCACCGATTTCAGGCTCCGGGACGACGGCGTGCTGCGAATCGGAACCGAGTATCAGACATACGAGCTCGATGACTGGTGGCCGGCTTCCGGCGGCGGCATGGGTCCCGGCACGTTCTGGAACATCCGCGACGGCGAACGTGACCGCGTCGCGTTCTTCGGCGAATGGGAATCGCGGATCGGCAGCCGCTGGGTCACATCGCTCGGTGTGAGATACGAGAACGTGAAATCGGATGCGGGTGACGCTGCGGGGTACAGCAGCGCAGTAAACGCGCCAGGGTTCCAGTATCGCGGCAGTACGTCGTTCAATGCGCTCGAACACGATCGCAACGACGACAACTGGAATGCAGCCGCTCTCGCTCGTTACGTCGCGACGGAGACATTCGAGCTCGAGTTCGGCTACGCGCACAAGGTTCGCTCGCCCAACCTGTACGAACGTTACACCTGGTCGACCTGGCCGATGGCCGCGTCGATGAACAACTTCGTGGGTGACGGCAACGGCTATGTGGGCAACCCGGCGCTCGAGCCCGAGCAGGCGGACACGTTCTCGGTTTCGCTCGACTGGCATTCGGCGGACAGGTCGCGTCAGCTTCGACTGACACCCTTCTACACGCGCGTGCACGACTACATCGACGCAGTGGCCGGGCCCTCGTTTGCAGACGATGCCTTCAACATCCTTTACTACACCAACGAGTCGGCACGGATCTACGGCTTCGATCTGTCTGCCCGCCTGCCGATCGTCCGGACCCGGGCGGGTGAATTCGGACTCGAAGCGGTCGTCAACTATACCGATGGCGAAAACCGCGACAGTGGCGACGATCTCTACAACATCATGCCACTCAACGTGAAGTTATCGCTCACGCACCAGTCCGGGCGCTGGGACAATGCAATCGAGCTGATAGTCGTCGCCAGCAAGGATAAGGTCTCCGACGTGCGCAACGAGATCGAGACACCGGGCTACGAACTGGTGAATATGCATCTCGGCTACGCCTGGGCGAATGTGCGTCTCGGTATATCGGTGGAGAATCTCCTCGACGAGAACTACGCGCTGCCGCTCGGCGGTGCCTACACAGGCCAGGGCATGACCATGAGCCTCAACGGCATTCCCTGGGGAATTCCGGTTCCGGGGATGGGCAGGTCCGTGAACGCGGGTATCATGTTCTCCTTTTGAAGGATCGCCGCGCGTTACCCGCGGAGAGCCCGCGGTTATACTGCCGGACCGGATCCGCATCGCGACCCATTCGTGCTGAACTCACCTTTTCAATCTCCGACCATGATCAACCTCCGCCGGCTGGTCGTGGTCAGGCTCGTGACCGTGGGCGCAGTACTGCCCGCGCTCGTGGTCTTCGGTCTGTGGCTCGGCTATCCGTTGCCGGTCCTGCCGCTCGCCGCAGTCATCGTCACCACGATCCTGATCACGCTGGCGGTAGCCGGGTGGTCCGCGCGACAGCCGGAGACCGCGGACAGCCGCGGGATCGTACTGCAGCTCGGCATCGACGTCGCGGCGCTCACCGGGGTGCTGTACCTGTCCGGTGGCTGGACCAACCCTCTGGTATCCCTCTACCTGGTGCCGGTCGCAGTGGCCGCCACCACGCTGTCCGCCACCACCACCTGGGTATTCGCCGGTCTGTGCGTGCTGGCCTACGGCCTGGTGACGCGCTTCTACGTGCCCGCGCTGCACGTGCATGTGGCGGAGGATACGGCCTTCACACTGCACGTGGCCGGAATGTGGATGACGTTCGTGCTGGCTGCCGGTCTGGTCGCCTACTTCGGCTCCAGCATGGCTGCGACACTGCGTGCCCGCGAGCGCGCGCTGCTGAAAGCGCGGGAGCGGAATCTGAGGAACGAGCAGATTCTCGGTGTGGCAACGCTTGCCGCAGGCACGGCGCACGAACTCTCTACCCCACTCGCCAGTATCAATGTGATCGCCGCGGAGCTCGAAGCCGCAACCGAAGGAGAGGTTCGGGAAGAGCTGCGCCTGTTGCTCGGACAGGTTGATATTTGCCGTGACGTGCTCGAACGTCTCCGCGAAGCCGCGACACCGACCCGTGAGCTGGTGCGGGGCGATCGCCTGCTGGAATCGCTGCGCGAGCGCCTTTCCCTGCTTCGGCCCACGATACGCACGCGTCTCGAGATGCGCGACACGGACAATGCACCGCTGCTCGACATCGACACGACACTGCGCCAGGCACTGCTGAATCTGCTCGACAATGCAGCGGACGTCTCACCGCAGGACGTGGTACTGGTGGGATGCTGGACACCCGACGCCGCCGTAATCGACATCCTCGATCGCGGACCCGGTTTTGGCAGGGCGTCGACAGTGCAGGGCAACGGCCTGGGTATGGGCTTCATGCTCGCGAACACGAGCATCGAGAGTGCCGGTGGTTCGGTGCACGCACTTGCACGGGAGGGTGGCGGCACCTGCATTCGGATACGTCTGCCCGCAATCCGACCGACAGAGGACGCCGCATGAACGATCCTGACGGACGCGAGATCCTGGTTGTCGACGACGATCATGTCTTCCGCTCCGCGCTCGGGCGGGCTTTCCGTCGCCGGGGATTTTCGATCCGCGAAGCGGATTCCGTGGCGGGTGCCAGGTCGGCGGTCACCGCCCGTCCACCGGATCTGGCCGTCGTCGATCTGAAACTTCCGGACGGATCCGGCCTCGAAGTCGTGGAATTCCTGCACGCCGGTTCGAAGTCGACGCGTATCGTGGTACTGACCGGATACGCGAGCATCGCCACCGCAGTAGAGGCGGTGAAGCTCGGCGCAACCAACTATCTGATGAAGCCGGCATCTCCCGACGAGATCCTGCGGGTGCTCGATGACACGGACCCGGATCCCCGGACACCCATCGCGAGTCCTCCCGTATCCGTGGGACGCATCGAATGGGAACACATCCAGCGCGTGCTCGCCGAACACGGTGGCAACGTATCCGCCACCGCGCGGGCACTGCGCATGCACCGTCGCACGCTGCAGCGCAAGCTGGCCAAGCGACCTTTGAAGGAGTAGGCAGACACCGCCGCAGCAGTCCGGGGAGACCCGGGGCATGCATCCATTCAGACGCTCAGCGGTTGCGGACAGACCGGCTCACTGAGCGGTCCCTGCTGATTGAGACGCTGGAGGTTACGTTTCGACGGGTCACTAATTCAGGGATAGCTGCCGTACGGTTTCAGACTGCTTTTCTTCCCCGATATCGTTTTACCAAGCTCCCAGATTGTGCCCAAGGCGTCCTGAGTAGAGAGATAAGTAAAAGCGGCTGCGCCGCCAAGAATTCCCGACGACTCGGGCTCTATCCCCTCCTCCGCCAGACTCATGAGGACCTCATCGTGGTCCTTGACTGCGCCGAAACTCACATGATGAATGCCTGGGCCATGCGCGTTGAGAAACTCCCGGTGCGTGCTGACGCCGTGTGTGGGTTCGAGCAGCTCGAACTGGAGATCTCCCAGGTTGGCGACCGCCGCCTTCAGGCCGAAATCAGAGTCCCTCACCGCAACCCCGTGCAGACGACAATCCGCCAGGTGCGGCGGCTGGAAGTGCAGAAAATGCCATGGCCCCACACCCAGAAGCTCCCAGTATTGCCGGGCAATCTGCTCGACGTCCTCGACGACGATGCCCACCTGCACGATTCTCTTGCCTTCAAGGTCTATGGCACCCGGTCCGTCGACCGGCCATGTCCCCCACGGCTTCAGATTAGGTGCGTTGTCTGGAGGTGCGGGCTTCACAATCTCGATGATGGTGCCCAATGCCTGCTGTGAGGCCAGATAGGTGAAGGTTGCAGCACCACCGATGAGACCCTGCATCTCAACACCGATCCCGGCATTGGCGAACTTCTCCACGGTCCTGTCATGGCCGTCGATGCCTCCGAAGCTCAGGTGATGCACGCCCTGCCCGTGCCGGTTCAGAAACTCCATGTGAGTGCTGGGGCCGTACATCGGCTGGAGCAGCTCAATCTGAAGTTTGCCCAGATTCGCGGTGGCGATCCGGACGCAGGCATCGACCTCGCCCAGGGCCTGATCGTGGAGCTGAATCTCCGTTGGTTCGATATCAGTAAACTGCCACGGTCCTGCGCCGAACAGCTTTGTGTACCGTTTGGCTGTCCGAACCACATCTCGAACCACGATTCCGACCTGTACGATCGGTTTTCCCTTCAGCTCTGCTATGGGTTCGCTGGGTGGCATCTATTGACTCCTGGTACTCGCGTTTCGCACTAGTGGGCTGCCTTGAGCATATTCACATAGCCGGCAATGAACACAGAGGGATTTTCGTCATCGACTTCGACGTTGACGATGGACGGCTTCCCACTGGCAGCAGCTCTGCGGATGGCAGGGAGAATTTCTTCCGGATCGGTGACTTTCTCTCCGTAGCCTCCCCACATCTCGGCCATCTTTTCATAGGCAAACATGTGTGGGAATTCCACGTTGATCGGCCCCCGCTCAGCGTACTCCTCCGGACGCGCATGTCGCTCGGCCAGGCCGATCATCCCCCAACCGGAATTGTTGGAGATCACACAAACGACCGGTATGCCCAGTCGAGCCATGGTTTCCATTTCCATTGCGTAAAAGGCAAAGCTGCCATCCCCCGTGTACCACAGCACCGGCTTGCGATTGGCCGCCCAGGCACCGATCACCATGGCCGGGCCGGTGCCAATCGTCCCATTGGCGCCGGTTTCATGGACCTGACCGGGACGGGTGACGTTGATTGCCGGCCGCATCCAGATTGAAGCCTCACCGCCATCATTGACGATCGTCCAGTCCGGAGCATCCTGTTCAAGAAAACGGCCCGTATCACCGGCGCACCGCGCGGGGTGGGCGGGCGTTTTCGTATCGCTGTATTCCGGCGGCAGACTGCTGGTATTCCCCGCCCTTGGCTTGCCGATCCAGGAATCGCCCGCTTTCGGGTTGCGCAGTGACTTGACTGTTTCAAGGACCTGTCTTGCCACCGGCCCGGCGCCACCGACAATACCAACATCGGCGCGCAGGTTGAAACCAATCTGCCGCATATCCGTATGCACCTGGATGATTCTGGCGTCCCCGGGGATCCCGGCACCGGAAGCCGTCCGGAAATCAAATCGGCAACCCACCGCAAGCACAACATCTGCACCAGCTGTGGCATCAGTATGCACCAGCGTATTTTCTGATTCGTTGCCGAACAGGCCGCGACAGTTGGTGCCGATGACGCCAACCGGCATCTTCAGGTAGTCCGAAAGCTCTGCGATCGATGCCGCATCATCCCCGATCGTCCACCGGGCACCTTCATCTACCAGCATCGCAGGCCGTTCAGCACTCGCCAGCAGTTGTGCAGCCTCCTGCACCAGAGCTGCGTCACCTCCCGGGATGGTTCGAGCACGCGAGGCAACCGGAAAGCGAATCTTCGCTTCATCAACCTTCGCATTGACCAGATCCGTTGGAATCTCCAGGTAAACCGGACCTGGGGTGTTGCTCATCGCCTGACGGCAGGCCATGGAGATGTATTCCGGAATGCGCTGCGCCCTGGTGAGTTTTCTCGCCCATTTGGAACAGGATTCCATCAGCTTCAGGGTTTCCATGTCCTGAAGGTCTCCGGCATCGCGTTTATCCTGGGCGACAGCACCACCGATCTGCAGCAAAGGGATATCCATCGATGCTGCTTCCATCATGCCTGCCGGGGTGTTTCCCACACCCGGGCCGGCCGTCGTCACCACCACGGCCATCTTCCCTGAAGTTCGCGTATAGGCGATGGCCGCATAAACGGCAGCACATTCGTGACGCACATCAATGATCTCGATACCCGCATTGCGCATGCCATAAAATATCGGCATCACATGACCGCCGCACAGGACGAACGCCTTCTCTATCCCTTCATTGGCCAGCGCCCTGCCTGCGAGTTCCCCGCCATCAACCATCGCCATCTGAATTACTCCGGTCCATCTTTTTCAGGCTATGGAATATCCACAGACTAACCCGGAAGTAACTAGGCAACTTCACCTATTGTGCTGCTGGAAGTGTATACGGTGAGCATCGAGACGGTGAGCGTGCCCGGACGAACGTCGCACGACTGATCGCGGTTGCTGCTGCAGGTGTGCGGGCGAGTGTTGCTCATACCCGAGGAAGGATAGCCTGCGACAACGCGGACTGTCTGTCTGCATCCGACAATCGACAACCGAAAAAAAAACCCGCAGGCGGGGTTTTTCCGCAGACCGAACTGCTTCTTAAAAAAGCGGATCTACATCATGCCGCCCATATCCGGCATACCACCATGCTGATGGCCTTCATCATCCACCGGTTGCTCGGCGACCATCGCTTCCGTGGTAATCATCAGGCCCGCAATGGATGCGGCTGACTGCAGGGCTGTTCGCACGACCTTCGCCGGGTCGATGATCCCCATCGCGACAAGATCCCCATACTCATCTGTGGCCGCATTGTAGCCTTTGGTGCCTTTCATCGATCGCACCTTGTCCAGCACAATCGAGCCTTCAACTCCTGCATTTGTGGCGATCTGACGCAGTGGCGCACTCATCGCACGCATCGCAATCGCGATACCGACGTTCTGATCTTCGTTGTCGCCTTTGACCTTGCTCACTGCATCCAGGGCGCGCACCAGAGCGACGCCGCCGCCGGCAACTACGCCTTCTTCAACAGCAGCGCGGGTGGAGTGAAGAGCGTCTTCCACACGGGCCTTTTTCTCCTTCATCTCTATTTCGGTTGGCGCTCCGACCTTGATCACGGCAACACCACCAGCCAGTTTGGCAAGACGTTCCTGCAGCTTCTCGCGATCGTAGTCTGAAGTAGTGTCTTCGATTTCAGCACGCAGCTGCTTGATACGGCCTTCGATGGCGGATCTGGAACCGGCCCCGTCGACGATGGTGGTGGCGTCCTTGGTCGATGACACACGCTTCGCTGTACCGAGATCCTCCAGTTTGGCGCCTTCCAGGGTCAATCCCACTTCTTCGGAAATCACCGTAGCGCCGGTCAGGATGGCGATGTCCTGCAACATCGCTTTGCGGCGATCGCCAAACCCGGGTGCTTTGGCTGCGGTGACCTTGACGATACCCCGCAGGTTGTTCACCACCAGCGTGGCCAGCGCATCCCCGTCGATATCTTCCGCCACCACCACGAGCGGCTTGCCTGATTTGGCGACGGCTTCGAGGATGTGCAGCATGTCGCGGATCTTTGAGATCTTCTTGTCGTAGAGAAGAATGTAGGGTTCTTCCTGTTCGGCAGCCATGGTCTGCTGGTTGTTGATGAAATAGGGCGAAAGGTAGCCGCGATCAAACTGCATGCCTTCCACCAGTTCGAGCTCGTTTTCGAGTCCGGTGCCTTCTTCTACAGTGATTACGCCTTCCTTACCTACTTTCTCCATCGCATCGGCAATGATCCTGCCAACGGATTCGTCACTGTTCGCTGAGATGGTGCCGACCTGAGCAATGGACTTTGAGTCTTCGCAGGGCGTGGCGATCGAGCCGATGTGCGCTACTGCCGCAGCAACCGCCTTGTCGATTCCGCGCTTGAGATCCATGGGGTTCATCCCCGCAGCGACCGATTTCAGACCTTCCTGGAGAATGGCCTGGGCCAGCACCGTGGCTGTCGTGGTGCCGTCGCCTGCCTCATCAGAGGTACGACTGGCCACCTCTTTGACCATCTGCGCGCCCATGTTTTCGAATTTGTCTTTCAGCTCTATGGCTTTCGCAACGGACACACCGTCTTTCGTTACTGTCGGCGCACCATAGGACTTTTCCAGTACCACATTGCGTCCTCGCGGGCCCAGCGTGGCTTTAACCGCCCGGGCCAGGATGTTCACGCCATTGAGCATGCGATCGCGTGCGTCTTGCCCGAACTGTACGTCTTTAGCACTCATGCCTGATTCCTTGTAATGTTCTTCTGACAGGGTCCCGGGATCGGGGTTGCCTGCGATCTCACTAGTTTTCCAACACGCCAAAAATCTCACTCTCAGAGAGGATGAGCAGTTCTTCGTCGTTGATTTTTATCTTGCTGCCGCCGTACTGGCTGAAAAGGACCTGATCACCCTTTTTGATGTCGCAGGCCCGGACATCGCCGTTGTCGAGGATTCGGCCGGGGCCAACCGCCAGCACATCGCCCCGCGAGGGCTTTTCCGCCGCTGATGCAGGGACAAAAATGCCGCCAGAGGTTGTGGTTTCTTCTTCCAGTCGGCGTACGACGACGCGATCGTGTAAAGGTCGGATGTTCATTGCTCACTCCCGGTTGCGCGTGTTGTTCAGGTTCCGTCGACGGGTCCCGCGATCGGCAGGTCGTCGAACCGCGCATCAGCAGTCTTACCTTGAGAATGCTGGCAGGGCAGGCACTAAGTTGGGGGGATAACGGCCAGATTCAAGGGCTGGTGAGAAATAAAGGTGAACAAGGGGACTTCAGGCCGATCCGGCGGCCCTGAAGTGGAGGTTGCAGTGGTCGCAGACGCTCTGAACGGCCGGTGTTCAACGATCAGATAGGCATTCCTGCTGCTGATCAATGTCCGGTCGATCTGTTTTCCGGTCGTTTTTCAGCAAAGGCCTGATAGGGATGCAGGCAGTCGAACACTTCCATATCCCCTCTCCTCCCGATTTTCGCTACAGTGCGCGCTCAATTCGGGATTCACCAGCCATCATTGGCAGGGATGAATCTGCCCGGGGGGCGGGATAGACTCCCGCGCATGTCCAGCCTTTTCCCGATCGGCGAATCCATCTGGCTCGCAGAAGGCCCGATCGTTGATTTTCACGGATTCCCCTATCCCACCAGAATGGTAGTCATCCGCTTGAGCAAGGGTGATTTATGGGTCTGGTCACCCATCGCACTGAACGACGAACTCACATCCGAAGTGAAAGCTCTGGGTCACATTGCCCACCTGATCAGCCCGAACAAGATCCATCACCTGTATCTGACCGAGTGGCTCAAGGTCTTTCCCTCCGCGCTCGTCTGGGGTCCCGCCTCCTCGATCCGAAAGCTGAGGCACATCGGGTTTCAGCCTGCGCTCACGGCGAAAGCGCCCCCCGCCTGGCGCGATGAGATCGACCAGTTCTGGTTCCATGGCTCCTTCTTCATGGACGAAATCGTCTTCCAGCACCGGGCTTCACGCACGGCGATCCTTGGGGATCTGAGCGAGAATTTCAGCACCGGTTTTCTCGAGGAGCATTGGGCGCCCTGGCAGCGCAGAGTCGCGAAGTGGTGGCGCATCGTCGACGGGTACGGCTATGCGCCGCTCGAATGGCGGCTGAGCTGGATGCATCGAGAACCAGCCAGAGTCGCGCTGCGTGGTCTCCTTGCAGCGAGACCGGAGCAGGTAGTCATGGCTCATGGTGAATGGCAGCGGACGGACGGCCACGCCTACCTGACACATGCTTTCGCCTGGTTGAAAGCTTGAGGACGCGGCACGGCTAGACTGCTATCACTCTCCCCCTGTCACCACACAACGGACAGAGCGTATGTGACACGGTCGTTCCGGTCCGCCATATCCAGGGCCCCGAAGTGCATGCGGATTGGTACATGATGTTTGTGGAGATAGTACAGGGTACTGCGTTGTCCACCATGAACATACACATGGATCTTCAGTGTGCGTGTGGGGCGCTGATGTCGGGCGACCGACGCCAGGTTCGATTCACACTTCACAGCCGAGGACTTAACCTCAGCCGCGCAAGGAGAGGAATCAGACGCTGCGGATGGCTTGCGTCATGTTGTCCAGAGCGACGCGAATGATTTCCCTCGACGTGCCGATGTTCATGCGCATGCAGCGTTCTCCACCCTTGCCGTAGCCTTCGCCGTCATTCAACTGCACGCCACAGTGTTCGACAAGCCAGGACTCGAATACCTCCGATTCTGTCATCGGCTCGCTGGTCGCCTGACTGGCCGCCGACCTTTCGACTACGCCGGCGGCGTCCATGATCCCGTCGAAGTGCAGCCAGCTCAGAAAGGTGCCTTCGGCCCTTGTGTAGCCCACCTGCGGCAGGTGTTTGGCCAGATAGTTCTCGACGAAGCTGTGGTTGGCATCGATATAGGGCAGTAACTGATCGAGCCATTCCTTTCCATGTCGATAGGCAGCTTCGTTGGCCACCACACCGAGCGTGTTGATGTCGGCTCGGTGATTTTTCCGAACACGCGCGAGATAGATTGGGTTGGTCGAAAACCAGTAGGCGTTTTTCGACGCTGGTATGCTGAAGCTTTTGGTAATCGCCTTGAAGGTGAGACTGTTGTTGACGATGTCTTTGTCGGGGAGGCTGGCGAATGGGGTGTATTGCTTACCTGCTCGAACAAAGTCGGCGTGAATCTCATCGGCCAGCACCACGATATCGTACTTCAAACACAGTTCACCGATACGCAGCAGATCCTGTCTTGACCAGACATTGCCAGTGGGGTTCTGGGGATTGCACAGCAGCAGGCTGTGGGTATCCGGTGTCATGCGCGCTTCGAGATCATCCCAGTCAATCGCGTAAGCGCCGTTCTCGAAAATCAGTTCGCTTTCGTTGGCAGTTGTCCGAGTGTAAGTTAGATCAGAGTAAAAGCCGTTGTAAGTCGGCGTCATCAGCAGCACCTGGCTGCCGGGTGGCGAAAACGTGGTGAGTGCAGCGATGAGTCCGGGATGGACACCTGTCGCAATCTCAATCGTATCGGGATCCACCTCCACACCGTGCCGCTCACTGTTCCACTCGCAGATCGCCTCTTTCAGTGACTGGTGTCCTATGCCGCTACTGAGATATCCCCAGTTCTCGTGCTCCATGCGCTTGCGCATGGCTTCACCGATGCAGGGCGCAGCCCTGAAGTCCAGATCGGCGATACCCATACCGATCTGAAACCTGTTGCCAAACAGTTCGATCTGGCGATCCCACTTGGTGCATTCGGTGCCGATACGGTGGTACACCGTATCGAAGTCGTACTTGCCGTCGATGAGATATGGCAGGTTACTATCGGTTAACCCGGCGGCGGTGGGCGCAGCGGTCAGCGTTGCGCTGGTACTCACAGCGCCCGCCAGTGCCGTCATCCCGGCACCCTTAAGAAAACCTCGACGATTCAGTTCCGGAGTCTGCGGCATCGTTCCCCCCAATGGCTGCAGTTGGCGGTGACAGATTAGCAGATCATCAGTGTAGTTGAGACATGAGCGCCGGAGTCGGGTCATGGCGGGTTCAGAACATTTCGCAGGGAGAGTACCGATGCCGGATTTTGTCGAAACTACGGCATTAGCACTCGAATTTCTACATCAGACAGAATTCCTGAGACGATAGTCTGAAGGGGATAGCCCGGTCTCTCGCTTGAAGGCTCTGCAGAAGTTTCCGATGTTCGAGTATCCTGCTTTCTCAGTTATTTTTTCAATCGTAAGGTCTGTTTCCACGAGGTATTTTTTGGCGGTATTTATCCTGTGATTCAACAGAAGCTTGCGAAACGATGTCGACTCTTTCGCAAGCTTGTTAGTAAGCGTTCTAGGCGTCATATGAAACATCTCGGCAACGTGAACGATACTCGGGTACCCATCATATGTACTCAGCAACTGATCTATGGAATTGCCAATCGTGATATTTCTACGAACTTTATCCCTGATGTCGTTACACGTTTTTACAAACAGTTGTTTCGTGACTTCATCGCCACGCAACAAAGGTATCTCGGCATAGGCTTTGGGGATAGATACATATGTTCGCTTCTGGTTGAAGCGTATTCTGTATGGCAAAAAGGACTGGTAATCCATCTCCTGCTCAAATGGAAACCCTACTTCAATATCTGAAGTAACGTAACCGACTCTTTCTTTCAATATACCGATAAAACCTGCTGCAATCACATGGTTGTGGAACTTGAAGATAGGCTCGTAGGCCGGAGCATAATCAAAGTACGATATATACCTGTCTCCATCGAGACAGAGCTTTACCCTGGTGGCAGTACGAGTCTCAAGATACCTGGCCTGCATCTCAAGTACTTCCGGCACAGTAGAGCAGACGCCTGTGAGGGCTCCCAGAACACCGTGATCAGAGTTAGACAGATACTCGCCAAACTTCAGCCCAATCACGGGGTCATCAACGCCAGACACTAAACTGGTATGTGCCTCAACAAACTGAGCCACGGAAATAAACCCGTCAAGTGCTTCTGTCTGTAATTGTTCTATCCGGCGGACGGCCGCCGGTTCGATCAGACAGTCTTGTTTTTTCAGGAACTCCAGCAGCACCCTGAGGTAGTTTACAGGCACATGATTCGGGTATCTTGGTTCCACCTGGGCTTGTGCAGTTTCCTGAAATGATGGCTGCAATATATCCCATCAAACAGAAAATGCACATGCCGGGTCCAGTAATGCCAGGTTACCGATGGTTTCTACATTTTGAGCGCTCAGCGATTCGCAGACTGCTGCGGAGTCGATGCGGGTCCTTCATGGTATTGGAGCAATGTAGCTGCATCTGCTCCATTTCGCAGTTTCTCAAGCAACTCGTCCGGATCATAATCGACACCAATCGGGTTCTTTGTAAAAGCCTCCCCCAGCATGAACTCGTTAGCCTGATCCGCAGTGTCGAATGTATCAACCTGCAGTTCGATATGATTACCGTCAGGGTCGCCATAGTACATGGATATGGTCATACCATGATGCACGCACCAGTGTGGCTCTATCCCCATTTTCTTGAGTCGAGCATAGTTCTCGAGCAAATCAGCAATCGACGCATAGGTAAAGGCTACGTGCTCAACTGTCCCGGAAGCAGACGATAGTTTCTGCTCAGCATCCGGATCCACCGCACAAAGATCAATAAGTGCTATTCGATGATGCTCCTCATCAAAACTAAGAAACGCCAGAAGAGGATTTTGAAACCTGACATCTGCTTCAAGTACATCCTGATACCATTTGAGCATCTCAGGGAATCGCCTCGTCTGAAACACGAAGTGTGCTAGTTGAATTGGTTTTACCATGTCTGCTATCTCCAGTTATTTTGTGTATCGACTACATCAGCTTTATTTCACCCAGATACAGGCTTTCGTCCAGTTTTGTTTCAACTGACGATTTACCGTGCTCTGCATGGGCTATCAATACGGTGTAAGCGCCGCTTCCTGGTGGCAGCTTGTCCAGCTTGAACTCACCAAATGCGTCTGTTTCGGTCTCCCCAAGCTGCCGGTCTCTCTGGAACAGGGTCACCTGTGCTCCTTGCACACACTCCTGCACACCCTCAACACTCGTGGTGACCGTTCCGCCAATGAAACATTCGGTGTAGCGGTACAGGTTGCGATAGTAAACACGAGGCATGGTTTTCAATTCCGGTTTCAGAACCTGCAAATTCTCCTCATCGACCCGCTTGCGCATGTCACTGTCTGTAACCCTGATCGCTTCAAGGGCACCCGTCGGGCACGATTGCACACAGCGTGGTTTCGACCAGCCCTGATCCAGCAGATGTGCATCGAAGTACCAGCTCTGCGGTAACTGACGTTGCCCGTTCCAGACAATGGCACCGTAAGGACAGGACCTGGCTATGTCTTCTCGACCCTTTGCCTTCACTGGATCCATGATCACGATGCCGTCATCCCGCTTTTGTACCGCATCACCTCCCACCTTTTTGCAGGGCGGGTTGTCACAGTGATTGCACATGCTGACAAGATAGGCTGTATCCACAACCGGAGCCTGTCCCCGCACGTTACGCGTTATGGAAATCAGCTCAGCACCTTCCTCGGCAGCCGGTGCGCTGTAACCCTCAAATTCATTTCCTACATGTTCATCCTTTGTGGATAGCACGCAGTTATTGCAGTTCTCACAGAGTTCAACATCAATGACCAGGTTCCATTTTTCCATCGTTCCCTACCCAGCTTTCTGCCTGAGTTCTCGTGCCTGGTTCAAGGCCGCCACGTCCTGCCATTTCTCAACCTGGACAAGGGTGGAATTTGGACTCATGGAATGAGTGCCTGCTGCCTGCGGACGATCCGGCGTCAGGAGATTGAGGCAGCCACCGATGTCAATCGATTCATTGTTGACAACGAGCATCTGATACTTTGCGCTGGCCTGGTAAGTCTTGACCACACCAGTACCGAGAGTGGGTGCAATGTCAGCGGCACAAATAACGGTCCCCCTGTCATTGAAGATCTTCACCAGATCATGCTGTTCAATGCCACGTGCCTGCGCATCCTGGGGGCTCAAGCGCAGGATCCAGTAATAGTGGCCATCCAGCAGAACGCGGTGATCTCTGATCTGGTCCGTAAAACCCTTGCCGTCTGCAAAAGTATGAAAACTGAATCGGCTGTGGGTTGCGATCATCTGCAGGGGATATTTGTCAGCCAGCTCCTTGGTGTTAGGTCCTTCCCATGAGGTCATGTAACGATTCACCGCGGGTCGTTCAGGATGTTTGGCCTCCATTCGCTTCAGGATAGTCGGTACGAACTCAAGCTTACCGCTCGGAGTTTGCAGGCCATATCCATATTGATCTTCATACTGGCATGGCAGCGGGTGAGGTTCGGGCAGATCCTTCCTTCGACCCTCGGCAAACCAGTTCATCACAAGAGGTGATTTGACAGATTCATCTTCACAGGGCACAACAAAATATCCCTTTTCGACAAACTTCTTCCAGGAAATATGTTGTGGCAAATCGGATGACTCGTAGACCCGTTTGCACCAGTCAAATTCACTGCAACCTTCTGTAAAGACAGTGCCCAGACCCAGACGCTCAAGTATTTCGCGGAAGATCTGATAATCGGATTTTGATTCGCCCAGAGGTTCAATACACTTGTGTTGCAGGGCAATTACCCTGTGATTCAGCTGGCTGAAACCATGATGTATATATCCTCCGGAGTTGGCCCACTCGCCAATATCCCAGCGTTCAAGCGATGAACATGCAGGCAGAATCAGGTCGGAAAATTCCGCCTCGCCTTCCATGAAAATCGACTGGTTGATGACGCACTCAATACTTTCATGCCGATAGGCATCCACCCAACGACCTGTTTTAGTCGCGGTACTGAAGACTGAACCACCATAACGGTAGATCATGCGGATGGGAGAGAAACCATCCACCGGATACTTAAATGGGGCAAACTGACCTTCCTGTGAGAAAGGCTCCCACAGGTATCCTTCGGCTTCACCGTTGATGATTGCCTCGGGAATCTTCTGTTTGGGGATGAGCTGTTTTACCGGGTTCATGCTGAGCACATGCGGCATGCGCTGGTAGTTGTTCACCGCATTGCCCGTATTGTTCAGATCACCCGAGATACCGCCATCTGCATACCCTGGAAAGTAGAAGTCCAGGTCAAGGCGACCGCCACCCTGCAGATTCCCCATATTGATGCCAGGTTTACCCCAGCCCTGCATCGCCATCATCTGGATCATGCATCGGGCCCATTGAATACCCGTTGCACCCCGTCCTGCGCCACCAAATCCGGTTCCATTGACACCACAACCAAGATAGGTTTTTTTACTTCCCCAGGAGCGTGCTAACGCTCGTACATCCCTGGCTGGAACACCTGTTTCTGATTCCTGCCATTCAGGTGTTTTTGGTATTCCGTCCTCCGTGCCGAGGAGGTAATCCTTCCATTCATCAAACCCTGTTGTACGGGTCGCGACATAGTCCCTGTCATAGAGATCTTCACGAACCCAGATGTACATGATGGCAATCGCCAGTGCAGCATCGGTTGCGGGTTTGATGGGAATCCATTTACCACCCAGCAATTGAGCAGTTGCATTGTAATGTGGATCAATATGCACAAACTCAATACCGAGCTTTTTCGCCCACAGGCGTCTCTGTGTTCCTTCGAACCCGCCATAGGCACCATTGGTACTCTCGGGGTCAGAAGACCAGAAGATAATCTGATCTGCTTCCTGCAGGCAGTCCTCCATGGTGCCATAGTCAGGAGCGACACCGACCCGTGCACTATGTCCTACATGGTGCTGTGCTCCCCAGTACCATCCTTCCCAGCTATCCGGATTCATGGCCATTCTTGTAAACCCGATAGTATTGGCAAACCTTGTATGGGCACTCAGGTAATATCCGATATTCCCCCATTGGTGGTGGGAAGAAGTCGGCATGAAAATCGAACCGGGACCATGCACTTTTTTCTGTCGTTTGATCTCGTTGGCGACTATATCCAGGGCTTCGTCCCAGCTGATTCTCTCGTAACCGGATATCCCGCGATTCTGTGGGTTACGTTCCCCACCCGGATCGTAGTCGACCCTTTTCATTGGATGCAGAATACGTTTGTCTGAATAAACCGTACTCTTCAGAGACAGGGCATGAGGTGCGACTGTTGCCTGTCGTCTGGGGCGGAACTTCTGACCTCTTGTTTCAATCTCCCAGCTTTGTGCATCTTCGTCCGTCAGATCGATGGGCGTGACTCTCAGTATTCTTTTATCTTTAACAAAGACATGCAGGGGGCCACCATTGGTAATAGTTGTATAGCGCCTGCTGCCATCGACCATATTCTGGCCATAGGAAAAGCCTTCATACATCATTCTGCTCAAAAGCGGCGACAGCCAAGAACCAATGACATCGGATCCTTCAATGACGACCAGAAAATTTTTTGCGGCATGGACTTTGAAAGCATTATCGATATTGGGCCTGAGGAACTTGAGGGCGATATCCGCATTCTTGAAAACCAGCGAGAGATCAGGGGCTGGATGTATACCGGGGAAGGATCTGACCTTTCCCGCCGCTACTTTGAAGTAGCGACCCATTGATCCATTCCTGAGTTTGAGCTGGAAGGTGCAATCGTGTTTCGCCAGTTCCTCACGGAAAGATGAATGCCTCCATGCGGTGAAATTCAGCAGGGGTGCGAGCCAGAACAGGATCAACCGAACAACTGAGTTCTTCAGACAATTGAATATCTTCATGGCTCAAATCTTGTCACCAGGAGTAGCGCGCGGAAAATATCAGTAGAAGAGCAAATTGCTGTCATTTCAGGAAAAAGACAATGAAAAGGAGAAACACTCCTCGAGGTAACAGACCCCATCAGGAAGCGGCAAGGAGATTGTTCTGAGCCGATCGCCGGCGCACAGCATAACGAGGTGCACGTTGCTTGAGATGCGCCAGAACAGTTTGGATCACGTCCGGATCGGTAACATCCGCAATCACCCTAAGTGTGCCACCGCACAGCGGACGGACTGATATATCACTAAAAAATGCGCGCTTAAGCCGCTCCGCCCAGGTTAATGGCGCAATCGGCAGTGCCTGATCGACAGCCGTTCGAGCCGAGGTCGCTATTGTCTTGTTTTCGGGTTTATCGCGCGGGTGCGGACTCCCGCAGCATTACATGAATCAGGGCCTGAACTGCAGCGCACGGGGGACGAGCTGTGCTGGCTGGGTTGCCACCCGATAGGCGCCACCCACCCACTCGCAGATGTAGCGCCGGGTATCCCTCGGGTCGACCATCTCCTCCATCTGAAAACGATTCAGCGGACCGATCGGGCCGCGCGCGCTTTCGATTCGCTCCATCAGCTCCTCACGCAGCGCGACCGGGTCCTCGGCTTCAGCCAGCTGACGCTTGTAGGCGGCTTCGATCCCGCCTTCCGGCGGAATTCCGCCCACATCGGCAGCAGGCCAGACCACACGGACCGCAGGCTTGGATCTCGGCGTCGCGTAGTTGTTGCCCGCTACACCGAAGCTGCGCCGCATCAGCACCGTGAACAGCGGCACCTTCATCTGAGCGAAAGCCACCATCCACTCACCGCCTTTGCGGATGGTACCGGCCAGCTCGTGCTCCAGACCGACAGCGAAGCCCGGGTTATCGATCAGGCTTACCACCGGCAGATGAAACAGATCGCATAGATCCAGATGACGGGTAAGCTTGTCGCACCCATCCGCTGTCAACGCCCCGCCGTTCGCGTGCTGGCTGTCCGATGCAATGATGCCGACCGGGTGTCCGTTGAAGCGGGCAAATCCCGTCACCTGATCCGTGCCCCAGAGCGGACCGATCTCGAAGAATGAATCCAGGTCGGCCATCAGTCTGATCGCCTTGCGCACGTCAAACGTGGTGGTGCGCTTGCGCGGAATCAGCGTGAAGAGTTCTTCTTCGCGGCGATCGGGTGGATCAGCCGGATCGGGCGCTCGCACGGGCGGCGCTTCGTAAACACTGGAGGGGAGGTAGGAAAGGAAGCGCCGTGCTATTGTGAACGCGTCTTCTTCAGACTCAGCCAGATTATCCACCGAACCATTCCGGCAGTGGATGTGCCAGCCGCCGAGATCCTCCTTGCTGATGTCATAACCCATGGCATGGGAAACCACCGGCGGACCTGCCACAAAGAGTTGCGCGATATCCCGAACCATGACAGAGAAGTGGCCGAGCACGGCTTTTGCTGCACCTATTCCCACCACGCTGCCGAGCAACAGGTTTACCACCGGCACTGTGGAGAGCTGCTCCGCGTACATGCTGCTGCCGAGATGCCCCGGCAGAAAAGAGCCGCCACCACCCGCGACCCGCGGTCGACCGGCCTGAATCGCGCCGGAACTCTCTTTGGCACTGCTTTCGCCGGGTTTTTTCTGTTCTGGCACCATGGCGGCCACGCTGCCGCCACCAGAGGAGCCATCTAATAATCGAATCGACGGGATCTGCATCTCGATAGAGAGTCTGTCCAGGTAACCGCTCTTCGCAGCAATGGCACCATCTGCATGGCCACCGCGAGAGGTGAAGTCATCGGCGCATACGACGCTCGTCCGACCTTCGATACTGCCCCAGCCCCCCACACTGTTCGCCGGTGTGAAGGCCGATATCCCGCCGTACTCATCATAAGACGCGAACCCCGCGATGGAGCCCACTTCCCGGAAAGAACCAGGATCAAGCAACAGGTCGATACGTTCTCGACAGGTGAGTTTGCCGCGATCACGCTGACGTACCACCCCCGGGTCTTCCGATCCGGGTGACAGACGCGCCTCGGCCAGCCCGCGAAGTGTCTCCATCTCTTCCAGCGTAGGCGCCCAGGTGCCTTCACCATAGGACACAGCCCCGGAGCCCATGGTTGACTCGGCAGGAAGGATGGCAAGCAAGACCTGGCCGGCGCCAACGCTGTCCCCTTCAGCCAACGCCAGCGTAGCGACGATAGTTCCCGCACAAGGCGCGGTGATTATCGACTCCATCTTCATCGCGCTGATCACCAGCAGCGTTTCTCCCGCGGCCACTATATCTCCCTCTCCCACCGCAATACTGACCACAGTTCCAGCCATGGGTGCTTCCACCCCGCGCTGGCCTTCACCAATGGACAGGCTCGGCAACTGGGCCGGAACGGCAGCAGCCGATCGGCCGCGGCTGCCAAGACCGATGGACTGCTGCTCAAGCAACGCAACCGCAGCACCCTTCAGCGCAACACCAACGGCGGGAACACCAAGTTCAGGGTTCTCCGTGAGCAGCGTCGTCCTCGCATCTCCGGCCAGAACGGTTTTGTGACCAAGGATGTTCATCAACTGTGGCAGGTTGGTGGGCAGGCCCGCCACATGGAACTCTGCAAGTGCGCGCCGGGTCCGTTCGGCCGTGGCAGCAAAACTCGTTCCCTGGGTGGAACTGCAGATCACTTTGGCGAGCAGCGGATCGAATTGTGGGGGCGGAGCGTAGCCTGCATAACCATTGCCATCGACTCGCACACCGGCGCCGGATGGCTCCTTGTAGGCGCTGATGGCGCCGACCCCCTGGGCCACCACCCTGGCCTGAATGGCGAAGCCACGGGGCTCACCTACCTGAGCCTGATCTGCCAACCCCAGCTCGACGAGTCGCGCACCTGCTGCGATCCGAAACTGCGCTTCCACGAGATCCACACTCATAACCTGTTCAGTCACCGTATGCTCAACCTGAATGCGTGGATTACACTCAATGAAATAGTGTTCGCCGCTATCCGGCGTAACAAGAAATTCCACAGTTCCCGCATTTCGATAGCCGGCAGCACGCACCATTTTCACCGCATCTGCGAACATCGTCGCCCGGACTGCGTCAGCCAGCCCGGGAGCCGGTGCAATTTCGATGACTTTCTGATGGCGCAGTTGTACGGAGCAGTCTCTATCCCATAGATGCACCACATCACCCGTATCATCCGCCAGTACCTGTACTTCAATGTGACGCGGACGAACCACCACCTTCTCGATAAACAGGGTGCCGTTGCCAAATGCAGCAAGCGCCTCACCGGCACAACGGTCGAAGGCGCCAGGCATGTCCTCGGCGCGCTCCACCAGGCGCATACCGCGCCCGCCGCCCCCGGCGGATGCCTTCAGCATCACCGGGTAGCCTGTGTCGTCTGCGCATGCTGTTGCTTCTGCGGCATCACGAACTGCGCCACTACTTCCGGGTATAACCGGTATTCCCAGTTCCAGAGCGAATGCCCGGGAGCGCACCTTGTCACCGAACAGGCTCAGAACCTCAGCACTGGGTCCGATGAAAACAAGGTTTTCTTCCGCACAGCGTTCGGCAAAGAGGGAATTCTCGGAGAGAAACCCGTACCCGGGGTGGACAGCGTCGCAACCGGCAGATCTGGCAATCTCGATCAGCGACTCCATATCCAGGTACGCGGCAACCGGATCGCTCGGATCCGAGACCTTCAGCTCATGGGCTTCGGTCACGTAGCGTGTGTGTAGAGAAAGTGCGTCTACCGGCGCATATACACCCACTGATTCGACTCCGAGCGCAGCCGCTGCCTTAGCGATGCGGCCGGCGATCTCGCCTCGATTGGCTATCAGTACCCGCCTGAACATTGCTGCCTTTCCTCTATTGCTGCCCGGACCCACCGAAAGACTGACCGACGGACCAGACCATGTCCAGCGACGTCCTACTCACCCTGTTGGATGATATTGCGATCACACAGATGCTCTTCAGTCTGTATGACTTCCAAACCCATCATCTCAGGCATCTCATCAAAGCGGGGATCGTCTCGAATAGGGTCCCACCATCTGGCGGGCAGCAAACTTCCCAGCAGATACTGTTTCCGGTTTTCTATCCCGGCCCGGATAGACTTGAACGTATTGTCGATCTCACCAAGCGCAAGACAGTCAAGGGCGAGTGAAAGGTTCTCAGTCAGATCAAAACGCTTATCCAGGAAGATGCTTTTTGCCTTCTCCCTATCGCCCGTGGCCGCGAAGAGGCGTATGTATCGCTCCGGCAGCGAATTCCGATCCAGACGCCACCCCTTTTTTATGATGAACCCAGGCATCTGCCCTTGAAACACGAAACCACCAAGCCCGCCTCATTCAACTTCCTGCAACAGCAGGAACGCCTCGACGACTTCATGGACATCTACAACAACGACCGACCACACCAGGCACTCAACATGAAGTATCCCGGCGAGCTGTATACACCCTCGCCCGTGTGTTCCGACAACCAGCGCCGCCCGATTATCCGTTTCACTATCGTACCGTCCGGGTCACGCACTGCGGCCGATTGTGCTTCGACAGACGCAAGATCAGCCTGAGCTGTGTGTTCGCTGGGCAGGACGTTGGGATCCGCAAGGTAAGCGACAAGATCCGGCTTGTCTCATTTCGGGAGTTCGATCCAGGATACTTTGACGAGGACGAGCAGAGAGTCGAACCCGCCGTGAATCCATTTATACCGAAAGTGTTACCTGTGTCTCCGGTATAAAAGGTTACCTATGTGTCCGGTAAGGACCCTAGGGAAATGGCTCCGCTTGGTCCGACGTCTTCCTGCCGTCCTCCAATAGATCCCAAGGAGTTCATATGGAACCTGATAGATGTCATATAGAACCTATCTGATTTACTACGCGTAGCCACAACCTGGAGTGACCGGTGAACAACGACATCAGCCCCAGCGTAGATGCCGTGTTCGGTGGCAAGACCGCCAGCCAGGTACTGCTCTATCTCGAGAACTATGGGGAGGCACACGGTCATCAGATCGCAAAGACATTCGGGATTCCCGCTTCCATGGTCCAGCGCCAGCTCCGCCGCTTCGAGGCCGGTGGTCTGATCGTCGGCCGTGACGTCGGACGCACGAGGCTTTTCACCTGGAACCCCCGGAGCCAAACCGCGAAGAACCTCCGCCTGTTCCTTCGGGCAGAACTCGACTCACTCCCTGATGACGTTCTCGACCGCTGTTTCCGGGACCGGATACGCCCACGACGTACGGGCAGCGTGTCGAATACGTCAGTGAGCGCGGCAAATCCGGATGAAGCCACTCAGCTCGGACAACACGTTACTCGAGGTGGTTGTCGCGGTCTCCGAAGCCCTCGAGCACGCAGGTATTGTAGCGCCCCTCTCGGGCGGCGCGGCCATCGCGATCTATACCAACAACCGCTATCTGACCAAGGACCTCGACTTCGTGACTTCGGCGCGCGCCAAAGCACTCACCGCTGTCCTGGAGCCCCTCGGATTCACGGCATCGCCGGACGGCCGCCACTTCACGCACGAACCATCGGGCTGGCTGGTGGAGTTCCCACCGGGACCACTCGCGTTCGGCAACACTGGCCTGGGAAACATCGACATCCCAGTGCTGGAAACCGAATGCGGCCAGGTTCGAGTCATTGCGCCCACCCAATCACTGATGGATCGATTGGCGGTGTACTTCCACTGGAACCGACAACGGCCCCTGCGCGACCAAGCGCGAGCCCTTGTGCAGGCCCTCGACCCGTTCGGCCGCATCGAATGGGACACCCTCTACCAAGGGGCACGCGTGAGGGCATCTCAAGCGAGGAAGTGGACGAAGCCTGCGGAGGATCACATCGATCGTAACAAGGGATACCATTCATTTCCTTGTCAGCGCCTTCGGCAACGATATGATCATCCGAGGAAATTTGGCTCCGCCTGCTGGGCTCGAACCAGCGACCCGCTGATTAACAGCCTCACGTGCGAAATTCGATAACTGATTGAAAATTTAGGGCTTTCCCCAATACGGATGCGGTCACCGTGAGAAGGTTCCGCTCTCATTGCCGCACTATGGACCCATCTTCCAAGCCTGATCGCGAATCGCATTCACCGCCACACACGCCCCTTCTCCTGTCGCTTTTTCGATGAACCTCGTCTTTCTCAGCGGCTTCGGATGCGCCAAAGGCCCGGAATCGGAGGAAATTGGGGATTTATTCGAAGTCCAAGGTTAATCGGATGCAGTTGCGTGGATCAATGGAGGTTTCTGCATCAGACGGGCCTGCGGCGATAGACGCTCCAGCATCGTGCTCATCGCACTTAACCAGGGTGTCTATCAGGAAGGTCCAGCCTAAACCGCAATCACGCGGGCAACGCGTGCTTCATCGGCACAAGCGGAGAGCGTTTTGTCCGGATGAAAACGCAGATCACGCTCGACCGGCAGGCCCAGCTTGCCGCGTATCGCTTCAAGCTCTGAGATCCGCACGCTACCAAGCTCGGGAAATCCCAGCCCGAGATCACACAGCCCGAAGGCGATGTCCGGATCATCAGGATCGAGCTCGGTCAGTAACCAGGTGCAGGCGGCATCCGGCGTGAAGAGTTTCACGACTGGGATGAAGTCAGGTTCCGGCTTGCCTTCCTGCGCATATGCGGCAGAAAGCCGTCCATTGCGGAGCATGCATTCACGGATGGATTGCGTTAGCAGTTTCATTGCGGATCTCCTTCGTTTTCGTTTATTGCGAATGAACGCGGCAGACACCGCCGGGCGGCGCGCCCGGCAAAGATCGCGTCAGATAGAACAGCAACCAACGAACGAAGGCTGCGCAAGAATGGCGCAAGGATCAGGCAGACATTGCAGCGGCAAGATGTGCGGGAATCCAATGCGGAGATGTTCGATGTGAGACCCGACTGACGAGATGAGCCCCTTCAACCCGGTCTGTGCCCCGAACCAGCTCGCCCAAACGGAAACCTTGCTGGCACAGCAACGAGCGCGAGGCGTGGACGATAGCGTGCGCTTCATTGAACGGATGAACACCAGGAACAAGAAGCAGGGCGCTCAGCACCTGGGCACTTCGGGCAGCCATCACCACAAGGGCAGCACCGGCAGCCGTCAGCAAGCCCGGTCCGGCTCCTGGGAGGAACTGAAGGAGGTCCTGATATTCACCACAGTGAGCAGTTTGAACTGCGCGACGGCATGGGCAGTGCATCTATTCGGCTGCAAGCCATGCCCACCATCAAATGGTCATCCCACCCACCACCATCATGATGGTGGCGCTGCTGCTGACGCTGCCAAAGCCGCCGGGGGCGTTGCGGGGGCGGCCCCCGCTAGAAGGGGGTGTATCGAAACCGTCACGCCGCAGCCTTGCGAAGGCGGGCGCTTGAGATCAGGGAGAAAGACTTCCCCCTCAAAAACTGCGAGAATGCTTCGATGCTGCTGTGTTTATGCTTTTAAAAGCAGATTAAACTCCTTATTCTGCTCTCAAAAGCATTTCTCTTGACTCTGGACGTAGAATCACTGTACGCTTTTGAAAGCAGTCAAACCCAGATAGACAGCCTTTAAAAGCAGATGAGAACCAATACGCTTACAAAATCCCCGCCCTATGCCGTCGAAAGCGCCATCAAGCGCCTGGGGCAGGACCTGCGCACGGCGCGGCTGCGCCGCAACCTGACCATCAAGGAGGTCGGGGAGAAGATCGGTGCCGGTGCCCGTGCCGTCTCCGATGCCGAAAAGGGAAAGCCCACCACGGCGACCGCCGTCTATGTCGCCCTGCTCTGGGTCTATGACCTGCTCGAGCCGTGGAGCGCCCTTGCCGACCCTGCGCAAGACGTTGAAGGTCTTGCGCGATCAGAGCGCCGCGAGCGCGCCCGCCCTGCGGCAAGCAAGGACCTTGATAATGACTTCTAACAACGAGTGCTTCGTCTACATCACCCTGCCGGGCGAGACGAGCTTCATCACGGCAGGCCGGTTTGTCATGGACAAAGCCCGCGGCGGCCAGCCGCTGGGAAAATTCGTCTATGGCAAAAACTACCTTGCGAGCAAGCAGGCCGTGCCCATCGACCCCGGCGAGCTCAAGCTCGCAAACACGACCTACGAGACGCAGGGACAGAAGGGACTCTTCGGCGCGCTGCGCGACGCAAGCCCTGACTTCTGGGGCCGCCGCGTCATCGAGCGCCACACCAGGTCCACCGCTCTTAGCGAACTTGATTACCTGTTGCGCTCACCCAACGACCGCGCAGGCGCCCTCGGATTCGGCCTGAACGCACAACCGCCAGCGCCGCTGCGCGAGTACAACCGGACGATGGACCTTGAGAAGCTGCAGCAGATTGCAGATGCAATCATCGCCGATGAGGAGCTCCCGAAAGACGATGCCGACACGCAGCAGGCGCATGAGCTCCTCGGTGGTACCAGCATGGGCGGTGCTCGTCCCAAGGCCGTCGTTGAAGATAACGAAGGCCTCTGGATCGCAAAATTCAACCGCAAGGACGATAAGTGGGATTACGCCAAAATCGAGCGCGCGATGCTGGAACTTGCCCGCGAGTGCGGCATCCAAGCCGCCATCTCCAAACGCACAACGATCGGCGACCGCGATGCGCTGCTCGTCAAACGTTTCGACCGTGAAAAGACAGACCAGGGCTACCGCCGCGCAAGAATGCTCAGCGCGCTCACCCTGCTGCGCGCCGATGAGAACGAACGCGACAAATGGTCCTATGTCGTGCTGGCAGAAGAGGTCAGAAAGCTCTCCTCGCAGCCCACCGAAGACGGCCCCGAGCTCTTCAAGCGCATGGTCTTCAACGCCCTCATCAGCAACGATGACGACCACCCGCGCAACCACGCCATGATTGCCCTGAACGAGGACTGGAAGCTCTCACCCGCATACGACCTGACCCCGTCCACACCGGTCAGCGCCACCCACCGCGACCTCGCCCTGCAATGCGGCGACATGGGACGCTTCGCCAATGCCAAGAACCTGCTCACCCAGTGCCGCAGGTTCCTCGTAGAACCCGAGCAGGCAGAAAAGCTCATCGTCGGGATGGAAGCGACCGTCAAGGCAAGATGGCGACCCATCGCCCGCGCCGAAGGCGTCACCGACCAGGACTGCGAGCGCATCAGCGGCGCATTCGCCTATGAGGGATTCAGGCAGTAGGGGTATTACCCCGTACCCGCAGACACATCAGATAGGGCGATAACGCCTGCGGAGTGTGTCATGTCATCGAGAAGAAAACACAGCAAGGAATACGAGGTTGAAGCCATCCGAACGGTGAAAACGCCTGGGGTAACGGAAAAGCAGGTGGCGGAAATTCTGCCAACAGCACCATCTGACACCTAGCATGAGCCGTGGCGGCAACTGCTGGGACAGTGCGGTAGCCGAGTCCTATTTCGGTGGCTTGAAGAAAGAGAGGGGCCGCAAACGCGTGTACAAAACTCGCGAACTGGCTCGAGCCGATGTCTTCGATTACATCGAGGTGTTTTACAATCGCCAGCGGCGCTATGAACACCTCAGCGGTGTGAGTCCGATAGCCTTTGAGGCTGCCTCAGTGTGAGGCTGGTTGGTGTCCAGAAACCCCAGGGCATTCCACAGGGTCAGCAACGACTCACGCGAGAGAGTAGAAGATTGGCTCCGCCTGCTGGGCTCGAACCAGCGACCCGCTGATTAACAGGGTGGGAGTCGTTGGCACGTAAGTAGATGATTTGAGGATAGTTTTTAACTCGTTCTCTGTCTCACAAAATTGCCGATTTCGGACGATTTTCGCGGCTTTCAGGGCCGTTTATGAGACAGCGACTCCTCCATCTTTTTGAGTGCCCGATGAGCGCCGGTCGGCGCCTGCTCGGAGCTAGTGGGTACGAGTTGGCCCAACAAGCGCTTGAGCGCGCCAAGGCGCTCGCCCATCTCGTCTCCTTCGAGAATCGACTTCATCGCTGTGCAGGTCTGGCACTCAAAGAAGCCATCTTCAGAGACCTGCCAGTCAGAGACATTGCGAAGCTGTAATCCGCACCAATGACAGTGTCCTTTCTCCCGAGAGCGAATAAAAACGCGCCCTTGCAACGTCTCACCATCTCGCCACACCGCTTCACTCTCACGAGCTACAAGAATCCATTGATCGGGCTTGTCTCCATGCCATTGAATCCACGTCGCGCGAAGCGAGATCATGTCCCCTTCCGCCAGCAGAAAGTCGGCCGGCACAGCTACTTGAAATGTCAGGTTTTGACCTTCGACCTCAACCAATTGCCAGGGCGCTGATCCCGCACTCCACGATGCAGTATCAATGTCAGTTTCTTTTCCGAGTACGGAGACCATCCCCGAGACGGATACCGGTTTAAGCCCTGTTTCCGGCTCCGCTAGCGGAGGAGGCTCGCGCGGCGTAATGGCAACCAAGTACTCCTGCGTTTTTGATTCTTCACAGTGTATTTCCCAACAACTATGACGAGGCCATGGAGGGCCAAGCGGATAGTCGAACAGGACGCAGTCACCGTTACCATTTGTATGAAAAAAAACAGGTTCACCGCACCACCAACAGCTCGTCGGGTACGTATTGCGAGACTCCAGAATTCGTGCGCGAGCCGGAGCGGGTGCAGGGGGTGTGTAAGTCGTGTAGGACGACATGCACACATGGGCACCAGTGCCATCGGCATCGAGGGCAACCCAGTGACCACGGGCGTTTGTCATGATGATCGGCGCGCCGCAGTCTCTACATGCTCGCTTATATGAATCAGTCACAGGGCCAATACTAGACTAGGTCGTCATTTGCCCAAACCCTCAGTCCGGACGAAATCTTCATCGCTCCTTGTCGAGATCTTTGCTCTTTCCCCTACGGCGGGGCGCACGCTGCCGCCGCAGACGGGTGCGGCCAGGAGACTCCTTTGATGGTCCTTCTTCCGACTCACGTTCTGTCTGTTCTCGTTCACTTCCTGCGGCACGGCCAAATTCTTCTTTGAGATCAAATTCAGGCGTCTTCGGACCCAATCGGGCAAGCGCTCGATCGAAGGATTTTTCGAGCGTTCCATGCTCGCCTCCGACAACAGGCACCGGACCTTCATAGTAGACCTCGGGCACACGCGCCTTACCGGCGCGCCGATCAATCCGACCGTCTTTGCGGATCGCGATCTCCATGGTTTTTCGCTCCCGCGCTTGGACCTGGGCGAGCGCTCTGAACTGCCGATCAAGATCGAGTGTTTGGAGCCCATGGCGCTGCGTTAGCCGTACCTGTTCATCCCGATGGGCCTCGCGCTTGATCTGCATGACTTGGGCAAACTGACGCCGACGTTTGCGGTCCTGGTGATCGTGTAGTTTCTGCCGGACAACGTTGATCCCCGTGACCTTCCCCAAGAAGTCTGCTAGGCCACGAGGTCTGCGCTGATAGCGCTCCTGCCTGACGCGCTTGATCTCGGCGCGGTAGGCCTGACGAATAGTTCTTCGTTCAGCGAGATGGCGTTCGGAAAGCACCGCGCGTTCTCGTCGCTGACGGTGCTCCAGGGATTGCTTTAGGCCATCGAGTCTTTCGCGGCGACGTGATTGCTTTCGCTCAAGCTCCTTGCGCCGCAGATACGCATCTTCAGCCCGCTGATGGTCTCCAAATTCTTTGAGCTGTCGTGCCGCCATTTCTTTGGCTTCTTCGACGGTCGGCAACATCCCGTCCGTGATTTCCTTGTTCAGGAATTCGCGAATGTGCTTGGTGCGTACCTGGCGATCATCGATCAGCTTGGAGAGCGCGTTCACATGACCATAGATATCGACGACGACATAGGGCCTTTTTCCACGCGCCAGGATGTAACCCCGGTCATCGAGCGCACGTAAAAATGCGTTCACGCTATCGCTGCCCTGCCACGCGCTAGTGATATCGGAAATGCGCTGCGCCTGTGTTATTCCTGTCTCGTCCTGCTGGACCTTTTCGTAGAGCGAGAGCTGACGACTTTCTTGAGGCTTTTTCTCGTAGCCTTCTGGCAGGATGAGATTGTGTTCACGGGCAAATTCCTTCGTGACCATCATGAGTTTTTGATGGTCAAAGGCGATGTGAATAGCTTTGCCTTTTTCGGCATCAATACGCGACCACACGACATGACAATGCTCGCGCCCGTGCTTGCGATGAAACACGACCGCGCGCGGCTGATCCGAGAGCCCCAATTTCTCTTCCGCGCGGGTGATGTAGTCCATGTATTGCGCGCGGTTCAACGGGTCCTGATTGGGGTCCGGATTGACCGACATCGAGTAGAGGTAATTGCGACATTTTGTGAGGGCGTGTGCCTGCGCTTCCCATTCGGCAAACGCGCCATGAAGATCGCGCGCAATCGCGCCGCGCACACCAACAAATTCCAGCTCCTCGTTGTCGTGAACATTGAGCAGATGGGTTGCCAAATCCTGGCCGACGCCTCGCTGGCTGGCAAACGGAATCATGGCTTGCGCCCCATCGCCTGAAGCAGCCCCGTGCGTAACTCGGCGAGGTCATCACAGGCGCGTTCAATAAGCAGCGTGTTATTGGGGTTATCGCCACCGGCCAGCCTGATTTCTTCGAGCTCATCACGGATTTTGGCCGCCTGGGCGAGCAAGCGGGCCAGATCCTGCTGCTCAAGCGGGGGCCGCCGTGCGGCTCGTCCGGGCTGCTGGTCAAAGATCGCTTTGGTGATGAAGGCGTTGATAGAAAGCCCCGAGTTCTTTACGCGCGCATCAAACTCTGCGCGCAGCTCTAAAGGCGGGCGATATGACAGGGGCGCTGCGCGCTTTTTTGTCTCCTTCTTGCTCATGGCACACATCCTTATTCACCGCTGGGTGTGCCTTCCTCGCACCGACCTCGTGAGCCGCCCTGGTGCGGGTCCAGCGCTGCCTATGCGCTGGTCGATGGGGTTCCAAGGGGAGAGCCGAAGTCTCCCTTTGGCCGAGGGTTCCAAGGGGCCATGGAATGCCCTTTGGTCAGGGTTGTTAGGGGCATGAAAGCCCTTAACGCGATGGGATATTAGGGAGAGCGCAGTCTCCCTGATTCAGTTTGGACAATAGCGCGCTGCGCCTTCATTGCCGAAAGGCAATCTCGTCCGAACTGACTCTCCCTTGGCAAGAACGGCCTAAAAGCCGGATCGAGCCTTAGGGAGCCCAAGGGGGGTGACAACGGGGGGATGGGAAATCCCCCCTCAAGGTGGGCGCGGTCCGTGAAACGGGTAGTACCGCGCACACCTTGTACTAAATCTTAGCCATTCGTCCGGTCCCCTCATTCTAGTTTGCGGAGGGAGCCTTTAAGAATTCGTTAATGAGTGCCAGGTAATCCACGCTGACAGCGGGAATCGGCACAGATCTTCTTGTATAGCGCGAGGATCGCGCGAGGCAAAGCGGAATTTTCGCAGCCGAAAATTCCTCCACCAACACTGTCATTGCGATAGAAGCAATGGCACAAAAATGGAGGCGAATATGGAGCTCGAATTACACACTCTAAATGATGAGCAGCTACGGCAAATCATCACCGAAATCGAGGCGGAGTTATCTGTCCGCGATAAGAAGCGAAAGGCTGAAGCCGCAGCACAGATAAAAGCCATGGCTGAATCGGTGGGATTGAGCGTTTCGATCACGGAAAAAGGCCGGAGGAAGCGCGGCCGGCCACAAAAAACGCAGGAGTAAACTCCTACATTACTGGCGCCGCTGCGGACGGCGGGTTAACTGCCTCCCCGCGGCGCGCGCTTCTTTCTTTTCTTTGCGCGCGAGGAGCCGCGCCATAGCAACATCCCGGCCGTAGAGATAAGCGATTTCCGATGGAAAACGGCCCTCATGATCGCGAACACAAAATGACAGATTCTCTTCGGCTCTGAGCAAAGCCCGTATCGCACCACGGGAGGCGATAGAAGCTGCCAGGTGCAGCGCTGTGGCGCCCGTATCCGGCATGGCGTAGTCGAGCGGCGCGCCACTCGCGATCGCTTGTTCTACATCGGCGCTATCTCCATTTAGCACCGCATCAAGAAGCTGCTCTCCGGCGATATCTAGATCGTCTCCGGATAGTGCTTTTCCGGTAACGAGCTGACCGAGCGTGCCGGGTCTATGAATGATGCCGAGCTCTTCGGCTTCGGTTTTGGCATCAGTCTTCGGTAGTTTCTTTTTTGTACTCATTTCGCCGTGCTCGTCGAGTCTGTGTCTGCTCTGATAAAAGCGAGCGTGTTATTTTGAAGCTCTGCTCCAATTCGCGGCAAAAATTCTTTCGGCGTACCGTCGTCTGCGCCCAGCTCGAACACATAGTCATGCCGCATGAGTACGAGCTGTCTGATAGTGTCTCCGCCATCATCATCGGCATCCGAAGCAACTGACATATATATGTGGTTCTGTCCGTACGGCTCCAGCTTCATGAATGCGAGCAGCATGTCCTCAGGCGAAACAATCGCCCAGCCAAAACTGCGGAGTTTCTTAGATACGCGGGCCGGCGTGTTCGCATCCAATACGTCCATGGTCTCGGCGACCTCGACGACCCCTTGGTCTGATGGACGGGAGAGCTGGAGCGTAACATTCGCGTTCATAGCTTCGTAGGCTGTACGGTAAGTACCAGCTAATCCCGCCGATGGTGGCTCCACCTTCCGGCCAGAGGCATGGTCATGGCGCAAATAGAGCATCAATCTCACCGGCGCCTGGACCTCGGCGCGATGCTTTCTCTCCATCTCTTTCTTAGAGAGCAGGCCAAGCTCTTCATGAGTGGTGAACGCGACAATGGCTTCCAGGCGCTGGGCGCTAGGAACCGGCATTTTTCGTCCGCCGCCTTTGGTGTTTACGCCCTCAACGAACTGGCGCATTCGCTCTGACGGGACCTCAACTTCTGTGTATTCCGCGATGGCCTCGGCAACGCTCGCCCATGAGTAGTCCCGCCCGTGCTCCGTCAGGCCATAGGCCTTATAGGCGCGCAAGGCATCACGCAATTGATCGAGCTGCCAATCCGTAAGGTTCATAGGGCCATTCTTATACAAGACCCCGTGCGAGGACAGCGCGAGGAACTGCTCTCAGAGCTCATGTCAGCTTGCTAAGTACAAAGGCAAGAACAGGACACACCTATGAGCTGGTTCATACGCAGGCGCTCCCCGCTGGAGCGACTCGCCCTCGGCGGACGCAATCAGGCTGAAACGGAGGCTCTCAGCGCCGCCCTGCCACGCGGGGTGACCGGCCGCAGCGAGCGCGATCAACGCCTACCCCAAGCACAGTGGGCCGATCCGGAAAAGCTCGCACAGGATGCGCGGTTTCAGTTCACGCCAGAGGCGCCCTTTTTGGGGGTGACCGGGGCGCAGATCGCATCCCTGGATTCTACGACTGTCGATCCGCTCTATGCGGCCGGGGGACAGGCTATCGGGGTAAGAGATGACCGCCACATGGTGCTATGCGCCGGCTCCCGCGCGGGAAAGGGGCGCAGCGTCCTGATTCCGACCCTGCTCACCTACCGGGGATCGGTCCTCACGCTCGACCCCAAAGGCGAGCTTGCCAATATCACAGCGGCAAGAAGAACCACGATGGGACAGGACGTGTGCGTGCTCGACCCGTTTGGCGTGACAGCAGCAAGACTGCGGCCTCTTCGCACAGGGTTCAACCCAATGGCGGGATTGTCGATCAACAGCGAAAGCCTGGTCGTCGATGCCGGGCTGATCGCCGATGCGCTGGTCACGACAGGTGAAGGAAAAGATCCGCACTGGGATGACAGCGCGCGCAACTTCATAGAAGGCCTCGTGCTCCACGTCGCGACCGATCCGCGTTACCTGCAGCGGCGCTCCCTTGTGAGCGTGCGCGATCTGCTCGACCACGCGCTTGATCCGCTGGACGAGCAGGCCGGAAACGACGACGCGCCGCTGCGCGTCGAGACCGAGCTCCGGGAAAACGCCGAGCGCCTGCTAGCCAGTGCGCGGGCACTTGACCGAGAAATCGGGGCCGCCCTGGAAGCCACGGCATCGGACTTCTACGAGAAATGGCCGGGCGAGCGCGCAGGTGTGCTTTCAACCGCGCGGCGCCAGACGCGTTTTCTGTCCTACCCGGAGCTGCGCTCTTCCCTAGCTAGCGACGGTCTTGATCTTCGAAAGCTTAAGACTGCTCCGGCCGGGATGAGCGTCTATCTGTGTCTTCCGGCAGGGCGCATGGGGACCTGCAACAAATGGTTCCGCCTCTTCATCAACATGATGTTAGAGGCGATGGAACGCGAGCCCATCAAGCCCGCGGTCCCGGTACTCACGATCCTGGAAGAGTTCCACGTGCTCGGGCACTTACAGCAGATCGAGGTCGCGAGCGGACTGATCGCTGGATTCGGGGTGAAGCTACTGATCGTCCTGCAGGACCTGACTCAGCTCAAACGCCACTACAAGGAAAGCTGGGAGACGTTCCTAGGTAATGCCGGTGTGCAGGTCTTCTTCGGGAATGTGGACCTGACAACGCTTGATTACATCCGTCAGCGCTGCGGACAAACCTCGCTGATCGTTGAGCGCGGGAACGAGGTCAGCATCGATCAGCGTGTCCAGGGCGGATCGCGAGGGGCGAGCTGGTCTGTCGAGGTGCGCGACCTGCTCACCGCTGACGAGGCTGCACGGCTGTTTGCCCGCGAGGACCCGCAACAACGCGCCCTGCTGCTTTGCGCCGGGCGGCCCCCAGCGGTGATCCAGCGCGTCAAGTACGACCGGTACGAGCGCTTTGAGGGGCTCTACGAGCCAGAAGAGTAAGAGGAGGAATAGGCAATGGAACAGACAAAACGATACGTATCGCCGCTGGCGAGCTGGCCACATACACGGCTCATCCCGAAGGAGGCAGCATTCCGGGTTTGGGGGCTCTATACGCCGCCGCTGCTGGCCATGGTGCTTCCCGTCTTCGTGGGAACCATCTGGTTTTTCCTATTGGCAGCGATCTATCCGCCGGAGGGGAGTTCGGAATGGGCATATCTGTATGCCTACATCACCCCGGCTTTCGTCGCGGGGGCAATGGTCCCGGTGATTCAGGGCCTGACCGGGTCCTGGGTCAATGTGAAATTCACACCGGACGCTGTGCGCGTGTGCTTCCAGGACTACGCCCGCAGCGTGGGGATCACCTTCCGGCGAGAGGAGCACGAGGAAGCCATCAAGGAAGCCCAGCGAGAATTAGACACAGGGCGCAGGCAACCGCAGATATTTCGCAACGCGGTGCAGGTGGTGATGCGGTACGGAGAGCAGCGCGTCGTGATTGCCTCCTTCCCCAATACCGAGATTGCCAAAGCCGACGCACTGGTGCTCCGGCTCCAGTTCGTACACGAAAACATCGACGAGATGCTGCGCAGCGCGCTCATCGAGGAATAGCCGTACAGGAGGTTAAAGAGTAAATGAGCAAGAAAGACGACAGACGTGCACGCGAAGCGAGAGCGCTCTACGACGCCATGGCACGCTACGGGCTCGCAGGGACCGGACCGCCGCGCGAGAAAGCAGCCGCGATCCGGCCCATGGAGGAGCTTTTGCACATCAAGGAGCTGGTAAAACTGCCGCAGCCACAAAGACCAGCAGCAAAGAAACATCCGGCCGCGCCGCAAGCGCAAACGAGACGCACAGCGAAGTCGAACACACCGCCCGGTGATGCGCTCGCAGAGCTGAACGCAATGATCGGGCTTGCCGCCGTCAAAGAGCGCGTACATCTCAAAGCCGCACAGGTGGAGAACATCCAGGCTAGAAAGGCGCATGGATTGCCGGTGCCGGTGAGCTCACACCATATGGTGTTCACAGGCAATCCCGGAACCGGGAAGACGACGGTGGCCCGGATCGTGGCACGGATCTTTGCCGAGCTGGGACTCCTCGAAAAAGGCCATCTCGTGGAAACCGACCGCGCCGGGCTCGTCGCGCCTTATGTCGGGCAGACGGAGGAGAAGGTGTGCAAGGTATTGGCCAAAGCGCGCGGCGGAGTCCTTTTCATTGATGAAGCCTACGCGCTCGCCAAAGGTCATGGCGGAGAGAGCGACTTCGGGCAGGACGCTATCAACACAATCCTCAAAGCGATGGAGGATCAACGGGACCGCCTTGTTGTAATTTTTGCTGGCTACGGCGATGAGATGGAAGCGTTCCTCGATAGTAATCCGGGGCTGCGCTCGCGCTGCCAGACCTTCATCGCGTTCCCGGATTACTACCCGATAGAACTCGGATTGATCTTCGAGAAGCTATGCAAGGAGAACGAATTCATATGCACGCCTGACGTGACCGCGAAAGTACTCACGCTCTTCAAGGCCATGCATGCCCAGCGGGGAAAGGGATTCGGAAATGGCCGTGCTGCGAGGACCGTGTTTGAGACCGCGTGGGCCCGGCAGGCGCTCAGGCTCAGCGGAAGCCGTCACAGCGCGGACGTCCTGAAGCGTCTTGAGGCGCAGGACATCCCGGAACTTAGCGAAGTGGCGGGCGCCTAGTGGCACCCGCCTTGCCTTCCCCGAAAAGCGGGAGCCGCTAAGCTCCCGTTCCCTCTTCGGTTTTGGCGTCTTCGTCCTTGGCCCGTGGGGGCAGCAGGACGAGCTCGCCATTGACCGGCACTGCCTCGAGTCTGACCTGAAACCCGCCTTTCTTGTTGGGCCAGGCGGCTCCGACTCGCGTCCAGAAAGTTTTGTCGCCGTTCTCGGTGACGTGGTAGGCGATCAGGGCCGGTGCGTTTTCAGTTGATGTGCTCATTTTAGTTCTCCTTTGCTCTATGGGTTGATGTGCGAACACGGCCCCTATTCAGCAGGTGGCATCAGGCCAGGGCGCAAGGACGCTACCAAGCGAATGGAGCGGGCAGCGAAGCAACACGGGAGCGATCAGTGGCGCCGCGAAAGCGGATTGCCTTGCGTCGTGGACGGCGCCGGCTAAGGGTCTGCCGGGTATCGCTTCGCACGAAATCCCATGAACAAAGACGGAAGAACAAAGAGCACGGGAGAGAACGCTGATTCCGTCCCGATCCAAACAACGGAAACCGAAAGTGAGAATGCCGGCTCGCGAATAAATCCACCAAAGGCCCCGCGAGGAATGTGCGAGGAGACTCACGGGCCTATGCAGGTCAAATGAGCATGCCCAAACGAACAACGGAGTCCCAAGATGACGAAACCGGAAGAGGAGCGGCGCGCGGCCCTGATAAGGGCTGAGGCGCGGGCACTGGGGATGAGCCCCCGAGAGCTGGCGCTAGGGATCGCGAAAGCAACCGCCGCCGAGGATGGCGTCGAAGCCGCGATGCCCTGGATGCGGATTGCGCTGGATGAGGCGCGCCGGGAACAGGAGCTGAACAATGAAGAATGAGCACCAGATCAAGGAGCCCCGATTCATCACGGTGCGCTATGAGGTCTTTCTGGCAGCGGAGGGCCTCAAGGCTGAGTCTGCGGCCTTAGGCGTACCGGAATTCAACATCGCGGAACGCGAGCGGGAAGCTGCGCTCACTGCGGGAAACAGGACAACTGCAGCGTTCTGGTGTGAGGTCTGGCAGTACTGGATGCAGCGGGAGTGCTTGCCTAAGGGAACTGTCGTCGTGATCGGTACGTTATCAAAGGGTTAAATGGTCCGCTCCCGTTTTTCCTTGTTCTTAACCATTGCTGCTGTATTCTGGAAGGAGAGTTGATTCACAACAAAAACAACAGGTTGACATGGATGTCCTTACCTAGAGCCCTATTCATTGTCGCAAGTCTGGCGTTGTCACTGTGCGGCGTGATTCCAGCGTATGCGCAAGACGACGGCCACTACACGATTACGTCTGTTCTGTGCCAGAAAGGCGCTGGTGAAGAGCGTTGGGTGAGGCTCGATGAAGGGACGACGGAATCGAACGCATGCACCGATGAAGAGCAAATCGCGGTGCGCGCCATCGATCTAAACATGCAGCCCGGCGACCCGCCCGTCGAAGACGTGCCGATACAGGAACCACAACAGTAAGGGAGGCGGCAGTAGGACAGGTTCGAAATCTACTATTCCTTCTATTCGCTATCGCGCTGCTGATCCCTGCCAGCGCGCGAGCACAATGCTCGAACCCCGCCGGTGTGCAACGCCAGCTCATTATTAACGAGACCTACAACATTCCCCAGTATTGCGATGGGTCTAACTGGATCGCAACGGTACCGCCAACATCATCTATTCCTGGCCCTGGTCTTCCAAATGACACCTCGCTCGTCGGGCATTGGTCATTCGATGATGGAACAGGCACAACCGCGCTAGATAGCTCAGGTAATGAAAACCACATGGCCATTACTGCGTCGTCGCCATGGACGGTAGGTCCATTAGGCGGCGCCATCCGCTTTTCAAGCGGCGAAGGCGCAGAAGATACCAGCACTACGGATGTGCTTCGGATGACAGGGTCACAGTCTGTAGCCGCGTGGATCAAGATCGATGACTTTCCTCCTTCGTACGGAATGATCGCTTACATTCAGTCAACGACTTCGCAAGACTATCTGGAGTTAAGGGCAGCGGATGCTTCTCCCGATCATATTCGTTTCGGCGTTAACTCTGGTGGCAGTGGAACGAACGACCTTTACACGCTGTATCAACCAGGGATTTGGTATCACGTTACTGCTGTATATGACGACGCGAGAAACACACGGGAAATCTATGTAAACGGGAAGCTTACGGCAGCGGGGACGGAGAATTGTGGCAGTTGCGCCTGGTCAAATCCGGCCGGGAGAATGTCAACAGGGTTTCAGTCAGGGTTCGATTACACGCTTGATGATTTGCGCATTTATAACCGCGCTCTTTCACCAGCGGAGATCGCAGAATGCTGTTCCGAAACGGCCGGTGGCGGCGTTGTGACCGAAGGGTTGGTCGGGTGGTGGAAGCTCGACGAAGTGGACGGTACGGATGCGCTCGATTACGCGAGCGCCAATCATGGCACGATGATGAACGGCCTTGATGCCTCTACTAACTTCGTCGACGCCCGAATCGGGCCCGGCCTTTTCTATGCGGATAACAATGACTCTCTTCTTGTGCCGGATATGATTGGCTCCGCTCCGAATATAACTATTTCCCTCTGGGCACATAGCACTGGCTGGGCGACCAGCGGGTACAACAACATGCTTAACCAAGCCAAGGATTCGGGGAGCGATTCCGTTCTTGGCATCGTTTACAACCGATCGGCTGACCAAATCCAATTTGAGATCCGAAATGCCTCCGACACGATCGTCCGCCCTAGCTATGATGCGCCTCCTACGAATCGTTGGCTTCACCTGGTGGGCGTTTATGATGGAAGCGACGCGGTTTTGTATGTGAACGGGAAGGAGGTTGATCGCGTAGCACAAACCGGCAACATCTTCTCTTCGACAAACGTTATCGGGTTGGGACACAAATGGCGCAACGGCGTTTACCCGGCTGGCAGTCTCGGGTCCTACGGCTATTCAAATGGAACACTCGACGATGTGCGCATTTACGACCGCGCCCTGAGCGCCGGCGAGATCGCGGAACTATATTCCGCGTGGGACGCGCATATCCGCTATAACGCCGATTACCGTGTGCCGGAGTATTTCGACGGCAATAACTGGCGTGCTATGGGCAAACGCAAACCTGACCCGAAAGGCTTGATCGGTCACTGGAAGCTTGATGAGGCGAGCGGCATCCTCGCGGATTCATCAGGCTATGGCAACAACGGCACGGCTTCCGGCGGCCCCGAATACGCCTCAAGCGGCGTTGTTGGCTACGGCATGGGCTTTGATGGTAGTGACGACGGTATCGATCTAGGTTCTCCATCCGCACTTGATTTCTCTGGCTCTAACGCCTTCACGTTGTCAGCATGGGCTTTTTCAAACGGCGTGGGTAGCAATATCCTCTTCGCACGAGGCGACTTCAACGCCGCTGCGAGTCAGGAGGTGTATCATCTCGGACGTTATCTTGGAAACGATAGGTGGCGCGCCCGAATCAGCAACGGTTCTGGTACGGTCCAGATTATTTCTCCCGCAGCTACGCTCGAAGAAAACGTTTGGCAACACATGGTGATGTCGTGGGATGGCGCCGACCTGCGTTTATACAAGGATGCTGTCGAAATCGGGAGTGTTAGCAATCCAGGGTTTCTACTCTGGGACGGCGGAGGTCGACCCACAGCGATTGGAGCGGAAACAGTTGGTGCACTGGAGCATAGTTGGAATGGGCGCATCGACGATGTCCGCATCTATAACCGAGCCCTTTCCGCAGATGAAATCGAGACGCTGTACGAACAGAACATCAAATACACCCCGACCCTGACGGTGCGCGACTACACTCTCGATGCGGGCCTGACGAAAGTCGAGGAAGTCGCGCTCTTCGGCAACTATGCTTTCGTCTCCGTCTACACGGACGAAACCATCCGCGCCATCGATATCAGCGACCCTGACAACATTTCTCTCATTGGCGGCACCTATATCACGGGCGCAAATCAAGTGCAGGGTATTTCCATCGACGGAGATAATCTATTTTTGTGCGAAGGCGCTCCAACGCAGAGAGTTCAAATCATTAATATCAGCGATCCAGCAAACATGAGCGTCGTCGGATCGATCGACACGGGAGTTCGCTGCAATGATATTGCTGTCGTCGGAGAATATGCCTATCTCGCACGAGCGCTTGGCAACCCAGTATTGCATGTTTACGATGTCGGCAATCCGTCCTCGCCGTCTTTTGTAACATCTGTGGCTATTCCGAACATGGGCAGCGGCATTGCGATTGCGCACCACAACGGTCACCTCTATATCCCACCCGATGGGGCGTCTGCATATTTAACCTCCTACAGCATAAGCAACCCGGCGGCACCTGTTTTCACTGACCAACTGACGGCCGCTGATTTCTCGGTCCTTGCCATCACGCAAATGCGTGATCTCGCCTTTAAGGACAACTACCTTTTTGGCGCCGAAAAAGACGGCAACGGCGTTTTTGTTGTCGATATCTCCGATCCGGCGAATATGGAAGTCGTCGCCGAACTTCCTAATAACGGCGCAGACTGGCTGCTGAACCCGGAAGGAATTTATATCGACGGCGACATCCTCTACGTCACAGCCGAAGGCTCCGATCGTCTGACCCTGATCGATATCCGCGATCCGACCAGCCCGCAATTCCTATACTCCATTCAGGATGCCACAGCCCTAGATGAAGCTGATAACGTCGTGGTGCGAAACGGCTTCGCCTATATCGGCCTGGCCTCGCAGGGCTTCGCCGTTGTCGAAGTCGGGAATCTCTGCAAGAATCCGGAAGGCAGAGAAGGCAGGATCATCTACAACACCAGCTTCAACGTCATGCAGTATTGTGACGGTCAGCAGTGGCAACGCATCGGACCGTAAGAAGCATCATCGAGTAAGCGCATTGCGCCAATGCTCGATGTCTTCGGTGCGCCAGCGCACGGCGCGTTCGCTAACGTTCACCGGCGCGGGGAACGTGCCTTCATTCATCCACTTATAGATGGTCGAGCGCCCGACGCCGATTAGCTCGCAGACTTCAGCAAGGCGAATCAACATACCGGGCCGCATCTGTGGGGGCGCGTCCGTTTCTTCGCCCTTGCGGGCGCGCGGCGTTCGTGCCGCCGTGAGCCGCACTATCTGCGCGCGCAACCGCGTGATTTCATGGACGGCGGATTCGCGGTCCTGCAGCAATTCGCCGAGCGTGCGCTTACCCGGATCAACGCGTAGCCGTTCAAGAATGTCTTCGCGATACATAGTTACCCCCTGATCAATTGTGCAAATCGTATCGTAAGAAATGAGGCCGCCCGCTACCGCAGGCGGCCAAAGCGGTCAAGCTGCGGCCTCCGTTGCATCGTTAACATGGACCTGAAGTCCGTGCAGGAAGTCCGCAGCGCGCTGTGCGTGGGCGGCTGCAGAGAAGATGGCGCGCTTATCGTTTTCCAGCACCTTGAGCCAGGAGGCGATATAGGCGCTGTGGTCTGCTCTGGGTTCCAGCGCAATCCCAAGATCGGCACACAGGAACGCGCTCCCGAGCTCCGCTACCAGCTCTTCGCGGGCGTATCCTTCGTCTCCGAAACGCTCGCGTCCGAAGCTGCGATCGAGACGCGATTTGTGCCGCGTCCAGTGCGTGCTCTCATGAGCCAGCGTTGCGTAGTAGCTTTGCGCATCGCGGAAGGTCTCAAAGGGAGGCATCTGGATGTGGTCTGACCCCGCCGCATAGTAGGCCTGGTTCCCGGCGTAGCGGATATCGGCGTTGGTGGCTGCGAAAAACCGCTCTGCGCGCTCGATACGCTGTACCGGATCAAGTACCGGCGCGGCGGTCTCGTAATAGGACTGCGGAAGTCCTTCGATCTGTTCGACATTGAAGACGCTGTATCCCTTCATGAAGGGAATGTCGACCTCGACGTCCTCGCCGCTTGCGTCCTGCTCGGTCCTCTTGATCGTATTGGCGTAAACGACAAGCTCGCTTTTCTCGCCTTTGCGGACCTGCGCTCCGAGCTCTTTTGCCTGGCGGTAGGTCATCCAGATCGGGGCGGCGTATCCTTTGGCCGTGGCGGCCATCCACAGGGCGATGACGTTGATTCCCTGATAAGGCGTTTTGGCGTCATGGCGTAGAGGACGGCTTATACGTCCTGCCGCGTGCTCTGCATTCCAGGGTTTGGTCCAGGGGCGCACCCCCTGCTCAAGCTCCGCGATGATCTTGTCCGTTATCCGGGTGTAGACATCTTTGCGCTCTTTGGTCTTCGTGCTCATGGCTGTTCTCCTTTCTACGGTTCCTTTTGAAAACACGCGGGAGATCAAAAGCCGGGAAGAGCGCGCCCGGTCACCCTGATAAGGGGAAACTGACAACACGGCTCATGTAATGAGGGTGGGGCGGGCAGGCAGTTGACCGGGTTCGCGCCCGGCTTAAAAACGCGAGGTAAAAACTTTTCAAAAAGGGGCCGTAGAAAGAGATCAGGACGAACAGCACGCGAAGACTTTTCGCGCAAAGATGAACCGGATCGATTCGGACCAGCGCGGAGCGCAGCGGAACAGATAGGCCCGCAAAGCGTTGCTGGAAGCGGGTTTTAGAGCACCGGCGTTAAGCCGGCTTTAAGACAATGTGTGCGATACTGGAACTATCCAACAATACGCACACCGTTGGGTACGCTACGTAAAGGACCGCCCTTTGTATCTTCGGGGCGGTCCTGTTTTTGTCTAGGGCGCAGGAAGCTCACGATCGAGCAGTGCAACAATGTCAGCGGGCAGATAGGACCGGGGATCGTCATAGCCGAACGTGACGTTCGGATCATCGTGAGGGATGAACTCCTTGCCAGCTTGCTTGATCGAGATGATCACCGTGTTATGCAGACCCCAGCCTTCGACGACGACTTCGCATCCGGCATCGATCAGTACGGACTCGACTTGCCACGTTTCGACCTGGCCATCGCCATCCATGAAACCAAATTTCTCGAAGGCTTCTTCCCAGCGCCAGTGAAGTTCACCGCCGCAGTTATCACATTCGCATATAGGCATTTTTTTTCTTCTCCTTTGTTTGCCGTGAATGTCATGGGCGCATCAAACTTTGATGCACCCGGCAGCGCGTGCCTCATCGGCATAGACGCTGATCGTTTTCTCAGGTTTGAAATGCAGGTCCCGCTCGACCGGGAGGCCGAGCTTGCCGCGCACCGATACCAACTCTGAGATCCGCACGCATCCGAGCTCGGGAAACCCGAGACCGAGATCACACAGCCCAAAGGCAATGTCCTGATCGTCAGGATCAAGTTCGGTGAGCAGCCAGGTACAGGCCGCATCCGGGGTAAAGAGCTTCACGACCGGTAAGAAATCCGGTTCCGCGCGCCCGCCTTGCGAGCATTCCGCGGACAATCGCCCGTTGCGTAGAAGCTGCGCTTGCAGCGATGAGGTCAGTAGTTTCATGTCTTCGTCTCCTTTTGTTTTGTTCAAGACGAAAACACGGCAAGCCGGGCGCAGATGCCGGACGGTCACCCGCTACCGCCGCAGACATAGACAAGAGGGATAAGGGGAAACGGCCAACACGGTCCGGCGATACGCAGTGAAGCCGGATGGTGCGGGCAGGTCCGTTGACCGGGCGGCGCGCCCGGCTAGTGTTTGATCAAGGCTTGAACGCCTCGCAAAAGGAGGCGCATGAAAGTGACGATGTCAGGCTGGTCAGCCGTGCAGTTTGAGAAAGTAAAAGGTGCCTAAGCCGGTGTCGTCGTGCGCCGCGTCAGCACCAGACCCTGGGTGCGCGCCTGCGCTTTTTCTTTGATGGCAAGAAGGCGCGCCATCGCCGGGTCTCTGCCATAGACGTAAGCAACCTCAGAAGGCAGGCGGCCTTTGTGATCACGGAGCAGGTAATCGATATCGGGCTCTTCCAGGATGCGCCGGAACACATCCCGCGCCCGCGTTCCCGCGGCGGCATGAAGAGCGGTTTCGCCAGTGCCGGGGTCTTGATAGTTCACCGAGAACCCGTCCTCCAAAAACGCACCAACGCGATCTGCGTTTCCTGTCTCCGCGGCGCGCAAAAACGCGCGGCCGGGATCATTGTGTGCTCCGTAATTCTTGCGCATAGCATCCTCTCCATTGGTTATTTTCTTGCCTATTCAGGCTATCAGGAGAGGGTAAATAAGCGCTTAAACACCGCCCGAAAAACGCGCCAGGGATTGACGCCGCATGGCCGTGACACCCCCCTGGGGGGCACGGTTCACGAAAGCCCGGTCCGCCCTTATAGGCGGAGGCGCCCTCAATGACATAACTTATACGTTATCAATATCAATCATATAAATAACACATATATTATTTTTATCTTGCCTCAACATAACTTATACATTATTTTAGAAAGAGGAAAAAATAACGCAAAGGTTATCGCAATGCGCCCCGAAGACCGGGCCCTGGCCCGCAGACAGCTTGATAAAAGACTATCGCCGCTTCGCGACATGCAAAGCCTGGCCCGGCCGCCGCGCGGCTGGATCAGAGCGATCCGCGAAGCGCTGGGCATGACCGGCAAACAGCTCGGTAAGCGCCTTGGCGTCAGCCAGCCCCGCGCCACCAAAATCGAACAGGCAGAAAAGGACGGCTCGATCACCCTCGACACGCTGCGCCGAACAGCGCAAGCGCTGGACTGCCAGCTCGTCTACGCCTTTGTCCCGCGCGCGCCGCTGCAAGAGCTCGTCGAAGAGCGCGCCCGCACCCGCGCAAAAGACATCCTCGAAGCCACGAGCCATAGCATGGCGCTTGAAAACCAGCGTGCCGATGCCGACACCGACCGCGCGCACATCGAAACGCTGACCCGCGAACTGATAGAAAAGTCAGGCCCGGACCTGTGGGAGGATAATTGAGCGATCCGCTCCTGCCGGAAGAAGACGGCGCAACGCCGCTTAGCGATGAAGAGCGCGAGGGCTTAAAGCTCTCCTATGTCACCACGCGCGGTGATCTCAATGGCGCCGAACAGCAGAACATCCTTAAAGCGCGCACCTGGGCACAAAAACGCAAGAACAAGGTGCTCACCCGCGACTACCTGAACGACCTGCATAAACGGATGTATGGCGATGTCTGGACATGGGCCGGCACATACCGCACGACGGAAAAATCCATCGGCATCGATCCCATCCATATCCAGGTCCAGCTCCAGGAACTGCTCGATAACGTGAACTACTGGATAGAGAACGAGACCTACCCGCCCGATGAAATCGCCGCAAGATTTCATCACAAGCTTGTCTATATCCATCCATACCCAAACGGCAACGGACGCCATGCCCGCCTGGCGGCAGACATTCTGCTCAAAGAGATGGGGCAAGACCCCTTCACCTGGGGCCGCGCAAACCTGCGCGATGCCGGTGAGGCCCGCAAGACCTACATCGACGCCCTGCGCGCCGCCGACGGCCATGACATCGGCCCGCTGCTGGAATTCGTGCGCTCGTGAACGGGCTCAAAAGCGAAAGCGATTGCCGAGCTTACCGAAGTTAGTTATCGAATGACCTAGAAACTCGGCATCACCTTTGCCGAAGCCTGCAGATAACAACGCGGCACGCGTGTCGGGTTTGAGTATGTCCGCTACAACGTCTTCCCGCGTTCTGACGTCCCACCCGCTTCGGCCAACGGGAACCCAGAGAAATCCTTGACCCGTGTTATCACGAGCAGCTTCCGCGAGAGCGTCTGCTTCGTATGTTTCGGTGTAAGCCATGGCACCGAGGAACTCAAACTTCTGAAACATCAGCTCATAGCCGGCCGCGAGACCAAGAAAACTGCGCCCCCACTCCTGAAAAAGTAGGAAGAGGTGATCACTTAGTGGCGTCTTATGTCGATCCAATCCTTCAAGGTTTTGCCAGATTTCTTTGGTGGCCCCGCCTTCCCATGCCCATAGAAAAAGAAGCTCAACGATCCGCTGTGTATCACCGCCATGCTGGGCCCTCACTTCGAACGAGAACATCCTGTGGAGTTCGTCCCAACGACCGGACCGGGTGAGTCCTAGTCCATAGGCGGTCATAGCAAGTACGGCTGGGTAAGCGCGGATGGCGAGCCACCACTGCAAGCCGCTAGCAACTTGCGAAGTTTCCCGCCAGATCGCAGTAATCGCGTCCATGACGTGATCGAACTCAGAGCCATCGCCCCATCTTCCCAGTACGCCGGCAATTCGTGCGAGCGGCTCCGTGGCTGCCTGATACCGGGTAACTCTCTGTGTCAGTCCTTCCGCTGAAAATCCCCCGTCAGGACTAAAGGCAGGGTCGTCAAGTAGACCGAGCAGGCGTGCTGTTTCGTTGGTGACTAACTCCTCAAGTTGAATTCGATGTTCAGGCTTTGCCAGGTAGCGCTTGACGGTGCTGACCAATAGTTCCACACCAAGCGGGTTCTGACGATGCGTTTTCTCTAACGTCTGAACGCGTTCGACAAGGTCGCCAAAGAAGGAATCAGCATCTCTCGCCGCGATTACCCTTGCCTGCCTGTGATTAATCAGCTCTTGTGCGCCCGTACCCGCTTTTCCACGCACCATCCAGTAGTGTGTGTAGCGCCGCGCGGGCGCTCGCAGAATCGCTGCTCGCAATGCATGATCCCATTCCCCCGACCAGCCACAGATAATCAGCCCGTACTCGTCAAGGATGCGATCAAGAAGCACATTGTACTCATCTGGATAGCCGCTCAGTTCTTCATCCGTATTGAGGATACGCGCATCCTTGTAGTCACCGTGCAGTTTTAAGATATAGCAGGACGTGTGTGTGAGTGGCTCTGCACCGTTTAAGGCATCTACAGAAGCAACGACTGTCGGTTCGATACCACGCTCGCGTAGAGCGTTCTCCATCAAGCGATCGAAATTCGTAGTAACGATGACTTTGATGAAGCCGGCTTCAACAAGCTCCGCTATCGCATGGTGCGCGCGTGTGGGGATCTTCCTTTCTTCCTCGCGGTCCTGATCTGTGGGTTCAATATAGCTGTGTAGAATTGAGCGGCGTTCGTCGCCAGATAATCCGAGCTCACCAATCAGAGTCGAGTAGTTCGGATCTTCGCCGGTCTCCTCCCGGTACCATGCGGCCCAGTCAGGCTGGTCGTCCACACCCTGCGCCATCGCCACACGGCGAACGAGATCGAGCGTGATTTCCCAGCCTGTAGGAATTTCCGCCGCGCGGGACAGACCGGAACCAAGCAAGAGCGCATAGATGCCCTTGTTCTCGTATACGGAGAACGCTAGCTGGGTTAAAGGATCTGAAGTCGGATTCGGCATGACCTAGCGTTACCGTGCCATACCAACATCGTCAATAGATTCTTGAAGAGCGGCAATACCCATTGTTCTATGACTCTCCATCTTCGCGCTCGATGTGTGTCTGAACAGCGGCGACGACTGCACGATCGTTGTCTAGCGTCGCATTGACGAGGTCTATCAATGCGTTAGTCGTCTCCGCATGAGCTCCGATGTAACCGGAGCGGAGAAGATCAATGAACGCATCTTGACGGAGATAGCGACCAGCTAGCGTATCGTAGCTTATTCGAAACGCGCCCCGAGGTCCTTTGCACTCAGGATCGGCACGCAGGACATTGAAGTGATCGATCGGGATTGTGATCGAACTCCGGCCAAGTGCCGCGTCCCGCCGGACGAATTTTAGAAAATAGACCTGCGGATTGATGCGATACTCCAAGGGACCCGGAGGCATGGCGGCACTGAAGCGCTGCATGCGTGCTATCTCATCTTCCAAATCAGCATCGGGATAGTAGATCCAATCCGTCTCATCGCTATCACGAAGCGGTTCCAGCATCTTGTACTGAACCATGACAATGTTCTGCTTCGTCGCATTAAAGTAGACGAGGTCAACGCCGAGAACCTGCTCAAGGGGACGCTTGTTGGCAGTGATAACCTCCAGCCGATCGACACCATCCTCGAAGATCGCCCGACCGGTAAAATCACTCCCAATCAATTCGAACTCTGGGACAGTGCGGGCATCGTGCTCGATGACGGCATCCTCGCGAATGTTGACGCGACCAAGGGCGGTATCACCCGTCGTTTCTAGTACAGAGGCATGATTAATTCCAAACGTGCGCAAAGCGACGCTAACCGCATCCTGTTGAATGGCGTCGTTGCTGGAATAGCGGCTAGGGGCATCCAGGTCGCCAATGGCCGCCTTCATTGCCGCGCTATTGCCTCGCCTTTCTGCGAGCTTATCGATGAGGTGTGAACTGAGCTTGGGGGAAAGCGGTACGACGGGACCGGCTTCGCTAAGTTTATTGTCCAATATCGTTGCGAGTGATTTGTCCGAAACCAACCCGCGCAGACCTCGTTCTGTAGCCGGCGTGATCTTGTGCGCGCGCTCAATGGTAATCCGGCGCTCAAGCGTCGTGCCAGGGCCAAGCTTTTTTAGAAGCGCAAAGTACGCAACTGGTCGATCGAGATGGTCTTTGGCAAACAGGATACAGGCGGTGGGCGAATGCACGTTCCGCAGCGTCGAGCGTGACCGCGCAACTGTGAAGCGTCTCAACCCGTGATAAGAATTCTCAAGGTCGTACCATTCGTCTCCGCTGAATCGCAGGACCAGAAGGGGTTTGCGCTCCACCAACGAGCGAAGTGTCTGGAGCCAATCTTTCTCCTCCGTGTCTGTTTTCGGTGCGTGCGCCATCGGACCTCATTAGTGGGCTGAAAGCTCATTTTCGAGCTCGTCCAGACGAGCACGAGCAAGCTTTATCATTTCCAGCGCAGTTGCATGTGAATAGCAAAACCGATCGCGAGGGCTTTCATACAGGACAATGCAGGGCTCACCCCTTGGAATTTTCGCCTTGCTAAATCGGCAGGTACGTTGTCGCTGTGCGACTTCTACCTCCGTGCGCTTAACCATCTGTTTCATCTTCGGCATTTTTTATCTTTCCTCTAACTATCGCGGATAGCCTGTCTGCAATTTCCGGTGATGCGTTGACGGCACTCTCAAGCTGTTCGACGCTGGCCGATGTGCGCTCTCCAGCCCCGATCCCCATTACATTGTTTTGCTCGGCGCTCGCCATTCTGATGAGGATCTCTGTGTTGTGATTGCCCTGGAAATGTCGAAGTAGATCGCGGCCCTGATGGCGTATCCCCAGACGGTTGATCACAGTGTCGGCAATAGCACGTGCTTCCTGAGCAAGCCTTCCCTTTAGTGCCTCGCGTCGTTCCTGAGGCTGAATGATGGGATTAAACGCCTCAACTCTTCCTTCCTGCTCGGCGGTTACCAGCCGCGCGCGCACGATGTCTTCAGTCAATCCGAACTCGCTAGGCTCAAAGCCTTTATCTCTGATCGTTTGGAAAAGATCCCCAATAAGGACGTCGTCGATCTTCTTTAGGTAACCTTTTTTCTGATAGCTTTCTACAACTTCGTTGAGAACTCTCATAAACGGACGGAGAGTCATTCTCGGGGTCGCCTCGCCGTCTCCTTCGACTTCCAGTTCCCCTTGTAAATACTCATGGAAGAACTGCTGGTCGTCTTTGTCGAAGTTCGTGAAATCGGCCCACCATCGATCGTCATTCAATCCGACATGCGAGACTAGGTAGACGCGATTTGCATCCGAATACGGCGTCTCAGGGGCGGACAGGCGAAGAATTCGGCCAACAAACTGAACGTAAGGCGAAAGGCTGCGATATGGACGGAATACCGCGGCTACCGAGAGCGTCGGAAGGTCGTACCCCTCTCCCAGAATGTTTACCTGAACCACAACGTCGGTTAACCCACTACGCAATGATGCCTCGATCCGCTCACGCTCTTCCTTGGCTAGGTTGCTATGAAGTACCTCAACACGCAGCCCCTGCTCCTTGTACAGCGCAGCAACCTGAGTCGCGTGACGGATTGAACAGGCAACAGCGATGAGCTGCCGTGGCGTGCCCAGACTGCGGACATGATGTAGCTGCCGGACCGATGCGTTTACGACACTCCGGTTGCACTCTTCAGAGAGTGCAATTCCTCGACTGAACCAGTCCTTTTCACGCAACTCAAGAACCTCATCAAGACTTATGGTCTTAGTCTCGCCTTTGGCGGTGAAGGTAATTTCTGTGGGTTGAACAAACAGTGCGTCGATCTGAGAGATGAATCCGAGGATCATTGAGCGGGCGTACCCGAAGCGATAGACACGCTCACCGGACACGACTTGCCCGTCAGAGCGCATGGGCGTGGCCGTAAAGGAAACCACCTTCGCATCCGCGAAGTAGTCGAACAGGCGCTTCCACGTTTCGGCAACATTGTGGTGTCCCTCGTCAACCAGAATCATGTCGAAGTAGTCTGCGGGGAACGCTTCATACCATTTGTTCTTCGCCCCGGAGAACTGCTGGATGTTCGCGACAACCACATGGGCAGCATCGCAATCATGCAGGTTAGCCCCGGTCTTCAGTTCCGAAAGGAACGGTCCATCTTTCGGTGTAAAGACGCCACGCTTGGTGAAAAAGCAGTTCGGATCGCTGATATTGAGCTCCCGTCGTATGTTGTCTCGGATCGTCAGATTTGGCGCAATGATGAGCACACGTCCCTTGGCAATCGCAAAAGGAGCAATCCCCATGAGCCCCGTTTTCCCGCAACCAACCGGGAGCTGGACATAACAGGGCTCCTTGCTTCCGGAGAAATGGTCGCGGATTGCAAGATATCCATCGATCTGTGGCTCGCGGAGATTTGGGTTGCGCCAGATCTCAACCTTCGTATCCGTGAAGAACTTTTCAATCTCTGCGTTATCCATCGTTGACTCCTATGTAAGAAGCGCCACGCCCAATGTGGTCACGCAGGCGGTCATATGTCATAACAAAAGTGTTTTCGTTGGACAGCGCCCGGTAGGTTTTAACCTGCTTTGGATCAAGAACAGCACGCCGACCAATGACCACATATGCGGGAATGGTCGCCTCTATATCCTTAAGGCCGAGTTCACCACGGGCATAGGCAACATTGTCTGTCAGCCACGTTCGCCAGTCCCGAACCTGTTTCAGCGCTTCCGCTAGTTTGGCTGCTGGCATTCCTGCTTGCGTCAGGGCTTTCTTATTCGGGCTTTCGAGCTCAATCATGGCCCACCTGAAACCCTCTGAGGTTCGAGACGCCAACAGAAAGTCCGGGATCAATTCGGAACCAAACCGTGGGCGATCAAGGCACCAGTAGTCACTGCCCGGCGGCGCAAGAGGACCAAGCAAGCTTTTGTGTTCAGCGAGGAATATCTGAAGCGGACGTTCGTCGGGTGCATCTGAAAGAACCTGATCAAACTCTTCCAGGACCTGTGACGCGGGCTCACGGTCGACAGTGACCTGCCGTTCGTCCCATTTTTCAAGCTTTTCAGCCTTCATCGAATACGCCTCCCCAGCAGCAGGTTTGGCAGGTGTTCCGGGTGTGAGTCAACAAAAAATGGGCTCTCACTCATTGAGTATCATCTCCGCCATGCCATCTAGGCGCGCTTTCACAGGCTCCCATCCCGGCATGATCTCCCTTAGCAGTCGGTAGTAGCGCTTGGAGTGGTTGTGCTCTTTGAGATGACAAAGCTCGTGCGTAATGACGTAGTCGACGCACTCACGCGGAGCTTTAACCAGATGCGGATTGAGGATCACAGTCCCATTCGGCGAGCAGCTTCCCCACTGCCGGCGCATTGATAGCAGCCGTACAGGCGGTTTGTCTTTGAGCCAGCTCACGCGGTCTGCAATCGCATCCAGCCGACGCTCAAACACTACCTCGGCACGCGTTCTGTACCACTTACCCAAGGCTCGTTTGACAGCGTTAGCATCGTGCGCAGGAGTCTCGACGAAGATACGACCCCGCAGCATCCGGACCTGCGCACCCGCGCCGTTCGAATCGGCGACTTTTAGCTGGTAGCGCTTGCCGAGATAGAAGTGGCTCTCGCCGCTGACGTAAGTGCGCGGCAATACATGTGCGCGCTGACAGCGTGCTTGCTCCACGCGTGAAATTATCCAGCGTGCACGCTTGAGCACTGCACGGTAGATCCGGTCTTCATCTTCGCCTTCCGGCGCGTCAACCTGAACCGACGCATCGGGATGAACGTGTATCGCGATCTTCCCGGATCGCTCGGGCGTATGACAGATCTCATAAGCAATTGAGTTGCCGCCGTATGTGAAGCTACCGCGCGCCATCACACAAGCTCCCCACGGGACAGACCGACCCGCGTAATCTTAAGGACGCGCTCGATGACTTCCTTTGCGCTTTCCAGACCAATGTGCTCGAACAATCTCGGCAGAAGGGCCTTGCGGATCGCCGCCTCAATGTTCTGCGGGCTGAGAGAATGCTCGGCAACCGCCGCCTTCACTGTCTGATCAATAAAGAGTGCATCGTCGATGAGTGCCTGATGCTCACTTTCTTTCAGTTCCGCGACAGCCCCGTTGCCAAGCACGAGCTTGAATGCTCCGTAGTAGGCTTTCGCATGCTTACTGTCTTTAAGCGCAGTAGGAACGTCGTCAAGTTCGCGCGCCGCGACCTTCTGCTCAAACTCCTCAAACAGGATGTACTGCTTGTAGGGATGATCGAAGAGCGCTTCGGCTTCGGCAATGGCTTGCTTCAAAAGCTCTGAGAATACGACCTGGGCATAGGGGTCATCGGCGAGATCTTGTTCGATCGTTTTTTTGACCCGACTTTTGATGATGTCGGTTTCATTACGGGTTTTCTCTTCACTCCACTCTTTCGGGTCTTGCGCTTTTCCGAGGTCGCCAACGGCGATCACGCCTTCTGGCTCGGAGATCCCGGACCCGACGACGTGTTTATCGACCAGCTTTCTGACCTGCTCTTCATAGGCGCTGTAATCAACGGTCTCCTGCGCGTCCTGCTTGGCAATCTTGCGCAGGTCGGTGAACCAGCGAAGGTCCTTCTTATAGCGGGTGATCTGTTCCTCACTGAAGGTGCTGTCTTCGAAGAAACTTCGCGAAGATAGCGCGACCGATAAGCACATGCCGTACTGCGTCAGGGCTTCATAGAAGTCCTCGCGGAAGCTCTGACGTGCATCAAAGCTTTGTCCGTTCTCGTCCTCCTGCCAGAGCGGGACGAGGAGTTGCCTATACTGCTCTCGGTCCTGCTTGTTCTTCACCGAAGAAAACAGACCCCAGAGTTTTTCATGCAGAGTAGGCAGCTTCTTGTACTCATTGCTAACCGCCTGGTAGAGCCCGTCGATGTCATCAAGGTCGTAGCCGCCCTGGGTCTTGCTCGCAAGATCCTGGTACTCCGCAATCGCGGTGTCGAGCTCTTTGAGGATGCCGCGATAGTCGATAAGCAGGCCGAACTTCTTGGCATCATGTAGGCGGTTTACCCGTGCAATGGCCTGAATGAGATTGTGCTGCTTAAGCGGCTTATCGATGTAAAGAACCGCATTCCGTGGCTCATCAAAACCGGTCAAGAGCTTGTCTACCACAATCAGCAGATCGGGCGGTCCAGGTGTCGAGAAGTCTTCGATGACATCGCGCTCATATTGCTCCACGTCACCTTGAACGTTGTCCTTCCACCATTGCTGGATTTCAGGCAGCTCAGTTTCATCTACATCACTATGGCCTTCACGGGTATCCGGCGGAGAGATCACGACCGCACTCGTGACGAGGCCGGTCTCATCCAAGTGCTTCTTGTAGCGGATCGCTGCGCGTTTGCTATCTGTAGCAATTTGCCCTTTAAGTCCCTGGCCTAGCTTCTTGATGTTCTCGCTGAAGTGAACGGCGATGTCCCAGGCAATCAGTTCAATGCGGTTTCCACTTCCGTAAACAGGACCCTTCTTGCCCCATTTTTGTTTGAGGTCGCTCTTTTGCTCCTCAGAGAGACCCGACGTGATCTTTTCGAACCAGTTGTCGATGGCTTTCTCATTGACCTCAAGTTCGGGTTTGCGCTCTTCGTAGAGCAAAGGCGTTACCGTTCCGTCCTCAATAGCACGCTGCATCGTGTAGGCGTGAACGATCGGACCGAACTTGCTTGCGGTTTTTTCGTTCTTGAGGAGCGGGGTACCTGTAAAGGCAATGTAGGCGGCATTCGGGAGCGCCTTGCGCATACGCTCATGACCCTCACCGCCGTGGGAGCGGTGGCCTTCATCTACAAGAACGATCAGGTTCTCAGATGGGTTATAGCAACCTTTTTGCTTGGACGCTGTCAGGAACTTATCGATGATCGTGAAGATAATTCGCTCCTTGCCCTGTCCTATGCGCTTCGCTAGATCACGGCCCGATGTCGCCTTAGACCGCTCGCCTTCCTTGCGAGACGCAACCGCACTGCCAAAAGCGCCACTAGAGAGAAACGTCTTTGAAAGCTGCTTCTCCAGATCGACGCGGTCGGTCACCACGACCATCCGGCACTCTTTAAGTTTCTCGTGCAGCAAGAGCGCCTTGCACAGAAAGACCATCGTGAAGGATTTGCCTGAGCCGGTGGTGTGCCAAATGACACCGCCCTCGCGGCCGCCACCCTTCTTCTTGGTCTGCAATCGATCAATTAGCGCTTTAATGCCGAAGACCTGCTGGTAGCGGGCCGCGACCTTGCCGATCTTCTGATCAAACAGAATGAAAAAACGTACAAACTCAAGAAAGCGCTCGGGTGAGAGCAGGCTGATGAGCATCCGGTCCTGTTCGCAGGGAAGCCGCTCACCAGACCAGAGCTCTTCGAAGAATGATCGAACCTTGGCCGGTCTGCCGGCGAAAACTGCGTCCTTGAAGGCCCCATCAATCAGTCGGTTAACAATCTCATGGAAATGAGATTCATCGAACTCTTCATCACGCCAGTTCGCCCAAAACTTCTTCGGCGTGCGTGTCGTGCCGTAACGCGCATCGGTGCCGCTGATCGCGAACAAAAGCTGCGAGTAAGCAAAGAGCTTCGGAATCTCATCGTTCTTCTGGTTGCGGATGTTCTGAGATATACCCTCGTCGATCATCGATTTGTTCGGGTTCCCAGAAACTGGACGCTTCGCTTCGACCACCACAAGCGGCAAGCCATTTACATAGCAGACTAAGTCCGGTCGCCGGGTATGCGTCCCGCCCGAAGACAGCACCTCAAGCTCTTCGGTAACGATAAAGCTGTTGTTACTGACATCGTTCCAATCGATGATCGGAATCGTTGGCGAATGTTTCTTGCCATCGATGAACTCGGTGACCGTGACGCCTAAAGTAATCTTGTTGTACAGCGCCTCATTGGCCGACCCCAGCCCCTCATGCAGTGGAACGGACGAAAGCTCGCGCACAATCTGATCGATCGCATTTGTCGACAGAGGATAGCTCCTGCCCTTGTATTCGAACCGACGCTTGCGCAACTCTTCAACCAATACACCCGGCAGGATCACTTCCTGGTTGCTACCACGTGCCTCAAGGCAATCAGCGGCAGACATATAGGTCCAGCCCAAAGCATTCAAGAGCTCAAGCGCCGGAATCTGCGCGCTCGACTCTTCCTTCGACTCCGGAGGAACCTCAGCCATGACCCGATGCTCCCTGGACGATCTCATCGACATCTCTATCAACCTTCACGCGCCGCTTGCCGGTGAGGAGTTGCTGCATGAGAGCTTTCTTTTCCTGAACGAGACAGAAATGCTGTTCTTTGAGCACGCGGACTTCTCGATCTTGCGTATCTAGAACTGCAGCAATATCGGCTTGTTCTTTATGAGATATGTCGGGAAACTCGATATCTCCTACGATCGTCGTGTTGAGATTCTTCTGAGTTCCGGGTTGGCCACTGTTAACAAGCCGCTCAGAATAGAATGCGAGATAGTGATAGAGAAACGATGTATTCAGCTGTTCGTCCAAACTGCGAAACACCACGAACCCATCATGTATGCAAACGGGAACGCCTACGACTTTCGGAACGCCTATAGTTGCGCAAATCGACATTATCAGTTCACCAGGATCGACTGCTACGCTCTTGCCAACTCCAAGGTCGGAGAGATACTGCTCAGTTGCTTCCAGATGCTCGGTTTGGGACGCCGTGACGTCAGAAATTCGAACCCAACCGCGACCTGCTTCAGCAAACCATTTCGGATCGGATATCGGTCTTGGAGACGCTCCTCGCCTAACGGTACAAAGCGTCTTCAGTTTGACGAATTCAGGAGGACGCCCTTGATACTTCGCGAACCGATCTCTACCGAGTAGCAACCGCCGCATCAACGCCCTCTTCTCGCACTCGCTGTTTTCGATCAAACGTTCAACCGCTTCAATTGCGCGATCCCAGCTTGAAAGGATCTCGTCGAGCTTCTCCTGCTCCAATAGTGGAGGAAGCATGAGGCGTATAGCCCGGAGTGTCGGCAGATTTAGTCCAGCTTTTGCGCCAGAGTCATTCATTCGATTGATCTGGACGTTCATAGGGTATGAGGACAGCAGGTAAGCAACAAAGCGCGGACACGCCTTGGCCGAATCAATCCGAATAAGCGCGGTGTGCTGGTTGATATATGCCTCACCGATTCCCTCCGGGACAATTCCGATCTTCCCCAGTTCTGCAGTGATTGAGATAAGAATGTCATCCGGCCGCAGCTGAGTACGCTTGCCATCCCCTGACGACGAATTTACTGCGACATATTTCAAGTCGGACAGGTCCAAGTGGATTCCACTTCGTCGAAGGTTAGTCATGCGAATAAACTTCGCACCGCGTTCGGAGTAGTACTGAGCCCAATCGCGAGAACCACTGGTTATGGCCTTGGATACGGTACCCAAGGTCGTCTCTTTCCAACCCTCAGGAACCATATCCCAGCTCCTTCAGATATAGGTCCATCTGTTCTTCTAACGACGCGAGCTCCTTCTTTAGTTCTTCGCGCTGCGCTCGTACCGCCAGAAGGTCGATCTCTTCCTCTTCTTCGAACGTGTCTACATACCGTGGGATATTGAGGTTGAAGTCATTTCTCTGTATTTCACCTAGCGAAGCGAGATGTGCATACTTCTCAACATCCGCTCGTGCCTTAAAGGTCTCGACAGTCTTTGCGATGTTCTCGTTCAAGAGCTGGTTCTGATTCTTGCCGTCCTTGTATTCACGGCTGGCATCGATGAAGAGCACACTCGTATCAGTTTTGTTTTTCTTGAAGACGAGAATAGCCGCTGGAATACCCGTCCCGTAGAAAAGTTTTTCCGGCAACCCGATTACGGCATCGAGGAGATTCTCCTCAATCAGTTTCTTCCTGATTTTTCCTTCCGCCGCACCCCGAAAAAGCACGCCGTGCGGCACGACTACACCCATTCGTCCCGTCTTCGGCTTTAGGGTTTCGATCATGTGAAGCACAAAGGCGTAGTCGCCCTTTGTCTTAGGAGGAACGCCGCGGCGGAAACGTCCAAACTTGTCGCCTTCGGCTTTTTCGTGACCCCACTTTTCAAGGCTGAACGGCGGATTAGCGACGACGATGTCGAACAGCTTAAGGCTGTCTTCGTCGTCCAACAGCTTGGGATTGCGGATCGTGTCGCCCCACTCAATGCGGTGGTTGTCTTCGCCATGAAGAAACATGTTCATCTTTGCAAGCGCCCACGTGCTGCCAATCGCTTCCTGACCATAGAGTGCGTACTTGCGTGATCCCGCTTTCTGAATCTGTCGGCCACATTTCATGAGCAGGGAACCGGAGCCGCACGCCGGGTCGCAGATCTCATCGCCCTCCTGAGGGTCGACCAGCTCCGCGATCAGTTCGGACACTTCTGGCGGCGTGTAGAATTCACCGGCTTTCTTGCCGCCGGTAGCGGCAAAGTTCTTGATCAAGAATTCGTATGCGTTGCCGATAATGTCGAGTTTGCCAATGCGACTGGGCTTCATACTGAGCTGCGGTTTGGCGAAGTCTTCGAGCATGTGGCGCAGAATGTCGTTCTTCTGCGCTTCATCACCAAGGCGGGTGCTGTTGAAGCTGATGTCCTGGAAGACATCTTGTAGTTTGTGAGCGTTGGCTTCTTCGATCGCGTGCAGAGCTTTGTCGATACGCTCTCCGTTTCCTGGCTCGTAGCGCTTTTCATAGAGCGCGTAGAAGCTCGCATCTCTAGGGAGCACAAAGCGTTCGTTCTTCAACATCTCTTCGATGAGTTCCGGTTTGTCGCCATATTCTTTCTGGTACTCATCGTAGTGGTCCTGCCATACATCGGAGATGTACTTAAGGAAGAGCATTGTGAGGACGTAGTCCTTATAGATACTCGGATCGACGACTCCCCGGAAGGTGTCACAGGCTTCCCAGACGGCCTGATTAATGTCTTTCTGGTTCACTGAACTGCTCATCGGTATCTTTCCTTTCTCTTCGAACCTATTCGATCAATTCGCTCGCGACCAGCATCAATTGTTGTTCGCGGTTATGAAGTAGTTTTTCTGTTAGCTGTTTCTCACGTCTCACGGCGTCACTGAGTTTCGCGATCAGGGTCTGACGCTTCACTGAGGGGATAGGAAACGGCATGCCTACAAGAACCGCGCGCCGAATACTCTGCACAAGCGTTCCTTCGGCACTCTGCGCGAAATACCGCTGGGCCGGGAGCTGGTTGAGATACCAAGCGAGGTAGCTTGGCTGGACGGTCTTAGCGTTGACGCGCAGCAGATAGAACTGCGGTGCGCAGATCGCCTTGTCTGGAACTTGATCCAGGTGGACGGCGAAGTTGCGGCTGCCGCGGGCGGCAAAGAGAACGTCGCCAGGGCGCAGCCAGTCAGGCTCTTTCCGCCCAGTCAGTTTTGTTCGTGGAAGGGCGGCCCAGTCCACACCGGCGTCCGGATCAGCGTTCTTCATCGTAACGACAGCAACGTTGCCCCCTGCGGAATCCTGGATCGCGCCGCGAAAGGGATAGCCGAGGCGGGTGTCCGCGATCTCTTTGAGGGAAACAACTTTTACTGCATCATCATTCATGGTGCAGTTATACGCTCGCGCGCGAACGCATGTCAAATAAAAAATGCATCATTTGTTCTGATGCAATTTTGGTTTACGCGAAATTCAGAGTGGATTCCGAAAACACTTGCGTAAAGTATCATAAATAGATACTTTGTGAGAGTGAAATCGGAAACAGGACATTTACTGGCTAGAGAGTATATAGAGCAGCTCGCCTCTGCGGGACGCTATAGCTTCACGTCCAAAGAGGCCAAAAAGGCGTTCGGAGCTTCAACGGATGCCGTCAAGCTTGCTCTGGCGAGGCTCAGTCGGCAAGGATTGATCGCAGCACCCGCGCGTGGCTTCTACGTCATCGTACCTCCTGAGTACCGCTCGGTTGGCTCGTTGCCCGCAGATCAGTTCATCCCGGCTCTCATGGAAGAGAAGGGAATTGCCTACTACGCAGGTTTGTTGTCAGCCGCCCAGTATTACGGCGCGGCACATCAGCGCCCCCAAGAGTTTCAGGTGATGGTTTCCAAGAACCGGCGCGACATCCGCTGCGGCAAAGTTCGCGTGAAATTCGTTGCGCGTAAAAATATGGCCCGGGTGCCGGTGCGCAAATTCAATACGCAGCGAGGACAGATCAACGTATCAACGCCGGAGGCCACAGCCATCGACCTGGCCGGTTACCCGCAACACGTGGGCGGACTCGACCAGGTGGCCACAATCCTTTCCGAACTGGCCGAAGAAATCGACGCGGCCTTGCTACCAGCGGCGGCGCAAACAGCTCCTCTACCGTGGGCACAGCGGCTTGGTTATCTGCTTGAGCTCGCTGAGGCTGAGCATGTTGTAGGGCCGCTGCGCGAATACATAGCGAAAGAAGCACGCGACTACACACCGCTTGCTCCGTCCGCGCGGGATGAAGACGGACCTCGCGCATCAGCGTGGAAAATCGTCGTAAATACAGAGGTGGAGCCGGACATTTGATCCCACGCGACTACATCACAGAATGGCGTACCGAAGCGCCGTGGGTTGAAGATGCCCAGGTTGAACAGGACCTCGTCATCAGCAGAGCCCTCGTGGACATCTTTTCAGACCCGCTACTCCAGAGCTCGCTTGCGTTCCGTGGCGGAACGGCACTCTATAAGCTCTACCTGACACCAGCCGCTCGGTATTCGGAAGACATCGACCTGGTACAGGTAGAGGCTGAAGCGGCAGGACCGGTACTGGATAAGCTGCACGAGCTCCTGGACCCGTGGCTTGGCGCGCCGCGATACAAACAGGGCCACGGTATGGTCACGCTGAACTATCGCTTTGACTCAGAAGATACGCCGCCGGCGAGATTGCGCCTAAAAGTCGAGATCAACACGCGTGAGCACTTCGCAGTAAATGGATTCCAAGAGCTGCCCTTCACGGTCACATCACGCTGGTTCAATGGCTCGTGCAACATTAATACCTACGTTCTCAACGAATTGCTCGGGACAAAACTCCGCGCGCTCTACCAAAGGCGTAAAGGGCGGGACCTGTTCGATCTTGGAATTGCACTTGAACACGATGATGTCGACCCCGATAAGATCGTTGAAACCTTCCACGCATACATGAAGCATGAAGGGCATGAAGTCCGGCGCAAGGATTTCCAAGAGAATCTTGAAAAGAAGATGGGCAACAAGAACTTCCGGGCAGATATCGGGCCGCTACTCGCATCGGGCGTAGAGTGTGATTTTGACGAGATGGCTGAGCACGTTAGCGAGTCGCTTGTGTCCCGGCTATCGGAATAACAGAAAGTGGCGGACGAGGCACCGACATATGAAGAGCTGGCGGAGGCTATCGCACATTGCGTGTACGAGGAACGTTACCTTGAAGAGGGTAAGTATCTTCCTAGCGGAGAACTTGGGGCGGAGCGAAACGTAAACAACATGGCCACAACGGGGCTGGAGATCCCGACGCGTGTTCTGAACTCTCTGGGGATACTCAAACCGCTGGATGATCGGCAGATCAGAAACGATTTCACATGCGGGCCGGACGAGTTCGCGCGGGTAATCAAAGCGAACCAAGCGAACGCTGTGAGTTACGACGGGTTGGTAATCGCTGCCATATGCTTGCTGGACTACCATCCGGACGTAGGGCCTCTGTATGAACTGCTTAGCCGGTTGGGTGTTGTCGAGCCCGATACCGATCCTCCTTACGATAAGGGCGAGCGCTGGCCCAGCGGGATATCGACCATTCGGTGGACGGATGAAGAAAAGCGCTACTGGTCCATATTTGACGACTGGAAAGGACCTATCCGCTACTGATCGTTACATCGCACGGCGACCCCTTGATGGCGGCTCAAGGTGTCATGCGGGCCGGAAATTGTGCCTTATGGAAAGAGTGTTCTCGCCACAAATTTGCCACATGGCTAAAAGTGTCAGTTCAGAGAATGGCGGTTTTCTGCGGTTTACAGCGGACACCATTTTTGTGGCAAAAACGGCCCTCCAGGGCCGTTTCTTTCCGTATTCTGCTGCTAAGTGATTGTTTTTAAAGTGGTGGGCGCGGTAGGGATTGAACCTACGACCCCTTGCGTGTCGAGCAACTCAAAACCCTAGAGTTTCTGCGGGTTACAGAGGGCTCGCCACAGATTTGCCACATGAATTTTCCTCTATAAAACTCAAAACACTATTTCGCTCTTCTTTCGCACTTTCGGCGCGCTCGATGAGATGGCCATACGTATTCAGAGTCGTTTGAATATTCCGATGCCCCATGAGCGTCTGGATTCTTTTTAGATTTACCTTCTGATCAATCAACATGGACGCGTAGAAGTGACGAAGGTCATACGGGCGATACATCGGTCGCTCGATGTTCTTGCCTTGTCGATTCACTACTTCCATGAGACCGGCTTCCTCGCAAGCGCGATTAAAGGCGCGACGCCGCCAATTTCGAACCGTTTGCCATCTACCATTAGACGTCGGGAAAACCAAATCATGTCGATTGTCGATCGTGTGGTTCTGGGCATAGTGATCGAGCATATCCAGCGTTGTGTCGTTCAGATCAATGAAGCGTCGCCCGGCGCGTGTCTTTGTGACGGTGATTTCCGTACCGCCGCCATCGAGCGCGCGATCGATCTGAACGCCGCGATCCGTGATCGCTGAGCGCGCAACAACGATGTGCTCCTGGGGACGCATCCCTGAATCGACCGCAAGGTAGAGCATCGGCCGGTATTTTTCCCAAGTGCGTTGGACCTGGGCGTTACGCAAATTGGCCAGCTTGTCGGCAGCACCGAGCAGGGCATGGATTTCCTTCTCGGTCGGGATACTGATCGGTTCGTCATAGCGCGAACTCGAAGCCACTGTGACCCCAGACGCGAAGTCCTTTGAGATGACGCCACGGCTCATAAGTTCGAGCACCATGGAGTGAAACGAGGATAGAACCTTGTGCGCGACATCACGGCTATGGTTCTGTAGAAGCCAGGAGCGAAACTCGATGATGTCTGGCTTGGTCAGCTCGGTTAGTTCTTTCGTCCAGGGATAGTTCGTAACGATGTCTGCGCGATAGCGATAGTTTTTGAGCGTGTAGTGCGTAACCGGGTCTCGGCCATCACGCCCTTCTTTTTCGCAGATATCTAGCCATTTTTGAATTCCTTGAGGAACTGTCCGGACATCCGGGTCCGCCGACACAGTCCCAACCCGCGCACTGGCATCCTCTCGAAATGCGATTGCTTCTTTATACGTGCGAAATGTTCTGTAGCTGTGTCCGCTCTTTGCGGCCGCGTCTGGGTAGCGAACCTGATAGGTCGTACCCTTCTTTCCAACTCTCTTCCTGATATCCGACATACTGTTGCTATAGCAACCTTTCTCCCGCAGCTTCAAGGAAAAAACGAATCGCGCGTAAAGACTCCACAGTTACTCACCACGCCAGTTCCGTTCCGCTTCAACCTGACAGTTGTTGTAGATACGCATCAACGTGTGTTTCTCAATCTTGAGTTTCTTGTCGATGGGATCGACGAAGAACGGCAGCTTGCGCTGACCCATCGCATCTTTTTCTGCCGCACGTTTCATCTGTCTTTCGTTGAGATCGATTCCGATTTCAGCGAGCACCTCTCGTGCCTGATTTAGATCAATGAAGAATGGTTTGCTCATCGGACTTCCTTCCGAGGGCCGGAATCCTTTTGGTAGTTCACGGCAGGTACCGAGCCGGTCTTGGAATCCGAAGCGGTGCTCTTGGCGCTCTCGCCTTCTGACATTACGACATTGAAATATTTCGGTAGCGTCATCGTATGATTGCTTTTCACGTGTTTCTCCTTTCTCTAGTGCGGATCGAACTCATCGGCGGCACTACGGTACGGACCTTCAGAGCGGATGTTTTCCACTTTGTAGCCGGCACGATCGCGCGGGACGACATCGTCGCCAAAGCCATTGGTCGGATTTATGTAGAGGGTCGCGCCGCGTGAAAAACGCACCGCATAGTCATCCTCGATTTCGTGGAGCTTCTCGAATAGCGCCTGGCGGACTTCCGCAATCGTCATCTCTCCTTTGAGCTTAATTTCCATTTTTCGTAATCAACCTGAGGTTGGCCTCCTGTTTCCAGAATACATACCAAAGCCTTAAGGCTTTCCTAACAGGGTTAGCCGAAAGGCGCAGTTTTCTGCGGGTTACAGAGGATTTGTCAGGTGTGCGAAAGGCTTAGGAGCACACCCGCTAGATGCACTTTTTTTCAGCGGCGTCACGGGCGCTGTCTGCCGCTCTCCGGTCGTCTCTGCCTTGATCCGTATCAGACCACCGGACCATCAGGGGACCTTTCCTATTCGATGATGATGGGAACGGGGCCGAAAAGGCCCTGATGGTCGGGGCCTTCACAACCAAGTGAAGGAGACCGGAGATGGACAGGATCATCACACCGTCCGCACTGGACAAACTCACCAGCGGTGAGCTCTCAACCTTGTTTCGCGACCTCACCCTCGATGCACAAGCGCATGAATTAGGCTCGTCCGAGCGTCAGCAGGCTTTGGCATCACTGGAAAATGTCAGACGGGCAATTGCACAGCGGCATCGCTTCAAACGCTAACCGTTTTAAAAGCTAGGCCGGTTTTCATCTCGAATTCCGGCCTTTCTCGTTCCTACGAGGACACTGCGAGGAGGTGCGCGGCAGAGTCGGACAAGAATTGATGATGAATCATTGCAAGGCAGGCGGAATCCTGCAGACTCATGTTTTTGGACCGCGAAGAAGTTGCACAACTCACAGGCTATCGCCAGCGCGCGAAACAGATCGAAGCGCTGGCGCTGATGCGTGTGCGATTCCATGTACCGCCAGACGGGTGGCCGCGGGTCGTAAAGGAGGAGCTCACTCATGGGGCGAAAACGGAAGAACCAGACTTCTCTTCCCTCTAGGTGGTCGCTAAAACACGGGCGCTACTACTACCGGGTTCCCGAAGGGCTGGAAGACGAGTGGGACGGGAAGAAATGGTTCCCACTTGGCAAGACGCTTGGCGAAGCCTACACGACCTGGCATGCCCGCGTGCAGGTCGAAGACGGCGTACCAAAGACAGTAAGCGCGGCGATGGACCGCTACTGTGCCGAGGTATTGCCTGAGAAGGCCGAGAAAACGCAATCCGAATACCTGAAGGCCATTGCGCGGCTCAGGCCGGTCTTTGGCCTCATGGCGCCTAAGAGCGTGCGGCCACGTCATGTTTACCAGTACATGGATAAGCGGCCACCCACGGCTGCAAACCGTGAGAAGGCAACGCTCAGCGCAATCTTCACCGCATGCGTACGCTGGGGCGCGCTCGATCGCAATCTCATCCGCGAGGTCAAACGGAATACGGAGCGACCGCGCGATCGCTACGTAACAGATGAGGAAGTCGAGCTGTTTCTTGCGCAGTGCGGGGCGATGCTCAAAGCTTATGTCGAGCTCAAACTCCTCACCGGTCTGCGTCAGGGACAAATACTTGCCCTGAAGCTATCGGATTGGGATGGCGAAAAACTGACTGTGCCAGGCGCAAAGGGTGGACGAACGGTTGTTTATTCCGGTGATGGATTAGCAGAAGCCTTCGAAGCCGTTCGGGAATTGCGCAAAGGGCGCGCTCTGCGCTCCGTGTTCTTGTTCGCGACGAGAACCGGGCGCCCCTACTCGGGCGATGGGTTTCGGAGCATCTGGCAACGCGCGATGGCGAAGTACATGGCTGTTGGCGGGGAACGGTTCACTGACCATGACCTGCGCGCCAAAGTGGCATCCGACTCTGAATCCCTGGCGGCGGCACAGACCCGTCTCGGTCATCAGTCGAGCCAGCTCACGCACCGCGTCTACCGGCGCAAGCCGGCACAGGTCAGCGTTCTCGAAAGGACCGCCAGGAAGTCCTGATAGAGCACGCGTTTATGAGACAAACGCGAATTTATGAGACAACAAAGAAAAAGCGCCGCAGAGCGGCGCTTGTAACCCATTGTTTTTATTATATGTTTGGCTCCGCCTGCTGGGCTCGAACCAGCGACATGCTGATTAACAGTCATTTTTTTCGCCTTACCACAAGATAACAAACGCACCTCAAAATCGATCTAAACGATTGGTTTTTCCAGTGTTTTTCCTACTAGATCGAAATCGCTTTTAACTCTCCCAAACATTCGCTAACGTGGGTAACCGGTACCCACACGTTACCCAAAAGACCCGCTGAGTAAAAATCATCGGGTCCAGGCGAATGAAGAAAAAGCTGACCGATAAGTTCCTGCAGAACCTCAAACCGCCGAGCGCGGGACGTCTTGAAATCTTCGATGCACTGGTGCCCGGGTTCGGGGTTCGTATCGGCACCTCCGGTCGACCGGCATTTTTTGTCATGTACCGAGTACACGGCAAGCAATTCCGCGAGACGCTCGGAAAGTATCCAGTAACCACGCTGGCAGATGCGCGAGCGGATGCCATTAAGTCCTTACGGCTAGCCAGTGGTGGTGCAGACCCCAAGCTCGAAGCCCTGAAACAAAGCAAAGAGCAGTTCAAACCCATCGCCGAGGAATTTCTCGAGCGTTACGCCAAGGTGCACCAGAAGCCGACCACCTACAAAGGCACCAAGCGCTATGTCGAGAATCACCTGATTCCCGCCTGGGGGCATCTGCCTATCGCTAAGCTCACCCGACGACACGTCCATATCCTGCTGGATGAGCTGGTCGATGCCGGGAAAGGCATCACAGCCAATCGCCTGCTCGCGGCCAGCAGCAAGCTGTTCAACTGGTCCGTGGAGCGGGGCTATTTGGAAGCCTCCCCTGCCCTGGGCGTCAAACCACCCGCCAAGGAAGTCTCCCGCGACCGGGTTCTGACCCTGGCCGAGATCAAGGCACTCTGGAAGGCTGCTGGTTCCCTGGGCTATCCCTTCGGGCCGTGGTTGAAACTGATGTTTCTGACCGGGGGTCAGCGGGAGCGGGACGTTTCCCATATGCGCTGGGCAGAGATCAAGGGTGTTTGGTGGGAGATCGAGGAACCCACCAAAAGCGAGACTTCTCACCGAGTCCCCCTTTCCACGTTGGCACTGGAGATCCTAGACGGGTTACCGAGGTTCGAGGGGCCATACGTGTTCAGTACTCGGGCCGGCGAAGTGCCGATCAGTGGATACTCGAAAGCGAAGCGGCAGCTCGATGAAAAGTCCAAGGTGACTGGGTGGCGGTTTCATGACGTTCGTCGCACGGTCGCAACCTGTTTTGGAGAACACTTAGGCAAGCATCCCTATGTGGTTGAGCGACTTCAGAATCGCCGTTCAGGGACGATCAAGGGCGTGATGGCCGTCTACAACCGGGCTACGTATGAAAGCGAATTGGAGACAGCCCTTGGTGAATGGGGGCGGTTTATAGATCGGCTGGTCACCAACGAAAAGGTGGTTCATATCCATGAACGCAGATGACAAACAACTCTTCGAGAAAATTCTGGAGTTACTCGCTCCGGACCTCTTCGAATCGCTCGACATTCCTGAGATCGATTTCGATCCTTCAGAATTTTCGACCGATGGTGTTGCTGATTTCCTGTTTGCTGGTCCAATCAAGTACAAGCTCTCGAACTGGGCGGTACTCAGTTTTCTGGGGGACCTTACGCTTCCCACAACAACCGATGCGCAATGGCGGCTCGGACGACTTCTTGCTAACGGCTTGATCAAGAAAACTCGTGAAACCGCAAAGGCTGGTGGACGACCAAGCGAATCACTGGATCGAATTTTTCTCTGCATTTTCGTGGAGTGGTGTATCGAGCGGAAAGAAATGGGACAAACAGACACCTTCGAACGAGCCAAAGCCGTATTCGCCCTTCCCGATGAGAGACTACGGCTGTGGTACACGGCCGGAAAAGGCTTCGCATCAATGGAGCGAATGGCGGGTCGTATATTTCTCGATGTTCTGGATCACATCAGAAAATATGCTGAAGACCAAGCGATTCAGAAGAAGCAGATCGACCTGATTAGTCAGCACTTCCAGCCGGATTAACCGCCAGCCCCCAGTCAAACCCCCAAAAACCCCTAGTTTGGCTGGGGGTCGGTTTCGGGCCGCCCACAAAATCCTTCCTCACGTTAGATCAAGTGAGGAACAGTGCGATGTCCAGCCACGTATCAGGGGCAGAAACACCCCAATCGCAACCGTTACTACGTAGCGCAACGGTCAAAAGCCACTTCGGTGGGATTTCCGATATGACGCTGTGGCGCTGGATGCAGCACCGCGGCTTCCCACGGCCGTTGAAACTCCACGGCCGTAACTACTGGGATGCCGAAGCGATCGAGCGGTGGACGGTGGAGTCAACTCTTTGAGCGCCGCTCCTCTCTCCGGACAATCCGCTCCGATAGCTCCTGTACCGCTACCGGTAATTCGCTCCGTTTCCAGTCGGGGACTTGAACGCAGTGTGACTTTCAATCGCATTGCTGCTCAGTCGTCACCGACCGCTTCAATCCAATCTGTGCGTAGGCGGTACGTGTGTCACCCCATCTAAATCGGGACTGTTGGTGGTCGGGTGATGGGCCTCTCGTAGATCCAGTCGCCGAGCGACCTGAATGGTACCCAGGGCATCCGCATGATTACCGATGGGTCTGTGGGCATCTCGACGGATTACCTCTTGAGGAGCGCGAAACGGTCGTGCGCCAGTATGGGAGTATTTTCGAACGTATGGGACGCGCCCCAGCGAATGCCTGGCTGCGAGAGATTCAGAGCAGATGAGCGTGGGGTTCGTCCAGATCCTCACAACGACCGGATGGAACGTGAAGCTCGCGGCTCGATGGATCTCTCGGCAGTTTGGAGATGTATCAAACGAAGCTGACCTCAAACGTATGGCAAGTCGATTGGAAATCCCGGCTCCCAAAGGCAAGACCGCAGAAGGTCGGATCGCCAGGGCGAAAGCTCCCCAATACTGGAGCAGGCGACTAAGTCCAGTCTGGTACCGGACCAGGGAGCAAAGAAATCGAGTCAGAGGATACGTCCGCAATGGGAAGGCTCTGTATCTGAGCGACCCGATCTACAAACTCAAGCAAGCTCGTGACGCAAGCAACCGTGTAATGCTTGAGGAGGAATTGGTAGCGATCTCCGATCACGGGGACATGGAACCCGTGGCAGCGCTTTCGGATAAGACTGTCAGCAATCCAAAGATTCGACGTGCAGAGCTCATGACAAGAATCTCTGGAATGGAGGACTATGCGACAAAGCATGGCCATGACTCACTTTTCATAACCCTCACGCTGCCCGGCGAGTGGCATGTCGCAAACAAGTCCGATGGTTCGCTGGTCAAAAACTACAACGGATCTAACCCCATCGAAGCTAACGCATGGTTTAACGACCGCTGGAGGCAGTGCCGGGCTGGCCTCAACGATGCTGGACTGCTCTACTACGGCTTTCGCGTGATTGAGCCACACCACGACGGTACACCTCACTGGCACCTTCTGGTGTTCGTACCGGCGGAGCTGCGCGACGCTTTCAAGCGATCAATCGAGCACTACTTCGGCCGAGAACACCCAAACCCTGCCATCGGCATCAAGATCGTGGATGGCGATCCGAAAAAGGGTTCCGCTACAGCTTATATCGCGAAGTACGTTTCCAAGAATATCGATGGGGAAGCACTCGGTGTTGAAGAACGCGGCCACGCCTCACGAATCGTAGCGTGGGCTCGAATCTGGGGATTCCGGCAATTCGACCAGTTCGGCTGCCCTTCGGTAGGAGTGTGGAGGCGTCTATGGAGTGTGCGGGATGAAAAGAAGGTTCCAAAATCGATGTTGCCGGCTTGGATCGCGGTTCAGGCAAAAGACTCGTGTGCATACATGGAGGCCATGGGCGGTCCTTGTCGAGGATCTGGCTACCCCATCAACGTTGAGAAAGGCATCAAAGAAGGGATCAACGGAGAGCGCAGTCCTACCGAGAATCAGTATGGCGAACCCCTCAAGACTGACGGTTGGAACATGTTGCCGGTGATCGGTTTGCGGTGCGGGGAGGATTTCCTCCGAACCTATGCCAAATTCTGGACTACCGCATTGCGAACAATCCTTTCTTTGGCCACCGATACCGTGAGGTTCGATGGCCCTTGGACTCGTGACAATAATTGTAGAGCTGGATCCGGAGGATTTGGCTTTGGTCAGGGGCCACCGCCGGCGCAGCCACTGCCAATGCCGGCATTACTACAACCAAACGCTCTTACAAGAGAGTCTGATATGCCTTGGCGAAATAACCCAACCATAGGCCGCACAGTCTATTCCGAGTGCGGGGGATTGTGAGGGCCCATCAGCAATCGCGCGTATCTGGCAGGAGACCGAATGGTTCCCCGAGGCCAATTCGGAGATGCCACCAAACATTGTAGAAGATGCAGGCGAGCATCCAGATTGTCCTGCCCACCAGGCCGAGCCAATCATTGAAACTGAGAATGATCCACCAACCACGATGGAAGCTAATTATGCAGGGGAGGAAGCGAAATTCGACGGGCGGCTCGTGGCCAAGCCATCGATACTGGTAGGCACCGCGTCTTTTGTGCTGACAGGTAGTCAGCGCTTTCCATAGTTCGTCGTCTCACTCGTGCAAACGGTGGGTAAAGCCATGAGCGTATTAACCCAGATGAAGTAGACGCTGGTTTGTGCATCGCACGAACCAGCTCGCGGCCAAACAGCAATTATCCTTCTTAAATCGGGGTGTTCTTTCACCGGAAACCTTTAACCAATCCATTTGCACCTGCAAACACGTGTGCTGCCGAGCGCCAGTGGCGTTAGAGTTTTAAATGAAATGTCGTCGTCCGGCAGCGCATTTTCGTCGAGGACTTCGTCGAACATGCAATTACTAGAAGAGATTTTTGATTGGCCTTGCAACAATCTGAAATGTCAGGAGAACCTTTTTTCGACTTCACCCATGTTGTCGGACACTACCAACAAATGTATTGCGATCACGGGGTGAGAGGCGTTCTATTTGTGTCGCACCATGTTGAAAGGACTCAAGCATGCCGTTGCAGCGCTCGTTCAGTTGCCCCCTCCGAGAAAACGCACAAAGCAGCCTGCTCCGTCAAATCGAGACAACTTTACTCGGCACGGGAAACAGGGCCCATATAAACCCAACAGTTTCAGGAAGACTACCAAACGAAATGATGCACGTGCTTCGCTTCCGTGCTCACGTTATCAACGACGCTGCACTAGCGAAGACTGCCGACACGAACGACCGCACATAGCATGTGGCGAAATGGCTTCTTCGGCAACGGCTACTTTCTAGGGACACGTATGCTCGAATTGGTTTGTCCGCGCTCTTCAAGTAGCTTCTGGGCTCGCACCAAATCGCAATTCGTTGCTTCCAGTGCCCGCTTGCATTCCATTATGCCGGCACCACTTGATTCACGTAGGGCTACAATCATATGTTGCGTTGGGAGCTTTATTCTAGCCACGTGAGCACACGCTTACGTCGAAAATAAGCGACCTCGCATCGTACGGTAATAGGTATGGAGGAAATCACAATGAAATTCGCCCGCTTTGGTCCACTTATTATAGCGCTCGGCAGTTGGGCCCCGCTATCCGTAGTCTACTCCGCTGACTCGAAGTTCGAACCATCATCCTATTCGGCGTCAGTCGATCAATACACCGCGTCACCACAGCTTGCCGATGCGGTATCCTATCGTGTCGTACTAGCCCTTGCCGGAGATTCTGATCAAGGCTCGCTGCTGTCTTCCATGATTTCGTTAACGCAGACTGATTTGCAGAATATCCAGCAGCGCATCGACGCGAAGCGTCAGACTGCGGTGGCAGACCGTCTCAGAATATGTGACGGAGTTTCGGAGGATCCGACAGAGGCCGAAGTGGTCTCATTTGGAATACGCATGAATAGAATGATGGAAGAGGAGGATGCAAGACATGCACAGCTCTACCGTCAGCTGATGTCTGAGTTGAGTCCGACAGCGTCAGCAGAAATCGGTAGTTATGTGGATCAACATGTCATTCCGTCATTCAAGACTCAGAAAGTCGACTTCGCCAGGCTCTTTGGAGACTATCCCAGTGCTTTTCAATCGAATGTGGCAAAGATGTGCGAGAAAAAATCAGCTAGCGGAGAGCTAAGATGAACAATCTAACATCTCGATGTATCGCGTTACTTGGAACAATCCTGCTTTCAGTGGAAGCACATGCATTCACTGCACTTTGCACTCCGGGTTCGCCCCCGAGTGGTCAAACAGGTCCAAGTAGTAATCTCTTACACATTAGCGTGTGGAATAGCGTCGAAGGCGATATCTACTCCGCCGCCAATCATGACACCCTCTGGTTTCAAGGTGCTATACCGATCGCTGAATATGAGTCCGGCGACTTTGACCCCGTCGGGGCAGGGAGTTTCGTAAGCTGGATTGCCACCTTTCCATTCGACCCAATATTTCTTACGAATTTGGGCGAGACAAAAATGAGGTTCTATACTTCGGGAGGCGGGTTTATTCCTCCAGGCTGGCTCAATTTCTCCGATGATTGTGAAGGTTCAGGAGTCGTATTCTGAGAAGAAACAGGATCACCTCTCGCAGACTTGAGCAACAACTCCGCATTTGTTCTTCCTTACGAGCCCCGCCAGTCGGGGCTCCATTTTGTCCGGTGATCGTACGCCCGGCATGCCAAAAAGAGAGCGTAGCGCAACTCGCACTCACAATCCTGCTTGTTGTTCTACAATCATCGGCATTGATGGAACGGCGTTGCTTGAACGGCGAATGCGGCTCACTCTAAAGGCTCTCGATGACTACGCGGCGCCGGAGATTGTATGCGAGTAGTGCAATTAGCGCCTTGAGAAAAGCATCGATGCAAACGACTAAGTCTCCTCAACAATCCAGTCACTAGCGTTGAACCTCAGCCATACGACAACACGATTTAGCATCTTGCCCGTCGAATCAAGAGCATCGTCTGAATGATTAGAGGCGAAGTAGAGATCGTCGATCTTCATCATGATTTAGCACGCGCTTTTCAAATATGGAGTCGGACTTTTCTGCAACTCAGCCTGACCAAAATCTACTCTATGCGAATGAAGATCGTTCCCGATTCGAACTAACCTGATGCCGCGAAGGTGATGTCGCTCCGTGTTAAACCCACAGTTCTTTTCTACAACCGCCTATTCGTTGCACAAAGTGACAACCGAGTAGTATCTTTGGATAAGCTTGAAGGACGACAGGATGCTCTGTAACGGGACTTCCAAGAGCGAAAAGAGAATTCGGATCTATGATCGGAGATGATACACACGATGCGAATTTCAAATCCGATATGATAACGCACATACTATTTCTAGGGACTTCCTCCAATTCTCGGCAATTTGTCCGCATGTTTTTGCAGCGTAGTATCTTCGAAGGCCACGTGGTGTAGCTCGTTACCGTCGGAGCCAATAAGGCTGAAAACGTAAGCTGGTTTGGAAACAAACCTTTTACAGAAGTTCCGTAGACATCTGCTTAGCGTGTTGCCGCCTCTGCAGATTGCAACGAGTCTATTCGCGGTTCGGTTGATAGCTGGATTGGATTCCATGGCTAAGACCCAGCTGGGTCCCAAGCTGTTAAGCCAGATCGGCCAAATCAAGAAGCCGAGAACCATCCAGAACTGTCTAACTGGCCAACTCAATTCTGTGAAAAGCTAGGCTCAGGCTAATCAGACTACGGAGGATTAATGGACGATGATACTGACCTCCTTACCTACGATACCTACAGCGAAGATGGCTCCTGGGGTTTTCGCGTGTACGATGATGAGTGGATACTTATCAAAGATTCCGGACTCAACTTTGATTCTGACTCCGAATCCGCCAGCGAGGCGAGACAATGGATAGCTAGGTCAGGGTGGATTCAAGGTAGTTGATGTTTCTGCTCGGCACTAATCAACGAAAACTGTGAATGCATTTGTCCAGGCATCTTCGATCTTTGCATCAACCGTTAGTTTTCGTAGTCGGCGCTTGAAATCCGTAGCCAGGACCACCTTCCAGCCGTCAGGAAGATCAATAACGTGCTTCTTTGCGAAGTTTTCAATTTGAGGAACTATCGCAAGAGATGGGTCATAGACATCTTCAAACTCTTCATCAGATTCGACAGGGCGTAAGAAACTTCGTGATGCAATCCCTGCTAAAAGCGACCCGGACGCAAGGTCTTCCATCTCCGCTTCTGGGATAGAACAGAAATCACCAACTTGCCTGACCCTGTTTCCCACCCCTTTGTAGGGACCAGATAGCAACCTTTCTTTCAGGGAGTTTCCCGGACTATCCGAATCAACAAACACAGTAGGAAGTTCTTCATCCTTAGCTGTAACTATAGAAACAACAGCCGCAACACCTTTCGTACCTGTACCGCCAGCTGGCAAGAAAACGATGTCTTTGTCAGGTGAAATTCGACCTCTTCCAATGAGGTAATTTTTTATCGCGGTCAGATACCTCTGATCGGATACACCTTCAACCACAATCGGCAAACATCCGAGTAGAAAAGTGTCGGACACACTTAGGCCGAGTGCAACGTGTACGGCATAAATCGATTTCTCGGCGGACGGAAACTTTGGATTGGACCTAAGATCTGGGGACACTACGGTCTTTCCGAATTCATTGATGTACACAGCACGCACCTGATCAAGCTTATCCGGCTCAACGAGGAAAGGTGAGTGGGTCGTAAAAAGGACCTGATTCGTAAGTCCTTCAAAGAACTGGGACAAGTCTCGCTGCGCGAGCGGATGCAATGAAAGACCCGCTTCGTCTAAGAGCAGAATCGTATCGACGTGTGCGTCTCGACTTTCGACCAAAAACACCAAGTAGAAGCTAAAAAACCACTGCAGCCCCGTGCTTCTTCCCTCAAGTTCGATTTCTTCCGGTCGAATTGCGTCAGATACCCAAATCCTGAAGTGATTGCCATCGGCATTGAAGCGGAACCGATAGTCTCCCTGTTTCCACCACTCCCTGAACCTACTAGTAAGTTGAGTGGAAGCTGAAGTTAATAGGATTTCTCGTTCCTTTTTCTTCTCAGCGTCAGCCTCTATTACTTCTTGGCTCAGTTCACCTTGGCTGGCTTCTACTCCCAACTCTAAGATTTCCCTAGGACTAAGCTGAACAAACTCGAACAAGACCTTGAGTGTGCGCGATTTTGCAGCCTCCCTCTCTCCAAGATCTTCACGGGTCAGGTTCTCGATAACGTGCGGAAGATAGATTTCTGAGTCCAGATTGCCGTAGTTAGAGTAGTAAACAAATTTCGGAATCTGGGGGAATACATGTTTCCAGAGCCCATCCACACTTGTAGGCGGTGGTCGGGATAGTTCTGACATAAGGTGGGCCGTTTGTTCCACTAGCGTATCGAAAATAGGGGTGATTTTTGATGTCTTCGCTGCCTGCTCCTTATCAATGGAAAGGTAAGCTAACCTCTTGGATAACTCGGTCGAGTCTATTGGAGAGTCACCGAGTTTCCGGGTTGTGCTCGTAACAGCTTCGATCATTCGGTCTCTCAGATCACCTTCGCTCTGAAACGGTTCTACTTTCTGCAAATCAGCCACAGCTCTATCGGCAAGTTGCTTTAATCTCGTAGGATCGATGGATCTCGGAACATCGCAGTTGGGAAAACTCCACGTGTATTTACCATCGAAGGATCGGCTGATTTCTAGAAGATCGAACCCCGCAGCAGGGAAGCCAGTTTTTTCTTCTATTTCCCCTGCCAGGTGCGGGTCGATTGCGAATCGGGCAGTGATGAAAGTGGGTTTCTTTTCCAGTACTCGAAACTCGTGGTATCTGTCACGTGGGAAGTCTGCTATCGGATCGATATCCCCTTCTCTTGCCGGATTTAGCTTCCATAGCGATACAAGAAGATTCGATTTTCCAGATTCATTTATTCCCACTAGCGCGGTCACGTCATCTACGTCAATCCATCCACTATCTACAATCGATCGAAAGTTGCGGGTACGGAACCCTAATAGTTTCTGAGCCAATGCCTCACCCCTACTTTTGAGTCCACCAATTCGAATGTTGCTGACCAAAGGCGAGTGGCGACCGTCGAGACGGGCGGCTGCCTTCGAATGACAAAGTAGGATAATAGACTTTGCGGAACAATAAAGATTAACGATGGCGCTCAGCGCCGTTACCCTCTGCGTTACCCACAGAAGTTAGATGTAAGTAGGCACTTACGGTAAACGGCACGATAGATGGCTCCGCCTGCTGGGCTCGAACCAGCGACCCGCTGATTAACAGTCAGCTGCTCTACCAACTGAGCTAAGGCGGAATAGAACTCGTCGCCCGGGGGTCTGCCGGGCGGAGGCGTAGTTTACTGCCCAAGGGGGCAAATTCAAGCACGAGGGCCGATCCGCGGGTTTCAGGCGTCCAGAGCCCGTCTACCTGGCCTTCATCTCCCCCCGCAGGGTCTCCACCAGGGCGCCGAACTGCTCCCGGTTGTCATCGCTCAGCTCAGCCAGCACCTCATGGGCACGCAACAGCCGCAGCTGCTGGTGATCGAGGGTCGACGACTTCAGATCGAGAGCGACCCGTTTTTCCGGTATCTCGACGGCATCTTCGCTGATGTTCGCCAGCACGATCTTCATGCTCAGCTCTTCGAAGTCTTCCCGGAGATTGGCTCCCACATTCTGCAGGAGCACAGATCCGTCGGCCGCACTCGCCTGCTGGATGATCTCGTGCAGTGTGCCGAGCATGGTGCTGTCGAGATATTCGCAGCGGGCCAGATCGATCACCAGGTTGCGCTTGGATTCGACCACCGCCATGGCGGTGTCGAAGAGAATCTGCCCGTAGAACCAGGTGAGGCGCCCTTCGAGCATGACGATTGTGGTGTCTGCTGTCTCCGCATAGCTGATGCCCGGCTCGGCACCCGCCGGCGCAGAGAGGAGGTTCAGGTCAACGGCAGAGTCGTTGAAAATACTGGCACCGGAACTTGCAGAGAGCAGCACAAGAGTGACGTCGTCGCAGTCATGGCGCGCTTTGCGATGGGTGACTTCCAGCAGCATCTTTTCAAGCACGTGAGGATCGCCGACAAACTGATCCAGGCTGTCTGCGATGTAGCGGACCGTGGGAGTCGCCTCACAGATATCAAACAGTCCATCCGTATACAGCAGCAGTTTGTCGCCTTCCTGCAGCAGCAGTTCCCGCTCCTCATAGCTTGCATCCGCCTCGAGGCCGAGCGCGGGACCCGTGTGCTCGATCTCTTCCAGTGTGCCATCGGAACGCACACACAACAGCGGCGGATGTCCGGCGGAGGCCACAATCAGCTTGCGTTCGACGGTGTCCAGCAGGCAGCAGGCCGCGGTGACGAATACGCCTGGTGCCGGCTGATTCGCCAGCAGCGACGCGTTGATCTGAGCCAGTGCAGCGGCGGGCCGGTGGGGCTCTCCGGTAGTCTCATCCTTGAGGTGCAGATGGTGTTTGAACAGTACCGAGAGCATGGCCGCGCTGACCCCGTGGCCGGAAGCATCGGCAATCACCAGGGCGAGATAGCGATCTCCGATGGTCATCACATCATAGAGATCACCGCCGATGGTATGGCCGGGCCGATAGAGACTGTGGACATTGAAGTTCGCAAGCGAAGGTATTTCGTGGGGCAGCAGCGAGCGCTGGATGATCTCGGCCCGATGCAGATCGCGCTCGATCACGCTGGCCTGACCTTCGAGCATCCGCACCAGCGCGGTGAGTTCGCCTCGGGATTTCTTGAGCTGCCTGTTACGGTTCTCCAGGCGCCGCACGGTGCGTTGCAGTTCGAGCTGTGCGATGACCTGACGGGAAAGCGCCTTCAGCGTCTCAGCCTGCGCCGGGGTCAGCTTCCTCGGCTTTCTGTCAATGACACAAAGAGTTCCCAGCGCATGGCCTTCCGAGGTAACCAGCGGAGCACCGGCGTAAAAGCGCACCCCAGGATCGGAAAGAACCAGCGGATTGTCCGCGAAACGCTCATCCCGGGTAGCATCCTCAACCACCAGCAGTGAATCGGGTTGCAGTATGGCGTGGGCACAGAAGGCGACCTCTCGCGGCGTCTCCTGGGCATCGACACCCAGGTGCGATTTGAACCACTGGCGATGTTCATCGACCAGACTGATCACTGCTATGGGTGTTTCACACACTTGTGAGGCGAGGAAACTGATGTCGTCGTAGGCCTGTTCGGGCAGCGTGTCGAGGATCGCGTAATCCTGCAACGCGGCCAGACGTTCGATCTCCTCATTCGGCGGAGGTGCGGGTCTCATGGGCTTAAGTTAAATCAATTTCCCTGAATTAGCTAAGACTGATTCCCGGCTCGCGACAAACGACTTTCAAACAGGTAGGGCGCAAGCGTCTGCTGGGCCTGGATCCGGTATTTGTGCCAGCGGCCGCCGCCGTAATAGGCGAGACTCCCCGGCTCTGCCTCGCCGTGGCCGTTGTAATAAGTGATGCAGTCGCGCAGCGGCCGGGTCATCTGATCGGCCCTGCGGCAGTGCTCCGCATAGGCATCTTCTGGCTCGGCTGCCACATCCACAATGGCCGCCCCTCGATCCCGCATCGTGGACAGCATCCACACGATGTAGTCACCGTGCTCTTCTATGGCGTTTGTGAAGTTGAAACTGCCGCCTCCACCCTGTGGACCGGACACAATAAACAGATTGGGGAAACCCCGGCTGTGAATACCAAGAAACGTCTTAGTCCCTTCGGTCTGCCATTTGTTCCTCAGAGTCTGCCCATTTCGACCAGCGATCATGTTGAAAGTGGACGTGGCCATCCACTCGAAACCTGTGGCATAGATCAGTACATCGAGAGGGTATTCGACGCCATCGTGAACCACTCCGTGCGCATTGATCTGCCGCACGCCGCGCGGCGCGGTGTCTACGAGTTTGACGTGGGGCAGATTGAAAGTCGGCAGGTATTCGTCATGAAAAGTCGGCCGCTTACACCCATAGGGGTAGTAAGGCTTGAGCGCTGCGGCGGTTACGGGGTCCTCTACGATGGCATCCACCCGTGCACGGATCTGTTCCATGATGCGGAAGTTCGTTTCGAGCTGCTTCTGGATCAGTTCCTCTGCGGTGAGTTCCCGCTCGTACTCCCTGCGCTCCTTGTAGTCCTCCACCCTGCCGGCGAGGAAGTCGTCGTTGGCCTTGAGTGCCGTGCGCCCCTCTGAGATCTTTGCGAACCTCGCCCGGCGGGCTTTGGCCCAACCCGGCTCCCGGGACCAGGCGTCGGCCTCCTCCGCCGTCGTCGCGCGCTGATCGCGCACGTCAATCGATGAAGGGGTGCGCTGGAAGACATAAAGTTCTCCCACGATCTTCGCGATCTCGGGTATCACCTGCACTGCGGTCGCACCGGTGCCGATGATGCCGACCCGCTTTCCCCGCAGATCGATGTCATAGTTCCAGCGCGAGGTGTGGAAGGCGTCCCCCTGGAATGTCTCCATGCCTTCGATACGGGCCAGCTTTGGTGTTGTCAGGATGCCGTTGGCGAGCACTACGAAGCGGGCGCGCATGCGATCACCGCGATCCGTGCTCACCGTCCAGCGCCCGGCTGCTTCATCCCATTCGGTCCGCTCGACGGTGGTGTGAAACAGGGCGTGATCGTAGAAGCTGAACTTCTCGGCCATCTTCTGGCAGTACTCCATGATCTCGAAGCCCGCCGCGAACTTCATCGTGGGCACGTACTCCATCTCTTCGAGCAGCGGCAGATAGCTGTAGGACTCCACATCACAGGCAATTCCCGGATAACGGTTCCAGTACCAGGTGCCGCCGACATCGCCACCCTTTTCACAGAAGCGCACATCCTCGAATCCGGCGGCCTTGAGCTTGTGCCAGAGCAGCAGACCGGCGAAGCCGGCACCCACCACGAGGATTTCACACTCATCGTCAAGCGCTTCCCTGGGTACCGGGTCAGCGGAGTAGACGTCTTCGAGATAGCGGCTGAACTCACCCTCCATGGCCATGTAATCCGCGGCACCCGCCCGGGATTCCTTGAACTCGCGGTAGCGGGCCTGTTCCGCCGCGTTGAAAACAGCACCGGGTGGCGGCGGCGGGAGGATTTTCAGAGATTCGTCGCTGATCACCGAATAACCCTTGCCCGCGATCCGCTCAGAGGCCGGTGCGGCGCGGGTATTGAAGACCTTCAGCCCGCTGACCGGATCGGTGCGGACCGCCGGTGTCCGGGTATCGGTGTTGCCTGCTTCCATCTGACCCAGCCCTTGTACATTGATGCGGCACATGGAATCTTAGCGCAGGGGAGGGGCTGAGCGGAGCGGATATGCATGCGCCTGTACCCCCCTGAACCGACAGATCGGGAAGCGGGGAGAGACCATCATGAGCAGAACCATAGAGCTGAACCAGCCGGCTACCGGCCCGCTTGCCGGGGTGAAAGTGGTCGATTTCACCGCTATCTACTCCGGCCCCATCGCCACTGCGATCCTCGGAGATCAGGGCGCGGATGTGGTGAAGATCGAGGCTGCTGATGGCGACCTCATGCGCCGGGGTCGGCCCTCGCGCAACCGGGTATCGGGTGCCTTTGCGATGATGAACCGCAATAAACGCTCGATCGTGCTGGATGTCCGCAAGGATGAAGGCCACGCCGTCGCGATGAAGCTGCTCAAAGACGCGGATGTGCTGGTGGAAAACTTCCGACCCGGTGTCATGCAGCGTCTGCGGCTCGGTTACGGGGAAGTCAGCGCCCGCAATCCACGCATCATCTACCTGTCCATCAACGGCGTGGGCGCTACGGGTCCCTATGCCAAACGGCGCATGTACGACGCAGTGATCCAGGCCATTTCCGGAATGGCGTCGATTCAGGCCGACATGGAGACCGGCAAACCCCAGATGATCAACACCCTCGCCTGCGACAAGATCACCTCACTCACCGCAGCACAGAGCGTGGCGGCAGCGCTCTACGCCCGGGAAAAAACAGGCAAAGGCCAGTACATCGAATTGAGCATGCTCGACGCCAGCCTCCACTTCCTGTGGCCGGATGGATTCAGCAATTTCACCTTCCTCGGTGAGGGTGTGGAAAGTGCGCCCTACCTTGATCACAGCCAGTTCGTACGCGCCACGGCGGACGGCTATGTGGCGGTTATGCCGGTGAAGGCCGCCGAATGGGAAGGCGCGTTTCGCGCATTAGATCTGCCGAATCTCTACGAAGACGAGCGCTTCGCCTCCCTGGACGCACGCCTCGCCAACATGGCCCTGTGGCAGGACATCATCAACGCCGCTTACGCCAGATTCACCACCGAGGAAATCTGTGCGCGCCTGGAAAGCGAGGATGTGCCCTACTCCCACATCAACGATCGCCCTGTCGTCCCGGACGACCCGCAGATCGACGCCATGGACGCACTGCACCATTTCGAGCATCCCGTCGGCGGTCCCATGCGCCAGCCGCGTCCGCCAGCCCAGTTTCACGGCACCCCGTCAAACCTGCGCCTGGCCTCGCCGGAGATGGGCGAACACGGCGCCGACATCCTGGCTGCCCTCGGCTACGACGCCGCACAGATCACCGCGCTCCGGGAGCAGGGCATCCTCGGCTAACGGCGTATCGCACGGTCGATGAGCTCTCCGGGAACCGGGCAGGGTAAAGCGCTCACACGTGACCGCCACTCAGGCAGCCGCAGCCGCTGCCAGAATGTTTTCGAACTCGCCCTTCACCACCGGCCGCGCCTGAATTCGACCAAACCAGTCCAGCAGCCTGGGATAGCCATCGAAGCCGGCACCCAGAGTCTGTCCGAAGGCCAGGCAGACGTACGTCGCAATGTCCGCGACTGAGTAGGATCCACACAGACAATCGGCCTTTTCCAGCACCCCGTCGAGTTCGCGATGGAACTCACCAAACCGGGTCATGGCCTGGGTGACCGCGTCGAGATCCCGCTGCGAACCATCCGGCCCGACGCCATCCGGTTTCAGAAACAGCTCCCGGATCAGAACCGTCAGCTGATTCGCCATCACACCATCTGCCCGGTCCTCCCACATCCGGCAGCGCGCCCGGTCGGCCGGAGACTCGGGCATAAGGGGAAGTGCTGGATACGCATCTTCGAGGTATTCGCAGATCACCGTGGAGTCGAATATCGCCAATTCTCCGTCGACCAGCGTCGGAACTTCTCCGCGCGGGCTGGCCCGGAGGAAATCTTCGGGTTTCGGGCCCCACAAAGTCGCCCGGCTCCAGGGAATCTCCCGGATCTCCACTTGCATACCCTTCTCGGCCAGCACGATTCGTACTTTCGCCGAGAAGGGGCTCAGCACACCGGACCACAGCAGTAGCGTAGACATCTGTCGCTCCTCTGACGATTGAGCCCGCGAGTGTAGGAGTCTCCCCCGGGCCATCCAATTACCCGGGAGGTAGCCGCGGCTACCCGGGAGGCAGCCGCAGCGGTTCCCGGATCCTTGTCTACACTCAATGGCAGGGTTACAGGTTCGAAATCGTGTGAATTTCTTAAGACATTTCAATGCATTAGACACCGCCAGCCGATACAGCGCGGCATCCTTGATCGGGGCCGGGCTGCTGTGCCTGCTCGCCGGGCTGAAGAACTACGCTGAGCTCGAATCGGAATTCACCTTCATCGCCCGCGCGCTGGCCATCCTGGTCATGCTGACCGTGGGACTGCTGCTGCGCTGGGTACAAGTGTGCCGGCAGAACCCCGGCTTCTGGTTCGGCCTGACCTGGCTCGCCCTGCTGCTGCTTCAGGCTGCCGCGATCCTGTACTACAACCTGACGATGGAAACCGTCATCACCACCCTTCTCGCTTCGGTAGTGGTGAGTATGGTTCTGAGCGAGCGCGAGCCACTCGGCGCGCATCTGCTGGGCTGGTTCACAGGCGTGAGCACCGCAGCGTTTCTGTGCGAGACACCCCAGATCAATGTGGCCTATTTCATCTTCACGGTCGGTACCGCCAACTTTTTCCTGTACCTGGTCGTCGGCGCATCACTGGCCGCGAAAGAGGCGCAAAGCTATACCGCGAAACTGATGACCGGGGTCTTCGATCAGTCTATGGACGCCCTGATCTACGCGAGATTTCGAACCGGTGAAGCCCTCGGGGTAAACGCTCGAGCCAGGGAGCTGTGTGAAAGCGACGACCCGGCAGAAATCACGCGGCTCACCGAAGCAGCCTTTCTCAGCGCACGGGCACCTGCAGGAAAAGACGAAATTCTGAAACGCGCCCGCAGCGACGCTTCCTGGGGCGGGACACTGCAGATGACGAGCGCAAAAGGCCGGACCTTCTGGGCAGATCTGTCGATTCGCCGGGTACAGGTAAACGAAGACGACGTGCTGCTGGTGCGTTTCACCGATGTCAGTCAGCGCATCCAGGATGAGGCAAATCTCAGGCGCAAGGATCGTCTGCTGGGGAAGGCGCAGTCCATGGCACGTGTGGCTGGCTGGGAGTTCGACCTGGCGTCCGACAGCCTGTTCTGGACGGAAGCGATGTACGAACTGCTTGCTCTCGAGCCGGGATCCGTCCCGCCGCGCAACACGCCCGAACTCTTCGTGCACGAAGCGGAGTTCAGGCAGATGCGCAAGGCCATGATTCACTGTGTGAAAGGCGGTGGCGGCTTCGACCTGCAGGCGGAACTGATGATTCGCAACAAGCGCCAGTGGATGCGCTACATCGCCGAGCCGGTTTATGAGAACGGCAGGCAGGTCAAAGTTGTCGGCGTTGTTTCGGACATCACCGAAAGAGTCGAACGCGAGGCGCAGCTGAAAGAAGCAAAAGAATCCGCTGAGGCGGCTGCCAGCGCACGAAGTCGTTTTCTTGCCAATATGAGTCATGAAATCCGCACACCCATGAATGGAGTGATCGGCATGACCTCTCTGCTGCTCGAATCCGATCTGAGTACAGAACAGCGAGCTCAGCTCGAAACGATCCGCACGAGTGGCGAAGGGTTGCTGAGCATTCTCAACGAAATTCTCGATTTCTCGAAGATCGATGCCGGTCATATCGTGCTCGAGCCCCAGTCTTTCGATCTCGATGGATGCATCGGCGATGCCCTGGATGTCGTGGCGCTGTCGGCAGCATCCAAGAACATCGTGCTGTCAATGTCAGTGCGCCACCCGCTGCCCGATGAGCCGACTCAGTATCTGGGCGATGTGAGCCGCCTGCGTCAGATACTCGTGAACCTCATCTCCAACGCCGTGAAATTCACCGATCGGGGTGAAGTATCCGTGTCTGCCAGGGTCACTCCGCTGGTACAGGATCTGGTGGAAATCGCCGTCACGGTAAAAGACACGGGCATCGGCATTCCTGCGGAGAAGCTCAAAAATCTCTTCGATCCCTTCACCCAGGCGGATGCATCGACCACCCGCAAATACGGCGGTACCGGTCTTGGTCTTTCCATCAGCAAGAACCTGGTTGAACTCATGAGCGGCACCATCAGCGTCTACAGTGAATTCGGTGCAGGATCAGAATTCCGCGTTACCGTAATCCTCTCCGCGATACCGGCAACAGCAAAGAAAAACCCGGATATCAGCGGTGCACGGATTCAGATCGTCGAACCCTTCCTCCTCTCCCGGCAGCAACTCGAACTGACCCTGAAGCAGGCGGGCGCACAGGTAGTCATCGACGATCCGCAGATCGTGATCGCGGATGCACAGTCGTACACGCCAACCGATGTACCCGCGATCCACCTCGTCAATCCGGGGTCCGGGAAACGCCAGGGCAGCCGCAGTCTGCGACGGCCTGTGCGGCCCGCTACCCTCATCCGGAGTATCTCTTCTGCACTGACACCACAAACCCAGGGCGCCTTCGACGAAGACCGTCCCCTCAGGGAAGATGACTCGCCCTATGCGGGTATAAGCGTGCTGATCGCTGAGGACAATGCGGTGAATCAGAAGGTGGCCGCGCAGATGCTGCTGCGCCTCGGTGTCCGCGCAGACATAGCTGCCAACGGCCTTGAAGCCGTGCACATGCTGTCCCGGCGGAACTACGAACTGATCCTGATGGATGTCCAGATGCCCGAACTGGATGGCCTGGAAGCGACACGCTGTATCCGGGTGACCGACACGATCAGACAGCCTCACATCATCGCGATGACGGCAAACGCGCTGTCAGACGACCGGCAGGCATGCCTGGACGCGGGGATGAACGACTTCATCGCCAAACCCGTGCGCCTGGAGGATCTGCGCCAGGCACTGCTGCGGGCTGCGACCGCAATCGAAAATCAGGAGGAAACGAAAGTGATCCCTGCCACCTCCTCACGATAGCGTTTTTTCAGATCCCGATAGTTGCCATGTCGGGAAGCACGCTTGAAGCTCTCTCTGGCCGCTTCCACATCTCCCAGCTTCTGTTCGGTGAGTCCCTTCATGAAATAAAAGCGTCCGTTGCGCTTTTTCAGATCAATCGCTGTGTTGATGGCGTTAAGTGCTTCGACGTAACGCTCCTGCTCAAATTCGGTCTGAGCGATGGCGAAATGGTAGTAGGCGTTGCTGTCCCGATAGCGCCTGACCTGGTTGATATAGTAATCCGCGCGTTCGCTGTCGCCCAGCACCTGATAGGCGCGGCCTAGCCCGGACATCGCCCCTCGATTGTGGCGATCCAGCTGCAGCACCCGCTCATACGCTCGAATGGCCTCGTCGTAGTGTTCGAGCTTGGCGTAGAAGGCGCCGAGATTCAGCCAGAAATCCATGTTGTCCGGCACCAGCTCGATGGCACGACGCAGGTATGCGAAGGCCTGACGATTCTCTCCCTGCCGGAACAGATTCACAGATCGATTGGCATAAAACAGCGCGCTGGCGTATGAGTCATCAATCACCCGTGCCGGGTCATCCACATCAGGGTGGACTTCATTGAAGTCCACCGTGAAATCTTCTCCGTAAGCCTTATCGAACCGCACGCCTTTCAGCAGCACATTGACGTGTGTGTAGCGGATCAGATAGCCGTCGTCCGCGTCCCAGCTCGGGGGTACATCGACAACCTGATAGCGGGCATCGAGGCCTGAGGCTCTCGCCAGGGCGATGAACATGTTCGTATAGGAAAGACAGTTCCCCGCCTTCTGCTCAAAGGTTTCCGCTGCGGTGTTGGTTCTGTTCGGCTGATAGCTCGCGTTGAAATAGCCATCCCGCAACAGTCCCTGCATGATGCGTTTGAAGCGGGCCGACGTGTAACGCCCACCGGCCAGCGTGTCATCCACGTATGCCTGCATCTGTGGTGTCACAGCGAGGATGTCTTCCTCAGGCACTTCCTCCGCACGGACCTCTTCACCGAAGACGGCTGCGCCAGTGATGAGATCCTGCGGAACGCCCTGATGCCGATCCCAATAGGGATTCGACAATGACACGCAGCCGCTCAGCAGCAGCCCGGCGGATACCGTGCCAATCATGCGCAAGGGAACAGAATCCAGTGCGGGCCGGATCGATGCGCTCGTGGGGACGATGTTCTGCTCCATGTATTCCTCCAGCACCCCTACGACCGGGTGTCACCAGGGGCGATGCGAGCACCACCGATACTAGCCCTGCCCGCTTTTTCGGACAACACGAGTCGGTCAAAGTGCGAATCGAGGCATTGTCGGACAATGTGTCCCCTGGGCCCGCTACCCGGGCCGGGATTGCGCAGGCTGCTGTCCTGGAGCAGGATAACGCCCATGGAGGGGAATCGTCGTCAGCCAATCGCGCTGTACGCGTGGTTTCTGTGTGGACTGCTGGGCTATTGTGCTCCAGCAGCAGCCGCCCCGTACCTGTTTGACGACTCCGGCTACCTGGGCGAGGCGGCTCTCATGCCGGGCTGGCAGCAGACCCTCGCCCGTCAGGCAGAACAATCCCGCCAGCTCACCGCCTGTATCGATGACGAAACAACCTGCTCCGCAGATCAGAATCGCCTCAAGCCGCTCGCGCACCTGATCAGAAAAGCACATAGCCTGAGCGAACAGCGGCAGATTTCCGTTGTGAATCACTATGTGAACCGCAAGCGCTACCGCAGGGACCGTGTTCGCACAGTGGCCGTCCATCCAGACTCAGAGCCGCTGAAGTATCGCAGCCGCTGGTCAACGGCGGCTGAATTCATCGAGCGCGGCGGGGATTGCGAGGACTATGCCAGCACCAAATATTTTCTCCTGCGCACACTCGGCCTGCCTGCAGCAAGGATGCGGGTGGTCATCGCTTTCGATCGGGCTGCCCGACGACATCACGCGGTTCTCGCAGTGGAACTGGCGTCCGGCAACATCTGGCTGCTGGACACGGACAACATCATCCGCAATCAGAACCGCCACGACTACCAGTTCGTGTATTCGCTCAACGAAGTCTCTATCTGGGATCACGAATCCACCGGCTCCGGTGATCTGATTGCCAGACCTCGCGCGGATGAACGCGCACCACCTGCCACCGACTATCCACCACTGACTTTCCACCACTGGTTTTCCACCACTGACAAGGAGCAATCCTGATGAAAATGCTTACCCTGTGTCTTCTCCTGCTCTCCTCCTACGCGGCCGCAGACGCGGATGATGCGGTCGTCCGATCGTCCGCCCTCGCAGTGAAAGACAGAATTCAGACTCTGGAACTGATCAACGTCACTGCCCAGCGGCCGGTCTCCGACGCAGCTGAACCTCTCGATGCGGAGCTCGCGGCACTGCTGGCAGAAGTCGAAGCTCTGGAAACGGAAGAGGCAGAGTAATCGGGTTCTGCGTCCGGAGAGCGCCGGTCCGGGATCGGTCCGGTGCTCAGCCGCCGGACGCGTCAGAGTCGGAGTGTGACCTGCAGCGCCCGTACTCGACATAGATCGAGTCGCCACCGTGCGCATCTCTGGCACCGGTGAAGGTCCAGCCACCAACCGAAGCGCGTGTGAAACGCAATGTTGCCATGTTGAGCAGCAGCAATTCCGAGGGGGGCAGATTCACACAGCTCACACCCTGGGAGCCGTCCGCGCCACGAACCTGCCGGCACTCGAGCTCGGTTTCAGGCGCATCCATGCCTGCGTCAGACCCGCCCCCCAGCATTCGCAGCGTGACATACAGATCCGCAGGCAGTTCCCGATCCTTCGATTGTGCCGGGTCCACCAGATTGCGTTTGAACACGAGATTCTCCTCGAGCTCGAAGGCTCTCGGATGAAAAAGCGCCGGCTCGTAGAGTTCCTCGTTCTCCGGGTAGTCGTGAAAACCACCCGTCTGCTCTGCGATGCAGTTCAACAGCGGAAGCGAAAGCTCTGCAGTCTGGGCGGTCGTGCCCAAACCCAGCAGTGTCAGCCACCAGCAGATTCTGGACACGATGTCCTCCCTCCTGCCCTGATCCGTCGCCCGAGTGTAGAAGGTCGCGCCCGGCCGGGTCGAGTCATCCTGTTTCTTGCATCCCTGGCCCTGCAGGCGGGCACGGCCACTGGCGCCCTTGCTGCGCAACGACCCTGGTGCGAAACAAGGACCGACGCTTTCACCGTCATCACCGACCTCAGGCAGACCGACCTCGACGAGCTGCTGCTGCGTCTTGAAAGACTGGACGCAGTAGCGCAGCCGCTGCTGCCCGGTACAGCCGTTTTAAGGCCGGCGCCACTGAAACTGATCGTCTTTTCCAGCCGCAACGACTTAAGACGCCATCTGGGCACAGGACGCTTTGCCGGTGTCATGCAGCCATCGCTGAAAACCCATCGACTGCTCATCGGTCCCGACCAGCGCAGCACCCTGGAAACCGCACAACACGAATACGCACACTATCTGCTGCGCAGCCGTCTGGACATCAGCCTGCCGACCTGGTACGACGAGGGACTCGCGAGTCTGCTGGGTGCCGTGACCTACGAGGCGGGGGCTGCGGTCGTCGGCGAACTGCCGAGAAAGCGCATGGAGGAGCTCTTCTACCGGGATCCGAGGCGCAGAATCCGGCCGCTCACACTCCAGGAAACGCTTGCCGCGGTTCAGATCTCAGACTGGGCCGGGGACCGGATGCGCAGTTTCTACCACTGGTCGTGGCTGCTCACCCACTACCTGTATTTCCCGCCTGAAGCACTCGCTGTCGACACACGCGGGGTACTCACGGCATACCTCAGCGACAGGAACGGGCGCCTGACGGAATATCTCGATACTTCTGTGCGCGATCTCCAGCGTGCACTGGAAGTTCACCTGCGGAAATTCGATACACCCCGTCGGGTGGAACTTCCGGCCGATTCCCGGCAGTCCGCCCGCTCGATCCGATGTCTGTCCGATCAGGAACGGGACTTCGAGCTCGCGCTCGCTACGCTCGCGCACAATCCCGCCCACGCACTGAAGCTCCTCGAACCCCAGCTTGCCGAACGCGCGGAGGATCCTGAACTGCTGGTGGCCCAATCCCGCGCCCACGCTGCTCTGGGAGAGTCTGCAATCGCGCTCGCCCTCGCAGAGAGCGCTTACAGCAGGGAACCGCTGAGCGCATCGTCTGGAGACCGGAACCTCAACGCCATGGTCAATTTTGCAGATCGGCTGGTGGACGACTGTCTGCAGAAAGTCACCGAGACCTGTCGCGCCGCCTGGCGCCGTGCCGCATCGCTGTATCGGGACAGCCTTCGCGAAGACCCGGACCGAATCGATGCGGTATTCGGACTGGGTCTTTCCTACCTGCATTCCGGCCGACCAGGCGATGCGGTGAATTACCTGCAGGTCGCCTATCAGCGCGTGCCCTGGGCTTCGGTGGTGAACTTCTACCTCGGCGAAGGGTATCGACTGATTGGAGACACCCGTGCGCGCACCTACCTGACCAACGCCCGCAACTGGGCACCGGACCTGTACTGGCAGAAACTGGCCGATCTGGCCCTGGAGCGGCTCGGTGCAGCGGAGCCTTCAGATCGGTGAGCGCCGTGTGAAGACCCGGGTGAAGGATTGACGCCGACCGGCATTGTCCACCTCGATGTCGATGGTAAGTCGCTGGCCGTCCGGGGACAGACTGTACAGCTCCCTCGAACTGGCATCGTGTGTCCTGGAATACACATGTAACTGCCCTTCACGCCAGCCCGCCTGCACCCGCCAGGGACCACGATCCCGTTCACCCCAGGAAATATCCCGGTAGGCGCCCTGACCGAAGTCGATACCCATGGAATCCCGGTTCTGCTCGATCTGCATGCGTTCGGCGAACAGTACCGGAAAGTCCTGGGCGAGAAAGCGGGTTGCCAGGTCTCCCCGGCGTGGCCGCAGGGATTCAGGCGGCGGGCCTGCCGGTGTGGTGCTCGCGGACGCATCAAGCACCCAGTCACCACCCAGATCGAAGGACCGGGGTGGAGGTTCCAGCGGTGTGCCCGAACAGGCGGCAAGCGCAAGTATGACCAGCGGCGCACCGAGGATGCGGATGCACAGGCGCCAGCCACGTGCCGATCGTGTCCGCGGGCGCTGAGCGGATCTGTATTCAGCGTGGATCACGAATCGTCACCGTTCCCTGGGCTATGGCGGTGAGCCGCCCTTCGTTCGTCACATCGATCCGCACCACCGCCTGGGTTCGGGACAGATTGATGACTTCCGCCCGGGCTATCACCTCCCCCCTGGTCACCGGCGCTGTGAGGTTGATTTTGAACTCGGTGGTCGCCGCCCACTGGCCTTTCTTCATGGCCGGATAGCAGACACAGCCCAGCATGTGATCACAGAACGCAGAGAGCACACCGCCATGCATGTTGCCCATCGGGGTGAGGAGGTCCGGCCGCACTTCGAAACGCCCCACCATGAAACCCGGGCCCGCTTCGAGCATCTCGAAGCCGAGAAATTCCGTGAGTCCTCCCCCCGCACCACGCGGGGCCTTGAGAAAACCCTGCGCAATGTGCTCATCAAAGGGTATCGCTTTCGTCGTTCCGGTCACGCCATCCGCTCCTGATTTCCTGCAGTTGCGAAAGTATCCACAATCGCATCGAGGTTTTCCTGCACACGACCCGGTTTCATACCGATACTGGGCGTGTAGAGCAACACGTGATCGGTGAGCGGCTGCCAGGCTTTGAGTTGATCCCGCACTTCATCCGGTGTGCCGGCAATGGCGATCTCGTCCACCATTGCATCGGTGACCGCGGCTGCCATGGCGGCAAAATCACCTCTGCGAAAAGCCGCGGCAATCGCCTCTCCCTGTGCTTTCCAGCCGTGCGGCTCGAGGATCGTGTGATACAGCCGGGTGGTGTAGTAAAAGCCGATCTGGCCACGCGCTTCATTGCGCGCCTGTTCGGTCGAATCGGCGACCGCCGTGATCACATAGGGCAGCAGCTCACACTCGGATCCTTCGAGCTGGGGCAGGACCATTTCTGTGATGTACTTTCGGGTGAACACGGGATGACCGATCAGACCATCCGCGACCGCAGCGGCGGCCCGGATCATCCCGCGATTCACCGCCGCCAGCGCGATGGGGATCGTTTCCCGGGCGGCCCGGGGACGGGAAAACGCCGGGATCTTTACCTGGTAGTAGGGGCCGTCATAGACCAGACCACCACCCTTCTGGGCAGCTATGGCCGCACGGACGAGCCCCACGGCATCCCTGATTCGCGGTGCAGGGGGAGCATCGAAAGGCATGGCGTACCATTCCCGGTTCATCCGCTCCGTGCCGCTGCCCAGTCCCAGAATCATCCTGCCGCTGGAGATCTCGTCGATGTCCATCGCCGCGGACGCGGCGAGCATCGGCGAGCGCATGAAGGCGTAGGCAATCCCGGTCCCAACCTTTACCCGTCGGGTTGCCGCGGCGACCGCCGCCAGCCGCACCAGGCCGTTGGCGTTGAAAAACTCCGTCGTCCACACCGACTCGAAGCCTGCCGCTTCCGCAGCCCGGGCGGTGGCGATCTGACCGGCAATGGTTGGAGAGCCGAGGATGATTCCGTGTTTCATGAAATCGTGCTCCTGCAGAATTTCTCTAGTTGTGGCGCCTAATAAGGTTGTTCATGGAAAGTCCTATCCGAGAGATTGGTGGTTTGTTGTTCAGGCTACCGTGTGGGCGGTGCCAGTTGTAGTCGTGGAGCCAGGGCCACAGCGCCTTGGCTCTGAAGTGGGATGACCGGTAGCGAACACCATAAGCCCATTCTCGAAGGGCGGTCTGGATGAAGCGCTCAGCTTTGCCATTGGTCCTGGGGGTGTAGGGCCGGGTGAACAAGTGGCGGATTCCACAAGCCTCCAGCAGCCGACTGAACAGCTTTGAGCGATAGCCGGGGCCATTGTCCGTCATGACTTGTTCGATCCGGATACCCAGCGACTCGTAGTAGGTCTTTGCTCTACGGAAGAACTCGATGACGCTCTCTTTGCGTTCATCCGGCAGGATCTCGGCATAGCTGACCCGAGAGTGGTCATCGATGCAGATGTGGACGAACTCCCAGCCAATGCCTCGAGAGGGCTTGCCTTGCCTGATTCCAGTTACCCGGTGCCCGGCATGCCGGAAACGGCCTAGTTTCTTGATGTCCAGGTGGAGGAGCGATCCAGCATGGCTACGCTCGTAGCGATTGGCTGGTTTGGCAGGCTCAAGTGCCGAGAGCTTGTTCAGACCCATCTTTCGCAGATGCAGAGAAACGGTGGTGATGTGACAGCCCACCTCCCGGGCGATCCGATCCATGGTCCAACGGCGTTTTCTCAACGCCTTGATCCGGCGGATCTGGGTAGGCGTCAGAGCTCTGGGGTGGCGACTGTGCGGCCGGGAACTGTGGTCCTGGAGACCGGGCTCACCTTGCTCCAGGTACCGCTTTTTCCACTTCAGTACGGTATGCGTGCTGGTGTCGAACTCTCTGGCGACTTGAGACGCTGACACGCCTTTTCCCAGCGACCGTCGAACCATTCTAAGTCGACCTTCGGGGGTCAATGGGGCATTCTTGTGAACGTTCATGCGAGCTCCTGGTAATTCTTTTGGTTTCGTCACCTATAGAATTCCTCGGATGCCTCGCATGAACAACCCACCTCTAGATCACATCTAGTGTGGCGGGATCAGGCAACTGTGAATCGAAGCATCGCCCGGCACTTCCCGGGCGAGTGTACGGATCGCGAGTTCCGCATCCGCGAGCTGGAAGTCATGTGTGTGCATGCGCTCCACCGGCACCCGGCCGGATTCGATCAGCCGGATGGCACTGCGGTAACCGCTCGAGGTCACGCCGATGGCGCCCATCACCCTGATTTCCTTCATCACTATCAGGTCCGAGATGAACCCTTCCACAGCTTTGAAGCCCTTCACTCCAGCGAGCACCACCCGACCACCCGGGCGCACCATCGACAGTGCATCCACCACCGGCCGGGTCGCATAGGCGCTGACATCGACCACCACATCCGCACCCCGGCCGCTGGTGAGTTCCTTCACCCGATGGACGGCATTTTCGTTGTCCACATCTATGGTGTGGTCGGCGCCGAAGACCCGGGCCAGCGCCAGTTTGTCTTCATCCACTTCCAGTCCGGTGACGATGATGGTGCCCGCACCCACTTCCCTGCAGGCGATCACACAGGCCAGCCCGCGCTGCCCCGGCCCGAGGATTACTACCGTGTCTCCCGGCTGGGTCCGGGGCATCTCCACCGCCCAGCGAAACCCCGCTCCCAGCGGATTAAAGATCACACCGATCTGGGGAGACAGCCAGTCCGCCACCCGATGCACGATGGAGTTCGGATGCAGATACAGGTATTGCGCGTAACCGCCCCAGAGACCGGGCGCTTCGGTGGTCGGGATATAGGAGTAGATCCTGCGGTGATCACACAGGTGATAACTGCCGGTGAGACAGGGCTGACAGTGGCGACAGGAAATCATGGTCTCGACTGCAACCCGATCGCCTTCCTGCACACCCCAGCGCTGCGCCGCACGTTCACCGATGCGGGCGATGCGTCCGAGAGGTTCATGGCCCGGCACCACCGGCACTGGCGTGCGCAACATGCCTTCGAACTGTTCGTAGTCGCTGCCGCAGATACCGCAGGCTTCCAGTTCGAGCAGTGCGGAGTCCGCATCGATGTCCGGGATCGGAATGTCTTTCGGCTCGAGCTTACGGACACCCGTCTGCACCATCGCAAAGGAAGTCTTCGGTAAATTCATCGACGCTCTCAGGAGCTGATCTTCGCCACATGCCCGCCTGTGATAGGCTCGGATGAGCCTACGGGGAAGCGGGCAACAGAGCAAATGACAACACCTCAGGTGATCGTGGTTGGCGGCGGCAACGCCGCACTGTGTGCGGCCATCAGTGCCGCCGATCACGGTGCGAGGGTGACTCTGCTGGAGCGTGCGCCTCACGAACTGCGGGGCGGTAACTCGAGATTCACGGCAGGTGCAATGCGCACCGTCTACCAGGGTGTGGATGACCTGCGCAGACTGATGCCCGACCTCACCGAACAGGAATGCCAACGTACCGACTTCGGCAGCTACACTGCCGCACAGTTCTATGAAGACCTGGGACGGGTCACCCACTATCGCACCGATCCCGAACTCGCCGAGACGCTCATAGAAAACAGCTTCCCGACCCTGAACTGGATGCATTCGCACGGGGTGCGGTTTCTACCCCTCTACGGCCGCCAGTCCTTCGAGGTCGACGGCAGAGTACGATTCTGGGGGGGACTCACGGTCGAAGCCTGGGGGGGTGGTCCGGGCCTGGTGGACGCACTGACCGACGCGGCCACCCGTGCCGGGGTAACCATCCGCTACGATACCCGGGCCATCCGGCTGCTGCTGGAAAAGGGCCGCATAACAGGCGTGGTCACACGCACCGTGGCAGGCGAGGATGCCTTTCATGGCGATGCAGTGATCCTTGCCAGCGGCGGATTCGAGTCGAGCACCGAGTGGCGCACACGCTATCTCGGGCCCGGCTGGGATCTGGCCCGGGTTCGCGGCACACGCTTCAACACCGGCGATGGTATCAGTATGGCCCTGGATGTCGGCGCCGCACCCCGTGGCCACTGGTCCGGTTGCCACGCGGTCGCCTGGGACCTGAACGCGCCCGAATACGGGGATCTCGAGGTCGGGGATGCCTTCCAGAAGCACTCCTACCCCCTGGGCCTGATGCTCAATCTCCAGGGTCAGCGCTTTCTCGACGAAGGCGCGGATTTCCGCAATTTCACCTATGCCCGCTATGGCGCTGAGATCCTCAGACAGCCCCGGCAGACAGCCTGGCAGGTGTTCGACGCACGGGTGTCGAAGCTGCTGCGGGACGAGTACCGGATCCGCCGCGCCACCCGGGTTCGAGCCGACAGCCTGGTGCAACTGGCGGACAGAATGGATGGCATGAATGCTCCCGCAATGCTGGCGACCATCCAGGGGTTCAATGAGGGGGTGATGGACGAGGTGCCTTTCGATCCCGCTATCCGGGACGGCAGAGGTACCCGGGGACTGGCGATTCCAAAGTCGAACTGGGCAAACAGAATCGACACACCGCCGTTTGAGGCATACGCGGTGACCTGCGGGATTACCTTCACCTTCGGTGGCCTGCATGTCGACAACACCGCCCGGGTCTGCTCTCAGGAAGGCGAGCCGATTCCCGGACTCTTTGCCGCGGGGGAGCTAGTTGGCGGACTCTTCTACTTCAACTATCCGGGGGGTAGCGGATTGACCGCGGGTTCGGTCTTCGGCCGTATCGCCGGTGCGGGTGCTGCGGGCAGCGGCACGGCCAGGCTCTGAGCGACCCTCGCCGGGGACTGCTGCCCAGGCTTCACCGTTGACGACTGCATCGAGGATGTCGAAAACACTCAGATGCTGCAGGCCGGGTTCTGCATGGATCACATCCAGCACGAATTCCCGATAGGCCTGATTATTGGCCTTCCTATCCAGAATCCATCCCCGCCAGAGCCGGGTGATTGCCGCTGCTTCCCTTCTTGTCATGCTCGTCTGATCCGCCCCGCTCTTCCGCTTCCTATCGCCACCCACTCGAAAACGGCCAACGACTTTAACATCCCCGGCAAAGCGCGCGAAGCCTTCTACACTGAAATACATGGCAAGGATCGCTCAACAGGCGCGGATCGGGACGCTGGTGGCTGCAGTGGCACTGCTGAGTCTTCCGACGCTCATCGCGCCGGGTAGCAGCCCGGGGTCAGACCGCGCGGCCGGTGCAGCAGCGCCAGATGACCGGATCAGCCATGCGTCACCTGCAGCCCGCACTGGCAAAGCTGCGCTGGATGCGTCCTGGCCTGTGCTGACTGACAGGCCTTCCCCTGCCGCCGGCGACGGACCGGAGCCGGATGGCGGACCGGGATCTCTGGCGATGGACAACAGACAGCTGGATCTGCTGCTCGAACAGGGCTTTCTCGATGTACTGCACCCGGAGGGCGGGCTGCTGCGCATCGATCTGCTGCGGCTGGAGAAAGCAGACACTGTGCGGATACTTCATATCACCAGTGCGGGACTACGCGGCGTGATCACCGAATGCCTGGGTGACTACTTCGCCACCATCGCGACCCCGGCGGGCGTCTATACCCTTGAGCGGCGCAATGGTCACACCCAGCTCGCCAGCCAGCAGCAGCTCGATCTCAGAAACAATCCCGATGCCCGCGATTACCGTCATGCCCCGCTGGCCTGATCCTCGCCAGACTGCAGTCTTCCGGCCGCCGGTCGCTCTGCTTCTGGTGTGCCTGCTCAGCGCCTGCGGTGGCAGCAGCGGCGGTTCAGCGGACACGCCGGTGAATGCGCCACCGACCAGCACCGCAGCACCCGTGCAGGCCAGTACCACGGCAGCACAACCCCCTCCCACCCTGATTCCGGCGCCAGCACCGGATGCGGTGATCCGGGTGCTGACTCTGTACTCCACCGGCACGAGGGCACACTTCTCCAACATCGAACTGCGCATCGCGCACCTGCTCAACGTCGCCAACACGGTGATGGAAGACTCGAACGTGCCGGTGCGCTTTGAACTTGCCCGGGCGATGGCAACCGACTACCCGGACGACTATCTGATCACCGAAGCCCTGGAAGCGCTCACCTTCGCCTCGCATCCGTCCTTTGCCCAGGTGGCGGCGACCCGGGATCTGGTCGAGGCCGATCTGGTAACCCTGTTTCGACCCTATGCCAATGATGGACTCTGCGGATACGCCTGGGTCGGCGGATTCGGTGCCAACGGAGATTTTTCCCATCCTGCGGAGGCGGATTTCGGCTATTCGGCAGTCGCCATCGACTGCTCGGACTACACCCTGGTACACGAACTCGGCCATAACCTGGGCCTGGTCCATTCCCGGCGCGAAGATCCGGATGGCGGCAGCCTGCCCTACGGCGCAGGTTTCGGAGTCGACAACGACTTCGTAACCATCATGGCGAGCCCGAGGATTTTCAACGCGGTGCGCCTGCCCCGCTTCTCCAGCCCGACAACCCTGTGCAACGCGCAGGCCTGCGGTGTGGACTCTGCCGATCCTGTGCAGGGAGCGGACGCCACCCTTGCCTTGAGCCAGGTGGTGGAACAGGTCGCCGGCTATCGCGATTAGGCCTCATACGTCACCGAGTCAGTCAGGAAGCTCGGAAACGGGTTGATCAGGGCGTGGTCGAGGACGGGGGAGCAAGGGGCGGTAGACCGCCCCTTTCAGAGCGTCTGCCGGGTCAATCCTTCAGGCGGATTTTGTCGGCATTCATCTCGATCAGTCGATCGCCGATGCCTTTCACGTTGGCGATGTCGTAGGGGTCGCTGAAGGCGCCATTCTGGTCCCGATAGTCGACGATCGCCTGGGCTCTGCTCGCTCCGACTCCATCGAGTACCGCGGCTATCGTTGCCGCGTCTGCCGAATTGACGTTCACCGAATCCGGTACTGCAAAAACCGGTCGGGTGAGCAACGCCAGGCAGAGAACGGCGAGCGGGAGGGAGAAACCGGAAAATTTGAAGGCCATGATCACTCCTGTCTGTCAGTGGTCGGGCCAGCCTACGAAGGCTTTGCGACTACCGGCAGCAGCAGATGACGTCCAGGCGGGTCAGCCCTCAACCCGGTTTCAGTTCAGCACTCGACGATCCACCATTTTTCTGCAGTGCCAGGCCGCTGATCGGTTTCACGCTGTCCCAGGTACGGCAGCTGGGACACTGCCACATCAGAGAATGGCAGCCAAAACCGCAGTGGTGACAGCGGTAGCTGGATTGCTTCTGCTGTAACGCTTCAGAAAACCGCCGAACCAGCGCCAGCTGTTCAGCCTCCAGCGCTTCACCATGCACATCCAGGTGTCTGAGCAGCAGCACGAATCCAGCCAGCGTGGGATTTTTCAGCAGCTGTTCGATCATGAAATCCCTGGCAGCAGCGGCCCCGGACTGACGTTCGAGATGACCGCCCAGCGCTTCAATGGCCGGTAACACCGGCGCACTGGCTACCACTTCCTGCAGGAAGCTGATGTAGCCGGCTTCGTCATTGAGTTCGAGACTGGCAGTACGGAACATGGCCAGGGTTTCCTGCACCAGTTCCGGATCGAACTGGCAGGCTTTGCGCAGCAGGCGCCGCACATCCCGATAGCGACCGGCCGAAAGTTCCACACCGGCCCGGATGAGATAAGCGCGCGCGCAGCGGCTGTCGAAATCCGTGGCCTTGCCCAACGCCTCCCGCGCTCCGCGCAGATCTCCCTCGTCCATCGCCTGCTGGGCGATCTCACATTGAAACTGGGCGAGTTTCGGCCGTACCCCGCGATCCACCCGCAGCAGTTCCCGACCCACTGCCACCGCTTTGTCCCATTCTTTTTCACGCTGATACACCTCAACCAGCAACTCCTGAGCCGTCTGCCGCTGTGCGCCGGATCTGCTCACCAGTTCGAGCAGCAGGCTCTCCGCCCGGTCGAGCAGACCGGCAACGAGGTAATCCCGTGCCAGTTCGAGTTCTGTCTGCTGGCGGTGCTGGGCGGACAGCACCGGCCTTGCCAGCAGGTTCTGATGAATGCGGATGGCTTTGTCTACCTCACCCCGGCGGCGGACCAGGCTGCCCAGCGCCAGATGTGTATCCACTGTGTCGCTGTCGACAGACATCCGTTCCACAAAGGTATCTATCGCCTCATCGTGACGTTCGTTGAGCAGGTGATTGAGGCCGTCGAGATAATCCCGCGCAACCATACCGAGGCTTCTGGGAGGCTTGCGCCACTCCCGACGGCCCAGGGCAAAGCCGACACCCAGAGCGATGACGAGCAATAGATAAAGAGTCAGGTTGTCCGGCATATCCCGCTGCGGCCCTTCCTAGCTAATCAGAGAGATCTGCTCAGAGGCACCCGATCAGCCGTTGTCGAGCGCCTTTTCGGCACGCGTCAGCTCTTTGCCAAGCCGGCGATTGGTCAGTCGCAGCCGGGTGGTTGCCACCAGAGTACCCAGGAGGCCCAGGAACAGACCCGCACCGAATGCCCCGAGCAGCCACCAGAATACGCTGACTTCGGGTGACTGCCAGTTGAGAAATTTGAGCGCCACAGGCTCCTGGTTGACCACCAGCGCCGCGAGAAGAAACAGCCCGACAGCCAGCAGCCCCCAGAAAAGCCGAATCAGCCAGGCAATCACTCCGGCATGCTTCCCGCTGAGCCTGCACTGGCTGACTTCATTTCTTCGACGAGCGCGTCGTTGACCCGGTCCCGGAGTTCTTTGCCGGGCTTGAAGTGGGGGACATATTTTCCGGCAAGTCCGACAGACTCGCCGGTCTTGGGATTGCGTCCGATACGCGGCGCCCGGTAGTGCAGGGAGAAGCTGCCGAAACCGCGGATTTCTATCCGCTCCCCGGCAGCCAGGGTTTCTGACATCTGCTCGATAAGGGTCTTCACCGCCAGCTCGACGTCTTTGGCGGACAGCTGGGTCTGCTTGGCGGAAATGATCTCGATGAGCTCGGACTTCGTCATTGTCAGATCTTAAAGCTTTTGTCTTTGATTTTTATAGCTTTTTTCGCCGGATTTGTATCGAAATTGCGCACTGATCGGGCAATTCGCAGACACCGTCGACTCGCCGGCGGGCTTTTTGGGAACCTGATCCACACCGCCACCCCCAGTAGCAGTTTGAGACGTTAACTCCGGCCGCAGGGCACCCGCAACGGTGCCCTGTGGTCGGATCAGTCAGCCTGGCTTCAGTCGCCTTCGGGCTGATTCATCTGGGCCTTGATCAGATCACCCAGTGTCGCCGGGCCCGCTCTGTCGCTCTCTTTGGCGCGATGCTCGCGGACCGCCGTGCGCTCTTCCTCAACGTCCTTGGACTTGATGGAGAGGCTGATCCCACGGTTCTTGCGGTCGATGCTGATGATCTTGACCTCGACTTCCTGGCCGACAGACAGCGCATTACGCGCGTCTTCCACCCGGTCGATGCTGATTTCTGAAGCCTTGAGCAGGCCACGCACTTCGGGTGCCAGTTCGAGGATGGCCTCCTTCGGCTCGACTTCAATCACCGTGCCTTTGACCACGCTGCCGCGATCGTTCACCGCGGTGTAATCGGAGAACGGATCCTGATCGAGCTGTTTCACCCCGAGGGAAATCCGCTCACGCTCCGGATCGACCGAGAGAATGACCGTTTCGATCTCTTCCCCTTTCGAGTAGCGGCGCACGGCGGATTCGCCAGGCTCGTTCCAGGAAATGTCGGACAGATGCACCAGACCATCGATGCCGCCGTCGAGACCGATGAAGATACCGAAGTCCGTGATCGACTTGATCTTGCCGCTGATGCGGTCGTTCTTGGCATGGTTGATCGCGAACTCTTCCCAGGGATTGGGACGGCACTGTTTGATGCCCAGTGAAATACGACGACGTTCTTCGTCGATATCCAGCACCATCACTTCAACCTGGTCACCGACATGCACCACTTTGGACGGGTGAATGTTTTTGTTGGTCCAGTCCATCTCGGAGACGTGTACCAGACCTTCCACCCCTTCCTCGATCTCGGCGAAACAGCCGTAATCGGTGAGATTAGTGACGGTCGCGGCAACCCGGGAGCCTTCCGGGTAACGCTGGGTGATGGACACCCAGGGATCGTCACCCAGCTGCTTCATGCCGAGGCTGACCCGGTTCTTTTCGCGATCGAATTTGAGAATGCGGACCTGCACTTCGTCGCCGACATTCACCATCTCGCTCGGATGGCGGATACGGCGCCAGGCCATGTCGGTTATGTGCAGCAGACCGTCGACGCCGCCGAGGTCCACGAACGCACCGTAGTCCGTGAGGTTTTTCACGATACCCTTCACATCCTGGCCTTCTTCGAGCTGGGCCAGCAGCTGTTCGCGCTCTGCGCTGTTCTCTTCTTCCAGTACCGCGCGCCGGGATACCACGACGTTGTTGCGCTTCTGGTCGAGCTTGATGACTTTGAATTCCAGCGGCTTGCCTTCCAGATGAGCCGTCTCCCGCAACGGCCGGATGTCGACCAGGGAGCCGGGCAGGAACGCACGGATCTCGTTCAGATCCACGGTGAAGCCACCCTTCACCTTGCCATTGATGATGCCGATGACCACTTCGTTCTTATCGAAGGCGGCATCCAGATGCATCCAGGATTCGGCCCGCTTGGCTTTTTCACGGGACAGGCGCGTCTCACCGAAGCCATCGTCCACCACTTCCATGGCAACCTGAACCCGGTCACCGATCTTCAGGGTGAGTTCACCCTGTTCGTTGAGGAACTGGCTCTTGGGAATGACCCCTTCGGATTTCAGACCGGCGTGGACAACCACCCAGTCGCTGTCGATATCGACCACCGTGCCGGTAACGATGGACCCGGGGGCCATCTCGATGGTTTCAAGGCTCTCTGCAAACAGATCGGCAAAACTTTCGCTCATTGAGTAATTTCGTGTATCACCTGCGGAGAATCTCTCCGGGGTGAACGCTCCTGTTGTGATGACACCGCGCTACCGGCCGCCGGTTGTTCCGACGTCGCACCGGTAAGAGGCATCAACGTTGGTTGATGTTATGCGCTTTCTCGCAGTTGTCTGGCCTCGACCTCTGCAACGATCTGCGACAGCACGGCGTCGATGGACATTTCCGTGCTGTCGATGACGATTGCATCGCGGGCCGGCACAAGCGGTGAGACTGCGCGGGCTCTATCTCGCTCGTCCCGATCTTTCAGGCTCGCAAGAAGGGCGCGGAGGCTAACAGTTAACCCTTTGTTTTTCAACTGGTTATAGCGGCGCTCCGCGCGCGCCTCGACACTGGCGTCGAGGTAAATCTTCAACGGCGCATCGGCAAAGACCACGGTGCCCATGTCCCGGCCATCCGCCACAAGCCCGGGGGCCCGCCGCATGCCCCGCTGCAGGGCCAGAATGGCAGCGCGTACCGGCGCCAGGGCTGCCACGATGGAGGCCGCTTCGCTCACCACCTCGGTGCGGATCTCCACGCCCAGATCCCGACCGTCCACCCACACCGACTCTCCATCGAAACGGATGTCCAGCGCCCCCGCCAGCCGGCCAAGCCCAGCCTCATCCTCGAGACTGACACCCGTTCTGAGCGCCTCCGCTGCCACCACCCGATACAGCGCACCGCTGTCCAGGAGATGCCAGCCGAGCCGTTCGGCCAGGAGGCTGGCGATGGTGCCTTTGCCGGAGCCACTCGGACCGTCGATGGTGACTACCGGAATCTGTCCGGCAGCGGAGGCCTCAGTCACCCGGCGGTTCCTCGGTCAGATTTGCCCGCAGCGCCCTGGCCCGGCCGATCAGCCTCAGACATTCCTCCCGATCGCCACGCTCGATGGCGAGACGGAATTTTTCCAGCTGCTGCTGAAAGTCATCGATCAGGGGCAGCAGGAAAGTGCGGTTGCCTTCGAATATCGCCGTCCACATCTGGGGATCCGAGGCACCGATGCGGCTGAAATCCCGGAAGCCGCCGCCGGTATGGTCGAGGTGTTCCGGTTCTATGGCCTGCAGATAGGTGAATGCCAGCAGATGGGGCAGATGACTGGTGAGGGCGTACACCCGGTCGTGCTCCTCCGGATCCATTGTTGACACCCGGGCACCAGCAGCCCGCCACCAGTCGGCAACCCGACTGCTGCGCACCGGGTCGGTGCCGGCCGGGGGGGTCAGGATCACCCGGCAGTTCCGGAACAGCGCGCCGTCCGCCGCAGCCGGTCCGCTGCGCTCACTCCCGGCAATGGGATGGCAGGGTACAAACTGCTCCGGCACCCGCCCCAGTCGCGAGCGGATCTTCTTCAAAACACCACTTTTTACACTGCCGGTATCGAAGAGAGTACCGGGATGGTCTGCAAGTCGGATCACCCACTCGGCAATCCGGTTGCTGGGGCAGGCGAGCAGTACCGCATCCTGATCAGGAGCCACTTCCTTCACTACCGCGTCCACCACACCGCCATCCAGCACCGCTGCGGCGTGCGCCGGGTCCGGCTCGATCGCGCAGATCCGGGAAAAACTGTCGCGCAATGCAAGGGCGAAGGAGGCACCAATCAGTCCGGTGCCGACGATGGTGAGTCGCGGTTTCAACTCACCCGCCGGAACGCGCGTCAGCTGACGCGCCGGACGGGCGTGAGCCATCGGGTCTCTCTGCAGACGCCAGCACACGGCCAAGTGCTGCGAGGAATCGCTCGTTCTCCCGGGGCAGGCCGACACTCACCCGCAGGTGATCGGGCAGCCCGTACTCGGCGATCGGGCGCACGATGACACCTTCCCGCAGCAGCGCCTGGTATACAGGCGCAGCCGGCTGGCCGAGGTCGAAGGTCAGAAAATTGCCCGCACTGGGAATCGTTTCGAGTTTCAGCGCAGTGAGTCCGGTGCGGATCTGCTGCATGCCTTCCCGGTTCATTGCCCGGGAAGTGCTCACGAATTCCTGGTCCCGCAGCGCTGCTTCAGCACCCGCGAGTCCGAGTGCGTTGACATTGAACGGCTGACGCGCGCGATTCATCAGATCCGCCACTTCGGGTGACGTCACAGAGTAACCGACACGCAGCGCTGCCAGGCCATGGATTTTGGAAAACGTGCGGGTCACGATGAGGTTCGGATAACGCTCGAGCAGACGCACACCGTCCGGGTAGTCGTCGATTTCCACGTACTCCGCATAGGCCTCATCCAGCACCACCCACACCCGCTCCGGTACCCGATCAAGGAAATCGGTGAGCGCCCTGGCACCGACCCAGTTTCCCGTCGGGTTGTTCGGGTTGGCGAGAAATATCATGGCAGTCTGCTCGTTGATGCCGGCCAGCATCGCAGACAGATCAGCGCCGTAATTCAGCGCCGGTACTTCGATGAGTCGGGCACCGCAGCTTGCGACCACCAGCCTGTACACGACAAAAGCATGGCGCGATACGATCGCCTCGGCTCCGGGGTTCAGAGTGATCCGTGCCGCCAGATCGAGCACATCATTGGATCCATTGCCGAGCGTGATCTGCTCAGGTTTCACATCGAGATGGGCCGCCAGCGCCTGCCGGAGCCTGAAACCGCTGCCATCGGGATAGCGCGACAGGGTGGCCAGCGCACGCCTGATCGCCTCCTGCACGAGCTCGCCCGGACCCCGGGGGTTTTCGTTACTGGCGAGCTTGATCACATCGGTGATCCCCAGCTCCCGGGTCAGGGCTTCCACGGGTTTGCCGGGCAGGTAGGGACTCAGTCCGGCAATACCGGCGTGTACGGGACCTTTCAATGCCATCAGACCACCGCCTGGGGATAAGAGCCGAGGGTTCGGACTTCTAAAGACACCTCGCCCACCTCTGCCAGCACCTGCTGGATCTTCGGGTCGCTGCGATGACCGTCGAAATCGATGAAGAACACATAAGACCAGTTGCCCGAGCGCGCCGGACGGGTCTCGATCCGACTCAGGCTGATGTCGTGGCGGTGGAAAGGCTCCAGCACTCTGTACAGGGCACCGGGCTCATTGCGTACCGACACCAGCAGCGAGGTCTTGTCATCGCCGCTGGGTCCGACATTCTGCCGGCCGATCACCAGAAACCGGGTCTTGTTATCCGCCTGATCTTCTATGTTGCGCGCCACTACCCGCAGGCCGTAGCGCTCGGCCGCCACGTCTCCTGCGATCGCCGCTTTGCCGGGGTGATCGAGCACCAGACGGGCTGCTTCCGCATTACTGTTCACCGGGGTACGGGCAATTCCGGGATAGTGGGCGTCCAGCCACTTGCGACACTGGGCGAGGGACTGGGAATGAGAAATGATTTCCTCTATCGCGGCGTCACCGGCCTGCGGATCCACCATCAGTGCGTGGTGAATGGGCATTTCCACTTCTGCGCAGATGCGCAGGGCGGAGGCCATGAAGCAGTCCAGTGTGTGGTTGACCATCCCTTCCGTGGAGTTTTCTACCGGCACCACGCCGTAGTGGGCACTTTCGGATTCGACCTCCCGGAAAACTTCGTCGATGGAGGCCAGCGCACGGGTCGTGGCGAAATGGCCGAACTGCTTGACCGCTGCGGCTTCGGTGTAGGTGCCCGCCGGGCCGAGGTAGGCGATGGTCAGGGGCTGTTCGAGGTTCAGACAGCAGGAAATGATTTCTCTGAACAGACGTGCCAGTTCCTGATTACTCAGCGGACCGGGATTCCGCGCCTGTATCCGCTTGAGGATCTGGGCTTCCCGCTCCGGCCGGAAGAAAACCGGCGGCTCGGAGCTGGGCTCCGCCTGCTTGATCTCCCCAACCTGCAGCGCGCAGCCGGCACGTTCACTGAGCAGTTGCGTCAGCGCTTCGTCTATCTCATCGATGCGCTTACGCACCGACTCGAGCGACGGTTTTTCTTCACTGTCAGCCCTGCTCATACTCGAAGGTCTGCATGTATTGCACGAGCGCATCCACAGCGTTCTCCGGAACCGCATTGTAGAGACTCGCCCTCATACCGCCGACACTGCGATGACCCTTGAGGTTGGTCAGACCGGCCTCTTCGGCACCCGCCAGAAAACGCTTGTCGAGTTCCGGATCCGGGAGTGTGAAGGGTACGTTCATCAGAGAGCGATCGGCTTCGGCGACCGGCGAAGTATAGAAATTGCTGTGATCGATGGCGTCGTAGAGCTTGCCGGCCTTGCGCGCATTGACGGCGGCAATGGCTTCGAGCCCCCCCTGCTTTTTCAGCCACTGGAACACCAGTCCAGCCAGGTACCAGGCATAGGTGGGCGGGGTGTTCGACATCGAGTCTGCGCCGGCATGTACCGAATAATCGAGCATGCTCGGCACCGTCGGTCCCGCGCGCCCCAGGAGATCGCGGCGGACGATGACAACGGTAAGACCGGCTGGTCCGATGTTTTTCTGCGCACCCGCATAGATGACCCCGCAGCGGGATACGTCCAGCGGCCTGGAGAGGATGTCGGAAGATGCATCGACCACCAGCGGACGGCCGTCTGCTGCAGGCAGTTCGTGAAACTGCACGCCGCCGATGGTCTCGTTTGAGCAGATGTGCAGATAGGCGGCATTCGCATCCAGCTTCCAGCTGGCCGGCTCGGGAATGTGATCGAAGCCGCTGCCCTCCGAAGTCGCCACAACATTCGCGACACAGAAGCGACCCGCTTCCTGAATGGCTTTGGTCGACCAGGCCCCGGTATTCACATAGTCCGCGCTGGTTGCGTCACCCAGCAGATTCAAGGGCACCATGGCAAACTGCAGCGTCGCGCCACCCTGCAGAAACAGCACCTTGTAGTCCGCGGGAATGCGCAGCAGTTCGATCAGATCCGCTTCGGCACGTTCCGCGATGTCGATGAACGCCTTGCTGCGATGGCTCATTTCCATCACCGACATGCCGGTGCCGGCGTAGTCGAGCATCTCCGCACGCGCACGCTCGAGTACTTCCAGCGGCAGCGCGGCGGGGCCTGCCGAAAAATTATGCACCCGGCTCATTCAGCATCCCCGGCATCGGCGGCAGTGTCGGGATCGGCCGCGGCATCGTCTGCCTCCGCAGACGGGGATCCTTCGTCGTCGAGGGATCCACCTGCAGGATCCCCTTCCAATTCCTCTTCCTGTTCCGCAATCCGGCCAGCACCCACGAGCAGTTCCTCGCCGCGCAGGTTGATGAGTCTCACGCCCTGAGTATTGCGTCCCAGCAGGGAAACGCCATCCGCCGCGGTGCGCACCAGAGTACCCAGATCGCTGATCAGCATCAGTTCGTCGCCTTCGAATACCTGCACCGCAGCCACCAGCTCGCCATTGCGCTTCGAGATCTGCATCCCGATCACACCCTGGGTGCCGCGACCCTTCACCGGGAACTCTTCGACCGAGGTACGCTTACCAAAACCGTGTTCACTGGCAGTCAGCACAAAGCCATCCGGCTGGGGGATGATCAGAGAAATGACCGACTGTCCTTCTTTCAGGCGGATGCCGCGAACGCCGCGCGCGGTTCGACCCATCGCCCGCACATCGGATTCTTTGAAACGCACAACCTTGCCGGAACTCGCCGTCAGCATCACGTCATCGCTGCCATCGGTAACAGCTGCACCAATCAGCGTGTTGCCCTCTTCCAGTTCGAGGGCGATCAGCCCGCTGGTGCGGGGACGGGAGAACTGTTCGAGTGGCGTCTTCTTGACCGTGCCGTTGCCGGTGGCCATGAACACAAAGCGGTCTTCTGAGAAGTCTTCGATAGGCAGCACCGCGGTGATGCGTTCTGCACCGTCCAGGGGCAGCATGTTGATCAGCGGCCGCCCTTTGGCAATTCTGCTCGCCTGGGGTATCTGGTAGACCTTGAGCCAGTAGACTTTGCCGAGGTTGGAAAAACACAGCAGCGTGTTGTGGCTGTGGGTGATCAGCAGATGTTCGACGAAGTCCTCGTCTTTCACTGCCGTCGCCGCGCGGCCACGGCCACCTCTGCGCTGCGCCTGATAAGCATCCAGCGGCTGAGTTTTCGCGTAACCCTGGTGGGAAATTGTCACCACCAGATCCTGCTCGCTGATCAGGTCTTCAATGGTGAGATCTTCCTGGGTGCTGAGGATCTCCGTGCGGCGATCGTCGCCATAGGTCTGGCGGATCTCATTCAGCTCTTCCCGCAGGACCTGCAGCAGCCTCTGCTTCGAACCGAGGATGTCCTGCAGATCGGCAATCTCATCGAGCACGCCCTGGTAATCGGTGATGAGCTTGTCCTGCTCGAGCGCGGTGAGCCGGTTCAGACGCATTTCCAGGATGGCCTGGGCCTGCTCTTCGGACAGATAGTAGAGACCGTCCCGGTAGCCGAACTCGGCGCCCAGGCCCTCCGGACGACAGGCATCGCTGCCGGCGCGCTCGAGCAGTTCGCGCACCCCGTCCGAGCCCCAGCCCCTGGCCATCAGCGCAACCCGGGCTTCCGCGGAGGCAGGTGAGGCTTTGATCAGCTCGATGACGGCGTCGATGTTATGCAGGGCGACGGCCTGGCCTTCGAGAATGTGTCCCCGTGCACGGGCGCGTCGCAGCAGATAAATGGTGCGTCGGGTGATGACCTCACGGCGATGCTGCAGGAAGGCTTCGAGCATCTGCTTGAGATTGAGTACCCTTGGCTGGTCTTCCACCAGCGCCACACAGTTGATACCGAAAACAGACTGCAGCTGGGTCTGGGAGTAGAGGTTGTTGAGCACCACCTCGCCGGACTCACCGCGACGCAGCTCGATAACAACACGCATCCCGTCTTTGTCTGATTCATCACGCAGCTCGGTGATGCCTTCGATCTTCTTGTCTTTCACCAGTTCGGCGATCTTCTCGATCAGCCGCGCCTTGTTCAGCTGGTAAGGCAGCTCGGAGATGATGATCACATCACGGCCGCCGCGCGGATCGGGCTGCACCTCCGCCCTCGCGCGCACATAAATACGGCCACGGCCGGTCCGGTAGGCCTGCACAATGCCACCGCGGCCGTTGATGATGCCCGCTGTCGGAAAATCCGGGCCGAGAATGAATTCCATCAGTCCGTCGATAGTGATCGACGGATCGTCGAGGAGCGCCAGAGCGCCGTCGATCACCTCACGGAGGTTGTGCGGCGGAATATTGGTGGCCATGCCGACAGCGATACCCGAACTGCCATTCACCAGCAGATTCGGCACCCGGGTGGGCAGCACCGACGGCATCTTCAGGGTGTCGTCGTAGTTGGGGACGAACTCCACCGTCTCCTTGTCGAGATCCGACAGCAGCTCCGTGGCGAGCTTGGTCATACGGATCTCGGTGTAGCGCATGGCCGCCGGCGGGTCGCCGTCTACGGACCCGAAGTTGCCCTGTCCGTCCACAAGCTGATAACGCATGGCAAAGCTCTGCGCCATCCGCACTGCGGTATCGTAAATGGCCGAGTCACCATGGGGGTGATACTTACCCATGACGTCACCCACCACCCGCGCAGACTTCATATACGGGCGATTGAAGGTGTTGTTGAGCTCGTTCATCGTGAACAGCACCCGCCGGTGCACGGGTTTGAGACCATCCCGTACATCAGGCAGCGCCCGACCGACGATCACGCTCATGGCATAGTCGAGATACGACTGCCGCAGTTCGTCTTCGATGTTTACCGGCAGTATTTCACGACCGCCCGCACCGGTACCCCCGGGAGGGGCAGCCGCTCCGGATCCGCCGGATCCATCGGATGTCCCGGATCCATCGGATCCGGCTTCCGCATCCTGCGCAGATGGGTCGCTCACAGCCTCGCCCGGCTCCTGGTCAGCGTCGATATCAGACATAGTTTCACGGATTGAAAAAGCGCCGAATTTTAACATGAAGCAACCCTCGAAGCATAAGGGCGCGACGCTTTAAAACTCCTGCGATCAGGCTCGCCGGGCATCGAAGGTCGGCTTCCTTCGCTATACTCGCGCGATGTCGAAACAACCTGCAGATCTGGTGGTTGAAGCCCGCTGGCTGATTCCCGTCACCGAACCCTGGGAAATCATTGAGGCGGGTGCAATCGCGGTGGGTGACGGTCGAATCCTCGCCATCGGACCCGCGGCAGCGGTTCTTGACCGATTTCAGCCGGCGCGGCACCTGTCGCTGCCCACCCACACACTGCTGCCCGGCCTGGTCAATGCCCACGGTCATGCCGCCATGTCGCTGCTGCGGGGATTTGCCGAGGATGTGCCGCTGCAGAGCTGGCTGAAGCAAAGAATCTGGCCGCTGGAAGCCCGCTGGGCCGACAGAGCCTTCGTGCGGGACGGCGTGCGCCTGGCGCTGGCTGAGATGATCAGCCGCGGTATCACCTGTTTCTCGGATATGTACTTTTTCCCCGAGACCACTGCAGAAGAAGCCCGTCTGGCCGGTGTGAGAGCTCAGATTGCGTTTCCGGTGATCGAATTCGCCAACGCCTGGAGTGATTCAACGGAAGAAGCGTTTCACAAGGGGTTCGACCTCCACGATCTGTATCGCAACGACCCCCGTATCCGCATCGCGTTCGGCCCGCACTCGGTCTACAGCATCGCCACCGCCGACCTGGACAAGATCCTCACCTTCTCGGAGGAGCTCGACGCGAACGTTCAGATCCATCTCCACGAGAACGCCACCGAGCTCAATGACTGCAGGCGCCTCTTCGGCATGTCGGGTATCGATCATCTGCACGCCCACGATCTGCTGGGTCCTCGACTGCAGGCGGTGCACATGACCCAGATCAGTCCCAGAGAGCTGGAACTGCTGGCGGCATCCAGCGTGCAGATCGTCCACTGCCCGACCTCCAACGCCAAACTCGGCAGCGGCCTGTGTCCAGTGACCGAACTGCTTGCCGCCGGCATCAACGTGTGTCTGGGTACGGACGGCGCGGCATCCAACAACAGCCTCGACATCCTGGGTGAAGCGCGACTCGCCAGTCTGCTCGCCAAGCTCACCCGCACCGATGCAGCCGCATTACCTGCGCGCACTGCGCTGGAGATGGCGACAGTTCGAGGCGCGCGGGCGCTCGGCCTGGCTGCCGAGACCGGCTCACTGCAGGCCGGACTCGCCGCAGACTTTATCGCCGTGGACATGAGCGGCCCCGGCCAGCAGCCACTCTTCGATCCACTCGCACAACTGATACACACGAGCAGTGGCGCTCGGGTGAGTCATGTCTGGGTAGACGGCGAGTGCCTGCTGGAAGACTATGCCCTGACCCGCATGGACACGACCGCCATCCTGGCCAACGCAGCACAATGGCAGCAGAGAATGCAACAGTGAACCCGCAGACCACACAGGATCCACAGCAGCCCGGTTCGACAGCCGGCGGACCCGGCAATGTGGATCCCCAGGAGATCCGCAAATTTGAAGCACTCGCCCATCGCTGGTGGGACCCTGAAGGGGATTTCAAACCACTGCACGACATCAATCCCGCCAGGGTGCGCTACATCGGGGAGCGGTCGGGTCTTGCGAATGCCCGGGTGATCGACGTTGGCTGCGGTGGCGGCATCCTCACCGAATCCCTTGCCGCAGCCGGCGCACACGCCACGGGTGTCGATATGGCTGAGGGCCCGCTCGCGGTAGCCCGTATCCATGCCGCCAGCTCGGAAGCGGACATCGAATACCTGGCGACCACCGCTGAAGCCATTGCCGCCGAGCGCCCTGCCCAGTTCGACGTTGTGACCTGTCTGGAGATGCTGGAGCATGTGCCCGACTTCGCTTCCACCGTGCAGGCCTGTGCCGACCTCTGCGCACCCGGGGGAAATCTGTTTTTCTCGACGATCAACCGCAACCCGAAGGCGTATCTTCTGGCGGTTGTCGGCGCGGAGTATCTGCTGGGTCTGCTGCCCCGCGGCACCCACGACTATACAAAATTCATTCGACCCGCCGAGCTTGCCGGTGCGGTGCGGCGGGCAGGACTCGAGGTCGTGGAAATCATCGGCATGCGTTACAACCCCTTCACCCGCCAGTGTTCGCTGGAGCGGGATGTGGATGTGAACTACCTGCTGCATGCCAGGAAGCCGGGTGCGAATGCCTGACTATCCCGAGTTGAGTGCTGCGAGGCCCGACTGGCGGTATCAGCCCGCCCTCGACTGCCTGCAGGACAAAGTCATCCTGGTGACAGGTGCCGGTGACGGGATTGGTCTGGCGGCGGCAAAAACCTTCGCCTGCCATGGTGCCAATGTCATCCTGCTCGGTCGTACACGCAGTAAGCTCGAAACTGTTTTCGACTGGATTGCCGCTAACACCGCAACCGAACCAGTCATTGTTCCCTGCGACCTTGCCCACCTGGGCGACGCAAACGCCGACGCTCTCGCCGATGCCATCGACGAGACCTTCGGCCGGCTCGACGGACTGCTGCACAATGCTTCGCTGCTCGGCCCGAAAGTGCCGCTGGCCCACTACCAGACCGAGCAGTGGCAGGAAGTCTTCCAGGTGAACGTCCACTCGGTCTTCATCCTGACCCGCGTCCTGCTGCCTCTGCTCGAATTGTCCGAGGCCGCTTCGGTGATCCTGACGTCTTCCAGCGTCGGGCGGACCGCGCGTGCCTACTGGGGCGCCTACGCGGCTTCGAAGTTCGCCGTGGAAGGTCTCACCCAGGTACTGGCAGACGAATACGAACACACCGGCCGCATGCGCTTCAACAGCCTCAATCCCGGGGGGACACGCACCGCCATGCGCCGGCAGGCCTACCCTGCGGAGAACCCGGAACTGGTCCCGACACCGGAGAGACACATGGATCTGTACCTCTATCTGATGTCGGATCTGTCCCGAGGCGTAACCGGTACTCAGTTCGATGCCCGGGACTGGCCTGGCGTCTGATCACCTGTGATTCGCACTTTTTCAGTGCACCTGCCACCGCCAGCCATGCTCATCGCGTCAACATTCCGTCGCTGCGCAGGTCATTCGTCAATCCATTGACGGCGCCCGGACGGGCCGCCACCGCTAAGCGGTTGTTTTTTATACATTCCGTCCGATCTGGCAACTGGCACGATTTTGGCTTTACTTAGGGAACCTCCGAGGCATTGATACTTAATCAGAGGTTCCCTAGCACAGGACGTCCGTTGTCTGACATTTCAGTCCGGCGTCATCACCCGATCAGGATGAACAACGCTGTATGACCTCGATCACCAAACTCAAGACCGCCCAGTCGATTCAGCACTTCGAGCCGGCAGTGGCGTTCAATCTGGTGCTGGCCTTTCACCGTCAGCTGGATCTGGACGCGCTCCTGGGCATGTTCCATTCCCAGGTAACCGCGCTGCTGCAGGCGACGGGTTCGCACTACCGCAACAGTCAGGCCGGTATCGACAGGCTCATCGGCACATCCGGCCGACACACGGCAAGCTACAACCTGACTTATCAGGAAACCCATCTCGGCGAGCTGATCCTGAATTTCAACCGGCGGGTGAACGAGGAGGTGCTCAATACCGCCGAGGATCTGATCGCGCTGGTGATGCCTGCGATACGCAACGCCCTGACCTACCGGGCGGCACTGCAGGGTGCACCCGCACCCGAACTGCACGAACGTTCGACGCAACGCGCCGAGACCAGGCCTGAACGGGGCGACAGCCTGGTGCTGGTGCAGATTGACGGCATGGCTGAGATTCGTGAACGGGATGGAGACGACCGGGCCCAGACCCTGCTCACCAGTGTTCGGGATCAGTTGATAGCCGGTCTGCGGGATGGCGACAGCGTCTTCCAGATCGACGACGCGACGCTGGCCGTGCTGCTGCCCGGCACAGCTTCCACCCAGGCCATCGACGTCGCCAGGAAACTGCGGGTGCTGATCGCCAGTCTGCATCTCAAAGACGGCAAAGTGCCGCAACAACTGACCGCCTGCATGGGAATCGCCGGCGCCGATCGCGCAAGTTCGGCAGAAGCGGTTCTCGACCAGGCCCGTGAGGCCCTGAAGCTGGCCCGGAAAAGCGGACCGAATTCGCTGCGCAGCGCGGTCGCCGAAGCCGGCTAACCGGCAGGAATCTCCGGGTAAGGAATCAGCACCGATTTCCTGCGACCGGCCCGCTCATCGACACGCCGGCTGTGCGCTGCCGGCAACCCGAGACCGAGCATCCGATACAGCGATTCGAGATCGGCGCCACTCATTTCTTCCCACCGGCCTCTGACGATCCGTGCAGGCAGAATTACCGGACCGAAGCGTACACGCTTGAGACGGCTGACCATGAATTCAAGGCTCTCGAAGAGCCTGCGCACTTCACGATTACGGCCTTCACGAAGGGTTACGTGGTACCAGTGATTGGTGCCGGAGCCGGCGTAGTACTCGATGTCGCTGAAGGCCAGTGTCTCGCCCTCATCGACGATGCCCGCCTTCAGGACAGCGATCTGAGCATTGCTCAACTTGCCGTTGACTCGAACCGCGTATTCCCGATCGAGTCCGGTGCTCGGGTGCATCATGCGATTGGCCAGATCACCGTCGTTGGTAAGAAGCAGCAGGCCACTGCTGTTGAAATCGAGCCGGCCGATGGATATCCAGCGCCCCCTGCCCGGGTCCGGCAGGCGATCAAAAACCGTGGGGCGGCCTTCCGGGTCTTTCCGGGAGCAGACTTCACCCATGGGCTTGTTATACAGCAGCACCCGATTGACAGGTGCCTGGCTGTGATAGATATCCCTGCCATCGACCCGCAGCCGGTCACCCGCAGACACACGCTGTCCGAGATGAGCCACCACTCCATTCACCTGCACCCGGCCTGAGGTGATCCAGCGCTCCATTTCGCGACGGCCACCCAGGCCCTGTTCCGCCAGCACTTTCTGCAGCTTCTCGGTCTGAGGCACGATGTCTGCAGAATCCGGCCTGGGTTTTTTCACCGATGTGGGTTTGCCCGCGGCTTGCGTGGGCTTCTGCCGGTTACCAGCCCGCCGCCTGCCCGCCCCCTGATGGCCTTTGCCGGATGCCGGCTGCTTACCTTCGCGCGGCGGTCGCCCGGTCGGGGGTTTCGCGCGCGCCATGATCAGCGGGAGGCTGTAGGCAGAGGCACGACCTGGGCGCGACGACGCTCAGGCTTCGGGTCCTGTTCCTCATCCTTGCTGGTCCCGGCGGTCGATGCGTGGCCTGTTGTATCGGACCCGGTGCATTCTACGCCGCTTTCTGCGAGGGTTATTTCCAGCTCTACGTCTTCTTCGAACTCCGCAGCGGTGCTGTCTTCTGCTGTGCGGTCTTCCTCCGCCTCAGCGGCTTCCCGCGCCGCGGAGGCCTCTGTCGGATCAGCGCCGGTGTGCTCCAGCTCATCTTCGTCCGCCGCGTCTTCGTCTGCCGCGTCGATATCCACCGTGTCGTCGAGACTGCCACCGGTCATCTCGGCGGCTCCGTGCTCGACAACCTCCTCACCGTCTTCATCCAGGAAAACCGGTTCGATCAGAGCACGAATCTCCGCCAGAGGCGGCAGCTGGTCCAGACTCTTGAGATTGAAATAGTCGAGAAATTCCCGGGTGGTGCCGTACATGGCGGGTTTGCCCGGTACGTCGCGCTCGCCCACTACCCGAATCCAGTTCCGCTCGAGCAGTGTGCGCATGATGCTCTGACTGACACTGACCCCGCGAACCTGCTCGATGTCGCCGCGGGTGACAGGCTGGCGGTAGGCGATCAGCGAGAGGGTCTCGAGCAGCGCCCGGGAATAGCGCGGTGGCTTCTCCTCCCACAGCCGGCTGATCCATTCCGAAAGATCCTGCCGCACCTGGTAACGGAAACCCGACGCCACTCTGATCAGCTCATAGCCACGACCTTCACACTCGGTCTCCAGTATTCTGAGTACTTCGCGCAGCTGGTCTTTCACCGTGGCATCGTCCACTTCACCCGGCCGGAACAGCTTAACAAGCTGATCAATGGTAAGCGGCTCGTGTGCAGCGAGTAGAGCCGCCTCGACAATCTGCTTGAGTCTGGAATTCTCGATCACTGTTGCGCTCCTGCAGCCCGCAGATAGATGGGGCCGAATGTTTCGTTCTGCACGATCTCGAGCAGAGATTCGCGCAGCAGTTCCATCACCGCCAGAAAGGTCACCACCACGCCTCGCCGGCCTTCTTCCGGAGTAAACAGTGAGACAAAATTCAGGAAGTCATGCGTCTCGCTGACCCTCGACAGAATACTGACCATTCGCTCCCTGACAGACAGCGGTTCGAGCTGCACGGCATGACGCTGATACATGTCCGCCCGCTTCAGTACCTGAGCGAGCGCAAGCAGCATCTCCTTCAGATCGACCTGCGGATCCGCCTGTTCCCGTACCAGCTGGGGGCGCGCGGCCTGGGCAATGAATATGTCGCGTTCGAGTCGCGGCAGGCCATCCATATCTTCGGCAGCCGTTTTGATCTGTTCGTACTGCTGCAGCCTTCGTATGAGCTCCGCCCGGGGATCGTCCTCATCGTCTTCGGCACCTGCCGGACGCGGCAGCAGCATCCGCGATTTAATCTCAGCCAGCATGGCCGCCATGACCAGATATTCCCCTGCAAGCTCCAGCTGCATGGCACTCATCAGTTCGATGTACGCCATGTACTGCTCGGTGATTTCCGCCACCCGAACATCGAGGATGTTGAGATTCTGACGTCGAATCAGATACAGCAGCAGGTCCAGCGGACCTTCGAAGGTTTCGAGGAATACTTCAAGCGCGTCCGGCGGTATATACAGATCGGTCGGCAGCTCGGTCACGGCTTCGCCATGCACAAGCGCAAGGGTCATCTGACCGCCTTCCGACTGCCGGACCTGCGCGAGTCGGGGTGCACTGATATCGATCATCCTCCTGGCGTCTCCCTGCGCACCGGTCCTGTTTCCGGCGCGCGGTCTGTGAATTCGAAGTTGATTAGAGGCTCAGCCCGATCGCGGAGCGGACTTCCTCGATGGTTTCCCGGGCTGCATCCCGTGCCTTCTCCGACCCTTCACGCAGGATCGAATGCACCAGACCCGGATCCTCTTCGAATGGCTTTGCCCGTTCCCGCATCTCGTTCTGTTCTTTATTGATCGAATCGATCAGTGGTTTTTTACACTCAAGGCAGCCGATACCCGCGCTCCGGCAACCCTGCGCCGCCCATTCGAGAACCGCAGCTTCCGAGTATATCCGGTGCAGTGCGAATACCGGACACACCTCCGGATCGCCCGGGTCCTGCAGCCTGACCCGGGCCGGATCTGTCTGCATCGTGCGGATTTTTTCCTCCACCATTTCGGGTGCTTCCCGCAACTCGATGGTGTTCTGGTAGGACTTGGACATCTTCTCGCCATCCAGTCCGGGTACTTTGGCCTCCCGGGTCAGCAGTGCCTGGGGCTCGGGCAGAATGATCCGGCCACCCCCTTCGAGATAGCCGAACAGCCGCTCCCGATCACCGATGGAGAGGTTCTGTTGCTCGCCCAGCAGCGCGCGGGCGCGTTCGAGCGCTTCCTGGTCTCCCTGTTCCAGATAGCTGCGCCGAAGTTCGCGGTAGAGCTTGGCGGGCTTTTTCCCCATCTTCCGAATCGCTGCCTCGGACTGCTCTTCAAAACCTTCCTCGCGGCCGTAGATGTGATTGAAGCGCCGGGCGACCTCCCGGGTGAGTTCGACATGAGCAACCTGGTCTGCACCCACGGGTACATTGCCGGCCCGGTAGATGAGAATGTCCGCAGACTGCAGCAGCGGATAACCGAGAAAACCATAGGTTGCCAGATCACGGTCATTGAGCCTGGCCTGCTGGTCCTTGTAACTCGGCACCCGCTCGAGCCAGGACAGGGGGGTGATCATGGACAGCAGCAGGTGCAGCTCCGCGTGCTCGGGCACCCTGGACTGGACAAAGAGCGTCGCCGCCCCCGGATTGATTCCCGCAGCGAGCCAGTCGACGGCGGTATCGAAGACGTATTTCTCGATGTTTTCCGTATGCTCGTAATCGGTCGTCAGGGCATGCCAGTCGGCCACAAAAAAGAAGCACTCGTACTCGTGCTGCAGGCGTACCCAGTTGGTGAGCACGCCGTGATAATGGCCCAGATGGAGACGGCCGGTTGGGCGCATCCCGGAGAGCACCCGCCGGCTCGATTCATGACTGCTCAAAGCAGCACCTTAGTGAACGTTGATCGGCGCATTATAGGCAGGCGCTCACTCAAACTCACCCAGTCCCTGCCTGATGATCTCAGCGGGCCTCCGGGTCAGGTCAACAATGGTGGTTGCCACCAGCCCGCCCGGGCCGCCGTCGATCACCAGATCCACCTGGCGCTCCAGCTGTGAGCGGATTTCCTCCGGATCGACCAGCGGCAGTTCAGCGTCGGGCAGCCGCAGTGTGGTGCTCATGATCGGCTCGCCGAGCGCCTCCAGCAGGCCCAGGATGATGGGGTTGGAGGGAACCCGCAGGCCGATGGTCCGGCGTTTCGGGTGCACCAGCCGCCGGGGCACCTCTCTGGTAGCCGGCAGCAGGAAGGTAAAAGGTCCCGGGGTCAGATGCTTGAGAATCCGATAGTTGGCGTCATCCACCCGGGCATAGAGCGAGATTTCAGACAGATCCCGGCACATCAGGGTGAGATGGTGATGCTTATCGAGTTTGCGCAGCTTGCGGATGCGCTCGAGTGCCTGCTTGTCGCCGATGTGACAGCCGAGGGCATAGGCCGTGTCTGTGGGAAATACCACCAGGCCACCAGCGGAGAGAATTTCGGCTGCCCGACTCAACAGTCGCGACTGGGGATGGGTGGGATGGACGCTGAAGTACTGGCTCACTGCGGGGGCGGTACCGATGAAGACCATGTATTATCACACGATTCGCGACGACACTGCCCACCCAGTAAGGACGATCAGCCTCGATGACTCAGCTTCTGGACTTCGCGCCCATTCTGCTGTTTGTGGCCGTTTTCTTCGCATCCGACATCTTCATCGCCACCGCTGCGCTGATGATCGCGGTCACCGTACAGGTCGCCGCCTACTGGGCGCTGAAGAAACCCATCAGCCGCGAACTGAAGATCACTTTCTGGGCGAGCATTCTGTTCGGCGGACTGACCCTGATTTTCCGCAACGAAACCTTCATTCAATGGAAGCCGACAATCGTCAACTGGCTGCTGTGCGGCGGTCTGCTGGGCAGTCATTTCCTCGGCCGACGCAATCTGATGCAGAGGATGCTCGGCACACAGCTGAGCCTCATCGACGCGGTCTGGGTCCGCCTGAATTTCGGCTGGGCACTGGGGTTCTTCATTGCCGGTGCCCTGAACCTCTTTGTCGCCTACAATTTTTCGATGGAGGTCTGGGTGAGCTACAAGCTCATCGGCGGATTCGCCCTCACCTTCAGCTATATCGTGATCACCATGATTTATCTGGGCCGCAAGGGCTATCTCAAGGAGCCCGCGCAGACCCCTCAACCACTCGATCAGAGCAAGTCCGGATGATTTCATCACACATCCACCGGCAGCGGATTTCAGGTGCATTGAGTTCCTTCGCCGGCCTGCTGGCTGCGGCCCTCATTGCGGTCTCGGCACTCAGCGCTGCACCTGCCCGCGCCGAGACACTGTGGATCTCAGACAATCTGACCGTACCCCTGCGCAGCGGTCCTTCCACCGGACACCGCATCCTGCATCGCGGCCTGCCGAGCGGCACAAGACTGGAAGTACTCAGCCGGGACGAGGCAAGCAGTTTTGTGCAGGTCCGTACCGATCGGGAGATGGAAGGCTGGTTACCGGAACAGTACCTGGTCTCCGAGCCGATCGCACGGGACCAGCTGGTTGCTGCCCAGGCCAGAGTGCGCGAACTCACCAGCACCCTGGAGTCGCTGCGCAGCCAGCTCAGCAGTGTCAACGCAGATAAAAGCGCGACGGAGCAGAGCAACAGCGAGCTGCGCGCCGAGCTCGCCAGTACCCAGGCGGAGCTCAGCGAAATACGCCGCATCTCCACAGGCGCCATCGAACAGAATGAAACCAACAGGGAACTGCGGGCGCTGAATGACAGGCTCCGCGCCGAGGTCGATGAACTGGTGATCACCATCGCCGCCCTCGAGGACAATGTGCAGCAGCGCTGGCTGCTCATCGGGGGCGGACTGGTGCTCGGCGGACTCGTTCTCGGGATCTCCATCAAAGCCCGACCCAGGCGCAGCGCCTGGAGTTGAGTGTCGTAGAATTCGATCCGAAATGACCGTGTTGAGTGTCAACGTCAATAAGATCGCCCTGCTGCGTAATGCCAGAGACGGCGGCACACCCAGTGTGCAGTGGGCCGCGCAGACGGTGATCGCCGCCGGTGTTGCCGGCGTCACCGTGCACCCCCGCCCGGATCAGCGACACATCCGACCCGGGGATGTCACCGACCTGACCGTTCTGCTCAAACAGCATCCCGGCATCGAATTCAATATCGAAGGCAATCCTTTCGCTGCTGCGCGTCCGAACGGTTATCCGGGCTTTGATGCCCTGATCGAACAGGCGCGACCCGCCCAGGCAACCCTGGTACCGGATGGCGACAACCAGCTGACCTCGGACCATGGCTTCGATCTGAGCGGTGACAACGGAGCACTGCGCGAACGCATCGCCCGCTACCAGGCCTGGGGCGCACGAGTCAGCCTGTTCATGGACCCGGACCTCGAGCAGATCGACCGGGCAAAACAGACCGGCGCAGACCGGGTGGAACTCTACACAGGTCCCTTTGCCGCGCTGGCGGCCGGTGCCGGGCTCGATGACCCGCGCACAATGAAAAGCTTAGAGACCTATCGGCGCGCCGCTGAACACGCTACCCGGATCGGCCTGGGGGTCAACGCCGGCCACGATCTGGACCTCCACAACCTGCCACTGTTCGCGACGATCACCGAGGTGCTGGAGGTCTCCATCGGGCATGCGCTGGTGGCGGATGCATTGCGGATGGGGCTGGCGGGGGCGGTTGCGGCGTACTTGGCGGTGCTCTCAGCTGCGTAGTGTCTTTCTCTGGGTGATTCGACAGTCGGATGTGCCAGTGGTTGTTCGGGACCTCGCGCTGCCGCTCCGCGGTGCCACCCCTTAAGCGGACTTGCCTCGCGCAAAGCCGCGAGTCAATCCGCCGTCGGGGTGCAGCGCTACACGGTCCGGACACTGCATGGACACCGACACCCACCAATCATGCTCCAGGAAGGAGCGGTATTACGCAGTCCCACAGCTCAAAACGCACATCCAGCCAAGCATCACTCACCAGCAGTGACGCGTTACGCCAGGCAAACAGTTCCACCCCGCCACCCCACGCGCCATGCATCAACCTTCCGAAGTTTCAGCGTGGCGCCCGGATGCCTGTTCCAGCAACCCACCCTGCCCGCTAGAATGCGCCCCATGAAAAAACTTAGCTTCCTCCTGCTGCTGACGACGCTGTTCGGTCTTCCCGCCACCGCCGCCGACAATCCGAAAGTCAGGCTCACCACCACCCTGGGTGACATCGACATCGAACTGTATCCACAGCAGGCGCCGAAATCCGTGGAGAACTTTCTCGAACTGGTCGACACCGGGTTTTACGATGGGCTGGTATTTCACCGGGTCGTTGCGGGGTTCGTGATCCAGGCCGGCGGCTATGACGAGAAGCTGACTTATCGCCCGCCACCCCGTACCGTGCCGAATGAGTCGGGTAACGGGCTGGCAAACCGGAAGTATTCGGTCGCGATGGCGAGGCTTGCCGATCCGGACTCTGCGGACACCCAGTTTTTCATCAACGTGAAGCACAACACCCACCTCGACGGCAGTCGCCTGCAACCGGGATACACCGTTTTCGGCCAGGTGGTGGCCGGCATGTCGGTGGTACACGAGATTGAGCTGCTCGACACCCGGACCGAGGCTGGTATGGCCGGCGTGCCGGTGCATGACGTCATCATCACTGCCACGAAGCGGCTTTAGACACTCTGACCGAAGGCCGGGACCCGGAAGATCGAATCAGGCGAGGCGCTCGTTCGCCTGGTTCGGTATCATGCAGCGCTTTTCTCGAGGGTTAGCATGAGAACGTTCACTATTCTGACTGCCAGCGCGCTTCTGCTGGCTGCCGTCGTCATCGAACTGACCAGTCGCCTGTGGCCGGACAGCCACCTGGCAACCCTGTCCGCCATGGTCATCGCCCTGCTCGTGCAGGGTTACCTGGCCATCCGCACCATCAGCTCGACTCCACGCGCGGATGCTGCGGCCGCGGAGACCAGCAGCCGCCCGCCCAGGCAGCAGGCGAAACGACAGCCCAAAAAGAAAGACGCTCCGCGTCATGAGGAATCCACACCGGTTGCCGATGGCCCTCGCGAAACCGGCACCGTGAAGTGGTTCAACCGCTCCAAAGGCTTCGGCTTCGTGGTCAGGGAATCCGGCGAGGAAATCTTCGTGCACCAGCGCTCTATCCGAATGTCGGGTGAGGGCGACAACCGCCGCCGCCCCAGCCTGCGCGACGGGCAGACAGTTACTTTCAGCGTGGCTCACCGCGACAAGGGCCTGCAGGCGGAAGACGTCGACCCGACGTGATCGGGTAAACCCTCGTGAACGTGAAGAAACTGCTGACCGAGCGCTTCGCTGCGGCCTTTCGATCAGCCACCGGTGAGGCCATCGACCCGGTCATCCAGACCTCCGGCAAACCCGAACTCGGCGAATACCAGGCGAACGGTGCGATGGCCGCCGCGCGGCGCCTGGGTCTGGTGCCCCGGGAACTCGCAGCAAAAGTGATCGAGAGGGCTCAGGTCGCCGATCTGGCGGAAGGGCTGGATGTCGCCGGTCCCGGATTCATCAACATCCGCCTTCACGCGGACTTCCTGAGCCGACAACTCGGTGCTGAGTTTCGGGTGATCCAGCAGGCGTCAGAGGCGTTGCGGATCGTGGTCGACTATTCGAGCCCGAACCTCGCCAAGGAAATGCACGTCGGCCACCTGCGCAGCACGATCATTGGGGATGCGCTGGCGCGCATCCTCGAAGCCCTGGGTCATGTCGTCATCCGCCAGAATCACGTCGGGGACTGGGGCACTCAGTTCGGGATGCTGCTCGCCTACCTGGACGAAAGCGGTGGCGCTTCGGACGAACTTGCTGATCTCGAGACCTTCTATCGCTCCGCAAAGACCCGCTTCGACAGCGACGCAGAATTCGCCGAACGAGCCAGGGCGCGCGTGGTGAAGCTGCAGTCCGGCGATGCCGCCACCCGGGCGGAGTGGCAGCGCTTCATCGAAATCTCCCTCTCCCACTGCCAGGCCATTTACGATCGACTCGGCGTCACCCTCACACGCCGGGATGTGATGGCCGAAAGCGCCTACAACGACGACCTTCCAGGCATCGTCGAAGCGCTGCGTACGAAAAAACTGCTGGTCGAATCAGAGGGCGCCCAGTGTGTGTTCCTGGACGAGTTCAAAGGCAAAGACGGTCAGCCGCTGCCGGTGATCGTGCAGAAGACCGATGGTGGTTATCTCTATGCCACCACTGACCTCGCCGCTGTGCGTTATCGTTCGCAGACCCTGCGCGCCGACCGGGCTCTGTATCTGACCGACGCGCGTCAGGCCCTGCACTTCCGCCAGATATTCGCGGTAGCCGCGCGGGCGGGCTTTACCTCCAACGCGATCTCTCTCGAACACCAGCCCTTCGGCAACATGCTCGGCAAGGACGGTAAGCCGTTTAAAACCCGCCAGGGTGGTGTGGTGAAACTCAACGAACTGCTGGACGAAGCCGAATCCCGGGCTCTGGCACTGGTGCGCGGGAAAAATCCTGAACTTGGCGAGTCAGAGTGCCGGGAGATCGCCCGGGTGGTCGGGATCGGTTCGGTGAAATATGCCGACCTGTCAAAGAACCGGACCAGTGATTATGTTTTCGACTGGGATCAGATGCTGTCTTTCGAAGGCAACACCGCCCCCTATCTGCAGTATGCGTATTCCCGCATTCGCAGCCTGTTCCGGCGCGGTGAAGTGGCGGAAGACAGCCTCGCGGGCACACCGGATATCAAAGCTGCCGAAGAGCGGGCGCTGGCGGTTGCGTTGCTGAGATTCCAGGAAGTCGTCGATCAGGTGGCACTGGAGGGCTTTCCGCACCTGCTCTGCGCCTATCTCTATGAGCTGGCAGCTGCGTTTACCCGCTTCTACGAAGCCTGCCCGATTCTCAATCAGGCTGAACCGATCCGTGATTCGAGACTGCTGCTGAGCGGCCGGGTGGCAGAGACGCTGCACACGGGCCTCGATCTGCTGGGGATCGAGACCACGGAGCGCATGTAGGTTCAGGCCTTTGTAGGTTCAGGCCTTGGCGGGTGTCGCCTTCGGCATGGTGTAGGAGCGCAGCTCGCCGACGAATTCCTTCAGTGACTGGATACCGGTCTCTTCAGCGTCGTGGCACCACTGCTTGAGCGCGTTCAGCATCTCCTCGGCGTTGCCCCCACGCTTGGCCCAGACCGCCTGCAGGCGCAGCCGGAACTCATAGATGGTCCTGATGGTGGCATTGTCTTCCACGAGTTCGCGGATGCGGTCCCGTCCGACATCGTCCACCAGCGACTCTTCCCGGATCAGCGCCTTGCGTGCTCGACGCACCACCCGACCGGTGGCCGCCATTTCCTGCTCCACCAGGGGCTTCACCACGTTTTCAGCGTAGCGGGCCATCACCCGGAAACGGTCATTGAGCACCGCCCAGGCGGTGTCCAGATCGAGCGTCTGCTTGCCGGGAATTTTCAGCGCCACCGGGCCTCTGCTGCGTGCCTTGGCCAGGCCCAGGATTTCGAAGATGCGGATATAGAACCAGCCGATGTCGAATTCCCAGGGCTTCTGGGACAATTTGGCAGAGTTCGGATAAGTGTGGTGGTTGTTGTGCAGTTCTTCGCCACCGATAAGGATGCCCCAGGGTACGATATTGGTGGCCGCATCCGCGCACTCGAAGTTCCGATAACCCCAGTAGTGGCCGATGCCGTTGATCACCCCGGCGGCAAACAGGGGGATCCAGATCATCTGCACCGCCCAGACTGTGAGTCCGAGGGCGCCGAACAGTGCCAGATCGATAAACAGCATGATCACCACACCGCGCGCACTGTGGCGGGAATACAGGTTGCGCTCGATCCAGTCATCAGGCATGCCGGCACCGTAGCGCTCCATGATCTCCGGCTGCCTGGAAGCTGCGCGATAAACTTCGGCACCCTGCCAGAAGATCTTTTTGAGGCCCTGTATTTTCGGACTGTGTGGATCGTCCGGGGTTTCACAGACGGCGTGATGTTTGCGGTGAATGGACGCCCACTCTCTGGTGACCATGCCGGTCGTCAGCCACAACCAGAAGCGGAAGAAGTGCTGCAGCACAGGATGCAGGGTGAGCGCGCGGTGCGCCGAATACCGATGCAGGTATACGGTCACGGCAACGATGGTGATGTGTGTCACCACCAGTGTGAAGGCAAGGACGCCAGGCCAGGAAAGCTCCCAGAGTCCGTTGCTGAGCCAGTTCAATATGGCAGTCACCCTGATAGGCCTCCCGATAAAGTGTTATTCAGTGGTTTGAATTCGCGGCATTCTGACAACTCACCCTCGAAAAAACCACCTTGGCGACGCATGATGGTGAGTATAACTGCCCGAAACCGCGCCAGACGGGTCAGTTGCCCTGCCTGAGAGGTTCATCATGATCCTCCCGGAACACAGGCCGCCCGGCGCAGTCGCAGAGAACAGCATGATCCGATACGACACCCTCATAGACCCGCTATCCCTCGAAAAGTTACTGCAGCAAGACATTGTCAGGCTATTAGACTGTCGAGCCGTGCTCGGGGATACCGAGGCCGGTCGCCGCCGCTTCGAGGCGGGACACATCCCCGGCGCCCGGCACCTCGACCTCGATCGGGATCTGGCCGCAGCACCCGGCGAGGGCGGGCGCCATCCCTTGCCCGACCCTGAGCAGCTGGCCTTCAAACTGCGGTCGCTGGGTATAAACGACGCGGATCAGGTCGTCGTCTACGACGATGCCGGTGGTGCCTTCGCCGGACGTGCCTGGTGGTGCCTGCGCTGGCTCGGCCACGAAGCCGTCGCGCTGCTGGATGGCGGGCTGGCAGGCTGGTGCGGTGAACTGACAGAGGAGACCAGGGCTGTTGTACCCGGAAACTTCAGCATCCGTCCTTCTCTCACCCGCACCGTGGATGCAGCTACCCTGCTCAGCCGTGGGGAGGATTTCCAGCTCACTGACGCCCGCAGCGAAGCCCGTTTCAGCGGTACGGAAGAGCCCGTAGATCCGGTGGCCGGTCACATTCCCGGTGCCCGCTGCCTGCCCTTCCAGGGCAATCTGGACAGCAGCGGACGCTTCCTCAGTGCCGATCTGCTGCGCGAGCGCTTTGCAGACCTGGTCGAGCCCGTGGTCTGCTACTGCGGATCCGGCGTGACCGCCGCGCACAATGTGCTGGCGATGCGGATCGCGGGATATCCCGAACCCTTCCTCTACCCGGGCTCCTGGAGTGAGTGGATCCGGGACCCGTCAAGACCCCGCATACCCGCGACTCCCGTGGCTTCCACGCCGCAGCCCGCTGGTCGGCCATGATTCGAGCCGCCGACCTCGTCTGGCGCGACGACCAGCCGTATTCAGCAACCTTCGGCGACATCTACCACGCGCCGGATGGGGTCCGGGAGGTGCAGCGCGTGTTCCTCCAGCCGGCGGATTTCGAGCAGCGTCTTGCCACCGGCAGGCGCATGATGATCGGCGAAACGGGTTTCGGCACGGGTCTGAATTTCGCGGTGATCGCCCAGCGCTGCCTGGCCCGCCGTGTGCCCCTGCATTTCGTCAGCTTCGAGTCAGCGCCCCTGTCCAACCGGGATTTCCACGCCCTGGCGGAACGCCGGACCGGCGGAAGCGGACAGGCAGCCGCGGAACCGCTACCCATTTACGGCGAACTTGCCCGCATCTACCCCCCGCTGATTTCCGGTTGGCACCGCAGGACGCTCTGCGACGGGTTGATCACCCTGTCGCTGTTTTTCGGCGACGCGCGGACCGGGCTGGATCTGCTTGCCGGCGGGCAGCGCCAGCCATTCGATCTCTGGCTGCTCGATGGCTTTGCACCGGATCGCAATCCCGATCTGTGGACCCTGGCGCTGTTCAATGGCATGGCCGGGCTGTCGCAGCCGGGCACCAGGGTGACGACCTTCACCTCCGCCGGACGGGTGCGCCGCGGACTGATTGCCGCCGGTTTCAACACCCGGCGGGTGGATCAGCGACCTCACAAACGGGAAAGCCTCGCCGGCGTCTTCGAAGGGGCCGGACTGCCGGCATTCACTCCACCGCGCCAGGTTCACGTGATCGGTGCGGGACTGGCGGGTGCCAGTACCGCGCGCCATCTCGCCGAAGCAGGCGTTGAGGTGCAGATCTTCGACTCCGGCACTGGTGCATCAGGTACGTCGAGTGCCGCTGCTGTTTCGGCTGATCCAGCATCCAGCAGCGTGCCAATCACCGTGATGCACGGGCGGCTCCAGGGGCTCAATCAGGATTCCGGTCTGCGCTTGCACATGTTTCTCTATGCGGCCCACTACTGCCGCAGCTTTGCAGATCTCCCTGGTACCGGAATCTGCCGTATTGGTGCTTTGCAGCTGCCGTCCGCCAACTTTCCGCTGGAACGGCTGCAGCAGCTGGCCCAGGCCTGTTCCGCCAGCGGAGACTGGATCCAGATGCTGGATGCGCGAGAGGCAAGTGCGCGCTGCGGACTGTCGCTCGGCACCCCGGCGCTCTGGTTCCCGGATGCCTGTGTGCTGGACACTCCCAGATTCTGCCGCGCCCTTCTGGACCATCCGCGCATCGAGTACCGGCCGGGAACCAGGGTTGCAGACTGGCCGGACGCGGCCGCGGTGCTGGCGGCCGGTTTCGAATCCCGGACGTTTCCCGGCGCAGGCTATCTGGAATTGAGCCGGATCGGTGGCCAGATCAATCTGCTCGAGGCCGCCGTACCCGACCCGGATGCGCTGCGCTGCGCGCTGGTCGGACCCGGCTATCTCGCACCCGCTGATCTGGCAGTGCCGGGATCCGACCTTTGCGGGGGCGACCCGGGGGCCTGCACGGACCGGGAGACGATCCGCCGCATTGGCGTCGGAGCGACCTACGAGTATCGGCCCTGGTCGGTCGAGCGCGCGACCCGGGCGAATCTGGCACACAGCACCGGCTACGGGCTCGAAGGCTGGCGGAGTGCCGGACATCACAAGGCCCTGCGCTGTGTTTCTTCGGACCGGGTGCCGATTGCCGGACCACTGACGACTCTGGAAGGAGATTGCCTGCCGGATCGCTACGTAACCACGGGTCACGGGTCCATGGGCACGGTGAGCGCGCACTTCAGTGCGCTGCTGATCAGCGCACACATCCTCGGGGAGTTCACGCCTGCTACCGGCGACCTCACCGAAGCGGTCTCCCCCGCCCGGTTCCGCCGCAGGCAGGCCCGCAGGGGTTATCGTTTCGGCGCGACCGGTTCAGGCTGACTCAGATCACAAACTCGCGCACGTTCATCACACTGCTGATGCCGCGGATCGCCTCCACCAGGCCATCCGGCGCATCTCCGCCGACATCGATCAGGTTGTAGGCCACATCGCCCCGACTCTTGTTGATCATGTCCACCACGTTGATCTGCCGCTCCGCAAGCAGAGAGGTGATCTGGCCGAGCATGCCGGGCACGTTGCGATTGGTGATCGCGATCCGGTTGCCCCCCACGGGTTCCAGGTTCACCGCCGGAAAATTGACCGAATTGCGGATATTGCCGGTTTCAAGAAACTCGACGAGCTGCTCCGCCGCCATGACCGCGCAGTTCTCTTCCGCCTCGTCCGTGCTGGCGCCGAGGTGCGGCGTAAGCCGCACATTGGGATGCTCGGTGAGGCCGGGTACCGGAAAGTCTGCAACATAGAGGCCCACGCGACCATCGTCCAGACACTTTTTGAGTGCCAGGGTGTCCACGATCGGCTGGCGGGCAAAATTCAGCAGCACACTGCCCTTACGAAAAGAGCGCAGGCTCTCCTCATTGATCATGCCCCGGGTTTCCGCCATCAACGGCACATGCAGGGTCACGTAATCGGAACGGGAGAAAAGACTCGGCAGGTTCTCCATGCGTTGAACCTCACTGGGCAAACGCCAGGCGGCATCCACTGAGATTGCCGGATCGAAGCCCAGCACTTTCATACCCATGTCCAGCGCGGCCCGGGCGACCAGCGATCCAATCGCACCGAGCCCCACCACACCAAGCGACTTGCCATAGAGCTCACGACCCTTGAAGCGTTTCTTTTCAGCCTCGACCAGACGATCCAGTTCTGCTTCGTCAGCGATTCCTTTCAGGCTCATTACGAACTGTATGCCGCCCACGATATCCCGGGCAGACAGCAGCAGCGCTGCCATGACAAGCTCTTTCACCGAGTTTGCATTGGCACCCGGAGTATTGAAAACGACGATGCCACGCTCAGTGCATTCTGCGACCGGCACATTGTTGAAACCGGCACCCGCCCGGGCTACGGCACGGACGCTCTGACTGAGCTGTGCGCCCTCGAGCTGATGAGAACGCAGCAGTATCGCATGCGGATCCGCTATTTCGGAGCTCACTTCATAGCGGTCCCGCGGAAACCGTTCGAGGCCGCGCACGGCGATCTGATTGTAGGTTCTGATTTTGTACATCACAGGGTCCTTCACTTTCGAATAGGGTTCGCACCGGGGCCTGATCTCCACCGGCATCCCGTGCGGGCGCCCGACCGCTCAGGCAGCTTTGACGGCCTCTGTGATCGCCTCACAGATGAGACGTACCGAGTCCGGCGGCTGGAAGCCGGCCATTCTGCCAGAATGCGTCTCTTCCAGCGCATCGATTACCAGTGCGACAAGCGGCTGTGGCGCGAGATCCTCTTCCTGCAGCACCCGGCTGAATCCCTGGCGCCGGGCATAGGCGGCATTCTCTATCTGATCTCCCCGGCTGGCCTTACGCGAAAGCGGCACCAGGATGTTGGGCTTACCCAGGCACAGCAGCTCATACAGGGTGTTAGCACCCGCTCTGGAAACCACCAGATCCGCACAGGCCAGCAGGTCCCCCCAGGCGTCGCTGACAAACTCGAATTCATGGAAGCCGGTCCGCTCGATGCCGCTGAGCTTGCCCGGTCCACACACCAGAACGACATCCGCTTCGGGCAGCAGTTGCGGGAGCGCTGCGCGCACCACCGCATTGAGCCGGTCCGCGCCGAGACTGCCACCGGTGACCAGCAGGATCCGTCGCCCGGCATCCACACCCAGGAGCGCGCGGCCGCGTTCCGGGCTGCCATCAAGCAGAGCCTGGCGCACCGGTGTCCCCGTGCAGATGAGCCGGCCCGCAAAGCGCGCAGGCTTAGTGTCCGGAAAATTCACACAGAGGCTGTGCACGAAGGGCAAGGCGAGCCGGTTGGCCAGACCGGGTGTAAGGTCGGACTCGTGTGCCACCACAGGAATCCGCCACAGACCGGCGGCGAGCACGAGGGGAAAACTCACAAAGCCCCCTTTGGAAAACACCACGTCAGCCTTCAGCCGCTTGAGCAGTACCAGTGCTTCGAGGATGCCGAACAGCACCTTGAAGGCGTCCAGGAAGTTTTCGAATGACAGATAGCGGCGCAGTTTGCCCGCCGCGATGCCGTGATAGGCGATCGGCAGATCACCGAGCAGCTGCGCCTCCAGCCCGGAGCGGCTGCCGACAAAGCTGACCCGGTGTCCCTCGGCAAGCAGCGCCTGTATCACGGGAATGGCGGGCACCACATGCCCCGCCGTACCACCACCGGTGCAGACCACGTGCATCAGAGCTCCAGAACCGCTTTGAGCAGGGGAATCGTGAGTCGACGCTGGGCAGCGAGGGCGGCGAGATCCAGGGCTTCCAGCTGTTCCAGCAGATCCGGCAGATGACGGCTGGAGCGGTGCAGCCAGAAATCCAGCACGGCTTCATCGAGGGTCAGCCCCTTGCGCCTGGCCACCAGGGTGAGCACATCGCGCAGGCCATCGTCATCCAGGGGTTGTACCTCGAAGACTTCCAGACCACGCATGCGCGAGGCCAGATCCGCCAGGGCGAAGTCGAGCTTCGTCGGGGCGGCCGCAGACGCCACCAGCAGGCGCCGTCCGCTGGCGAGGAGCCCCTGATAAAGCGCCATGAGTGCGCTTTCTCTGGCGACTGAGCCCAGCCAGGTCTGCAGATCATCGACAGCCACCAGATCGGCGTCCTCCAGCCCACTCAACAGATCGGGGTCCCGGGGCAGATCCGCCAGCGGCAGGTAGGCTGAGCGTCTGCCAGCTGCGGTAAATCGGTGGCAGGTCGCCTGCAGCAGATGGCTGCAGCCGCGCCCTTTCTGTCCCCACAGAAACAGCCCGGAAAAAACCCCGGCCGCAGTAAGATTCTCGAGACGGTTCACCAGTTCAGCGTTGCGGCCCGCATGAAAATTTTCGAAGTCGCACAACGCATTGAGCCGCAGCGGAATCGTCAGCTGGCGGAGCTGATCGCTCACGCGGAGCGGCGCCTGTTGTGCCAGGCCCGGCGGCCCCAGGTGAACACGTAATCGAGGCCGGAGCCGATACCCAGCACTGCCAGAATGTAGAAGCAGTAGGGGTCCACCAGCTGCCCGGCGGTGGTACTGAGGAACGGAAACTCACACAGCTCGACCAGCAGCAGCAGCAGCATGACGATCTGCATGGCGGTGTTGGCTTTGCTGATAAACGTAGGCGCAAACTCGATCTGCTCGAAGAGCAGTCTATAGAGACCTGCCCCGCTGAGAATCACCGCATCCCGCCCGACCGCAATCGCGGCCACCCAGATCGGAATGTGCCCCTGCACGGTGAAAGCGATGAACATGGCCGCCACCAGCAGTTTGTCCGCCACCGGATCCATCGCGGCACCGAAACGGCTGGTCCAGCCGAACTGCCGTGCCATCCAGCCATCCAGCGCATCACTCGCGCCGGCAATGCTCATCAGCACCAGGGCGTCCACATAGCGATCTTCGAGCAGCAGCCAGGCGGTGGGCACCACCAGCAGGATGCGTATCGTCGTGATCACATTGGGGAGCTGGGAAATCTGCACGATCGCTGTCAGCGCACCCGCCATACCAGACTGAGGTCGCTGATCGGTGAAATGGCCAGCTGGTCTTCGAAGAGCCTGCCGTCGGCGCTGAACAGGCGCATGAGCTGCTCCACGGAGGCGGGAGTGGTGAGGCGCACCAGCAGCCGGTCCCCCATCAGTTCCGCCACATCCACCTGTTCGATGAACTCCAGCCCGCCGAAATAGCGCAGCAGCGATCCATAGTCTGCGGCACTGCGCAATCCGGAAACGGCAATCAGCAGCTGGCCCGCCGCGCGCCCGAGCACGGCGCGTCGATCGGCAAGTTCCGTGGCCACCAGGTCCACTGCAGCGCCGGCCTGTTCCGCGAGGTCTGCACCTTCACCACTGAAGGTCAGCTCCTCTCCGTCGATCCAGAACACCCAGTCGCTCACCCAGCCCGTCTGTGCCTGCAGTTCGGCGCGACCGACAACCACCACATCCGCGCCGTAGCGCGCGGCGGCGGGTTCGAGAACCTGGGTCAGCCTGCCCCATACCGCGGCTTCGGAGACATTCATCTGATCTTCAAGATCGAGCAGGGGCAGGGTCAGTGGCAGTCCCCGCACACGGGCTCGGCGCTGCATCGCCTGGGCAACTTCCGCGGCCAGTGGCATTTCCGGTCGCGCGCCGAGCAGAGTCCGCGCGCCCCCTTCCTGAAGGACGACCCAGACCAGCACCTGCTCACGCACAGATCGCCAGATCGGCAGCTGGGCGCGTTTGATCAGTTCCTGCACGGGCTGCGGATCAAACTGCACCACCAGATCCAGGGCACCGGACGGCACATCCGGGCCGGACCGGGCCTCGGCAAAGCGGAACTGGCTGTAGTAGGACTCCGGTGAAGCCAGAGCCCGCGCTACTTCCGGGGTACGGGGCACATAGGCGAGACCGGACAGGCGGCCAAGCAGTTCCAGCAGGGCTGCTGAGGACGCAGCGCCACGGTCCTCGGCGCTCTGGGAAGCCACAGGCACCGCAACCTCGTACAGCCAGGGTACCGGCGCGACCGACCAGGCGGCGCTGCCGGTCAGGCTGCCGATCAGCAGAATTACCTGTGCAGCGCTCGCGACCACGACAGCGCCGGCAGCCTGCGCCGCCGCTGTTGCAGATCTCGCCGCAGATTTCACCGCAGCAATCACTTCCGATCGCACTGCAGGGGCCGTTCGCCCACCTTGCCCTCTCACCAAGAGGCCAGCTCCAACGCCGCAAAAGGGCGGCAAGTTTACCGAATTTGGCGCTCGGAGGTCTGATACACTCTCGCCCCCATTTTGCTGATGCTGGCCACGGAATTGGGTTCCCGAAAACAGAGCGACGCACCCGGCGCCCACCCCCAGGGCGGATCAGCCGGCACAGCGGAAAATGCACCAAAAAAGAGCCTCACCTACCGGGATGCCGGTGTCGATATCGACGCCGGGGATGAGCTCATCCGTCGCATCGGCCCGGCCGCCCGGGCGACGAGCCGCCCTGAACTGCTGAGCGGTCTGGGTGGTTTTGCCGCCCTTGCAGAACTGCCCGCAGGGTACAGGCAGCCGGTGCTGGTGACCGGAACAGACGGTGTCGGCACCAAACTCAAACTTGCCATCGACCACGATCGCCACGACACCGTCGGCCAGGATCTGGTGGCCATGTGTGTGAACGACGTGCTGGTGACCGGCGCCGAGCCCTTCCTGTTCCTCGACTACTACGCCACCGGTAAACTCGACGTCGATGTCGCCGAGCGGGTGATCAAAGGCATCGCCCTGGGTTGCGAACTTGCCGGTTGCGCACTGGTTGGTGGCGAAACGGCAGAAATGCCCGGCTTCTACAGCGGCGGCGACTACGATCTCGCCGGGTTCTGTGTGGGCGTGGTCGAAAAATCTGAAATCATCAGCGGTGCGGACCTCACTCCGGGCGATGTCCTCATCGGCCTGCCCAGCAGCGGCCCCCACTCCAACGGTTATTCCCTGATCCGCAGAATCCTCGAAGACCGTACGCTCCTGCCTTCACCGAAGATGCTCGATGAACTGCTGGCACCCACCCGCATCTACGCAAAATCGGTACTGCAACTGCGCCGCCGTCTTGCCGCAGCAGCCAACCCCGGTCCCGGCATCAAAGGAATGGCGCACATCACCGGCGGTGGTGTGCTGGAGAATCTGCCCCGGATGTGGTCCGGGCGGCCGCTTGCGGCCCTGATCGATGTCGACAGCTGGCAGCGGGCCGATGTGTTCAGCTGGCTGCAGCAGGCGGGCAATGTGGCAGAGCGGGAAATGCTGCGGACTTTCAACTGCGGCCTGGGCTTTGTCATTGCCGTGCAGGCAGATCAGCTGGATGCGGCCATCGCCCTGCTCGAGGAAGCCGGTGAACATCCCCGCCGCATCGGCACTCTGGTCGATCCGGGTACCCGGGCCGGCAGCGGACAACTGCTGATCGGCTGAATCGACCGTCAGGTTCTGGGCAGGGTTACCCCGCGCTGGCCCTGATACTTCCCGCCCCGCGCCTTGTAAGTGACCTCGCACTGCTCATCCGACTGGAAGAACAGCATCTGGGCAACACCTTCGTTGGCATAGATCTTCGCCGGCAGGGTGGTGGTGTTGGAAAATTCCAGGGTCACATGCCCCTCCCACTCCGGCTCCAGCGGCGTGACATTGACGATGATGCCGCAGCGCGCGTAGGTCGATTTACCCAGGCAGATGGTCAGCACATCAGACGGTATCCGGAAGTACTCGACGGTGCTGGCCAGCGCGAAAGAATTCGGCGGTATCACACAGACATCGCCGCGCACGTCGACAAAACTGCGCTCGTCGAATTTCTTCGGATCCACCGTGGCGGAGAAGATGTTGGTGAACACCTTGAAGTCCGGCGCGCAGCGCACATCGTAGCCGTAACTCGAGGTGCCATAGGAAATCACCTTCTCCGAGCCCGAGTAGCGTACCTGGGCCGGTTCGAAAGGATCGATCATGCCTTTCTCCGCCATTTCGCGGATCCAGCGGTCAGATTTGATCGTCATGAAAAATTCCCTCTGTCATCGTGCGCTCATCGATCTAATCATCCGACATGGAGATTCTGGGTCCCGCAGCTGCGCTGCTGCTGCGTTCCCACAGACGCGCAGCCAGATGCCGGGCGGCGCGGCGGTATATGCCCGCCACGGCACCTTCAGGATCCGCCGCCACCGTCGGATTACCCCCGTCCGCCTGTTCACGGATGGTCAGGGTCAGAGGCAGAGCCCCGAGCAGCGGCGTGTCAAACGCCGCCGCGATCCGTGCGCCACCACCACTGCCGAAAATGTCGCTGGCGGTGCCGCACTTCGGGCAGATGAAGGTGCTCATGTTTTCGATTACCCCGAGTACCTCGATGTCCACCTTGCGGAACATCTCGATGCCTTTCTTCGCATCGAGCAGCGCGATGTCCTGGGGCGTGGTGACGATGACGGCGCCGGAAACCGGGACGCGTTGCGAAAGGGTGAGCTGTATGTCGCCGGTGCCGGGCGGCATATCCACCACCAGATAGTCCAGATCGTCCCAGGCTGTTTTGCCGAGCAGCTGCTGCAGGGCACCGGACACCATGGGCCCGCGCCACACCATGGGGGTTTCTTCGGTGATCAGGAAGCTCATGGACATGGCCTGGAGTCCGTGTGCCTTGATGGGCACGAAGGTGTCACCGCCGCGTATTTCCGGCCGCCGGCCTTCCGCCACCCCCAGCATCATGCCCTGGCTCGGGCCGTAGATGTCTGCATCGAGCAGGCCGACCTTCGCCCCTTCCCGGTCCAGGGCCAGCGCCAGATTGACCGCCGTGGTGGATTTGCCGACACCGCCCTTGCCCGAGGCAACAGCGATCACATGGCGGATCTGGGGAACACCGCGCCCCGGCGGCGGTACGAACTGCAGATCGAGCTCGATATCCGGGGTGCCGAGAAACTCACCGAGCAGTCGCTGATACTCGGCAACCGCCCCCTGGGCCGGATAGCCGAGTGTCACACCAATGCGTTTACCGCTGGTCAGGATGCGGGCACCGAGTTCGCCCCAGGTCCGGCCGAGGAGCGGGTCGGGAAACTGCTCAATTTTCATTCTTCATCTCTTCGCGTCTCATCGCGTCGCGTCACACCAGGCTGGAAAAGCCCGAAAGCCGCGCATTATAGGAGACTTGCAGTTATAGTCGCGGTTTTTCCGACCTGCACTTCTTTCGCGCATGACACGACGTATTCTGGTGACCAGCGCTCTGCCGTACGTCAGCGGCGCCATCCATCTGGGGCATCTGCTCGAACACATCCAGACCGACATCTGGGTGCGCTTTCAGCGCATGCGCGGCCATCAGGTGATCTATGTCTGTGCCGACGACACCCATGGCACCGCCACCATGCTGCTCGCGGAAAAGCGCGACATGACCCCTGAGACCCTGATCGAAACCATCCGTGCGGAGCATGCGCGCGATTTCGAGCGTTTTCTGATCAGCCACGATAACTACTACACCACTCATTCGGACGAAAACCGTCACTACTCTGAGCTGATATTCAATCGCCTCAAGCAGCGCGGACTGATCTTCACCCGGGAAGTGGAGCAGCTCTACGATCCACAGCGGAAACTGTTTCTTGCAGATCGCTTTGTCAAAGGTGAGTGCCCCCGCTGTGGCACACCAGATCAGTACGGCGACAACTGCGACGCCTGCAGTGCCACTTACGATGCGATGGATCTGAAGAATCCGCGCTCCACTCTGTCCGGCGCCATACCCGTGGTGCGCGCATCAGAGCACTACTTCTTCGATCTGCCTCAGTATGCGGATTTTCTGCGCAAATGGCTGGCCAGCGGCACCGTGCAGCCCGAGGTGGCGAACAAGCTCGCCGAATGGATGGAAGCCGGTCTGCGACCCTGGGATATCTCCCGGGACGCACCCTATTTCGGCTTCCTGATTCCCGGGACCACCGACAAGTACTTCTATGTCTGGATGGATGCCCCCATAGGTTACATGGCGAGCTTCCGTAACTTTGCGGATGCGCACAACCAGGTGTCCTTCGACGAATTCTGGTCCGCCGGTGCTTCGACCGAAGTCCATCACTTCATCGGCAAGGACATCATCAATTTCCACGCGCTGTTCTGGCCCGCGGTCCTCGACGGCGCCGGTTTCCGTACGCCGACCCGCATCCACACCCACGGCTTCATCACCGTGAACGGCACCCGCATGTCCAAATCCCGGGGCACCTTCATCAATGCCTCGACTTATCTCGAGCACCTCGAGCCGGAATATCTGCGCTACTACTACGCAACCAAGCTCAATGGCAGTGTCGATGACATGGACATCAATCTCGACGACTTCGTGCAGCGGGTGAACGCAGATCTGGTCGGCAAGGTGGTGAACATCGCCAGCCGCTGTGCGGGCTTCATAACCAGACACTTCGACGGCACCCTTGCTACCGAACTGCACGACCAGGCACTCTGGGGCCGCTTCACCCAGGCCTCGACCAGCATCGCCGACCACTACGAGTCCGGCGACTGCTCGAAAGCAGTGCGGGAGATCACCGCGCTGGCGGATCTGGCCAACCGCTACATCGCCGATCATGCACCCTGGGCGATGATCAAAGACCCGCAACAGCACGCGGCCACACAGGCTGTCTGCAGCCAGGCAGTCAACCTGTTCCGGGTACTGGCCGTGTATCTGGCGCCCATCCTGCCACGCATGGCGGAAGACGCCGCCAGTTTTCTCAAGGTAGCGCCGCTGCGCTGGTCCGATGCCCAGACGCCGCTGACAGACCATCGGATCGAGCCCTACAGGCCGCTGTTTGCGCGCCTGGAACGCGAAAAACTCGACGCCATAGTCGCTGCCAGCACGGTGAGCGAGGCACCAGAGACAAAGCCTGCGAGCAGCAACAGCCCGGATAGTGCCGCTACCGGTGAAGTTACGGATGCGGGTGCGGGGGCTCAAAACAAGGAATCGGACGCCTTCATCAGCATCGACGACTTCAACAAAATCGAACTGCGGGTGGCACGGATCACCGCTGCCACTCCGGTGGAAGGCGCCGACAGACTCCTGCAGCTCACCCTGGATCTGGGTGACAGTCAGCGTCAGGTGCTGTCCGGCATCCGCCAGGCATACACACCGGAAGCGCTGATCGGTCAGCTCACGGTGGTTGTGGCCAACCTCGCTCCCCGCAGGATGCGCTTCGGCACCTCGGAAGGCATGGTGCTTGCCGCAGGCCCCGGCGGCAGCGAGATCTTCCTGTTGAAACCGGATTCAGGGGCCGCACCAGGCATGCTAGTGCGCTGAAGTCAGATGGGAGAACTCGCTCTCATTCTGCTCGGCGCCCTCATCGTCAATAACTTTGTGCTCGCGCAGTTTCTGGGGCTGTGCCCGTTCTTCGGCAGCACGGGCCAGTACGACACCGCGGCCGCCATGGGACTTGCCACCACCTTCGTACTGACACTGTCGGCAACCCTCAGCTATCTGCTCAATGTCGGCCTGCTGGTGCCCCTGGGACTCGAGTACCTGCGCATCATCACCTTCATCGTCGTGATCGCCGGTGTGGTGCAGCTCACCGAACTCTACCTTCGCAGCACCAGTCCGCTGCTGTATCAGGTACTCGGCATCTATCTGCCCCTGATCACCACCAACTGCGCCGTGCTCGGGGTGGCCCTGCTTTCCGTACAGCAGGACCTCAGCCTGGCGGGCACCCTCGTTTACGCCGCGGGCGCGGCACTGGGCTTTGCACTGGTCATGGTGCTCTTCGCCGCGCTCAGGGAGCGGTTGAGCGCGGCACGCATTCCCGCCGCCTTTCAGGGCAGCCCCATCACCCTGATCAGCGCCGGCATTCTGTCGCTGGCCTTCATGGGTTTCGCCGGCCTAGCGGACTGACATGCTTACGCTCATCTACAGCATCGCACTGCTGCTGGGGCTGTTCGCCGCCATAACCACGGCGCTGCTGCTCTTCAGACGCCGGCTGCCTGCCGGGGACACAACCCTGGTCGACGCCATCGACGCCCTGCTGCCCCAGACCCAGTGCGCCCAGTGCGGCTATCCCGGCTGCCGGCCCTATGCCCGGGCCGTCGCTGAGGGTGCAGCCATCAACCTCTGCCCGCCCGGAGGCGCGGCTACCCAGGCAGCGCTGGCCCATTTGCTCAACCGCAACCCCGGCGCCCGGATCGGCTCCCCGGCACCGGTACGGGCACTGATCGACGAGTCCCGCTGTGTGGGTTGCTATCTGTGCATCGAAGCCTGTCCGGTGGACGCGATCGTGGGCGCGCCACGCTTCCTGCACACGGTGATCAACGAGCGCTGCACCGGTTGTGAGCTGTGTATTGCACCCTGCCCGATGGACTGCATCGAGCTGGTGGCGGTGCCGGTACCACCCGAGCCAGCTCTGCCGGCGGACAATGCCCCCTGCATCCGCTGCAATCTCTGCGAACCTGTCTGCCCCGAAGCACTGGCGCCCCAGCATCTGTGGTGGCACAGCCGGGGCGAAGATCTGTCCCGCGCAGTGGATCTGGGCCTGGAGCGCTGTATCGAATGCGGTCTGTGCAATTCCGTGTGTCCCAGCAGCATAGATCTGCTCGCAGTGTTCAGAGTAGCCCGGAAAAAACTGGCAAGCCGGGAGCTGGCCAGCCGCCAGGCAGACAAAGCCCGCGATGATTATGAGCAGCATCTCGCGAGGCTCAATCGGGAAGGTCTGATCGCGGCCGAACGCAGAAACGCCAGGATCGCGGCGCTGACGGACTCCGAGCACTGACATGGCGACGCTGGACACACGCCGCATCATGCTGCTGGTCAGTCTGTGCATGGTGCCCGGTCTGGTCATCCAGACACTGCTGTTCGGCACTGGCGTGCTGCACAACCTTCTGCTTGCCGTCACTTTCGGGCTCGGCACCGAAGCCGGGTGTCTGAAGCTGCTGCAGCGACCGATCCGCGCCGGATTGAGCGATGGCAGCGTGCTGGTGACCGCACTGCTGATCGCCGCCGCACTGCCGCCCGCCTGCCCCTGGTTTGTGCTGCTGCTCGCAGTGGCCGCTGGGATCTGTCTCGGCAAATACGCCTACGGCGGACTCGGCAACAATGTCTTCAACCCGGCAATGGTGGGTTACGCCGTGGTACTCGTCAGTTTTCCGGCAGCGCTTGCCGCCTGGCCTGCTCTGGCAGGTGTTCCGTCTGTCAGCGAGGCTTCCGTCGATGCTCTGACCGGCGCGACCGCACTGACGGCTCTGCGCTTCAAAGGCGCGGCGACCATCGAAGAACTGCATCTGGCCGGTGGACTGTTCGGCACCCTGGGGCCATCGGGCTGGGAATGGATCAACCTCGGCTATCTGCTGGGTGGTCTGATCCTGCTGTCTCTGCGCATCACGGCCTGGCGTACCAGCACCGGCATGCTGCTCGCACTGGGTGGTCTGGCCGCACTCACCTGGGACAGCGGCAGCTCCGCCAGCCATGGTTCGCCGCTGTTTCACTGGCTGGCCGGCGGCACCCTGCTCGCCGCATTCTTTGTGGTTACCGACCCGGTGACCCATCCCACCTCCCGTCAGGGTCAGTGGCTGTTCGGACTTCTCGTGGGCAGCATCGTGTTTCTGATCCGCGCTTTCGGGAACTATCCCGACGGCATCGCCTTTGCCGTGCTGCTGGCCAATGCCATGACCCCCTACCTCGACCGTCGCCTCGCCGGACTCAGCGCCCGTGTCTGATCTGCTTGCCGCGACCCGCCTGCTGCTGATCGCTGCAGTCTGTGCCGCCCTGCTCGGTCTCACCCACTGGCTCACCGCACCGCGCATCGCCGACAACCAGTCACAGAAAAGTCGAGACGATCTGCGTCTGCTGCTCGGCACAGAACACAGCTTCAGCACAGAGGAACTTCCGGATGTCAGCGCAGGCGGGGACTGCTGGTATCTCCCGGCACCCGGTCTGTATCTGCACAGAATGCAGACGACCGGCTATGGCGGACCAATGACCCTGCTGGCCACCCTGGCGGACGGCCGGCTGGAAAGGCTCAGGGTGACCGCGCATCAGGAAACCCCGGGAATCGCCGATTTTCTGAATCGGCCGGACACGGGGTGGATGGCCCGGCTGCGCGGACAGGATCATCAGCAACTCGGCGCGATCGATACGGTCAGCGGCGCGACCATCACCAGCCGGGCGCTGCTCAATGCGATCATCAATCGGACAGCAGGCGCGGAGATGGAATGCAGACGATGACCCCCGCTACAGCGGCGCAGACTTTCCGTGAGGGGGTGCTCGAGCGCAATCCGGCCTGGGTGCAGTTGCTGGGACTCTGCCCGCTGCTCGCGGTGAGCAACAGTCTGGTCAACGCTCTCGGTCTCGCCGCGGCCAGTGCCCTGGTGCTCGTCGGCGCCAATTCGATGATCGCGGCGTTACGGCACCAGATTCCCGCTTTCGCCCGGCTGCCCTGCTTTGTACTGGTGATCGCTACCTTTACCACGCTCGCCGTACTGCTGATGCAGGCATTCGCGTTCGATCTCTATCTGCGCATCGCCCTGTTCGTGCAGATCATCGTCACCAACTGCATGATTCTCGGCAGGGCGGAAGCCTTCGCAAGCCGGCAGCCGATCGGTGTGGCGTTGATGGATGCGCTGGGTACTGCCTGCGGGTTCGCCCTGGCACTCATCGCGCTTGGCAGCGTGCGCGAACTGCTCGCAACAGGCGGACTGCTGGGTAACATGGACCTGCTGTTTGGTCCGTCAGCAGCGTCTTGGCACCTGCAGCTGCCCGGCGTCGACAGTGGACTTCTGCTCGCCGCGCTGCCACCGGGGGCCTTCATTATTGCCGGGCTGCTGCTGGCCTCGGCCAGGGTGCTGAGGACACTGGCCAGGACTGACCGAGCCGCGGAAGACAGGGACTGACAAACCGATGAACAGGACAATCCGACAGGAAATCTTCAGGCGTCTGGCTGCCAGCAACCCGGCACCCACCACCGAGCTCAAATACGCAAGCCCCTTCGAGCTGCTGATCGCAGTGATTCTGTCTGCCCAGGCTACCGATGTCAGCGTGAACAAAGCCACAGGACCGCTGTTCAAAGTCGCGAACACGCCTGCTGCAATGAAGGCTCTGGGACTCACACGGCTGAAGTCCTATGTGAAAAGCATCGGCCTGTTCAATACCAAGGCAGCCAACATCCTCAGGACCTGCGATGTGCTGCTCAAGGAACACGCAGGACAGGTTCCCGAGGACCGCAGCGCACTCGAGGCCCTGCCGGGAGTCGGTCGGAAAACGGCCAATGTGGTGCTGAATACGGCGTTTGGTCACCCCACGATCGCCGTGGACACCCACATCTTCCGCGTTGCGAACCGCACCCGGATCGCGCCGGGAAAGACCGTGCGGGAGGTCGAAGACCGGCTGCTCAGGGTGGTACCGAAAGAGTACCTGCACGACGCCCACCACTGGCTGATCCTGCATGGTCGCTATGTGTGCGTGGCCCGCAAGCCCCGCTGCGGCGCCTGTGTGATTGAAGATCTCTGCGAGTACAGGCACAAGGTGGAAGCAGAGTGAACCGGATCGCTGCGCGCAGCGAGAGTCTCAGCGAATCTCAGAGATCGACCAGTTCCACCGACTCGATCGTCCGACCCAGAAAATAGCCCCCCACCCGGCGGAAGCGCGACAGACCGTCCGTCGCGAGCAGCTGAGTCTGGGGGTGGCCTGTACCCATTGTCCCCGCCAGGGCTGAAGCGACCACCCGGGCGGTGGTAGCCGCGGAGTCGACGATCCGGGTACCGGGCAGCAGCTTCTCCAGACTGGACCGGAACACAGGGAAGTGGGTGCATCCCAGCACCAGGGTGGCCGGGGCATGCGCACCGGTGAATCCCTGCAGATAGCGCAACAGAGTTGCTTCACAGAAGTCGCCGCTATGTTCGCCTTCCTCCGCGAGGGTAACGAGCAGCGGGCAGGCTCTCGCATGCACCTGCAGATCCGGGCGACGGGAGAGGATTTCCCGCTGATAGGCACCGCCCCCCACCGTGCTCTCGGTCGCAAGTACCAGCACGCTGCTCGCCACAGGCGCACTGCGCACGGCATCAGCGCCGGGCGCAACCACACCGAATACCGGAAGCGGCGCATAAGTTTCCAGAAGGGTATCCAGCGCAAAGGCAGAGGCTGTGTTGCAGGCCACCACCAGTGCACCCACACCCCGATCGATAAGAAACCCGGCGGCCTGCAGCGCATAGCGGCGCACCGTATGCGCGCTCTTGCTGCCATAGGGCAGCCGTGCGGTGTCACCCAGATAGAGAAAACGCCGATCCGGCAGCGCGCTCTGCAGTGCGCGCAGCACGGTCAGGCCGCCCATGCCGGAGTCGAACACGCCGATCCGGTCGGCACCACCAGGAGATGCGGTCAAAGGTGAGTCCTATGAGGTTTTACGGAACCAGGACATTACACCGTTTTTGCGCTCTGATTTCCCGGGCTCACTTTCCGTGGCGGTTTCAAAACGTATTTCTTCAACGTTCTTCGGCCGCGGCGGCTGACGGCCGTCGCGCATCTCGCGGATCTTCTTTTCGATGATCAGATCTTCTTTACGCTTGGCTTTCAGTGCCGCGCCGATATCGATACCACAGCGTGCACAGTGGCTCGTCTCGAGCTGCAGATGACCGCAGCGCGGACATTCCATGTGCGCGGCGGTGATATCACGCAGCGTCTTGTCGTCGCGGCCTTCGCCGCGATCGTCCCGATCGATCCGATAGTCGAGCTTGGGCTCCGTTCTCGGAGTCAGATCCTTGATCCGGCACAAGGCACCGAAATCCGCGAAGCGCGCCTGCAGGCGTTGCGCCTCCTCCTGGGTGAGCTGAGATCTGATGACCACGGTGCGGCCGCTGAACAGCTGCCGCGCTTTGCGATCGTCTATTCCAAGTTCCCGGGCCAGGTTGGCCTGCACCGTCTCTTCCCTGACACCCTGGGAAACTTCACCGCTGAAAAGCACCTGATAGTTACCCATCGATCACTCCGATAACTTCTTCCTGCGTGTTGCGCCGAACGCAAACGCAGTGCCTGGCGGCAGACCTGATTCGCCAGCGCGAATGCAGGCCGCCGAGGCGGATGAAAGCCGCCCCATCGCGCTGATGATACGCGCCCCGATCCTGGTCAAATGTGACGACGTTCGCATCATTCTGACTGCTGTTCACCGCGCAACAGCCGGGGTGCCAGGCCAGGGTGCCTGTGCTGGACACGCACCGGGCAGGCTTGCCGATACACGGATTGCGAAGGGGCGTCCGATGACGCGAAGCGGTCAGCGTCCGGCGACTTCGGACTCACCGGCGGGCGCCTCACGGGCCAGCCGTACCGTGGTCCGCCGATTGGCCGATCGACCGGCCGCTGTGGCGTTGTCAGCTACCGGGTAGCGGTCACCATGGTAGCGCAGCACCAGCATCGCACTCGGCACACCAAACCCTTCCAGTGCCCGTGCGACGGTCTCAGCACGACGCTTCGACAGGGCGAGGTTAGCCGCCGGTGTGCCGGTGGCATCCGCATGGCCATCGACATAGATGGCCCGCACACTCGGATTCTCGCGGGCAAACTGAGCCAGGGCCTCGAGATGGATCAGATCTTCTGTTTCGAGTTGCCAGATCTGCTCACCGTGATTGATCCGGGTGCGCTCCATGTCCGCCCAGCTGTACGCCGAGGGATTGCGGGTACAGGCGAGAAAGGGACCGTAGGGTGTGCGGAAGCGCTGAGCGCCGATGCGCACGTCAAAACCGGCAGGCACGACTTCCGGCTGTGTACCGAAGGGACCCAGCTCCAGGTCATAGCCCCGATACAGGCTCATCAGAAGTTCGCCGGACAGAGGCTCTCCACCGCTGGCGCCATTGCGCAGTACCTCACCCATTTCACCGATGACCCGCCAGGCGGGAAACCCCGGGTGCCAGGTTGGGGTCAGCTCGCGCACCCTGACAGCGCTGGCAGCTGCCAGAATCCGATGCCCCATCAGCTCGAACACCAGTTCCGTTCCGGTACCACCGAAGAAACGTGCGGTGCCGAAGTCCGGAATCTGCTGTTCGAGCACGCAGAGTCCGTTCTGCTGGAAGAAGTGCCAGCTGGCGTCGATGCCACCACCCAGAACCATGGCGGTGCCCTGACTCGCGGGTGGCTGGGCCGCAGCCACCGGGCTTTCCTCCGCTTCCGCCGCATGGATCCGTGCAGGACCCGCAACCCACACGAGGGAAACCAGCATGAGCGGCATGCCCGCCAGCAGCACCCTGGCCACGACGGCCAGAGGCAACGACACGAGTATCCGGAAACCCCTGCAGGCTGATTCGCTCAAGCGGACTCACTGACTTCCTGTGGCTGTCTCTAGTGAGATCGGCGGCGGCGCGGGAAACTTTAGCACCTGCCCCCAGGCGCCCTCATTGGTTCATCAGGGAGTGTGCTAAGGTGCGCCGATGTCAGCATCCCACGGCGTGAATGCCGCACCGCAGATGGCCGATCGCTTCCGGGGTTTCCTGCCGGTAGTGCTCGACCTGGAGACCGGCGGCTTCAATCCGGCCACCAATGCCATTCTCGAAGTCGCTCTGGTCTTCGTGGGCTTCAAGGGCCACAAACTGGTGCCTGTAGAGCGCTGGCGTCGAGCGGTCGCACCCTATCCCGGCAGTCTCTGCGATCCCGCCGCATTGAAAGTGACGGGCATAGATCCAAAAGATCCCAACCGCAACGCTCTGTGCGAGGATACCGCACTCAAGGAGATGTTCCGGGTGGTGCGGCATCAGATCAAGGCGGCAGACTGCCAGCGCGCCATACTGGTCGCCCACAACGCGTCTTTCGATCAGCAGTTTCTGAATCTCGCGATCGCCAGAAACGACATCAAGCGCAACCCCTTCCATCCCTTCAGCGCCATCGACACTGCCTCGCTCGCCGCGGTCGCATTCGGTCACACGGTATTGAGTGAGGCCTGCGCCCGGGCGGGGATCGCCTTCGAAGCTGCCCGCGCGCACAACGCGCTCTACGATGCTGAACGTACTGCGGAGCTGTTCTGCACTATCGTGAATCGCTGGCCGGCGCCCCTCAATCTGGGCGGTGACGAAGACTGACGCCAGCGCGATGGAAGCCCGATCAGCTTCCGGGCTCGGCGGGTACCGCGCCGTCGACGAGGGTCTTGAGTTCACCGGATTCAAACATCTCGGTGATGATGTCGCAGCCTCCCACGAGTTCGCCCTGCACATAGAGCTGGGGAAAGGTCGGCCATTTCGCATAGCCGGGCAGGGTGGCCCGGATGTCCGGGTTGCTGAGGATGTCGACATAGGCGAAGCGCTGCCCGCAGCTGATCAGGCATTGCACCGCCTGAGCGGAAAAACCACACTGTGGCGACTGGGGAGAGCCCTTCATGTAGAGCAGGATGGGATTGGAGCCAATCTGCTCTTTGATGGTATCGATCGTAGTCTGTACTTGTTCACTCATGAAGCTTCTCCACCTGTCGGCGGCTTGTGTAAGTGCGGGTCGCATATTGTAGCCTCTGCCGCCGATTCTGCACAGGGACCAGCGGCGCAAACTTAGATGACCGCAGCAAAAGGAAGTTCGTCCGTGGACTATGGATTCGACACCGAAATCGATCGCAGCGCTACCTTCAGCAGTAAATGGGAGAAATACGCGGGTCGCGACATTCTGCCGTACTGGGTGGCAGACATGGAATTTCCCACGCCGTACTTCGTGCTCGACGCGGTGAGGGCGCGCCTCGAACATCCGATCCTCGGCTACACGCGCACCCCGCCGGATTTCATCGAATCCTTCCAGGGCTGGCTGCAGCGCGCCTACGGCTGGGCCGTCCCCGCAGAGTGGCTGGTGTGGATTCCGGGTGTCGTCACCGGATTCAATCTGGCCGCACTGGCAGCGGCCAGACTCGCCGACACTGCGCACAAGGCGGACCCGGGTACCGCCATCCTGATTCCGACACCCGTCTACTACCCCTTTCTGAGCGTGCCCCGCAACACAGACCAGCAGGCCCTCAGCGTTCCTCTGGTGCGCGACGGCGCCCGCTGGTGCATGGATTTCGATGCCATGCAGGATGCCCTCGATCAGTGGACCGGCGCACCCGTTCGTCTGCTGCTGCTCAGCAACCCGCAGAACCCCACAGGCCGCGCCTACACACGGGCTGAACTTTCACTGCTTGCCGATTTCTGCCTGCGCAACAATCTGGTGCTGTGTTCGGATGAAATTCACAGCCCGATCATCCTCGACGAACAGGCGCGCCACATCCCGGTCGCCAGTCTTTCGCAGACGATCGCCGAGCGAACCATCACCCTTTTCGCTGCAACCAAGACCTATAACATGCCCGGACTGAGCTGCGGGGTGGCAGTGATCCCGGACCTGGCGCTGCGGCGGGCATTCATCCACTCGATGGGTGGCCTTGTGCCCGGTATCGGGCCATTGAATTTTGCCGCCTCCCAGGCCGCGTTCGCTGACCAGTCGGACTATCTGCCGGAATTGCTCGCCTACCTGCGCGGCAACCACCGCCGGGTGCAGGAGGTGGTGGGAAATCGCATGACAGCGGTGGAAGCGACCTACCTCGCCTGGATCGATCTGTCTGATACACCGGTGGCCGGTGGTCCTGGCACATTCTTCGAATCCCACGGGCTCGGACTTTCTGATGGCGCACCCTTCGGCGGACCGGGTTTCGTCCGTTTCAATTTCGCCTGCCCCCGTTCGATGCTCGAGCGCGGTCTGGACCGTTACCAGGCGGCCATGTCCAGCCTCTGACCGTTTCCCACCACCGGGTGCTGAAAACCCGCCGCAGGTGCAAAAGCGCTCTGCCGCCCACATTGATCTGAATCCAGCGCTGCAGTAGCATTCTTCCCCTTTCGCAGGCGGCGCTGGCTGCCTGTTTTCGTTTTCGGGCGCAGGAAACCGGACTGCCATGAACCACCTCATGACGACCTACAGACGACTTCCCGTGGCATTCGTGCGTGGCAGTGGCGCCTATCTGGAAGATACCAGCGGCAAGCGCTATCTGGATGCGCTCTCCGGTATTGCCGTATGCGGTCTCGGCCACGCCCATCCTGCCGTCACCCGTGCACTCAGCGAACAGGCAGCCACCCTGCTGCACACGTCCAACCTTTACGAAGTGCCCCTGCAGAGCGAACTGGCGGACCGGCTGTGCAGAATATCCGGTATGGATCGGGTCTTCTTCGGCAACTCCGGCGCGGAAGCCAATGAAGCCGCGATCAAACTCGCCCGCCTGCGTGCCCACAAGCGCGGCGTCAAGGATCCAGCGATCGTGGTGGTGGAAGACAGCTTCCATGGCCGCACCCTGGCCACACTCACTGCCACCGGCAGCCGCAAGGCTCAGGCTGGTTTCGAACCTCTGGTGAAGGGATTCGTTCGCGCGCCCTACAACGACCTGGCGGCGATCAGCCTTATCGCTGACAACAATCCGGACGTGGTTGCGATCCTGGTCGAACCCGTGCTCGGGGAAGGTGGAATTCTCATTCCCGACGATGACTACCTTGCAGGGCTGCGCCGCATCTGCGACGAACACAACTGGCTGCTGATGCTCGATGAAGTGCAGACCGGCAACGGCCGTACCGGGACGTTCTTTGCCTATCAGCAGTCGGGAATCCTGCCGGACGTGGTCACCACCGCGAAAGGCCTGGGCAACGGCATGCCGATCGGCGCCTGCCTGGCCCGGGGTGAAGCGGCGGACGTGCTCCAGGCGGGTAATCACGGCTCCACCTTCGGCGGCAATCTGCTCGCCTGCGCTGCCGGACTGGCAGTGCTGGACACTCTGGAATCAGAGAATCTCATGCCCCGCGCCGCCGAACTCGGTGAGCGCATCGTCAACGGCCTGCGCAGCGCACTTTCCGGCAACAACCAGGTCGTCGCCGTGCGCGGTAAAGGTCTGATGATCGGTATCGAATTCCGGGATCCCTGCACCGAACTTGTGGCTGCAGCCCTGGAAGCCGGTGTGTTGATCAATGTTACTCACGACACCGTGGTACGCCTGCTGCCTCCGCTGATCCTCACCGACGCGGAAGCCGATGATCTGATTGCACGCGTGGCGCGAGTCCTTAACGGCGGCTGATCCATGAGCACCGCCAAGCGGGACTTTCTCACACTCCTGGATCTGTCGACGGAAGAACTGCGGCAAATCGTTCGCCGCGGAATGGCGCTGCGCAGTCTGCAGCCGCGCCACAATCATCCGAAGACGCTCGATGGCCGCACCGCGGCGATGATCTTTGAACTCAATTCAACCCGTACCCGGGTGGCCTTCGAAGTCGGCATGAGCCAGCTTGGCGGCACAGCCCTGTATCTGGATCCGGAAAGCAGTCAGCTGGGCCGTGGCGAGCCGGTGGAAGACACCGCCCGGGTGCTGTCGGAGATGGTGGATGTAGTCATCATCCGTACCCGCGAGCAGAACCTGATCGAACAGTTCGCCCGGACTGCCACGGTGCCGGTGATCAACGCGATGACCACCCGCTCCCACCCCTGCCAGCTGCTGGCGGATGTGCAGACCTTCGAGGAACTGCGCGGGCCGATTGAAGGGCGCACGGTGGCCTTCGTGGGCGATGGCCACAACATGTGCCATTCCTATATCAATGCGGCGCGGCAATGGGGTTTTAATCTGAAGATCGCCTCCCCCGAGGGCTATCGTCCCGACGCCAGCGTGCTTGCCAGTACCAACAACGCCACACTGGTGGAGACCGCCGTCGAGGCCGTCGCCAACGCGGATCTGGTGGTCACCGACGTCTGGTCCTCCATGGGCCACGAAGGCGAGGAAGACACCCGGGCAGCCGCGTTCAAGGGCTTTCAGGTGGATGAGGCGCTGCTCGATGGCGCACGCTCCGACGTGCTCTTCATGCACTGTCTGCCAGCCCATCGGGGTGAAGAAATCAGCCGAACCCTGCTGGACGATCCGCGCTCCTGCGTCTTTCATGAAGCCGGTAACCGGCTCCACAGTCAGAAAGCGCTGCTGGAATTTCTCATCAACGGCGACTGCTGACGCTCCATGCTGCGGTCAGGCGAAATTCGGAGAGAGGTTGATCAGGGCGTGGGCGAAGACCCGCTACCCCGGACCTCGCTCGGCAGCTCCGCTGTGCCCTCGTGCAGCTTTTTGCCCCGCGGGAAGCCCGCGAGTCAAAAAGCCTTACTCGGCCTCGCTCCACGGCCCGGGGTAGCGGGTCTTCGCCCACGCTTGCTGACTCTTTCCAAGCTTCGTGGCCGCGCTACGATCTGAGGGTCAGAAGATCTCCGGGCCCTGAATGCGGATCCGCGGATACGGCATTTCGTGAATCGCACAGGAGGCTCCAGCGCTGATCTGGTCTCAGCGGCCGGTCAAGGAGCCATCTCGAAGCTGTGGGGTGAGGGGGTTGCGTCGGACCGTGGAGCGAGGCCGAGTGAGGTGGATTGACCCGCTTCGGGGCAACTCCGCCGAGGGAGGGAAGCCCGGAGGGCCCGAGCGTAGGTCCGGCGCAACCCCCTCACCACCACAGCCTCGCAATACGCTCCGAAAACAGCCCGCCGAACATCAGTCCAGCGAGATCAACCGCCCATGTCATCAGCCACGAATCAGCGACAGATGCGGTTTCAGCCTAAAGCCTCAGATCCTCGAGCAGATGCGGTTTCGCGATGTGATAACCCTGAGCGAAATCGACACCGATTTCCTTGAGCCGATCCAGCACGTCGCCGCTTTCCACGTACTCGGCAATGGTGCGCTTACCCATGTAGTGACCGATCTCGTTGATCGAGCGCACGACCGCATAGTCGCCCGGATTGTCGACGATGTCCTTCACAAACACGCCATCGATCTTCACGAAGTCCACCGGGAGATTGCGCAGGTAGGAGTAGGACGACAGGCCGGTGCCGAAGTCATCCAGTGAGAACTGACAGCCGATGATCTTCATGCGATTCATGAAGTCCACGGCGTTTTCCAGATTCGCGATGGCGGCGGTCTCGGTGATCTCGAAACAGACCTTGCTGGTCGGCGCCTGACTCTTCGAGAACTGTTCGAGCACGAAGTCCGGGAACGTCTCGTCGTTGACGCTGTGTCCCGACACATTGATCGAAAAGCCCGCAAAATGATCGAGCTTGTCACGATTCAGCGACATCCAGTGCAGCACCCGCTCAATGACCCAGCGGTCGATGGCCGTCATGCGGTTGTATGTCTCGGCCGCAATGATGAAATCCGTCGGCGGCATGGTGTCGCCGAACTCATCGATCATGGTGAGCAGGATTTCATAATGGAAATCATTGCTCTTTTTAGCGCCCGCGCCGGCACCCTTGCCTGTCTTGCCGTTGAGAATCGGCTCGATGCGCTGACAGTTGAGGATCAGCCGGTCTTCTTCGATCGCCTTGTCCAGGTGACTGACCCACTCCATCACTCCATGCCGACGCTGCATCTTGGCATCGCCGAGTTCGTATTCCTGCAGTCGGTTGCGACCTGCATCCTTGGCGGTGTAGCAGGCTTCGTCCGCGTACTGCATCAGGCTGTCGACGTGTTCCGTGGTCTGATCCACAAACACCAGACCCATGCTGGCGGAAAGGTTGTACTTGCGGCCATCCCATTCGAACTTGGAGCTCCGCACCACATTGAGCAGGTCTTCCGCCAGGTCCCGCGCTTCCTGGGTTCCGATGTTCTCCACCAGCACCCCGAATTCGTCACCGCCGAGTCGACCCAGCGTAGCCTGATAATTCGACAGCGCCTTGCTGATCTGATCGGCGATCATCTTCAGGAGCTCGTCTCCTGCGGTGTGACCACTGGTATTGTTCACGATCTTGAACTGATCGAGGTCGAGATACAGGAGGGCGTGCTGCAGCTCTTCGCCTCTCGCGCTCTGGATACTCGCAGTCACATGGCGCTCGAATTCCTTGCGGTTGATGAGCTGGGTGAGATCGTCGTGGCTGGCCTGGAATGCCAGCTGTTTGTGCATGTTCTCCAGCATGCGCTGCGAGGCACGCTCCATCAGCGGCAGATCGTAGTCGTCCAGCAGCGTGATCTCACCCTGATGCAGACCATCGGCCATGGCTTTCAGGTTGAGCTCCCGGTTCTTCACGCCTTTACGATTGGCGAGCACAAAGGAAGACGCATCGTCACCCACAAAGGCGACGGTCAGGATCAGCGGGCGACCCTGAGGATCGGTCGCAGCCAGCCACTCGCCGACCTGCATCCGACGCGCACGCTCCACCGCCCTGGACCAGCTGCGGCGCACGTCTTCGTCTTCGGTTTCGAGAACCGGATCGGATTCCGGCAGGAGCCCTTCCAGACCGAGGGCATCGGCGATGCCACTGGGCTCCACGGGGCTGTAGGTGACATTGGTCCGCTTGCCGGTCGTGTCACCGACCAGCGCGGACGACAGTTTCATGATCAGCGGTGTGCGTTTGCTGGGGTCGAAGGAAATGCTGTTGAGGCCGGACACTACCCGCTTGAGCAGCACATCCGGGTCGACATAACCTTCCGTGCCTGGCGCAATGCTGCCATCGAGCTGACCCCAGAGCTGATCGATCAGACCCAGCTGATCGTGCCATTCGTTGCTGTCCACACCGCGACGCAGGTGTGTGTGCACCAGGAGATTGCGCCAGCCCGGGTTCAGCAGCTCGAGGAGCAGATCGGGAACCCGTTCTCCGGAAAAACGTGAATCAATCTCTTTGAGCACCCGACGCCGGGCCCGGGCCAGTTTCTGCTGTCCTTCGCTCGCCCGCACGGTGCGTTCGATGTTGCCGCGATAAGCGCGCGTCTGTTTATCCACCAGAGGGTGCAGTTCGTCCACCACTTCGGTGAACACTTCCGGGTTCCGGTCGTATTCCTTCACCACCTTCTGCAGCAGCTCATCCACCCGGCGGCCGACCTCCCGGTCGATACCTTCACGGGTGTCCTTCTGATTACCCAGCCGGGCGAGCTGGTTGAGCATCTGTACCGCGCTGTGCGGACTGTCGGATTCGGGACGCAGAAATCCCGGGTCCTGGGCTGCGAGCTTGTTCAGTGTGATTTCGAGGCGCTGGATCCACTCACGGATGCCGTCTGTCAGCAGACGATCATCGCGCAGGGAACCCACCAGGTTCTCCATGACGCTGAGGGTATCGTAGTCATCCTCGGCGAAACGTTTGCGATCACCGTGGCGACTGCGCAGGATCTCCACCAGGCGAGGGCGCAGCCTCCGGTCGGTGAGGGACGCATCGCCGAATTCGGATTCGATGGTGGACAGTGCAGCCAGAATGTCAGTCGTGCCGAAGGTATCAGCGGGCGGTGTATCCGGAGTCGCAAGGATATCGTCCGGCGCCTTGCCGAGCAGGGCCTTGGTGCGCCGGTCGATATTCAGAATGGTTCGGGCGGTGTTGTACAGGCCACGGTTGGCTCCCGCCGGCTGCACAAACGGGTTGTGGTCCACCCGGGGTACCGCCGGGCCAAGCCCCTCCGCCGCCATCGTGGCTTCCCGCACCGAGGTTTCCATCTCCTGGTAGGCCTCGGGCTCAACCTTCACGCCGGATGGTGTGCGCCGCACCGATGCCCGCTGCAGCGATTCCCGCAGCTCTTCCACCGACGGGAATACATTGCTGTCTTCGAGCAGTTTGCCGAGCGCCGAGTAGAGATTGCCGAGCATCGGCATCAGGGCATTTTCGAAACAGTGATAGATATCCTGCTTCACGACCCTTCGGAATTCGAAATCGCTGATCGCATCGTCGAAGGCCCAGGTGAAAACTGCCGGTCCAACCGGAACCACGTCCTTGTGCGTCCATGGCTTGGCAATGAGGCCAAGCTGTGCCCGCAGATCGAGAAGGTCTTCGTGATAGCGGTTTTCGGCTTTCGAAATCACCTCGGCCACTGCCAGCCACTCTTCGAACTTTTCGGTGTCCACCAGCTCGAGTTTGGGCGTATTACCTGATTCCCTGCGTCGCCGTCGACCCAGGACATCCTGCAGTTCGGAAACCTGATCGATCTGCCGAAGCACGTCACCGATGAAATCGTGGCGCATCCGGTCTTTGTTTTTCTCGAGGATTTCAAGACCCTCGAAATACATCGTCTGCATCGCGTTGGTACCGGCATCCCGCGCCTTGACAAGCAGTTCGTTGTCGACGATGCCGAAGAACTGGGAGCAGATTCGATCGAGTGCACGTTGCACCACACGACGGATCTTGGTGCGGATGGCGGCTGCGTCATCATCGCTTATGCGGCGGTCCCGCAGCAGCTGTTCGGGAATCTCCTGATGCTCTTTCTGGCCGCGCCTCGAACTCCCCGCCGCTTCGCCGGAGTCCGCGCTCTGGTCCTCAGCAGGCTCTGTGCCCCCCACGGCCGATCGCGCGAGCGTGCCGGATGCGACTGCGAACTCAATCAGAGAGTTGAAGGCCTCTTCCGGCATCCCCTGAGGAAAGAGCACACCGAGCCCATTGCCGGAGTCGGAGATGCGCGCGATGCGCGCCTGGGTCCGGTAGTGTCTCTGACCCGCCGGTGTGGCCACAGAGAAATGCAGCGCAATTTCGTCGCCGGCTTTCGGATCTGCGCCGGTCGCTCCGAGCGACCGGGCGCCACCTGCACCCGCGAGCAACATGCCCTCCTGACAGAAGTCACGAATCGTGCACAGCCAGGAGCGACCCTGCTGGGGGTGCACGAGGGCGGAAAGCGATATGGGTTGCCGAGGAAATTTACGGCGATTCACTAATGCAGGATCCATCTGCGAAACCGTCCGGACATTACCCGATATCCCGTGTGAGGTCACGCGCAGGCTGCGGAATCTGCGAGTTCGATCCTGTCTCTGCCACCGAACTTTGCTGTATACAGTGCCCGGTCTGCGCGCTGGATCACATCCTCGAGTCGCTCTCCACGCCGGTAGCTGGAAATCCCCACGGATACGGTCAGCGCCAGGGGTTCCATTTCCGGCCCGATCTGCATGCGTCGAGTGCTTTCACAGAGGCGCTCGGAGACCCGCCGGGCGGTCGCCTGATCCGCCCCGATGAGCACCAGCAGAAACTCCTCGCCACCCAGTCTGGCGACAAAGTCCACGGAGCGGACTACGCCAAGTGCCGCTTCTGCGAAGTCGCGCAGTACCCGGTCACCCCGCTGATGGCCGAAGCGATCGTTGACCAGTTTAAAGTGATCCAGGTCACAGTAGCAGAGCGTGAATCCCGGGTGGCCCCGATCCGCGAGCGCTTTCTGTCGGGCCAGCACATCCATGATGTAGCGACGGTTGTACAGACCAGTCAGTTCATCGCGCATGGCGAGTTCGGACAGCTGCTCCATTGCCTCGTTGAGCTTATCGCGCCGTCGCTCGAAGGCCGTGCGCAACGCTGTCACTTCCTGGGCCATGATCGCCATTGCCACGATCATGGCAGTGAAGGCAAGGCCGAGCATGAGCTCGAAACCGGGATCGACTGCTGCCACTGCGGACAGCAGCAGCACACTGCCTGCGTAGGCACTCCAGGTGACCAGAGTGACGATCACCAGCTGACGCAGGTCCAGATGCAGTGCCGTGTAAAGGAGTCCGAACAGCGGCACAACCAGCAGCAGCAGCCGAAACGGATGGGGAACCAGCACCGCGGTCAGCACCACGCCGACGTTGCACCAGAGCGCCTTACTGAGGGACAGCGCACCGCTGGCGAATCGACTCGAGGCATCATCGGTCAGCATCAGCGTCAGCAGCCCGGCCGCCCAGACACCCACCAGCAGGTGCACGGCTGAAGCCGCCACATTCAGATGGCCAACCTGTCGCAGGGACAGACAGACAGCCGCGTAAACCATCACGCCCACAGCGCCGAAGGAGATCCGGTTGGTCCGGTTGTTGAAATATTCTGCGGCGGAAAACACAGCCATACGCCCAGCACAGGTAAACGTGCTGCCTATTCTAGTCAGCGCCTGCTCTGCTCAAGTGATGTCTTGTATCGGGTATGTACGCTTTGCGCGCTCAAACCCTTGGGTCGAGGAGGGTCCGGGCCACCGCACGGCGCCAGCCTCCGAGCAGACGGTCGCGCTCGAGCACCGCCATGGCGGGCCGGAACTCCTGGTCCAGCTGCCACATCGCGGTCGCTTCGGAGAAATCTCCGGCCAGACCTGCCCCGAGTGCAGCCAGCACAGCGGCGCCCAGTGCGGTGGTTTCAATGTTCACAGGACGCTCAACGGGCAGATCGATAATGTCCGCCAGGAACTGACACAGCCAGTCATTGACGACCATGCCGCCATCGACACGGAGGCCGGCGAGGGCCACACCGTCCGCCGCCATCGCATCCACCAGCTCCGCACTCTGATATGCCACGCTGGCCAGAGTCGCGGTGATCAGATGGTCCCGATTGGTGTCCAGTGTGAGTCCGCTGAGCAGCCCCCGCGCCGCAGGCGCCCAGTGAGGGGCCCCGAGCCCGGTGAATGCGGGCACCAGATATACCCCCCGGGTATCACCGCCCGTGCGCCGCGCTGCTGCTTCGGTTTCCCGGGCGGAAGTCACCAGGCCGAGCTGATCCCGCAGCCACTTCACCGCGACACCCGCAGAAAAAATACTGCCTTCCAGCGCGTAGGTCGTGCTGCCATCAAGCCGGTATGCGACCGTCGTCAGCAGGCGCTGGCGGGAGTGGATCCGCGTGGCGCCGGTATTGAGCATCGCGAAGCAGCCGGTACCGTAAGTACTCTTCGCCATGCCCGTCGAGAAACAGGCCTGGCCGATGAGGGCCGCCTGCTGGTCCCCGGCCACGCCGAAGATGGGAATTGCGGCACCGAACCACTCAGGGTCTGCCACACCAAAATCTGCCGCGCTGTCCAGCACATCCGGCAGCAGGCTGGCGGGAATCGAAAAATAGCGCAGGAGTTCTCGCGACCAGGTCTGTGCATCAATGTCGAACAACTGGGTTCTGGATGCATTACTGGCATCGGTGACATGCCTTGCCCCCTTGGTCAGTCGCCAGATGAGAAACGCATCCACGGTCCCGAAACAGACCTTCCCCGCCTCGGCCAGGTGGCGGATCCCGGGCACCTCATCGAGCAGCCAGGCCAGCTTCGTGGCCGAGAAATAGGGGTCGATGACCAGCCCGGTTGTGCGGGATACGGTCTGGGCCATGCCGTCTTCGAGCATGACCTGACAGCGTTCGGCAGTCCGGCGATCCTGCCAGACGATGGCGGGATGCAGAGGTCGACCCGACTGCCGATCCCAGACCAGGGTGGTTTCCCTCTGGTTGGTGATGCCGATAGCGGCAATGTCTGATCCACTCAGGCCCGCCTGTTCCAGCGCATCTCGCCCGGCAGCCAGCGTTGTCCGCCAGAGCACCTCCGGATTCTGCTCCACCCAGCCATCCGCGGGGAAAGTCATGTCGAACTCATGGGCCACCGCCCCGATCACCCTGCCCTGGGTATCGAAAATGATGACCCTGGAACTGGACGTACCCTGGTCGATGGCCATGATATGGCTCATATGGCTGCCTCTAAGCCGGTTTATGCGTACCACAATATATAGTGGTCACTATCGCGCTGCCAGACGACGTCCCAGGGACCCTCCGTCAGGTCGGACAGCGCCGAAAATCCGCCCCGAAAACCGGTCACAACAACCCCACAGGTTATCCACAGGAAACTCATCCGATTCTCCAGCGGGGTAATCCTTGCAACACTGTCGGCTTCGCATTATCTTGTGTGGCCTTGGGCTGGAACCCCAAGATATAGCGGTCCCAGGGCAGGAGCGGGTCAATCAGTTGGGGTGGCAGTCGGTGCAGGTCGGTGGGCTCGCGCCCGAATTCCATCAATAATTAGACCCGATCCATATCCTCCCAGGCGCCGGACAGCGCAGCAGAGCGAACTCCGCCGGATGCCGCAGAATTCACCCCGAAAGGCGTGAAATCTGCTCCGAAAGCAAGTTTGCCTGAACCGCAACATGTAGTGGCTCCCGCACAGCGGCCCTTCCCGGTCAAACACCGGGAGAGGTCTCTGGAAGGAAGCCCCGGAGACAATCAGAGCGACCGGCGGGCTCCCTCGAGCCGTACGGTAAATGCGACAACAGAAATATGTTCGGAGGGGACGCATTTCTGTGACACCTGCCCTGCGACCAGGCCAGAGTGACCAGGTGGCGGTGACCAGGTGGCAGTGACCAGGTAAGAGAGAGAATCACACGCCCGCTTCTGCCGATCGGCCGTGCCCCTTTCTGCCTGAGCGCGCCGCAGACAGGAACGTCACAGAGAACGAGCGTCACGGTCAGGAACGACACGACGGGAACGACAAAACAGGAACGATGTAACAGGAACGACATAAACAGGTCTCGCCATAAGCCACTGCGTCGTCAGCATGCGGCGCACAGACCTCCAACCAACCGCGGGGAGTAGAACAACAGCAATGCACACGCAATCGGATCAGCCAGCAGCACAATCGGCCGCCAGAAAGTCAGAAGGATCGACTCAGGCCGCAGTCGGAACACAGGCGGAGGCACAAAGAGAAGCCATCACCCGCACTCTGTCTCCCTCGATCGCGGCGACCGCGCCGGGTCAGCTCAAAGTCATCAAGCGCAATGGCACCGTGGTGCCCTACACCGACGACAAGATCGCCGTAGCGCTGACCAAGGCCTTCCTCGCCGTGGAAGGCGGTACCGCGGCCGCGTCCCCCCGCATCCGCGAACTCGTGGCTGAACTCAGTGAGCAGGTCAGTGCAACCTTCAGGCGTCGTTTCCCATCGGGCGGCACGATTCACATTGAAGACATTCAGGATCAGGTGGAACTGTCTCTGATGCGCTCGGGCGAGCACAAGGTTGCCAGAGACTACGTCCTGTATCGGGAGGATCGCTCCCGCGCGCGTGCGGAACGTTCCCGCGCGGCCGCCCCCGGGGCAGCGCCCAAGCCGCAGATTCAGGTGGTGCTCGCGGACGGCAGCAGGGAAAACCTGGATGTCGAACGCATGCGTCGACTGGTGCAGGAAGCCTGTGCGGGCCTGGAAGACGTGGATGCCGATCGCATCATCACCGAAGCCATGGCGAACATGTACGACGGCATCTCGGAAAAGGATGTGGGCACGTCACTGCTCATCACTGCTCGCACCCTGGTCGAAGAAGAGCCGAACTACACCCTGGTCACCGCAAGGCTGCTGCTCGATGAACTGCGCACCGAAGCCATGACGTTCCTCGAAGTCGGCAGAGGATCGGTACACCGCGCCACCCAGAGCGAGATGGTGGAGCTCTATCCCGCCACGCTGAAGGCTTTCATCGCCCGGGGTATCTCGCTGGAACTGCTGTCACCCGATCTGGCCGGCTTCGATCTGGATGCGCTCGGTGCGGCGCTGAAACCCGAGCGTGATCTGCAGTTCACCTATCTGGGTCTGCAGACACTGTATGACCGCTACTTCATTCACTCAGACGGCACCCGCTTCGAGCTGCCTCAGGTGTTCTTCATGCGTGTGGCCATGGGTCTGTCGATTCAGGAAGACGATCCGAATGCCCGGGCCATAGAATTCTACGACCTGCTGTCGTCTTTCGACTACATGAGTTCCACCCCGACCCTGTTCAATTCGGGCACCCTGCGCTCACAGCTGTCGTCCTGTTTCCTCACCAGTGTGCCGGACAATCTGGAAGGCATCTACGGCGCGATCCGGGACAACGCCCTGCTCTCCAAATGGGCCGGCGGTCTGGGCAATGACTGGACCCCGGTGCGCGCACTGGGTTCCTACATCAAAGGCACCAACGGGAAATCACAGGGTGTGGTGCCTTTCCTGAAAGTCGTCAACGACACCGCTGTCGCAGTCAATCAGGGTGGCAAGCGCAAAGGGGCAGTGTGCGCCTATCTGGAAACCTGGCACCTGGACATCGAGGAATTTCTCGAACTGCGCAAGAACACGGGGGATGACCGTCGGCGCACCCATGACATGAACACGGCCAACTGGATTCCCGATCTGTTCATGAAGCGGGTATTCGCCGATGGTGAGTGGACGCTGTTTTCGCCGAGCGACGCTGTGGATCTGCACGATCTGTACGGCCGTGCATTCGAAGCCCGCTACGAAGCCTACGAGGCGATGACCCGGACCGGCGAACTGCAGCTGTTCAAACGCATCCGTGCCCAGGATCTGTGGCGGAAAATGCTCTCGATGCTGTTCGAGACCGGTCATCCCTGGGTGACCTTCAAGGACGTCTGCAACGTCCGCTCACCTCAGCAGCACGTGGGCGTGGTTCACTCCTCCAATCTCTGCACCGAGATCACACTGAATACTTCAGAAGAAGAGATCGCGGTGTGTAACCTGGGTTCGGTCAACCTGCCACAGCACATCGTCGACGGCGAGCTGGATCTGAAAAAGCTGAAAAAGACCGTGCGTACCGCACTGCGCATGCTCGACAACGTGATCGACATCAACTACTACTCGGTACCCCAGGCCCGCACATCGAACATGCGCCATCGCCCGGTGGGCCTCGGCATCATGGGTTTCCAGGATGCCCTCTACAAGCAGCGTATTCCCTATGGCAGCGACGAGGCGGTGACCTTTGCGGACCGCTCGATGGAGGCGATCAGCTACTACGCGATCGACGCCTCCTGCAGGCTGGCGAAGGAGCGTGGCGCCTACGCCAGCTTCTCCGGCTCACTGTGGAGCCGCGGCATATTGCCAATCGACTCTCTGAAACTGCTCAAAGCAGAGCGCGGAGATGAACATCTCGATGTTGATTTCTCCAGCACGCTGAACTGGGACAAGCTGCGCAACAAGGTGCAGATCAACGGCATGCGCAATTCCAATGTGATGGCTATTGCGCCCACGGCAACCATCGCCAACATCACCGGAGTTTCCCAGTCGATCGAACCCACCTATCAGAATCTCTATGTGAAATCGAACCTGTCCGGGGAATTCACAGTGGTGAATCCCTTCATGGTGCACGATCTCAAGAACCTGGGATTGTGGGACAAGGTGATGGTCAACGATCTGAAGTACTACGACGGCAGCCTGAGTCAGATCCAGCGGATACCGGATGAACTCAAGCGGCTGTATGCCACCGCCTTCGAGGTCGAACCACGCTGGCTGGTTGACGCTGCCAGCCGTCGGCAGAAGTGGATCGATCAGGCCCAGTCCCTGAATCTCTACATTGCCGGCGCCTCGGGTCGCAAACTCGACATCACCTACCGTATGGCCTGGTTGCGCGGTCTCAAGACCACCTACTACCTCCGCGCCCTGTCCGCCACCAGTGCGGAGAAGTCCACCCTGGACCGTGGCACGCTGAATGCGGTTGCTGCCAGTCAGCAGGACACCAGAGCAGGCGCACAGGGATCGCGGAAGCAGACCGCGGGCGCGCCAGCGATCGACGACAGTCTCGCAGACGCCACACCTGCCGATGTGCCGCTGGCCTGTTCACTGGATGACCCGGACTGCGAAGCCTGCCAGTAAAAGATTCGAGGAGACGAAACACGATGTTGAGTTGGGACGAGTACGAAGAAGAATCGAATGAGGACACTGGGGCCATGTCCGCAGCAGTCACTGCACCTGCAATGGCCCCGGCGCCTGCTGAGGCACCCGCTGCTGCAGCTGCTCCCGCAGTGGTGCGCACTGCGACCTCGGTGGCCGCACCGGCGGCTGCACCAGCACCAGTCGCGGTGCCCGCTGCAGAATCAGACACTGCTGCGGCAGTGGCGCAGACACCTCTGGAGGCAGCCATCAACGTTGCGGAACCTGCAGAGCCCCAGGTTCTGCTGCAGGCAGCGGAAACTTCCGCTCTGGAAGATGCCCAGGCCGCGGTTGCCGCCCTGGAAGCGCCCATGGTCACGGAGGATGGCGAATACAGCCGGGTAACGGTCGATCAGAAGCGCATGATCAACTGCCGCGCGGATCTGAACCAGCTGGTGCCCTTCAAGTACGAGTGGGCCTGGCAGAAATATCTCGACGGCTGCGCTAATCACTGGATGCCCCAGGAAATCAACATGACGGCGGATATCGCCCTGTGGAAATCCGAAGGTGGACTGACCAGCGACGAACGCACCGTGGTGAAGCGCAATCTCGGCTTCTTCTCCACCGCGGATTCTCTGGTGGCGAACAATCTGGTGCTCGCCATCTACAGGCTGATCACCAATCCGGAGTGCCGGCAGTATCTGCTGCGCCAGGCCTTTGAAGAAGCCATTCATACCCATGCCTATCAGTACTGCATCGAATCACTGGGCATGGACGAAGGCGAGATCTTCAACATGTACCATGAGGTGCCTGCGGTCGCCCGCAAGGCTTCCTGGGCATTGAAGTACACTCAGGAGATCAACGATCCGACCTTCAACACGGGCACTCCCGAGGCGGACCGGACACTGCTGAAGAACCTGATCGCCTATTACTGCGTTCTCGAAGGCGTGTTCTTCTACTGCGGCTTCACCCAGATCCTCTCCATGGGTCGTCGCAACAAGATGACGGGCACATCAGAACAGTTCCAGTACATCCTCCGGGATGAATCGATGCACGTGAATTTCGGTATCGATGTGATCAATCAGATCAAGCTGGAGAATCCCCATCTCTGGGACGAAGAAACCCAGTCTCTGGCCCGGCAGATGATTCTCGAAGGCATGCAGCTCGAGATCGAGTATGCGAAAGACACCATGCCCCGCGGCATCCTCGGCATGAACGCCAACATGATGGCCGAGTATCTGCAGTTCATCGCCAACCGGCGGCTGGCCCAGATCGGACTGCCCGAGCAGTTCCCCGGCGTCAAGAACCCTTTCCCCTGGATGTCGGAGATCATGGATCTGAAGAAAGAGAAAAACTTCTTCGAGACCCGGGTAACTGACTATCAGACCGGCGGCGCCCTGTCCTGGGACTGATCTGCCGCGTCCGCAGGGCGTATGGCGCGTTACACTAACCCCTCCTGATGGAGGGGCTTTTTATGCGCGCTGGCAATTCGACGGGCAGGGACCCGCTGCAACACCCGATTCGAGACACCACTGGCTTTGCCACTCGAAGCCGAAAGCACCCATTCGCCGATCTCCTCCTGGCCCTCATCCTGCTCAGTTGTGCCGCTGGCGGAGCTGCTGCGGTGCAGGAGGCGTCCGGGACAGGCATTTCCACCACCACCTTTACTGTGGCAGGTCTGTCCGCCCCCGCTGAGATCGTCGTCGATCACTGGGGGGTACCGCACATCTACGCCGCCGACCACTACGACGCTTTCTTCGTGCAGGGTTTCAACGCAGCCAGGGACCGGCTCTGGCAGATCGACACCTGGCGACGCCGGGGCTTAGGCACTCTGTCCGAGGTGTTCGGCGCAGCCCATGTCGAGCAGGACAAGGCCGCCCGGCTGTTTCTCTATCGGGGGGACATGTATGCCGAATGGCTGGCTTACGGTTCTGATGCGAAACGCATTGCCCAGGCTTTCACCGCCGGTATCAATGCCTATGTCGATCTGATCGACCTCCAGCCGCACCTCATGCCACCGGAATTCGATCTGCTCGACTACCGCCCGGCGCGCTGGCAGCCGGAAGACGTGGTGCGCATCCGCAGCAACGGACTGTGGCGCAACGTGACAAACGAAGTGCAGCGGGCCCGGCTGCTCTGCGAGCTGGGTACAGAGACCGGCCTGAAGGCAGCCGGCTGGTGGCACCGCCTGGAGCCGGACTGGCAGACATCCGTCCCCGAAGGTCTCGACCCCTGTGACATACCCGCCAACGTGCTGGACCTCTATCTGCTCGCGACAGCGCCGGTGAGCTTCCCCGATCAGCTCGACAATCCAGCCACGCCCGGCAGCACGGCCGTCGACCACAGATCGGCTCTGCTCACCGGGAGCCGCAGCCGGGCGCTGTCCAGAGATCCGGGCAGCAACAACTGGGTGGTCGCACCCGGGCGCAGCGCGACCGGCCGGCCCATTCTTGCCGATGATCCGCATCGCGGACACGCTTCTCCCTCGCTGCGTTACATCGCCCACCTGAACGCCCCGGGGCTCGATGTCATCGGTGCGGGCGAGCCGGCTCTGCCCGGTATTTCCATCGGCCACAACCAGACGGTTGCCTTCGGTCTGACCATTTTTCCCATCGATCAGGAAGACCTCTACGTGTACCGCTCCCGCCGCGGCGGCTATCTCTACGACGGCGACAGCGAGCGTATCGAGGTTGTGGAAGAACTGATCAACGTCCGCGATGGCCCTCCCCGGCCGGTGCGTCTGGAATTCACCCGTCATGGTCCCATCGTGATGAAGGCCCGCAACCTGATCTTCGCCGTGCGGGCGGCCTGGCTCAAACCCGGCATGTCGCCCTATTTCGGCAGTGTGGAATACATGCGCGCCGGGAACTGGCGGGAGTTTGTCGGTGCCCTCAACCGCTGGGGAGCGCCCTCGGAAAATCAGGTATACGCCGATACGGACGGTAACATCGGCTACAAGCCCGCGGGCCTGTTCCCGCGCCGCCACAACTGGGATGGTCTGCTGCCGGTACCCGGCGACGGTCGCTACGAGTGGGACGGTTTTTTCGACATGGACGTTCTGCCCGAAGAGTTCAATCCAGTCCGCGGTTTCACGGGCAGCGCCAACTCCATGAACCTGCCCCCGGACTATCCGATCGCCGAGAAGCGCATCGGCTTCGAGTGGTCGGCACCCTGGCGTTACCGCCGACTCTGGGAGGTGCTGGAGAGCCAGGAGGCCCACGATCTCACCGACTCCCACATCCTGCAGAGAGACTACCAGTCTGTGCTGGCCAGGGAACTCCTGGCCCGGCTGCCGGGGTCGCCTTACGGCAACGGTCCCGCCGAATGGCTCAAAGACTGGGATGCGGTGCTCTCGGCGGAATCCGATCGCGCCGCTTTCTTCGCGGTCTGGTACCACCGCCATCTGCTCCCGGCCCTGGCTGAGCATCTGCTGCCCGGCAACGGCAGCCTGCTGCCATCCCTGGACAGCGGTGTCGTGCTCGAACAGGTTGCACTCCCTGCCAACAGCGCGCTCATCCTGGCCACTCTGGATGCCGCCTGGATGGAGACCGGCATTCTGCTCGGACAGAATTCTGCGGGCTGGCGCTGGGGGGATCTGCATCAGATCCGCTTCACCCACCCCCTGGCACACCTCGCCGATCCCGAACTCGCCGGACAGATGGCCTACCAGGCTTATCCCCGGGGAGGCGACGCCAACACCACGAACAATACCGGCTATTCCCCCCGGGATTTTCTGGTCCGCTCCGGCGCTTCTTTCCGCATGGTGCTGGATGTCGGCAACTGGGACGACGCGGAGATGACCAACGCACCCGGTCAGTCCGGTGATCCCCGTTCACCCTTTTATGACAATCTTCTCGAAGGCTGGGCGCAGGAACAGAGCTTTCCGCTGCTCTATTCCCGCGCAGCGGTGATGGCCAACCAGGCACTGCGGATCGAGCTGCAGCCGCTGCCGAAACCCTGATACATTTGAGTCAGAGGAGGGAGTTCCGAGCATGTCCCGACGGGAAACCTGGAATGCACGCTACGCGACGAAGGAGCTGATCTGGTCAGCTGGCCCGAATACTCTGTTTGCTGAAACGGTGAAATCCCTGACCCCCGGGCATGCCATCGATGCCGCCTGTGGTGAGGGTCGCAATGCACTGTGGCTCGCCGAGCAGGGCTGGTCTGTCACCGCCATCGACTTTTCCGACGTGGCCATCGACAAAGGGCGACAGATCGCCGCACGCCGCGCGCTGAATATCGAGTGGGTGACGGCAGATCTCACCGAACTATCGCTGCCCCGGGATTCCTGTGATCTTCTCGCCATACTGTACCTGCACACCGCTCCCGATGAGCGGCAGATCTGGCTGCCGAATCTCATCAGCACAGTCCGCTCCGGTGGCAGCTTCGTCTACATCGGGCACGACCCCAGCAATATTGAGCACGGGGTCGGCGGTCCCCAGGATGCCGCGCTGCTGCCAGGTGTGGATGCGCTGTGCGCTGCGCTCCCGGGATTCCGGATACAGCGCGCTGAAGTCGTATCGCGAACGGTAGACAGTGATCCCGGCCACACCGACAAGGCGCACAACGAGTCAGCGGAGCCTGGCGCGGGCCCCTCGATCGCGCTGGACACGTTTGTTCACGCGATTCGAGCGTGATCCAACGGGCACCACGGCCACGAAGTTCGGAAAGAGGTTGATCAGAGCGAGGGTGAGGACGGGGTGCGCCGGGCCTCGCTCGGCAGCTCCGCTGTGCCCTCCTGTGGCGTTTTGCCTCGCGTGAGGAACACGCGAGTCAACCCGCCGTCGTCGGCCTCGCTACACGGCCCGGCGCAGCCCGTCCTCACCCTCGCCTTGGCCACCATCCCGAGCTTCGCGGCGGTGGGTCCGGCTGACAGCCAGGGAAATCGACCGGCGCTGTCTTGGATCGAACGCGAAGCTGGGGTGGAGAGGGGAGTGTGGCGGACCGTGGAGCGAGGCCGAGTGAGGTGGATTGACTCGCGGCTCTGCGCGAGGCAACTCCGCCAATCGAGGGCAGCCCGGAGGGCCCGAGCGTAGGTCCGTCACACTCCCCTCTCCACCCCAGCCTCTCAATCCGCTCCAAAAACAGAGAGTCGGTGGATCAACCCAGCTTTGTCAGCATCGCCTTAAGCTCAGCGATAAACGCCTGCGGCTGGTCGAGAAACACGTGATGCTGGGCGTCTTCAATGCCAACGGCCGGAAACGACTGTGGCACCAGTTCACGCATGTACTCGAGCGTGCGAGCGGAGAACAGTTCGCTCTTTGCACCGTAGATCAGACCAAGCTTCACCTGCAGATTGCGGAAGTCATCGGGCACCCTTTCACCCCCCTTGAGGGTCGCCGGCAGGTCGTCGTCGAATTTCCAGCTCCAGCCGCCGTCGTCCATCGGCAGCAGGGAATGGCGGGCGATGTACTCGAGGATATAGGCGTTCTCACAGGGTTGAGGCGGTTGCAGGCGGAAGCGGCCGAGCGCGGTTGCCTTGTCGGGATACACCTTGCCCTTGCCGCCCATCATCATGGTCAGATGCTCGGGCGGTGGATCGTCGGGATGGCGGATGCCGGAATCCACCAGAATCAGTCCGCCATATCGCTCCGGGTAAAGGTTCATGGCCTTGACCGCCATCGCGCCGCCGAAGCTGTGCGCCACTACCATCACATCGTTACCGAAGCCGAGCTCATCACACACCGCGACGATTTCATCCGCATAGGTGACACTGTCGTATTCGTAGCGGAAGTCCGAATCCCCCATCCCGGTGAGATTGGTCGCCGCGACGTCGTAACTGTCCAGGAAGGCGGGTGCGATGAAGTCCCACCAGTGGGAGTGGGCATACATGCCGTGTATGAGCAGCAGCCCGCGTTTACCACTGCCGCCCTTCCAGTGCTGATAAACCACATCGCACTCGTCGACCTCGACCGAGCCGGTCTCGTATTCGGTTTCCACCGCCTCGAAGAACCACTCGGGGATGGTGGAACCACCGCCTTTGTCCCACCGCGCCATGTCAGAGTCCTCCGAAACGCTTCAGATGGAAATCCACGTTACCGAACAGGGTGTCGATGATGGTGAGCCGTTTAAAATAGTGCCCCACATTGAGCTCATCGGTCATCCCCATTCCGCCATGCAGCTGCACCGCACCCTGGCCCACGAAGCGGCCGGACTTGCCGACCTGTACTTTGAAGGCAGACACCGCCTTGCGGGCCGTATCACCATAACCTTCGTCCATCCGCATGGCAGCCATGTACATGAGGGACTTGGCCTGTTCATGCTCCATGAACATATCGACCATGCGGTGCTGAAGTACCTGGAATTTGCCGATCGGCTGGCCGAACTGCTCCCGGGTCTTACAGTATTCCACAGTGGTCTTGTAGAGCACCTCCATGCAGCCTACCGCTTCGGAACCGACAGCGATGATGCCTTCGTCGATGACCTGCTCGATGATCGGCAGTGCCGCTCCCGCCGTGCCGAGCAGCGCATCCGCAGAAAGCTGCACGTTGTCGAAGGTGATTTCCGAAGCCCGGAAGGCGTCCACGGTGGGATAATCACGCCGGCTCAGGCCTTCTGCATCTGCGGGAACGATGAACAGTGACACACCTTCCGCATCGCGCTGCCCACCCGCAGTGCGTGCCGACACCACCAGAAAGTCGGCGGCTGGTCCATTGAGCACGACCGCCTTATAGCCGTTGAGCACCCAGCCATTCGCGGAAGCGGTCGCCGTGGTCGTCAGATCCGCCAGGTTGAAGCGTCCCTGGGGCTCGGCGAAAGCGAACGCACTCTGCAGCGACCCATCGATGATGCCGGACAGATAGCGGTTTTTCTGCTCCACACTGCCCGCAAGCTTGAGCGCTGCGCCGGCGAGAATCACCGTGGCGAGATAGGGCTCGATCACCAGCCCTTTGCCGAACTGCTCCATCACGATCATGGCGTCCACCGCAGTGCCGCCGAAGCCACCGTCCGCCTCCGTGAAAGGCACCCCCAGCCAGCCGAGTTCCGCGAAGGTACGCCAGTTGTCGCTGCTGAAACCCTGCTCAGACCTGGCCAGCTTCTGCCGCTCCGCAAAGGCGTAGTCGTTCTGGATGAACTTTCCGATACTGTCCTGCAGCAGGGTCTGTTCGTCGGAAAAAGAAAAATCCATGGAATCCCCTAATGACCGGTCTGTGCCGGTCTCGGCTTGAGTTGATGGTATCCGCGCGGACCGGTCTCCACGGGCAGTTGTCCTGAAACACTCCGGCGGCGGCCGCGGACCAGAGACCGGCAGGCAAGGCCCGGACTTTCCGGCATACCGGCACAACCGCCCAGTGCGCCAACATACCCGAACGCTTGATCCTTGGCACCCCGTGAGGACCGCCAATGGCAAAGACCGCCACTTCGAGGCAACATAGCCGGCTCACTTGAAGGGGGCGTCATGACCTATAACACCATCAAATACGAAGTTGCCGATGCAATTCTGACTCTCACCCTCAATCGACCCGAGATTCTCAACGCGTTCAACCGGGAGATGCTCGCGGAAATGCTCGACGCCTTCGATCGGGCAGACGCCGATGATTCTGTACGCGCCATCATCGTCACCGGCGCAGGCCGCGGATTCTGTGCCGGTGCGGATCTGTCTTCCGGGGGCAACACCTTCAATGCCGACGCCCGGGGAGATCGCGAATCCGGTCTGCAGCCCGATGGTGGCGGCATACTCACCCTGCGGATCTTCGAATTGAAGAAGCCCATCATCGCCGCCATCAACGGCGCTGCGGTTGGCGTAGGGGTTACCATGACCCTGCCGATGGACATCCGTCTGGCTTCAGATGGCGCCAAATTCGGTTTTGTCTTCGCCCGTCGCGGCATCGTTCCGGAAGCCTGCTCGAGTTACTTTCTACCCCGGGTGGTCGGCATCAATCGCGCCCTTGAGTGGTGTTACAGCGGTCGTGTTTTCCCGGCCGCCGAGGCACTGGCGGCGGGTCTGGTGCGCAGTGTGCACGACAAGGACGAACTGCTCGATGCTGCGCGCGCCATCGCCCGGGAAATCGCCGACAACACCTCGGCCGTTTCCGTGACCCTGATCCGCCACATGATGTGGCGCATGCTCGGAGCCGATCACCCCATGGAAGCGCACAAGATCGATTCCAGAGGCGTCTATTACACCGGCCGCTCTGCCGACTCGCAGGAAGGTGTGCAATCGTTCCTGGAAAAACGCCCTGCAAAGTTTCCCGGTAAGGTGTCCACCGATCTGCCCGAGTTCTTTCCCTGGTGGGAGGAACGGCCCTTTTCGTAAACTCGCCCGGCTGCCCGGGTTTTCACACGCAGCCCCGCATCAGCACCCCGTCGAGGAGGAACCATGACAGAACCGACAATCGCACAGAAATCCCCGTACCCCGTGGAGGTCGCCAGCGGTAAGAAATACTTCTGGTGCGCGTGCGGCCGCAGCGGCAGACAACCCTTCTGTGATGGGTCCCACGAAGGCACCGGCTTCACGCCGATGGCCTATACCGCTGAAAAGGACCGGACCCTGTATTTCTGCGGCTGCAAGAAAACCGCCGGTGCGCCCCTGTGCGATGATACCCACAACTCGCTGTGACAGATCCGCGGTAATCACATGCTCTCCAAGCTTCTCAAATCAAAGAAACGGCTCGACGCCCCGGATCCGGCGGATCGCCTTGCCGCCATTACTGCCCTGGACGATGACCAGGCCGCGGCCAGTCAGGCCACCCTGGCGGCCATGGTTCGCAGCGATACGGATGATCGGGTGCGACGCGCGGCATTCGAGTATCTCAGCGATGAAAGCCAGCTCGCTGCGCTGCTGGACGCCGACGACTTTGCCGAAGCAGCGGCAGAACGTCTCGGCAGACATCTGCTCGCTCAGGGTTCCGACACCTCGAGCCCGCACCGGCACCACCCGCTTGTTGCCCGCTCGCTGTTGTGTCTGGCACCGAGCCCGGAGCGCATTGCCGGTATTGACGATCCGGTTGTACTGATCGACGTTCTGCTGCGCGCCGAACGCGGCGCGCGTGACAGACTCCTCGACGCACCCCTGCTCAAGCAGTCGAGTGCGCTGACGGAGCTTGAGCGACGCACCCGGAACAGGGATAAGACCTTGAACCGTCTGGCCCGAACCGGACTCGATGCCATCCGGACCAGCCGTACTCAGGCGCAACACCTGCAGACGCGGCTCGATGAACTTCTCGATGCACTGGAGCGCTCACTCAATCAGGCCGATATCAGCCAGATTCAGAAGCAGCGCGCGCTGCTCGTCGAAGCAGACTCAGCGCTGGCGGATCTGCAGCAGCTTGCACCCGGGATGGCCGCCTGCGGCGAACCGCTGAGTGCACTGGCCGATCAGCAGACGCGTCTCGACCAGCTGCGCGTCAAGATAAGTGCCGAACCTGCCGCGGCTGACCCTCAGCCCGTCATAGCCGACCTGCCCGCCGGTATCGACCCTTTCATCCATCTGGTCAGCGAATTCGAACGCCTCGAGCAGGATCTGCAAACCCGCACGGACTTCGATGCGCTGGCCGCCACCCGCCAGACGCTGACCGAGCAGTGGCTGGTCGCCGCAGATCATCAGCCGCCGAGCGGACCTCAGCATGCGGTGTTCGAGCGGATATCCCACGCCTACCGGGAGCTGGCGGACGCCCGGGAAAAGCTCGCAGGGATCCAGATCCCACAGCTCGCGCAGGACAGTCTGCCGGAGCAGATTCCCGGAGAGGCCGACGCGGCCCAGGCACTGTGGCAGCAGGTGCGCAGACAGCGCGGCCAGCTGCGGCAGATCGGACAGGCTCTAGCGCGCCTGAACTGGCCGGACTGGGCGCCGCTGGCCGAGCCCCTCTCTACGCTCCTGGCAGTTCAGACTGCATCCCAGGCGCGGATCGACACACTGCTGGCCCAGGCGGAAACCGAGCGCGATGCCGCGGAAGCGCTGCTGGCCACCCTCGACAGCCAGGTCGAGCAGGGACAGAGCCAGGCGGCCCAGGCCAGTCTCAAGCAACTGCGTGCCCAGTTGCGCCGCCTGCCTGAACATCTCGCGGAGCCGCTGAATCGACGCCTGGGCCAGGATGCTGCGCGACTGGGCGAGCTGCGTGACTGGCAGACCTTTGTGACCACGCCCAAGCGTGAAGCACTGTGCGAGGCCATCGCCCGGCTGGCGGATGCGCCTCTGCCACCCGCCGATCAGGCCCAGCGCATCAAGAATCTGCGTGCCCAATGGCGCGCCCTGGGACCCATCACCCAGGCAAAGGATCGGGCTCTGCTCGAGACCTTCAATCAGTCTGCGGAGCGCGCCTTCGAACCCTGCCGCGCCTACTTTGCCGAGCAGGCCGAGGTGCGCGCCGCGAATCTTGCCGCCCGGGAACAGATCTGTGCCCAGCTCGAGCGCTATCTGGAAGAGACCGACTGGCCCCGGGCCGACTACAAGGCAGCGGAAAAAATCATGCGCACCGCCCGGGATGCCTGGCGTCCGCTGCACCCGGTGGATCGGGGTGCCGGCAACAAGATTCAGGCCCGCTTCGAGTCGCTGCAGGCTCGACTCCACGACCATATCAGGGCCGAGTGGGAGCGCAATCTGGAAACCAAGCGTGGCATCGTTGCCGAGGCGGAAGCCCTGCTCTCCTCGGAGCTGAGTCCGTCCGAGCGCGCAGCCGCCAGCAAAGCGCTGCAGCGGCGCTGGCAGGCGGTGGGACCGACCCCGCGGCGTCCGGATCAGCAGCTCTGGCAGGCGCTGCGCCGGGCCAGTGACCGGGTATTTGCCGGGCTCGACGACGCTCGAGCGGCCGCCAGAGACGCCGCGATCGCGGATGAACGGGCAACCGGGCAGCTGCTTGCCGAGTTTGCCGCGGCCGTCGCGGCGCTGGATGCCGACCACCGGCCCGAGCAGCGGGTTCTGAGCGATTTTCAGACACGCTTCGAATCCCTGCCCCTGCTCCCCGAACGCAGCCAGCGGGCAGCACAGAAACGTTTCGACGATCTCGCCCGCAGCTATCAGTTCGCCCTCCGGGATGCTGCAGCCGCCAGCAGACGCAATCGTCTGCGCACACTGCAGACCCTGGATGAGTCTGTCAGCGCTCAGGAGCGCGCGCGTGCCGAAGGCGCAGAAGCCGGCGCCGAGCCGACCGATGCGCTGCTCCTGGAGCGCTGGACGTCGACGGCGCCGGTGGCCACCGACGTACTGCAGCGCATGACCATCGAAGCGGAGATCGCCGCCGGACTGGATTCTCCGCCGGCAGATCGGGATACCCGGCTGGCGATCCAGGTCGACATCATGAACTCCGGCATGGGCCGACGGGCGTTGCGCACAGACGCCAGGGCGCTGGCCGAGGACTGGTGCCGACTGGGACCGAAACTCGAAGATGTGGCCGGGCTCAGATCCCGTTTTTTCGCCGCACTCGACGTGCTGGAAAAGCTCTGAGTCTGCGGGGCCCATGGCGCCTCTCAAGCTGCACTGGTCCCACTCCAAGCCCAATTTCGGCGACTGGCTGTCACCGCTGATCTGTGAGTATCTGAGCGGGCGTCCGATCGTGCACGCGGAGTTTTCCAGTTGCGACCTCGTCGCCGTGGGCAGTCTGCTGCAGCGTGCGACCGAGCACTTCTGGAACCGGCGTGTCGAGGTCTGGGGAACCGGGCATATCGCCGCACGCGCGCCCGCACCCAGCCGCCATCACTATCACGCCCTGCGCGGACCGCTCTCTGCCGCCTGTATCACCAACCATTCTGTCCAGGTATTCGGTGATCCAGGTCTGCTGGTGGATCGTGTGTTCGGTCCGTCGAAGCCGCAGCGCCGGACCCGGCTCGGCATCGTCCCGCACTATCGGGATCAGGAGGATGGCTCCATCGCGGCCCTTGCCGCGGGAATCAGCGGCAGCCGCATCATCGACGTCTTCGATCCACCGCCGAGCGTGGTGGCTCAGATCGCGTCCTGCGACTTTGTGGTGTCCTCGAGCCTGCACGGACTGGTGGTGGCCGACAGCTACCGGGTACCCAACTGCTGGCTGAAAGTCTCGGACAGGCAGCGCGGAGAGGGATTCAAATACGCCGATTATTACGGTGCATTCGGCCTCGACGCTCCGGAACCGCTGCGCATCGAGGATTCGCTACCGACCCTCGACGATATCGCCACCCATATCGGTGACTGTCGACGGGAGGAGCTGGAGACGCTGAAAGACGCCCTGTGCACCAGCTTTCCCTTTCTGCCGCGCTAACCTCCGGGCCACCGCGCAATCAGTCCATCCCGCCCGTACGTCCATTTTCCAGCCAGTTCCGGTACTCGGCAGGCAGCTGCGCCATGACTGCTTCATACAGCGCCAGATCTTCCTCATCCAGCACGCCGACCCAGCGTCCGTTGGTTCCTTTGTTTATAAAAGTGTGAGCACCCCCCTTGAAAGCGAAATCGATGTTCTCCCCCACCACCCTCCCCGGATCCTTTTTCACCTCTTCGAAGCTGCAGCGCCGCACGACGTCCTGCCACTGCCCGGCCGGCAGATCGATGTCGAGATAGCCGGCAATGCGCCGCATTTCACCACCCAGATCTGCGAGCAGGTCATTGAAATGCAGCATCAGGATGTTGGGGAGATGCCGGTAGCGCCAGTAAGTGAGTGCATGACTCAGATGGGACCAGTAAGGGTATCCGCCGATCTCCCACTCGAACCCGCTCTTCGTCATCCAGGTGCGCCAGGTGGTCTTGGTGTCGTCCAGAAGGCGGGGGAAGGGGTCACCAACCAGCCCCGGGACATTGTTCATCGCCGTGTAAAACGCTTCCGTGTGACTGCCCCAGTGATTGAGCAGCGACATGAACACATCCCGTGGATCCCGCGACACGCAGATGTACTTCGTCTGTTCGTTGTAGGGGATCCCGTCCAGCGGCAGGTGGGTTTTCAGGTAGCGCCTGTGGGTTTGAGCCTCCAGCTGACCCAGCACCAGCTCCAGCGGAAAAACCCGCTGATCCAGCCAGGGTGAGATGAAGCTCGCTGGTCCAGGTAGATCTCCATCGGGAAACAGCAGATTGCCGACGATGGTCTGGGTGAAGGTGGTACCCGCCTTGTAGGAAGTCGCGATCACGATGTCGTCGCTGCGGGGTGTGAACCAGTTCCAGCGGGTGCTGTCCATATGGTGGTTCTGATAAACGTGTTCCCGTCGAGGCAGATCGCTCATCGCGTGCTTCCTTCTGTTAATCCCAACACCGTTGCAGCAGGCACTGTCACCGCTCACTACCGGCCCGTCAACGCCGGAGTCGCCTGCCCCCAGTCCGGGCTGGATCCAAAAAAGCTTTGTGCCTATCCTCCACGGAACTTTGCGCACCTGAACCTTCGATGAAAACAGTCGTCTTTTACCACTCACCCCGCTGAGGCCGCTGCCGAGCGGCAGGTCTGTCGCTGGAAAAGCTGCAGCCGGATTTCCCGGACATCGCCATCACCCGGGTAAACGTGCTCGAACATCCGGAGGCGCCGCGCGAGAAGGGTATACGGAGGTATCCGACGCTGACGGACGGCGAGCGGAAACTGGATGTGCTGTTCATGACGCGGGGGAGAATCCGACGCTTTCTCGCGCAAGCGAGCGGCCAGGGGGCCCAGGGGGACTCTGATTGAGTTTCCCTATGGCAGACGCAGACTCACCGCCGCCCCGCCCAGTGCGCTGGCTCCGATGGCAATGCTGCCCCCATAGGCGCTGACCAGTTCCTGCACCATCGCCAGCCCTATGCCCTGTCCTGTCTGGATTTCATCCGCCCGGGTACCGCGATTCAGCACTTCCTCCCGCAGCGCGACGGGAATGCCCGCGCCATCGTCTTCCACCACCACCACCACGGGGCTGCTGCCACTGGCAGAAATCCGGACACGCTGCTGCGTGTACTTGAATGCGTTGTCGATGAGATTGCCCAGCATCTCCATGAGATCCCGCTCATCACCGCGCACGTTCAAAGTTCCGGGTATGCGGACTTCGACTTCGATGGTCCGGTCCGCATAGGCTTTGCGCAGCGCACGCAGCAGCCGCTCCACCAGAGTGGCCAGCGGAACCGGTCTGCCGACCACCACCGGTCCGGTCACAGCGGCACGACTGAGCTGATGGGTGACCGTGCTCTCCATGCGATCGAGCTGCTCACACAGCAGCGCCTGGGCAGGATCCCGGGAGGCGAGCTCATTGCGGATCACCGCGAGCGGTGTTTTGAGACTGTGGGCCAGATCTTCCATGGCCTTGCGGTAGCGGCTGCGGCTGCGGCGTTCGTGTTCAACAAATCGATCGAGATTCACTGCCAGTGCCTGCACCTCGACCGGATAGTCCGCAGACAGCCGATCCCGACGGCCCTCCTCCAGCTCACTGATCTCGCTGGCCATGGTGCGCAGCGGCCGCAACCCCCAGCGCACCGCCAGATACTGTGCAAGCACGAAGAACAGCGTGACGGCGCCGAGCCCGATGTACAGATTGCGACGGAAATTGTCGATGGCCGCCAGGAACGGTCGCTGATCGGTCCCCACCGAGAAGGTCACCAGCGCGTCCGCCGACTCCTCCCAGATCACCGCATAGCTGAGAAAAAAACGCCCTACAGCAGATTCGCTGCCGTTGGCTGCTTCGAATCTGAATTCACCCGGACGCAGTGGTCCATCCGCTGGAAAGTTCACACCGGTGGTGATGGCTGAGGGAGAGAGCCAGTCGGGCCTGCCGTCGAAGGCGTTGATCCGGGCGTAGAGGCCGCTCTCGGGCTGATTGAGTCGAGGCTCGGGCAGTTCTCCGCCGAAACTGAAGCCTGCCGCCGAATCGTTCACGGCCCCCATCAGGGAATAGATCACGAGGCGCAGCTGTTCTTCCGCGCTGTCCAGCACGCTGGCACGAAACGAGCGGTCCAGAACAACACCTGCCAGAGACAGGAAGGTGCCGAGAACTACTGTGGTGATCACCAGCAGGCGGGTCTGGATCCCTGCCTTCAAGCAGCGGTTTCCTGATTGAAGCGATAGCCCTGGCCGCGGATGGTGCGGATCGGATTCACCGGCAGCAGTTTCTTGCGCAGGCGGCCGACGAAAACTTCGATCACGTTACTGTCCCGATCGAAATCCTGTTCGTACAGGTGGTCGGTGAGTTCGGCCTTGGAGACGACCCGGTTCGGATTGAGCATCAGGTATTCGAGCACCTTGTACTCGTACGCGGTGAGTTCAATCAGACTCTCTGCGACCCGCACTTCCTTTTTCGCGGTGTCGAGGCGCAGATCACCCTGAATGATAACCGGCGAAGCATAACCGGCGGCCCGACGGATGAGCGCATTGATCCGCGCCAGCAGTTCCTCGATCTGGAAAGGCTTGGTGAGATAGTCATCTGCACCCGCCTCAAGGCCTTCCACCTTGTTCTGCCAGTTGCTGCGGGCGGTCAGAACCAGAACCGGAAACTCCCGGTTGAGTTTGCGCAGTTCGCCGATCAGATCGATGCCATCGAGCTTTGGCAGCCCGAGATCGACGACGGCGGCGTCGTAATCGTATTCCCGACCGAAGTAAAGACCCTCCTCGCCATCCGCCGCCACGTCGACGATGAAGCCTGCCTCCTTGAGTCGGGCCTTGAGCTGGGCCGAGAGATTCGGCTCGTCTTCCACCACCAGAATGCGCATGACTTGAGATCCTCGTGACTGGCTCAGCGGGAGGAAACGCGGCCTTCCGAGTCCACGTAATAATTTTTTACGCGCTTTTCATCAACCAGCACCCGGATGTTGTATCCGCGCTGGCCGCCTTTGTTGACCGGGCTCGCGGAAAGCACCCGGCCACCGGTCTCGCGACGTACCATGTCGGCCGCCTGCTCGAGAGAGATACCGGCTGGTCTGGAATAGTAGTTGGGCTCGGCCTGCTGATCGGCACGGGCAACGGGTGAGAACGCCATCGGCAGCACCAGCAGCAGGCCGATCAGCGCTCTGCGCCCCACCGTCTGCCTCACACTCAACTGCTCTGACCTTCTCAAGCGATTCTTCCGTTCGGTACTTTCTGTTTCAGGGCTTTCTGTTTCAGGGCTTTCTGTTTCAGGGCTTTCTGTTTCGGTACTTCCGTTTCGAGCTTTTCTGTCCGACTCTTTCTTTCCGACTCTTTCCGTGCCGCCGCACGCAACTGTCTGCGTTGCGTACGGCGGTCATTGTACCCCCAAATCCCATCAGGCCGGCGTGACGTGCACCCGCACCCGCAGGTATTTACCCGGGTCGTGATCCATGCGGGTGGTGAACAACTCGCCCGCATAGCGGTAGGTGACATCGTAGCCACTCAGCTGCATCTCCTGCCGGGACTCCTGCACGGTTTCACAGACCTCTTCGGTACGGTAGCTCACCGGCTGCCGGTAGTAATCGCCTTCCCGGCTGGCTGCATTGCGGTTGGAGATGTCCCGGCCGATGGTACCACCCAGCACCGCACCCACCGCAGTACCCACCTTCTTGTTGGTCTTGTTATGACCCACGGCGTTGCCGATCGCACCACCTATGATGGCGCCGACAATCGGACCGGTGTAGGAACGGTACGGGCTGCGGGGGGTGTCGTAGGACACCGGAACCTGTTCGAGTCGGCATTGCTCCACCGGCACCCGATAGGTCACGGTCTCGTACACCGGATCCACACCGACCACTTTAGCCCGGTCGTAGCTGGTACCGGCCATCGCCAGAGAAGGTACCAGGAGGACGGGAATCATCAGTTTTGCCACAGACATCGAACTGCTCCTTATTGATGTTCGTGGCGGCAGATTAGCGGCAGCAGACTGAACACATTCTGAATGCCCGAAAGCCCTTGAAAACCGGGCTCCGGGAGGCGCCTTCGGCCACAGCCGTGACGGATTTTTCACGCCGGCCCGACCGGATGAGACCGCCAGGGAGTTCGGAGGGCGGTTGATCAGAGCGAGGGCGAGGACGGGCTACCCCGGGCCTCGCTCGGCAGCTGCGCTGGCCTGGCAAGATCAACCGCAGGGGTCCTCAGCACTGAATTGGTGAAGGGCGCAGCCTAGGGAACCTCTGAACAAGTATCACTGCCTCAGAGCTTCTCGCCGCCGTCACTGCAAGGCGCGATCCGAAAGCAATACTGGTTGTATTGGTGAGGGTCGCAACGCGGCAGTGGCGGCGGCGAGAAGCTCCCGGAGGGCGCGTCTTCCCGGCGCTGTGGACTGCGTTGCACTTCTTGGCAATGGAACCACCATTGCCGGCGAAGCGCGCGTTCCTGAGGACAGGAAAGCCACAGCGCCGGGAAGACACGCTGAGGCAGTGATACTTGTTCAAAGGTTCCCTAGCGGGCATCCAGCCGCACCAGCGCATGATGTCCGTCCAGGTGACCCGTGAGGTTCGCAAAGCGCGGCAGATCCTCGAGTGCCCAGAGCGTGAGCCGTTCATAGTGGGCGATGAAGCGGGTCAATTGCGCTTCATCCATACCCGCAGCCATGCCCGCTGCGAGTCCAGCGGCATCGCGCTGTGCAGCGCTGACCAGTCCGGCCTCCTGCTGTGCCCGCCAGCGATGCACGGCGCTGATATCCGGTACTGCGAGAAACAGCAGATCGTCGATGAGGGACCATAACGCCGGATAGTCGAGCCGCAACCGTTCGTTGACGAAGCCACGCCAGTGCCCTTCGCCATCCTCCAGTGCTTCAAGCGGATTGCAGGGCAACGTCAGGGCGTCCGGCGGCTGGGGACGCACGCCCAGACACCAGCCTTCGAACACCACCACCTCCACAGCGGCATTGATGCGCCGGACCGCGCCCTGATCATCCCTCGCCTTGTCGAATACCGGCACCTCGCAGGCGACACCTGCCAGCAGCTCGGCGATCACCGCCCGCGCCCGGACGACGTCATGGGTGCCGGGCACACCCCGGGTCGCCAGCAGCGGATGGATGGATCCGGCCAGTTCGGCACGCCGGGCGCGGGAAAGATAAAAATCGTCGAGAGACAGGCTCAGACTGTTCACCCCCAGCGCCTGCAGCGCCTCGCAGGTGAGATGCGCCAGCGTAGTCTTGCCCGCACCCTGCCCACCGCTGATACCAAATACACGCCGGCCCGACGCGACGGTTCGCAGCGCCAGCGCCACGGCCAGTCTGCGCCAATCCCCGGGCGCATCTGCCGGCAGCCGCTTGAACAGGCGCTGCGCCGCTGCGATCTCCTGACCGGGGGCGGCAATCTGAACCAGCTCGGCAAGGGACAGAACTTGGGGAACCATGAGGTCTCGATGGGTCTAACAGGCTGCATTTAACGAGGGATTCCCCGCGAATGGCCACTCTAATCGAATCCACCACGGCGTTGTATGACCGGGGAGTCAACACGCTGCGCCATTTCGACGGTCTCGCGTCTCTGCTGCTGCGCCTCATTCTCGGGCCGGTACTGATCGCGTCGGGCTGGGAGAAAATCACCGGATTCAACTGGTTCGGCGCAAGCCTCGACAGCTTCCCCTTTCCCTTCAATCTCATCCCTGCGGATGTTTCCTGGTTTCTGGCGTCCTGGAGCGAGTTCCTGGGCGGCATCGCCCTGCTCCTCGGTCTCGGTGTGCGACTGTTCGCCCTGCCGCTGGCGGTAGTGATGTTCGTGGCGGCCTGGTCTGTGCATCTCGACAACGGCTGGGCGGCCATCGCGCCATCCAATCCCTCACCGATCTGCATTCCGGAGGATCCCGCACGGGCCGAGGCCAGCCTCTTCCAGCGCTTCGTGCACTGCTACAACGTCAATGAGCGGACGATCGAAGCTTCGAAGCGGCTCGATGTGGCGAAAGACATCCTTCGCCGCGAAGGCAACTGGCGCTACCTCAACGGCAGCGGCAGCATCGTCAAACTCAACAGCGGCATCGAATTTGCCGCCAGCTATTTCGCAATGCTGCTGGCACTGGCCGTCATCGGTGGCGGCCGTTATCTGAGCCTCGACTACTATCTGGGACGGCTGGCCCGAAGACGGTTACCACCGGAGCGCTCCCCAGCCTGAGATCGAGCAACTGTTCCTGCAGCATGACCTACAGATGCCTATAATCGCGCCCTTTCACAGCAACGGTAGAACGGTGAACCACTCCCGTATCCCCCTGTTTCTGGTCCTCGCCCTGACACTGACGGCCTGCACCAGCAATCCAGACGCCATCCCTCAGGCGACCTCAGCCACCATCGAGGTGCGCAAGAGTCCTAACGATACCCGGGAGTACCGCTACCTGGTGCTGGAGAACCGGTTGCGGGTGCTCCTGGTATCCGACCCGGCCACGGACAAAGCGGCGGCTTCCCTGACCGTGCAGCGCGGCAGCAATCATGATCCGGCAGATTTCCCGGGGCTCGCCCATTTTCTCGAACACATGCTGTTCCTGGGCACCGAAAAGTATCCCGAGGTTGACGGTTATCAGAAGTTCATCGACGCCCACGGCGGCTCGACCAACGCTTATACCGCTGCCGACCACACCAACTACTTCTTCGATGTGCAGGTCGAGCATTTTCCCGCCGCCATGGACAGATTCGCCCAGTTCTTCATCGCTCCCGCATTCGACCCGGCCTATGTCGACCGGGAGCGCAACGCGGTCGATTCGGAATACCAGCTGCAGCGCAAGGACGATGGCTGGCGCGGCTGGGCTGCCCTGAAGGCGGTCATGAATCCGGACTATGCCGGTGCCCGCTTCAATATCGGCAGTCTGGAAACCCTCTCCGGCGAGATCGATGCTGCCCTGGCGACTTTCTTCCACGACAACTACAGCGCCGATCAGATGATCCTGGTGGCACTGGGTGCCGAATCCCTCGACACACTCGAAGGCTGGATCAAACCGATGTTCACTGCCATCGCGGATCGCCGCATCGGACCTGCACCGGTGCCCGAGCCCGTCTTCACTGACGAACAGCTGCCCGGCGTACTCACCTACCAGACGCTGAAGGCCCAGCACAGTGTCAGCTACAACTTTCCGATTCCCGCAACCGAAGCCTACTATCGCACCAAGCCGGCGGACTATCTGACCAACCTGCTCGGTCACGAGGGGGAAGGCAGTCTGCACCAGAGTCTGAAGGCCCGGGGACTCATCGAATCCCTCGCCGCGGGGACCAACCGCTTCGATGACCGCAATGCCTTCCTCAGCATCAATATCGAACTGACCGAGGAGGGCTGGAACGACATACCCGCGATCACCGAAGCTCTGTTCGGCTATATCGCGCTGCTTAACAGAGAAGAGCCGGAAGCCTGGCGCTACGATGAACAGGCCCGGGTCGCCGAGCTGGGTTTCCGCTTTCAGGAAGCGACCAGCGCCACCGGATTCGTCTATCGTACCGGCCCGGCACTGGCCCTCTATCCGCCCGAGGACGTGCTCATTGCCCCCTACCTGATGAGTGGTTTCGATGGCCCGCTGATCAAGCGCTACCTCAGTTACCTCACCCCTGAGAACCTGCTGATGGAGGTCTCGGGAGCGGATGTGGAAACCGATCGGCTGGAGCGCTTCTTCGAGGTGCCCTATCGCCTGGAACGGCGACCTGCGCGGATGGGTAAAGTGAACCAGCGGGGTCTGCACCTTCCCGAACCCAATCCTTTTCTCCCGGAGCGGCTCGAGCTGCTGCCGCCGGATGACCTCGGACCGATACTTGCGGTCAGCCAGCCCGAGCAAAGCAATCTGGATCTCTGGCTGGATCTCGATGTGGAGTTCGGCACGCCCAGAGCCAACCAGTATTTCACGCTGGGTGTACGGAATGGTCTGAATGGCGCCCGGGACTTCGCCATGGCACAGATGTATCAGCGTCTGGTAGTCGACACACTGAACCGCTATACCTACCCCGCCTACCTGGCGGGCCTGGGCTATCAGCTCAGCGTGGACGCAGCGGGTTTCACCCTGAACCTGTCGGGCTATTCGGACAAACAGGCAAGCCTGCTGGATGCGGTTCTCGAAGCCCTCACCGGCACGGCCGTCGATCCGGGCAAGTTCGAACTCTACAAGGCCGAACTGATCCGCGAGTGGCGCAATTTCCGCAATGAGCGCCCCTACTCCCAGACCTTTTCCGCGCTCAACAATCTCATGCTCTCCGACAGCTTCGCGCCGGATCAGCTCGCAGACACCCTGGCGGGCATCGGCGCCGACGATCTGGAAGCCTGGCGCCAGAGCCGGCTTGCCAGATTCGCCGTGGTGGGTATTGCACATGGAAACATGGACACCAGCGCCGTGCAGCAGATCGGCGAGCACCTCAGCCGCCACCTGCCGCTGGCGGATTTTCCTGTACAGCGTGCCCGCCTGACACGCATTGATCGGAACTGGCTGCAGGAAGTCCCCATCGATCACAACGACGCCTCCATTGCGCTCTACGTGCAGGATCCGGAACCCGGCTATCCCCATCGCGCCCGCAGTGCGCTCGCCGGACAACTGCTGGGACAGGCATATTTCAGCGAACTGCGCACCGAACAGCAGCTGGGCTACGTGGTCAACCTTTCGAATCGGACTTTCAAAGATCAGGGCGGACTGGCGTTTATCATCCAGTCACCGGTGGCATCATCCGCACATCTTGAGGCAGCCACCCGCACCTTCATGAAAGAGCAGATCGGCGCGCTCGGTGCACTGGCGCAGAGTGACTTCGACCAGCACAAGGCGGCACTCATCAGTCGACTGACCGAACGGGACAAAAACCTGGGTGAACGTTCAAGGCGTTACTGGGCAGAGCTGTCCGCGGATGTCACCACCTTCGATTCCCAGCTGCGCATTGCCGAACTCATCGGCACACTCTCAAAGCAGGACATGATCGAGTATCTGCAGGGCGTGATCGGCCGCCTCGACAGCGCCCGGGTGCTGGTCTTCAACCGGGGTCACTTCGAAGAGGTGCCCACACGCGGTGTACCAGTACCCGCCGGTGGTATCCCGCTGACCACTCAGGCCACCTCGAGTCGATAGGGCGGCAGGGAGGCCAGCAGATCCCGGCCATAGCGGCGGGTGACAATGCGTCGATCGAGCAGGGTGATCCGCCCCCAGTCCTGCTCATGCCGGATCAGTCGCCCGCAGGCCTGCACGAGCCGCAGCGCGGCGTCGGGTACCGAGATATCGTAAAAGGCATTGCGACCCTGGGCTTCCACCCACTCGGCCATCGCCTGGTCGAGCGGATCGTCGGGGACCGAGAACGGCAGCTTCACAATGATCACGTGGCGACAATAGTCGTCCGGCAGATCCACGCCCTCGGAGAAACTCGCAAGGCCGAAGATCACGCTGCGCCTGCCCGCATCCACGTCGGCGCGATGGGCGTCCAGTAGTGCCTGTTTCGAGCGTTCGCCCTGTACCTTGATACCCGCACGCAGCGCTTCGTCGAGCATATCCAGCACGGCGAACATCTGCCGCCATGAGGTGAACAGCACCAGGCTGCCGTGCTGATCGCCGAGCAGATCGGGCAGGCGTTCGGCGACTTCCGCAGTGTGCGCCGCAAAGTCCGAGGGCTCCGCTTTCATCGCAGGAACGTGCAGCACGGCGATGCGCTGAAAATCAAAAGGACTCTGAATACGCAGCGTCATCGCTGCCGCCAGTCCCGAGCGCTCGAGGAAACGATCGAAGCGACCCACCGCGGTCAGGGTGGCCGAAGTGCATATCGCGGCGAAGCAGCGCGACCAGAGGGCGTCCTGCAGCAGGGTGCCCGGCTGGATTGGCGCGCTCACCAGTTCCACGTCCTCATCGTAGCGGTTGGCCCAGCGGGCATGAGCGCCGGATACCGGCCCGGCGCTGCCGCCTGAAGCCCGGGCATAGTCTTCCAGCAGACGGGTGGTCGCCTGGGCCCGGGCATGCAGCGTGCCCAGTGCAGGCAGCCAGTCTTCCGCTTCAAACGCGCGCTCCCAGTGCAGCTCACCCCGGACCACGTCCTGCAGCATTTCGTGGGCCCGATCGATGTCTTCCGCCAGCAGCCGGAATCTCCGGTATGCCCGGGCGGCCAGTTCCGACAGTCCCGCGGGAATCTCGCCCACGGGAAAGCGGTGGCAGGCGGTGTGATCATCCCTTGGTTCGAAGGGCAGCGCCTGCACAGCGTCCGACAGCGCAAGCAGCTCACCGCCACCGGCATCCTGATGTTCCGCACAGCGGGTGGCCAGGGCCATCAGCGCCTCGGGCCTGCCGAAGCGCTGAGTCATGCTGCCAAATACCGTACTCACCGTGTCGAGCCATGCCGAGGTGCTGCGCAGCCGGGTGGATGCGGAAAAGTGCTGCTGGGTCTTGGCAGGCAGATGATGGGCTTCGTCGATGATGAAGATGCAGTCCTCAGGATCCGGGAGTACGGCACCGCCACCCAGGGAGAGATCAGCGAGAACCAGATCGTGGTTGGCTACGATCACATTGCAGCCGGCGAGACTGGCTCGCGCCTTGAAAAAGGGACACTGTTTAAAAAAGCTGCACTTGTTGTTGCTGCAGCCGCGATGGTCCGTGGTGACCGTGCGCCAGAGATCCGCATCCAGGGGTGTGGACCAGCTGTCGAGTTCGCCATCCCACTGACGATCGCTGAAGGACTGCAGCATCGACTGGTACACCGCCTGCACATCGTCGCCAGCCGCCGCCCCGGAGAGGGGAGTTTCGAACAGCGGTGTTTCGCCCGCACCTGCATATTTGAGCCGATCGTCCAGCCGTTTCAGACACAGGTAGCGGCCTCTCCCCTTGGCGAGAACGAAGCTGAACTCGAGCCCTGAACGGGATTTCAGATCCGGCAGGTCCCGGAATACCACCTGTTCCTGAAGAGCGACGGTTGCGCTGGAGATGACCACGGTTTTTCCCAGCGCCGCACCGATCGGAATCGCTGCCAGCGCGTAAGCGGCGGTCTTCCCGGTGCCCGTGCCGGCTTCGATCACAGCCAGCCGCGGTTCGGCACCGGTGAGCGTGCGGGCGATGGCGGCGATCATTTCGCGCTGGCCGCGGCGCGGCCGGAAACCCCGGGCACCCAGCCAGGAACGGTAGGCGACCTGAATGTCTTCCTTGAGTGTCGGGCCGAGAATTGTTTCGGTCATCGCGACTCGCGGGCACTCAAAAGAAGAACCAGGATTTCTTGAACTGCTTTTCGCAGCCATTGAGCTGCCGCTGATAGTTCGCCGCGCGCTGGGCGACGCGGCGCGCGTAGCCCTTCACTTTCGCATCGTTGCGCCACACACCTTTCGCATAGCCGGTTGGCCCCACGTAGTAGGCGAGGTAAAGACTGTAGGCGTCGGTTTTCTTCAGACCCAGACGCCTGGCGCTGCGATCGTTGTACCAGCCGACAAAATCCAGCGCATCGCGCAGATCGTCGCGTTCCTTGAACCAGCTGACACCGGTTGCCTTCTTGTAGTCCGACCAGGCTTCATTGGTAGCCTGGGCATAGCCATAGGCGCTCGATGGCCGCTTCCAGGGGATCACCCACAACAGCTTTTCCCGATCGGGCCGGGCGTCGGACTGATAGCTCGACTCCTTGTGAATGAACGCCATGCCTACGGGAATCGGCAGCCCCCACTCTTTCTGCGCAGCGTGAGCATGCTTGTACCAGCTGCGTTTTTCTTCGAAGACTTCGCAGATGTTGTCCGGGCGGGCTGGCGGTTTGCTGCTGCAGGCATGCAGGCCCAGCAGCAGCATGGCAGTGGCAAAGGCAATGAGGCGCGGGTCAGGCATCACCGGCTTCCAGTCTGTTCAGCACCACGAGAAACGCCGCTTCATCCATCACCGGCACACCCAGCTCTGCGGCTTTGGTGAGTTTGCTGCCCGCACCTGGACCGGCAACGACCTGATGGGTCCTGGCGGAAACGGATCCGGAGACAGTGGCTCCGAGCGCTTCCAGGCGCGCCTTGGCCTGGGGACGTGTCATCTGTTCCAGCGTACCGGTCAGCACCCAGGTCTGGCCCGCCAGCGGCGCGCTGCTGCCTGCACCCGGAACCGGATCGGGCCAGCGCACACCCATCTCACGCAGTCGCGCAATTCTGGCGATATTTTCCGGATCACCCAGATACTCCCGCACACTCTGCGCCACCGCGGGCCCGACGTCCGGCACGGTGGTGAGTTCTTCTTCATCTGCGGCGATCAGGGCTTCCAGCGAACCGAAGTGAACGGCCAGATTGCGCGCTGTGGCTTCACCGACTTCACGAATCCCGAGCGCGTAGATGAAACGGGCCAGGGTGGTGTTGCGGCTTCTGTCCAGCGCAACCAGCAGCTTGGCCGCAGATTTCTCACCCATGCGCGGCAGCGCGGAGAGCGTCTCAGCGCTCAATCGAAACAGGTCCGCGGGCTCCTGCACCAGTCCCTGCTCCACCAGAACGTCGATGAGCTTGTCACCAAGGCCCTCGATATCCAGCGCCAGTCTGGAGGCAAAGTGCCGCAGCCCTTCCTTGCGCTGCGCCGGACAGCGGGCGATTCCTCCGGAACAGCGTGCCACCGCCGCATCGGCGCTGCGCACGATCGCGCTGCCGCACACCGGGCAGGTTTCAGGCATCACCACCTTTGGTGCATTTTTCGGTCGCTGGGAGGCAATCACCGCAGTGACCTGGGGGATGACATCGCCCGCCCGGCGCAGCATCACCCTGTCCCCGATATGCAGATCGAGGCGGGCGATTTCGTCCATGTTATGCAGAGTGGCATTGGAGACTGTGACACCACCGACAAACACTGGTTCGAGTCGGGCGACGGGGGTGACGGCACCGGTGCGACCCACCTGGAATTCAACATCCAGTAACCGTGTGGTGGCTTCTTCCGCCGGATACTTGAAGGCGATGGCCCAGCGCGGCTTGCGGGTGACCGTGCCAATGCGCTCCTGCAGCCGCAGCGAGTCGACCTTGACCACCACACCGTCTATGTCGTAACCGAGCTGATCCCGACGTGCCAGCAGCCGGTCCAGATAGGCATAGACGGCTTCCAGGTCGTCGCACTGACCTACCTCGGGATTGGTACGGAAGCCCCATTGCGCCATCTTTTCCAGTGCTTCGGTATGGGTGTCGGGCTGCCAGGCGCCTTCGACCCAGCCGATCGAGTAGCAGAACAGGGTGAGCGGGCGTGTCGCGGTCAGTCGCGGATCGAGCTGCCTGAGGCTGCCGGCTGCTCCATTGCGGGGATTGACCAGGGTTTTCTGATTGAGCCGTCGGGCTTCGGCATTGAACTGCTCGAAGGCCGCCAGGGGCATGTAGATCTCTCCCCGGACTTCCAGCCGGGGCGGCAGGTCGGTGCCGACCAGACGCAGGGGTACGGCACCGATGGTGCGCACATTGGCGGTGATGTCTTCGCCACGCTCCCCGTCTCCCCGGGTCGCCGCCAGGGTCAGGACACCACCTTCGTAAGTCAGCGCCACCGCCACGCCGTCGATCTTCGGTTCACAGGTCAGGCGCAGTTCGGCATCGGCATCGATGCGCGTCCGGCAACGGTTCAGCCAGTCGGCCACCTCCTCCCGGGTCGTGCATTTTTCCAGAGATAGCATCGGCCGTTCATGGGTGACCTGGCGGAAAGTGGCGAGGGGGGCAGCCCCAACCCGCTGGGTGGGAGAGTCCGGCGTTACCCAGTCGGGATGCGCTGCTTCCAGGGCGCAGAGTTCGTCGAAAAGCGCATCGTACTGAGCATCAGCGATCTCGGGATCATCGAGCACGTGGTAGCGATGATTGTGGTGATGGAGCAGCGCACGGAGTTCCTCGAGCCGGCTCTTCTCACGCCGCTGCTCTTCACGCCCTGCGCCTGCGGTCATGCCCGCTTCGACATGCGCCGCCGGGAAAACTCCAGCACACGCTGTCGGTAATGCTCCACCGTCTGGGGTGTCATCACATTGCGCTGCTCGTCCTTGATCTCACCACCGAGGGTGCGACAGATAGTTCGCGCAACTTTCAACATGTCCTCGAATGCCTCCAGCGGATTCTCGGGTCCCGGCAGCTGCAGAAACAGACACAGGCCGGGGGAGCGGAAACTCTCCATTTCGGACATGTCGAAGGTGCCCGGCTCGACCGCGTTGGCGATGCTGTAGTGCACGACCTTGGTCAGCGGTTCCACCCGATGAAAAATGTTCATATCGCCCCATTTGAGCCCTTCCGAGCGCAGCACGGTGAACAGACCATCGCCGGTGTAGGGCGCACGACGATCTGCCAGCACATTGAGGACCAGCAGTTCCTCTACGGGCGCAGACGCGGCGGGCTCAGCCCGCTCCAGGGAGCGACTGGATGCGGGCCGGCTGGCCGTGGCACGATCGGTAACAGCAGCGCCGGAAAAGGACGCTGAGCCTGCGCGCTCGGGGGTACGGCGCTGACTCAGGCGGCGCGAATTGCGCGACGGTTCGGTGACCAGTGGCTCGGGAAGGGACACATCGGCCACCTTGGAACGTGCGCCTGCGCCAGGGACAGTCGCAAAACCGCGCTCCGGCAGGGGCTCCTGAGCCTGGCCGGGTATCTGAAGCCGGGGTTCGGCCCGGGTATCAGCGCGGGTCCCGGATCGGGACTCACGACGCTGTTCAGGCCCCACGGGCGGCGTCCGGTCGGATCGCACCGGAGCCGGTGGCGGGCCTTCGCTGGGTTCGAGCAGCAGAGGCGGCGGATCTTCGAGGGGCAGAGCATTCTGTTCCGGCTCTTCCCGGCGCGAACGGGACACCCGCGCACCGCCATTGGGCAGTTCACCTTTCAGTCGGGCCATGTCGTCGATGAGATCCGGTATCAGATCCGGCTGGATGTCGAAGCGCAGATCCCTGCGCCGTTCCAGCCAGGCAATCCAGAAACCGTGGGCGATCACCGCGGCAATGAGAAGGCCGCCCCCAATCAGGATGAAATCTTTTATGTCCATTTCCGGCTCCTCGGTCGCAATTGCGACTTCGCTTCTCTCGAACTCTTCAACCGCAGCCTGGGCCTATCCGGCCATCGCTGCAGCTTCCTCCACGTCCACGGAGACCAGTCTCGAGACACCCGGTTCGTTCATCGTCACACCCATCAGCTGGTCGGCCATTTCCATGGTCAGCTTGTTATGTGTGATCACCACGAACTGTACGTCACGCGACATGTCTTTGATCAGCTCGGCAAAACGCTCGACGTTGGCATCGTCGAGTGGCGCATCCACCTCATCGAGCATACACACAGGGCTCGGATTGAGATGAAAAATCGCGAAGATCAGCGCAAGCGCCGTCATCGCTTTTTCGCCGCCAGAGAGCAGATGCACACTGGCATTACGTTTGCCCGGTGGTCGCGCCATGAGCGAAACCCCGGTATCGAGCAGGTCCTCCCCTGTCAGTTCAAGATAGGCGTGTCCTCCGCCGAAAATTTTTGGAAACAGTTCCCCCAGTCTCTTGTTCACGGTTTCGAAAGTATCTTTGAATCGCTGCCGGGTTTCCCGGTCTATTTTTCTGATCGCGGACAACAGAGTTTCGAGGGCCTGTTCGAGGTCCTCATTCTGCTGGTCGAGATAGAGTTTACGCTCGGATTGTGATTTGAATTCATCGATGGCGGCCAGGTTGATCGGCCCCAGTCGGTTGATACGCCGGTCGGTGGCTTCCAGCGCCTCGGTCCAGGCATCCACACTGGCCTCTTCGGTCAGGCCTTCCCGCGCCTGCTCCAGGGTCATCCCGGTTGCCTGCAGCTGGTCCAGAAGATTCTGGGCACGCACGGACTGGCCCTGCCGTTCTACCCGGGCGCTCTCCAGCCGGGATCGGAGATCTTCCAGAGCTGCCTCGGCATTGCCCCGCTGGGCTTCGAACTCGCGGATACCGGCATCCACGCTTTCCAGTAACCGCCGCACGTCCTTCAGCTCGCCCTCGACGCCGTGGCGTGCGGCCAGCTTCTCTTCGAGATCCTTCTTAAGCTCCGGCAGCGGCGTGGAGCTGGTGACCACACCCTGCCGCAGTTGTTCCTGCCTTTCTGCAAGCTCGCGCCGCTGCCGCAGCAGCCGGTCCCGGGCTGTCTCACCAGCCTGCAGGCGGGATTGCAGGCTCTGCCACTCGCTGTTCAGCCGGTGGTACTGATCGCGGCTCGCCCGGGCGGCTTCCCGGGCCGTGCTCAATGCGCTCTCACTCTCTGTTTTTTCGCTGGCCAGGTGCTCACGCTGTTCGGCGAGCTGATCCTGGGCCGTCAGCGCTTCGGCCAGCGCCTGACGCGCTGTGCTCAACCGGGTACTTTCTTCGCCGACCTGGCTTTCCAGTTCAGCACGTTCGCGGTTCAGTCTTTCGCGACGGGCATCCGCCTCTTCGAGCTGCACCCGACGCACACCATGGTCGGTGCGCAGATCACCGAGGGACTGATTGAGTGCGTTGATCTCACCCTGCTGGGCATCCCGGTTCCGCTCTGCCTGCTCAATCCGGGCACGCCCGCTCATGACTTTGCCCTGCAGCTCGGCCAGCGTCCGCTCAGACTCCTCGACCCGCAGGTTCAGGGTATCGAGTTCCTGGGCGCGCTGGATCACGCCCGTGCGTGCATCGCCGTCCCGGGCCATGAAGCGACGGATCCAGTCTGGTCCGAGCCACAGACCCTGCCGGGTGATGATGCTTTCACCTGGCTGCAGCGTTTCCCGGTGGCGGAACGCCACCGCGACGGATTCCGCTGCGTAGATGCCCTGCAGCAGGGACCCGAGGCGGAGATCCTGGCTGCGGATGAGGGTGGCAAGTCCAGGCAGTTCCCCGGCCATCTGCACATCGACACCCGCTTCAAGCAGCATGACATCCCCGGTGGTCAGGGCTTCCACGGCTGTCTGATAGTCGGTCACCCGGTCGACACGGATGGCCTGCAGCCGGTCACCGAGCACAGTTTCCACGGCCTGTTCCCAGCCGGCGACTACCGACAGCACCTCACCCAGACGGGCTGCTCCCGCCAGTCCCTGGGCTTCGATCCAGTCCCGGGCTTCCCGATCGTCGCGACCGAGTGCCGCCTGCTGCAGTGCCTGCAGACTGGCGAGCTCATGGCGCAGTTCCTGGACCTCGCCGCGGGCATCTTCGAGAACACGCTCGCGCAGCAGCAGATCTTCACGCGCAGCAGCGAGCTCGCGCAGACTCGCATCCACTTCTGCCTCGAGCCGGCTGCGGGTTTCTTCGTGTACTTCGATTTCCACTGCCAGAGACTGCACATCGTCCGAGGCTATCTCCGGCGCCTGTGCGGCATCCGAGTGCAGCTGTTCGAGACGACCGCGCAGCCGCTGCAGCAGTTGCTCGAGATGTTCGATACGCGAAGACTGCACTTCGGCATTGCGCTCATGATCGGAAAACGCCCGGGTGAACTGATCCCAGGCCTCCTGCCAGCGCCGATAACGGGCTTCGAACTCGGCGACCGCACCGGACGCCTGCTGATCAGACTCTTCCGCTGCCTGTACCTGGGGACCGAGCTCGGCGATACGCTGCTTCAGTTCGTTAATCTGACCTTCGTCCATCTCCAGCTGGCGGGAGGTTTCAGACGCCTGCTGTTCGACACTGGCGAGATCGAGTTCGAGCTGCTTGACCCGCTCCTGATTGAACTGAATTGCCTCTTCGACCCGGGCGATGTCGGCTCCAAGCTGATAGAAACGGCCCTGGATAGCGTTGAATGACTCGCTCTGATCCGCATGCTGCTGACGCAGCTTCTCGATCTCGGTGTCTATCCGCTGGGCGTCAGCTGCGGCCCGCTCGAACTGAACTTCGAGGTCGCGGATCAGGGCGTGGCGCGCGTTGAGTTCGGCTTCGAGGCTGGCATAGCGCAGGGCATAGAGTTCGGCGGTGAGTTTGCGCTCTTCCGCTTTCAGCACCCGGTATCGCTCCGCCGCCTTGGCCTGCCGATCCAGATGTCTGATCTGCTTTTCAAGCTCTTCCCGGATGTCATTCAGGCGGGAGAGGTTTTCCCTGGTGTGGCGGATGCGGTTTTCCGTTTCCCGGCGCCGCTCCTTGTACTTTGAGATGCCGGCCGCCTCTTCCAGATACACCCGCAGATCTTCAGGCCTTGCCTCGACGAGCTGACTGATCATGCCCTGCTCGATGATCGAGTAACTGCGCGGCCCGAAGCCCGTGCCCAGGAAGATGTCCATGATGTCACGCCGGCGGCATTTGTTGCCGTTGAGAAAATAGGCGGACTGGGAATCTCTTGTGACCTGGCGGCGCACGGAGATTTCGCCGTAGGACGCGTACTCGCCACCGATGCGTCCATCCCGGTTGTCGAACAGCAGTTCGATACTGGCAAGGGCCGTGGGTTTACGGGTTTTGGAGCCGTTGAAGATGACGTCGGTGAGGTTCTCGCCACGCAACTGCTTGGCGGAGCTTTCTCCCATCACCCAGCGCACCGCATCGATGATGTTCGATTTTCCACAGCCGTTGGGCCCGACGATGGCACATCGATTACTGGGGAGGATGACCGTTGTCGGATCGACAAAAGACTTGAATCCAGCGAGCTTTATTGCTTTCAGCCGCATAGTCGAGGCGCGCTTCGACCTTCTGGAGGGGCTCTGCGCGCTTGGGTCACCCTGGTTTTTGAAACGGCGCTAGTCTAAAGCAATTGCCGGATGAGCGTAACACCCGCACCGTCGTCAATTGGGCATTATTACAGGCGTTTTCGCTGGACTTTTCGTCCGCCGGTTCAGGCCGGAGTGTGCGACTTCCCGGACAGCGGATGTCCGCGCGGTGCGCCGCGGGGTGATTCCCCACCGCCATCAATACAGCCGAGCGCGAGACGCTTCTCCCGACCATGGAAGGCCCGCACCAGTTCACCGGCGCGATCTCCCGCCCGCTCGGCGAGAGCGGCAGTCAGAGCCTGGTGATAACGCAGGGTATCCCTCGGCTCGAAGTTTTCATGCGCGGCCACCAGATGCGCCACTCGCATGCCGGCGGGCACCAGACCCTCGAGTACCGAATTCAGATAGAAATTATCGAGCTGCGTGAGACTGGCTGCCAGAAACTGTGCCCTGGCCGCGAGCAGCCGGGTCACATCGGGCTGGCTGAGGGCGGCATTCATCTCATTCAGAGCCGGTTCAAGGCGTTCCAGGTGCTGCCCGGGCAGCGCGGCGAGTTTGCGGAAAAAAAGTACCTGCAGCTCCGTATACAGTTCGCAGAAGTTGGCAATCTCCTGACCTTCCATGGCGCTCACGACCGCACCCCGGCGGGGGATGATCCGAATCAGGTGGCGTTTTTCGAGAATCAGCAGGGCCTCCCGCACTGATCCCCGGGAAACCCCGAGTTCACCGGCAACCTTGAGTTCCTGGATGCGTGCCCGGGGTTTCAGCCGCCCCCGGATGATCTCATTACTCAGATGATCGGCAATCTGCTCGGTCAGGCTGATCGCTGGCTCAAAACCCATTACGCTGCTCCCTGGCTGTGCCCGGTCCAAGCGGTAAGACAACGTCAGAGTGAGTGGGGTTCCGGAGGACCTTCAGGTCGGAGGGGTGAGCCGGGCTTCCAGTACGACGGGTGCGTCGAGATCTTCAAGTCCGATCGGCTGGGACTGCCACTCCCAGTCGCCGGGCTGGGCCAGAGGGGTCCCTCCCAGGCTGAGGCGGACGGCGATTTCCACCTCTCCCGCAGCAGAAAGCGGCTGCGCGGGATTCATGCTGACCGCATCGTCGAGGCGGATGGACAGGGGAAAGTCGAGGGCGGGACGGCGCACCACCGCATAAGGCATACCACCGCCGACCGGGCGCGCAATCACAAACAGGGTCGCGCCCCGGGGCACCGGGTCCGCCACCCTGACGTCGACATCCACGCTCGGGTTGAGATTGCCCAGCGCACGCCTGGCTTCCGCCATGCCGGCGCGCAGGGACGCCCGCTGTTCCGCGTCCAGGGCCCGGGACAGGGCGCGATCGAGATAGCCGACCGCGGCTTTGATCTCACCACTGCGGAAAGCGTCTATCGCATACATCTCCAGCACCAGCAGATGATTGGGGTCCTGGGCCAGCAGCCGCTCGGCGATGCTGCGGGAGGTGGCGTCGATCACGCCCCCGCCTGCCAGATAGCGGGCCTGCAGCCAGTAAACGTCGATACTGGGATCATCGCCATGCACCGCGTGGGCACGGGCGAAATCCTCTGCCGCAGCCTGATAGTTACCCAGTTTCAGGTGGGTGTGGCCCAGCAGATACCAGCTTTTCGCGTCCCCGGCACGGCTTTCCACCCGGCGCTGCAACTGCTCCTGCCACTCCAGCAGCGCCTGCCTGTCCGCTTCCGCATCCAGCTGCAGAAGCCTTTCTGCACCACGCAGACTGTCCGCGGCAGGATCGCCGATCAGGGTGTAGAGGCCGAGAGAGCCCGCGACCAGGCACAGCGCCGCAAACAGGGCAATCCAGGGCGCAATCCGATCACCGCCGCTGCGCTCCTCTTCGGCATAGTCATCGAGCAGGGATCGATTGAGTTCTTCGGTGACCAGATCCCGGTCAGTGGCGGCCAGAGTGCCGGTGGCGAGATCCTGCTCCAGTTCGTCGAGGCGATCCCGATACAGCGCGGTGGTGGTTGCCTGGCGCGACGGACCCTCGCCCCGAGCAGGCTGTCGCAGCAGTGCGATCCCCAGAAGCAGCACGGCGGCTGACAGCAGTAATGCGGCGCCAAGCCAGATCATTCGCCGTTCCGGAGGATGCTTGCCAGTCTGTCGCGCTCCGCGGCACTCAACTGATCCGCAGCGGGCTGCCGCAGCATCCGCCGCAACGCCCAGGCGCCGAGCAGGAGAAACCCGAAGGGGCTCAGCCACAACAGCCAGGTGCTGGGTTTGAAGGGCGGATCGTAAAGCACGAAGTCACCGTAGCGGGACTGCAGAAAATCGCGCACTTCCTGATCACTCAACCCCTCGACGACCAGCAGCCGGTGCACGGTCATCCGCAGATCGTGTGCAATCGGCGCGTCCGAGCCTGACAGGTTGGTGTTCAGACATTTCGGGCAGCGGAATTCATCGATCAGGGTCCGATAGCGCGCCTCCAGTTCCCCGGAAGGAAACTCGAGCGCATCCACCGGACCCGCACCATAGGCGTCCGGAGCCGCGCCGACAGACGCTCCGCCGCACAGCGTCAACACCAGAACCAGCAGACCGAACCGCTGACTGCGGTCAGTCACCCTCATGAGAACGCCCTGCCACACCGGTGATCTCGAGACCCGGGGCTTCAAGAGTGCGCAGCCGGGGCAGCAGCTCGTCCTGCCAGATCCGTGGATTGATCTCGCCGACCCGCTTGTAGACGATTACCCCGCTGGCATCCACCAGGAAACTTTCAGGCGCGCCGTACACGCCGAGTTCCACACCCAGGGAGCCGTCCAGGTCCTGGATCACGAACTCATAGGGGTCCCCGAACTCCGCCAGCCAGCGCAGCGCCGCCTGGCGATTGTCCTTGTAGTTGATGCCAACGATCCGCAGGCCCGTTTCCCGGCGGATCCGCACCAGTTCCTCATGTTCGGCCTTGCAGGTCGGGCACCAGGTGGCCCACACGTTGACCAGGACCGGACTGCCCAGCAGCGCCTGGCGATCCACCTGAACCCGGGGCGTGTCGAGCCGGGGTGCTGTGAATTCCGGGAAGGGTTTACCCAGCAGCGCGGAAGGCAGGGCGTGAGGGTCGTTGAGGCTGAATCCCGCATAGCCGATCACCACGATGGCAGCAAAGATTCCCAGCGGGATAAACAGACTCGCCCGGCTCATGAGGCGCTGACCGTTGCTCCGGCGGGGGTTTCCAGCCGCCGACGCAGCCGTCGATAGCGGCCATCGAGCACCGCGAGTCCACCACCGAGTGCCATGAGCACACCACCGAACCAGATCCAGCGCACGAAGGGTTTGATCTGGATACGTACCGCCCAGGCTCCGTCGCCAATCGGCTCGCCCATGGAAACGTAGAGGTCCCGGGTGAATCCCGGGTCGATCGCCGCTTCAGTCATCAGATTGCGGCTTGCCAGATAGCTGCGCTTCTCCGGCGCCATCAGGATGCGGCGGTCACCCTCGCTGACACTGAAGGTTGCCCGCTGGGCCACATAGTTGGGACCGCGCACCTGGGAGACTTCGATGAATTCGAATACCCGGCCGCCGATCTCGACCTGATCTCCCGCCATCATGCGCAGGTCCTTCTCCACTGACAGCTGGGAAGTGAGTGCGACACCGAGCAGGGTACAGGCAAAGCCGAGGTGACCGAGACACATACCCCAGTAAGCCAGGGGCACCCGGCGCAGGCCGCCGGCAATGCGCAGCCAGACGTCCAGCGCCTGAGAACCGACTACCCAGGCTGCCAGAACCAGGGTGACGCCGACCTGCCAGCTCATGGCACCACTGGCCAGCAGCGGTACCACCACGCCGAAGCCGAGACTGCCCGCTGCAATCCAGCGCAGCCGCAGCCAGATGCGGGCCAGGGGGGTGCGCTTCCAGTTCAGCGCCGAGACCAGCCCGAGTGCCGCGGCAAGCAGCAGCATGAGCGGTACGAATCCCGCATTGAAATAAGGCGGACCAACGGAAATCTTGTCGCCCCCGGTGATCGCTTCGACCGCCAGGGGATAGAGGGTGCCCAGCAGCACCACGGCCATCGCGACGACCAGCAGGACGTTGTTCAGCAGCAGGAAAGCTTCCCGGCTGAGAAGTTCAAAGTGCACGCGGGAACGGATCGCGGATGCGCGGAATCCGTAGATGAGCAGCGAACCGCCCACCACCAGCACCAGGAAAATCAGAATGAACAGACCCCGGGTGGGATCCACGGCGAAGGCGTGCACGGATGTGAGTACCCCTGAGCGGACGATGAATGCACCCAGGAGACTCAGGGAAAAAGTTGCGATGGCAAGCAGCAGCGTCCAGCTCTTGAAGGTGCCGCGCTTTTCCGAAACCGCCAGAGAATGGATCAGGGCGGTGCCCACCAGCCAGGGCATGAAGCTGGCATTTTCCACCGGATCCCAGAACCACCAGCCACCCCAGCCGAGTTCGTAATAAGCCCACCAGCTGCCGAGGGTGATCCCAACGGTAAGAAACGCCCAGGCGATGTTGCTCCAGGGTCTCGACCAGCGCGCCCAGGCCGCATCGAGTCGTCCGGAAAGCAGCGCGGCGATGGCAAAAGCGAAAGCTACAGAAAAGCCCACATAGCCCATGTAGAGCATTGGCGGGTGCACGATCAGCCCGAAATCCTGGAGCAGCGGATTCAGGTCCGCACCATCCGCCGGCGTCATGGGTACCAGGCGTTCGAACGGATTGCTGGTGAACAGCAGAAAACTCAGGAAGCCCACGTTGAGCAGACCCATGACACCCAGCACCCGGGCGAGAAAGCGTACCGGCAGATCGCCGCTGCGCAGCACCACGGCCAGTGTCCAGCCCGCCATGATCAGCGTCCACAGCAAAAACGATCCCTCATGAGCGCCCCACACCGCACTGGCTTTGTAGTACCAGGGCAGCAGTGAATTGGAGTTCGCCGCGACATAAGCCACCGAGAAATCGTCTTCGATGAAGCCCAGGGTGAGTGCTGCGTAGGCGAGCAGAATAAAAGCAAACTGAGCGGCGACCAGCATGCCCAGAGCCTGCATCCAGCGCAGCCTGCCCAGTGCTGCACCACCCAGACCGAAGACGGCGATGAGGACAGCGAAGCCCAGCGCGAGAATCAGCGCAAAATGGCCGAGTTCAACTGTCATTGCCACTCACAGCACCCGCCGGTGCTCTGTTCGCTTCGCTGTTCACATCCAGGGGAGACTTCGGCCTGGTGCTGTGCGCCGGGTTCATATCCGCCAGTTCCGGGGGCATGTAATTCTCATCGTGTTTGGCCAGTACCTGATTGGCTTCAAATGTTCCGCCAGCGGCGAGAGCGCCCTGCACAATGACACCCTGCCCCTCGCGAAACAGATCCGGCAGGATGCCGCTGTAGCGCACCGGAAACTCAGCACCCCGGTAGTCGGTGAGCACGAAGGAGACTTCGAGGCTCTGAGGATCCCTTGCCACACTCCCTTCGAGAACCATCCCACCGGCGCGGATCTGCGCGCCGACCGGCGCGCTGCCATCCACCACCTGATCCGGCGGATAGAACATGTTGATGTTCTCGGACAGTGCTGTGAGCAGCAGGGCCACGGTCGCGCCTGCACCAAGTACCAGAAATGTCACTACAATCAATCGGTTACGTCGTTTCGGATGCAAAACTACCTCTTCTTCAGGTCTTCAGAACCCACTGCTTCCCGTTCCCGGATCACCGCTGCCGGCGGCCTTTTCAGCCCGCGCGGATTCTACCCCTGCAGCCGCGCGCCTTTCGAGTGCGCGGGATTCTCGCAGGAAGCGGCCGCGGCTTATCCGCAGAGCCATCACATTTGCCAACACTACCAGTCCCGTCGCGCCATAACTGAGCCACACGTACAGACCGTGGCCGCCCATTGCCAGGAAGTCGGACAGAGATGCGAAACTCATCCGACGCTTCCCTGCCCGCCGACGAGCGCCCGCACCCACGCGGTACCCCGCTCCCGGTTCAGGATTTCCAGGCGCAGACGTCCCAGCAGGTTGGCGCCGAACAGGAAATAGAAGCCGAACACATTGACCGCCAGCGGCAGCCACATTTCCGGTGGCATGGCGGGGGCTTCAGTAATTCTGAAGGTGGCAGGCTGATGCAGGGTGAGCCACCAGTCGACCGAGTATTTGATGATCGGAATATTGATGGTGCCGACCAGCGCGAGAACGGCGCAGGCACGCCCCGCGCTCTCTTCCCGGGGAATGGCCTTGCGCAGCGCAAACAGACCGAAATAGAGAAACAGCAGTACCAGCATCGAGGTGGTGCGGGCGTCCCACACCCACCAGGCACCCCAGGTCGGCTTACCCCAGACCGCCCCGGTGAACAGCGCCAGCGCAGTCATCGACATCCCGAAGGGCACGACGGTCGCCAGCACCATGTCCGCCAGTTTCATGCGCCAGACCAGCAGCACGAGACCCGCCGCGCCCATCAGCATGTAGGCAGACTGGGCGACAATGGCAGTGGGTACATGTACATACATGATCCGGAAGCTGTTGCCCTGCTGGTAATCGGGCGGTGCAAAGGCCAGCCCCCACACAGTACCCACCAGGAGCAGCGCGGCCGCCAGCACCCCGAATACCCAGACCCAGGGGCCGCTGATGTCATAGAACCAGCGTGGAGAGCCAAGTCTGTGCCACCACTGTTTAATGTTCATGCGTCAATCCGCTACTGTTCCAGAGTGATCTTCAACGCCGCTTCCACCGCAAAGGGCGCCAGCGTGAAGGCCACCATCGAAATCACACCCAGCCAGTAGATCTGCGCCAGGGTCCCGATGCCCGCCATCTGCTCCAGCACCGCCCCTGCACCGAAAATCAGGATCGGAACATACAGAGGCAGCACCAGCAGCGCCAGCAGCACCCCGCCCCGCTGCAGACCGACCGTGAGCGCAGCACCGATGGCACCAATGAGACTCAGCGCAGGCGTGCCGATGAGCAGCCCGAGCATCAGTTTGCCCAGCACTTCGACCGGCAGAAACAGAATCAGTGCCGCGACCGGCGCCAGCAGGGTCATGGCAAGGCCGCTGAAGACCCAGTGGGCCAGGATCTTTGCGAGAATCGGCAGAAATCTGGGCTCGGCCATCAGCACCAGCTGCTCCAGGGTGCCGTCGTCGTAGTCGCGGCGGAACAGGGCATCGAGACTGAGCAGATTGGCAAGCAGTACCAGCACCCAGATGATGGCGGGTGCCTGGTCGCGCAGCGCATCCGGTCCGCCACCAGTGCCAAGAGCGAACAGGGTCATCGCCAGAAAAAGAAACACCAGCGGATGCAGCATCTCTTCAAGACTCTGCAGCAGCAGGGCGAATTCACGGCGCAGCTGGGCGATGAACAGGCCACCGGAACGTCTGTTACCGTGCACTAGACCACCAGCCCGAGCTGCAGGGGCCGGGCGCCGGACAGCTCCAGCGGCTGGTGGGTAGCGCAGATCGCCGCTCCGCCTTCCTGAAGGTGTGCGCTGACAAGCTCCCGCACCAGAGACTGACCCGAGTGATCGAGTGCGGTGAAGGGCTCATCCAGCAGCCAGAGTCGGCGGTCATCGAGTATCAGTCGCGCCAGCGCCACACGACGCTGCTGCCCGGCGGAGAGACGCTGACAGCGGACATCCTCGTAACCGGCGAGACCAACCCGTTCCAGAACAGCGATGTGATCATCGCTGCTGCTGCCGAAGGCGGCATACCAGGCCAGATTCTGACGGGGCGACAGCAATGAGCTGATACCCGGTTTGTGACCCAGATAGGCAACGGGTTCCGCGCGAATGCTGCCGCTGTAGTCCGGAAAAAAGCCACAGAGGCAGCGCAGAAGCGTGGACTTTCCGCTGCCATTGGGACCGGTCAGTTCGATGCACTCCCCGGCGCGTACATCCAGATCCAGGTGCGCGAAGAGCAGACGGCCCTCCCGCAGACAGCCGAGATTGCGGATCTGCAGCAGTGAGTCAGACATCGCCGGCAGTGTCATCAACAGTCCGTTTCGAGATCATGCGGGAATCATCCCACCGATCTGACCTGATAACAGGGTTTGTATTCACCATGGAGTTTCATGCGACCCTGGGCCACGTATGCCTGCAGCAGCCGGTCCAGCGCGTCGGTGAGGATGGCGTCGCTGTGCAGCTCGAAGGGTCCACGTTCCCGAATCAGGCGGATGCCGTCCGCCTTCACATTACCGGTGACAATCGCGCTGAAGGCCCGTCGCAGATTGACCGCAAGCTCGTGCGCCGGCAGGTCACGACTCAGACGCAGACCGGCGACATTCCCATGGCTCACTGCAAAAGGCTGCTGGTGCTGCAGTGGCACGTGCAGCAGCCAGTTGAAATAGTAGGCGTCACCATCCCGGCGGCGCTGCTTGCGCACGCCGCGGATTGCCCTGCCCATAACCTGACCGACCTCTTCTGCATCGGCAATCACAATCTGATAACAGGCACTGACAGCGTCTCCGAGACACAGCCGCAGAAAAGCATCCAGCTCCCTGAAATAGGCTTCGCTGCCTGCAGGACCGGTGAAGACCACCGGCAGTACGATGTTGCGGTTGGCCGGATCCAGCAGCACGCCGAGCAGATAGAGAATCTCTTCGGCGGTACCCACCCCGCCCGGGAATACGACAATGCCGTGCGCCATGCGCAGAAATGCTTCGAGCCGCTTCTCTATATCCGGCAGCACCACCAGGTTGCTGACCATCGGGTTGGGCGGCTCGGCAGCAATGATGCCCGGCTCACTCAGGCCCAGATAGCGGCCGTTGCGGATCCGCTGTTTGGCATGCCCTACCGCCGCACCCTTCATCGGTCCCTTCATCGCGCCCGGGCCGCAGCCCGTACAGATGTCGAGCCCGCGCAGGCCGAGGTGATAGCCCACTTCCTTCGAGTAATCGTACTCGTCTCTCGAAATCGAGTGTCCACCCCAGCAGACCACCGTGCGCGGCGGAATGTCAGGATCCAGCACCCGCGCATGTTTGAGCATGTGAAACACCGCATCTGTGATCCCGCTGCCGGAGGTCAGATCGAACTGATCCGCAGCGGCGATGTCGGTGCCGAGGAAGACGATGTCCCGCAGCACGGCGAACAGATGCTGACGCACCCCTTCGATCATCCGACCTTCGACGATGGCGCTGGCCGGCGCATTGCGGATGATGAGTTTCAGGCCTCGGGTACGCTTGCCGATCTCGATGGAGAAATCCGAGTAGGTCTCAAACAGCGCGGCCGCATCGTCAGTCTCGCTGCCGGTATTGAGCACAGCCAGCGCACAGCGACGGAACAGCTCGAAGAGCTGAGCGTGTTCCGAAGAGCCGGTCAGCGTGTCTACTTCGTGCTGGGAGAGCAGTTCGAGACTGCCACGCGGACCAACGGTGATGTCCACCTTCTCGGGCATATCGGCTTTCATCGTCCTGCTCTTAGAGGTCGATTGTCACACCCGCGTAGATCTGCCTCGGCATCGCGGGAAAGTATCGATAGTTCAGCGGGCTGAAGACAGTGTAGTCACCCCGCTCGGCGTACTCGTCATCCAGCAGATTGATGACCCGGCCGAATACGGACAGTCGATCGTTCACCGCATAGCGTCCGCGCAGATGGAACACCAGATGGCCATCGTACTCAGCCGTGTTGTCCGCGTTGATGTAGTGTTTATCCACGAATTCCGCCTCGAGCTCCAGGCCCAGACTGTCGGTGACGGCGTAGTTCCAGCGCGCATTCGCCAGCCACTTCGGTGCTGTGTCTATGTAGTTGTTTTTCTCGATGACCTCGCCACCGGTGGCGTCCCGATCGAAATCGTATTTGTGTTCCGCATAGGTGCCGGAGACAGACAGGGTGTGGTCACCGAAACTGCGGAAGGCTTCGAACTCCACACCCCAGGCCTTGGTCCTGCCGTCGCTGACATTGAGCCCGGCGGAATCCCGGAAGATGTAGTTGTCGGTGCGCTCGCTGAACAGGGCGACATTGAAGAATCCGCCCTTGAATCCGGCTTCCACCGACCACAGCTCCTCGCTCTTCAGATCGGCCACATCCTGACCGCGCTGGAGCCGGTACAGTTCGGTGACCTGGGGCGGACGGAAGCCATTGCCGATCACCAGATAGGCCATTCCCGTGCTGAAATCCTGCTCGATGCCGATGCGACCAGCGACGTTGGTGTAGTCATCGGTGCGATCCGCGGGCCGGTTATAGAGACAGCCACCGAAGCCACAGGCAGTGCCATCGTCCCGGGTATTTCCGTCGAGAATGCGGTTGCTGTAGTCGTATTCCAGATACTCGATGCGAAGGCTGTGCACCAGGCGGGTTTCCTCAGTGAAGGACCAGGAGAGATCATAGAAACCGGCGGCCATCATGCTGTCGGTATCGTAGTCGTAGTGCCAGCCCTGAGGACGCACCGCGTTGTTGAAGGCGGAAGAGGTGGTAAGCGGCTCATCCTGATATTCGTCCAGATGGGACGACATAAGCTCCAGGTGGGCGCCAGCACTGGCACGGAGCCTGCCGCTGGCAGGGAAGTCGTAACCGAGCAGCACACCACCGCTGGTCTGATCATTGCGTTCCCGGGGCTCGCCCGGGAGAAAATGCTGCAGAAAATTCATGTCCGACCAGCGCAGGTAAGGTGTGATGCGCCAGGCGTCCTTCGTCCAGAAGCTGGCCAGCCGTGCCGATTTCGCATCGCGATAGGCTTCAGGGGCAGGATTGGTTTTGCGCAGATCATCATCTTTGTAGACTTCGAACCCTTCCACAAACGCTCCGGTTTCCTGGTTCAGGTTCGTAAAATGCAGCGTGTTGTATACCGACCAGGCGCCGACATCGGTGCTGTGCACCAATGAGGCCTTCTGCTGATCGTAGCCGGTGAAATCCCGATAGCCATTGCTCGAGTTGCCGTTGATCGACACGCCGAACTCATGACCGTTCAGCTCCTGGTGGAATTGACCCGAAAGTCGATAGTAATCATAGGGACCACCTTCGGCGGAGAAGGTGTTCGCAGTGGGTATGTCGGTGACGAAATTGACCGCGCCATGCAGGGCATTGCCGCCGAGTAACGCACTCGCCGGACCGCGCCAGACTTCGATGCGCCCGGGTTGCTCCGAATTCACTTCAAACAGACCGTTCACATTGCAGAAACCCGCCGGGCGGATCGGCAGACCGTCTTCCAGGAACAGAAATTCGCCGCAGGCGCCGGCTCCGGTGAGCACCGCCGAGCGGATGGCCGTGAGGTGCTCCTGACCTGAGCCGCGGGCAACCCACACCCCCGGGACCCGCGCCAGCGCCTCGCTGATGTGGGTGGCGCCGATCAGCCGGAGTTCCTCCGACTCGATGGCCGTGATACTGCCCGCAGCGCCCAGTCGGTCCGCCAGAGTGGAGTCCGCACTGACCAGCAGCTCCTCAATGCCCGGTACTGTACCGGTCGGGGATTCCGCTGCGCTGGCCTGCAGTGACGGGAAGACGGATCCCCCCAGAACAGCCACCAGCAGCAGGGTCCCTGCAGGGTGGGAGGCGGGAGGGCTCGACCGCCCAGGTGTGCGGGTCCGTAGGATTGCGGTTGTTCTTTTAACAGGCATAGCTGGATCCATTCGATTCTGTGGGGGTACTGTGCCGTTCCGCTCACGCAATGGTCTCCTGAACGGACAGCACCCGACCCTGGGGCGGCAAGGCTGCAGGACATTAAACAATCACCCTCTGAGGGGCAAGGGAGAACCGGCAGACACTGGGGAGAAGATCGTTAGAATGTCTGCAGCCTGTACACCGGAGGAGTCGCCACCGTGAACATCGAAATTCGCAGCGCACGTCCACGGGACAAGGCGCGTTGTCTGGAACTGCTGCAAGCACTGAATCCGTCAGGCACACAGGGCGGCGGGAAATCTGCTGGACGGGCCTTCGAAGAACTTCTGACCCGGGCACGTGGTGAAGTACTGGTAGCTTCCGAGGAAACCAGGATCCTCGGTATGGCCACGGTCAGCTATAACCTCGCGATGCGCTATGGCGGTGAGTACTGTCAGCTGGAGGAACTCATCGTCGACAGCGACGCCCGGGGCAAAAACATCGGCGCCCTGCTGGTGCAGAAGTCGATCGACAACGCCAGATCCCGGGGTTGCGCCGAATTCGGTCTCTATCTGCTGGAGAGCACCGAACACAATCGTCCCTTTTATGCGAAATTCGGCTTCGAGGCTGTCGGTACGGAAATGAGGCAGAAGCTGCTGAGCTGAGCCGACTTATCGGACCGCTGTTCTAACCTTCCGCTGCGTGCTGCTAGAATGGTCCGCCACCAGAGCTCGGAGCTGACGATGGGATATGCCAGATTCGCTTCTGCAGGCCCGGCATCGCTGCTGGCAGCTTGTCCGCAGGCGACTTTCCTGCTGAGACCACTGCTGCTGGTTCCTTTGCTGCTGGCGCCGGAGGCATACGCTGTTCCACCCTTGCTGGCGAGCGAATTCGCGCGCGATTGCGCAATCCGGGAAGACGGGCAGGCAGCTACGGAACGATGCGAACTGTATATTTCCGGCTTTCTCGATGGCGCAGTAGCGACGGATGAGCGGGTAGCCCAGAACGTGGCCAAGGAGCTGGAACGAAAGGAGACGTTCACCGAACGGGCCCTTCGCACGCGGGTCGGTGAGCGAATACTTCGACACGGGCCGTCTGTCTACGCCGAATACTGTATCGGCGAGCCGGTTCCGGTGGCCGAAGTGATTGAGCTGCTGCAGCGTGAAATCTCGGAGAAACCACCTGAACAAGACGACCTCGCCAGGGATACGATGTACACACTGTTGCGCAAACACTATCCCTGCAGCGAGTAACCATTCAGCAGGCGAGCCAATCTGCTGATGCGATTGCTTTTCACTGGTACGATCTTCGCAGTCTCGTGGCTGTTGTGGTCCGGGATCTACACTCCGCTCCTGAACGGACTCGGTCTGCTGTCCTGCGCCCTCGTGCTGCTGCTCGCCCGACGCGCAGGCTTCTTCGACTCTGGCGTCTATTCTCTCCATCTGGCAACGCGGCTTCCCGCGTACTGGCTGTGGCTTGTCGGACAGATTGTGAAAGCCAATCTGACGGTGGCGCGCATTGTTCTGACACCAAACATGCCCATCAGCCCTACGTTGATTAAGGTACAGGCATCACATCTGCCACCCGTCGGCCAGGCAATTCTTGCCAATGCCATAACATTGACACCGGCGACGGTGTCGTTCGATGTGAATGAAGGGCTCATTCACGTTCACTGCCTGACGGAATCCTCCGCCGAGGAACTGCGCGAGGGCGAAATGGTGCGCCGGGCAAAAAAACTGATGGGGAACTGATCATGTTCTATGCAGCCGCCATCGCAATCATGGTCACTATGGGCCTTGCACTCGGTCGCGCACTGCTCGGCCCCACGGTCTACGACCGGGTACTGGCCGTCAACATGTTCGGTACGAAAACCGTGCTGCTGCTGGCCGTTGTCGCGTTTCTCTATGGCCGACCCGACTTCCTCGATCTGGCGCTGGCATATGCACTTATCAACTTCATCGGCGTACTGGCCGTACTCGAATTTCTGCAGAACCATGGCTTGCGTCAGGTCGAGCCAGACGCAGACGGTGGCAACGAATGATCGTCGAGGTAATGAGCTGGATCCTGCTGATGAGTGGTGGTGTGTTCGTATTCATCGGCGGTGTCGGCGCGCTGCGGATGCCTGACTTCTACACCCGTCTGCATGCCGCCAGCCTGACCGACTCCCTGGGGACCATTCTCGTGCTGTCGGGCGTTGCCCTGCAGGCAGGGCTTTCGCTCGCCACACTCAAACTGCTTTCCATACTTGTATTTCTGATGCTCACGAGTCCCACCGCAACCTACGCTCTGGCGAACGCCGCACGGTTCTCCGGTCTGCTGCCGCGGGCTGCCGCGCATTTTTCCGGGACACCCTCCGGTGGTCAGAAGGATATCGAACGCGGATGATCACGCTTTTCGCCGTCTTCCTGCTGACCCTGCTGGTCATCACGGCATTCGGCATCGTGCAGGCGCGCAACCTGTTCGTCGCCGTGATGCTCATGGGGATTTTCAGCCTGCAGATGGCCGCCATATTCTTCATTCTCGATGCTGCCGATGTTGCACTGACGGAAGCAGCGGTGGGCGCAGGGATTTCCACTGTTCTTTTTCTCGGAGCGCTGGCTTTGACAGTGGCCGAAGAGCGCCGTGGCACCAGTGGCTGGATACTCTCCCTGCCTGTCGTCGCTGTGACGACACTGATCGTGCTCTATGCGACCTTTGACAAGCCCCGCATGGGTGATCCCGAGGCGCCCGTTCACCAGCATGTGGCGCCGTGGTACCTGGAGAACACACCCGCGCTGATCGATATACCGAACGTCGTGACGGCGGTACTCGCCAGCTTCCGTGGCTACGATACGCTGGGTGAAGTTTTCGTGATTTTTACCGCGGGTGTCGGGGTGATGTTCGTGCTGGGCACGCCATGGAGTCGTCTGGCTGATGCGCGGACACCGCTGGCGGAAGCGAAAGGGTTGCGGCACCACCTCATTCCCCGGGTAGTTGGCAGCCTGCTGGTCCCTTTCATCGTTCTGTTCGGCCTTTATATTCAGTTTCATGGCGAGTACGGCCCCGGTGGCGGCTTCCAGGCTGGCGCGCTGATTGCCGCAGGACTGATCCTGATTGCCCTGCTCGACGGCGAGACCGAGTCGCTGCGAGTCGCGCCTGCACGCCTGCTGGTCGGCATGGTCGCTGCTGGTCCATTGATCTTTGGTGGCGTAGGCGTGGCAGGTATGCTGCTTGGCAGCCGTTTCCTCGACTACTCGGTGTTGAGTGCTGACCCGGTTGCCGGTCAGCAGCTCGGTATTCTCATTATCGAGGCGGGAGTGGGCATCACGGTGGTAGGTGTGCTGGTATCGATCTTTCATGCGTTCGCTTCGCGAGAGCACAGGAAATGATGGAGCTCCTGGGGCTGTACAACTACTGGGTGTTCGCCATCCTTCTCATGACGGGTCTGTATACGGTCATCACGAAGGCGAATCTCTTCAAGAAACTGATTGGAATCTCAGTTTTTCAATCTGCCGTGTTTCTGCTGTACATCACGATGGACAAGGTGGATGGCGGCACGGCCCCCATCATCCAGAAGGACCAGCTGGACCAGATCTATTCGAATCCGCTGCCCCAGGTGCTGATCCTCACCGCCATCGTCGTTGGAATCGCCACGCTCGCACTGGGGCTGGCCCTCGTGGTGCGCATCCATGAAGCGTATGGCACCGTCGAGGAGGATGAAACCCACAAGATGGATCACGAGTGAGCGTGCCCGCAGCGAGCGCGCTTGCGGCTGATCTGCCCGCGCTGCAGGTGGTGATACCCCTGCTGACGGCGCCTCTTGTACTGCTGCTGCGTGATCCACGCCTCGCATGGGCTGCGGCGATGCTGGCATCGATCACGACGTTTTCGATCGCGATACTGCTGCTCGATGTGTGGCAGGCGAGTGGCGATCTGAACTACGCGATGGGCGGGTGGCAGGCACCATACGGCATCGAGCTGCGTATCGACGCCTTCACCATACTGCTGCTGCTCGTCACGACCGGCGCCTCCACTCTCGCCCTTGCGGTATCCCGTGCGAATCTCGATTCCGAGATCCCCGCAGAACGTCAGCACCTGTTCTACACCGCGTGGCTGCTCGCGCTTACCGGCATGGTCGGTATCGTCGTCGCTGGTGATGCCTTCAACATCTTCGTCTTCATGGAAGTTGCCGCGCTGGCCTCTTACATCCTCATCGCCGGTGGACCGCAGCGACAGGCACTGACCGCGGTGTTCAAGTACCTGATCATGGGCACCATCGGCGCGACCTTCTATCTGATCGGTGTCGGTCTCGTCTACATGATGACGGGGACGCTCAATCTTGAGGACATGGAAGCCAGAATCCCGCTCGTGACGGACCTGAAACCTATCCTGGTGGCCGGTGGTTTCATCACGGTCGGGCTGGCGCTCAAGGCGGCGGTTTTCCCGCTTCACGTATGGCTACCCAACGCTTATACCTTCGCTCCCCATGCGGTCACCGTCTTTCTCGCGGCATGCTCGACGAAGGTCGCCCTCTATGTGCTGCTGCGATTCGATTTTTCGGTGTTCCAGGGCAACCTGCCGGGGCATGACATCCAGTTTGCCGGCTTCCTCATGCCACTCGCTCTGCTCGCCATTTTCGCCGGGTCTGCGGTAGCGCTTTTCGAACGCAATCTGAAGCGGCTGCTGGCCTATTCTTCGATTGCTCAGATTGGCTACATTCTGCTCGGCGCGAGCTTCGTCTCAGCAACGGGTCTGACCGCCGGTATCGTCCACATGTTCAACCATGCACTGGCAAAGTCCGCACTGTTCGTTGCGGTCGCCTGCCTGGCCATGCGCTGTGGTGGACTGTCTCTCGAGTCTATCGCGGGTGCGGGGCGCAGAATGCCCCTTACGATGGCTGGATTCGTTCTCGCCGGCCTGAGTCTGATCGGTGTGCCCGGCACCGCCGGCTTCATCACCAAATGGCATCTTGTGCTGGCCGCCCTCGATCTGGGTGGCCCTGGTATTGCGCTGGTCGCAGCCATTCTGATCGGATCCCTGATGGCTCTCGTGTACATCTGGCGGATCATCGAGATCGCCTACTTCACCAGTGCACCGGTCTCCGCCGGCAGTATCGAAGGACGAACCGAAGCCCCCATGTGGATGCTGGCCTGTCTGTGGCTGCCGGCGCTGGCGGGCATCTATTACGGACTGCAGCCCCAGCTGCCCCTCGAACTCGCCTCGGAGGCGGCTGCGTCACTGCTGAGACACCTGCAATGAGCGCGCAGTGGCTCATCACCGGAGCGCTGGCGATCCCGCTGATTGGTGCAGCGCTGATTGCCTGCCTGCATCGGCTGCCCAACGCACGGGAAGCCGCGACTCTCTCCACCGCTGGCGCGCTACTGCTGTGTGTTGTCGCGCTGACACCCGAGGTGCTCGCAGGAGGGCGTCCGCTTCTCAGCCTGCTGGAGATCATGCCCGGTCTCGAACTGCGTTTTGAAGTCGAACCACTCGGGATGCTGTTTGCGCTGATCGCTGCCGCCCTGTGGATCGTGAACTCGATTTACTCGATCGGCTATATGCGCGCCAATGGCGAGCAGCACCAGACCAGATTCTATGTCTGTTTCGCGGGAGCGATCGCTAGCACCATCGGTATCGCATTCGCCGGTAATCTGCTCACCCTGTTCGTGTTCTACGAGGTCCTGACGCTGATCACCTATCCGCTCGTTACCCATGCGGGAACCCCGGAGGCCCGCCGCAGCGGACGGATCTATCTCGGTGTCCTGGTCGGCACATCGGTTACGCTGCTGCTGTTCGCAATCGCCTGGACCTATGTCCTTGCGGGCACTCTGGACTTCCAGCCCGGTGGCATTCTGACAGGCAGGACGGGCGAAGGACTCATGGCGGTTCTGCTCGCGCTCTATGTCTTCGGTATCGGCAAGGCTGCGGTGATGCCGATGCACCGGTGGCTGCCGGCGGCGATGGTGGCACCAACACCCGTTTCCGCACTGCTGCATGCGGTCGCCGTGGTGAAAGCCGGGGTTTTCTGCGTAGTCAAGGTCATGGTCTACATTCTGGGCATCGACAACCTGGCGGCACTCGGCAGCGCGACGTGGTTGCCCTTTGTCGCCGGCTTCACGATTCTGGCCGCATCGGTCGTGGCCTTGCGCTCCGACAATCTCAAGCGTCGGCTTGCTTACTCGACCGTCAGCCAGCTCTCCTACGTGGTTCTCGCAACAGCCCTGCTCGCGCCGCTGTCCGTGCTCGGCGCCACTGTGCACATCGCTGCCCACGCAGTCAGCAAGATCACCCTGTTCTTTGCAGCAGGCGCAGTGTACACGGCCGCACACAAAACTGAGGTGAGCCAGCTCGATGGCATAGGTCGGAGAATGCCGGTCACCATGATCTCGTTTACCATCGGTGCGCTGTCTCTGATCGGCGTCCCACCGGCAATCGGCTTCCTCAGCAAGTGGTTCATGCTGCAGGGCGCCGTGCAGAGCGGCGCGTATCTGTCTTTAGGGGTCATTCTCATCAGCACACTGCTGAATGCCGCGTACTTTCTGCCCATAGTATACGCAGCGTTTTTTCGCGCGACGTCCGATGATGGTACGCACGGCGACCATGGCGAAGCACCCTGGCCCATGGTACTCGCGCTTGGACTGACCGCATCCGCGACGATCGCGCTGTTTTTTTTCGTGGATCCCATCCTCGAGCTGGCGCGTCAGGTCGCCATGTCCACATAGTCATGTCCGCATATCAGAGGGAGACTCAGTGATGACCAGCGAGAAGCAATACTGGCTGGACCGGCCCCAGAACGTCCGCAAGCTCTACCTGGGCTTGTGGTTCTTCGGTATGGCATGGGTTATTCCGGACTTCTTTCTGCACAAGCACGAGGACGTCGAATTCGCGGCGACCTATGCCTTCTATGCGATCTTCGGTTTTTTCGCCTGTGTCGCTCTGGTAGTGACTGCGAAAGGCTTGCGGCGAATTCTGATGCGGCCGGAAGATTACTATGACCGCTGAGTTTCCCACTGCTTTCATTCTCATCCTGGGTGCGGCAGGCGTACCGTTTTTCAAGGGACATCTGCGCTCAGCCTATCTGCTGCTCCTGCCGGTACTCGCATTTGTTCACGTTCTGCTGATTCCGCAAGGCGACTACAACCACTATGTGCTCGCCGGGCAGGAACTCATCGCCATGCGGGTGGATGAGTTGAGCCTGATGTTCGCCTATGTATTCCTGCTTGCAGCGTTTCTGTGTGCAATATACGCGCTGCACCTGAAAGATACGGTCCAGCATATCGCCGCTGTGGTTTATGCAGGCAGTGCGCTCGGCGCGATATTCGCCGGCGATCTGATCACCATGTTCGTGTTCTGGGAAATCTCGGCGGTCGCCTCCGCGATGCTCATCTGGGCATCTCGAACGGAGCGCGCTTTCCGTGCGGGCATGCGGTATCTGATCGTCCAGCTCACTTCCGGCATGCTGCTGCTCATCGGCGCGCTGGTGCACGCAGAGGAGACAGGCACCGTTATTTTCGACTATATCGGGCTGGGTACCCTGGGCAGCTTCGTCATCTTCCTGGCCATCGGGATCAAGTGCGCTTTCCCTTTCCTGCACAACTGGCTCCAGGATGCCTATCCGGAATCAACGCCCACCGGCACTGTCCTGCTTTCCGCGTTTACCACAAAACTCGGCATCTACGCGCTGGCGCGCGGATATCCAGGAACTGAGGAACTGATCTGGATCGGTGTAACCATGGCCGCATTTCCGATCTTCTATGCGGTCATCGAAAACGACTTGCGACGCGTTCTCGCCTACAGTCTCAACAACCAGCTCGGTTTCATGGTCGTGGGCATCGGACTGGGTACCGAGCTCGCCCTGAATGGCGCCGTCGCTCACGCTTTCGCGGATATCCTGTTCAAGGGACTGCTGTTCATGTCCATGGGTGCGGTGCTGCTGCGGATCGGCACGATCAACGGCAGCGAGCTCGGCGGCCTGTATAAGTCCATGCCCTGGACTACCGGATTCTGTATCGTCGGCGCCGCCTCCATTTCCGCATTTCCCCTTTTCAGCGGATTCGTCACCAAATCCATGGTGATGACAGCGGCCGCCACTGAAGGCTATACAGGCGTGTGGCTGGTGCTGCTGTTCGCCTCTGCAGGCGTCTTTCACCACGCCGGCATCAAGATCCCATACTTTGCGTTTTTCGCCCACGATTCAGGCAAACGCTGCGACGAAGCCCCCCGCAACATGCTGATTGCGATGGGACTGGCTGCCGCATTGTGTATCGGCATCGGCTCGTTTCCGGGACTGTTCTATGAACTGCTGCCTTACAGCAACACCTATGAACCCTATACTACGTCCCATGTAGTGGATCAGATGCAGCTCCTCGTTTTTTCCGCACTGGCTTTCGCGGTCCTCATGCGAACGGGTGTCTATCCTCCGGAACTGCGTTCGACCAACCTGGATTTCGACTGGGTGTACCGTCGGCTGGCACCCCGACTGGTAACTGGCGTGAGTCTGACACTATCGTTGCTGATGGCCGCAATCGGGAAGTTCAGTAGCCTCACCCGCCGTCATACGCAGCTTCAGGCCACCCGATTCTTCGGACCCAGCAGTGAGCTGGCGCGCCCATGGCGAGTCGGCACCACCGGCATCTGGATCGCTGTTCTGCTGTCGAGTTACGTGCTGGCCTACTATCTCTGATTCAGCCAGCGGCAACGCGCTCAGCACTGAACGATTTTCAGGCTTTCCAACGGGACCCCACGCACGTTAGAACAGATCGCCCTGCGGAGTGGAAGCACCTTTCGGGAGTGTGTGCCGTCAGAAGCCCCCTAAGGTTGCGGGCGTCCGCCGACGAAATCGAGGAAGCGCGCCAGATCGCCCTGGTCGACCTTCACGCGCAGTTTCATGAAAGGACCTTTGGCCGTGTACTCGGCGGCCGCGAAATCCGAGTCGTCGAAACCAACAAAGTTGTAGCCGATGCTCATCCAGGTGTTTTCGAGGAAGCTGCGGCCGACAGAGAGGCCCGCCGAGTAGCGCATCACCTTCGATTCCAGCGAGTGCAGCGCGGCCACCTGCGCGCCCCAGTCCCAGCGGGGATTGAAATCGCGGCGGTACTCAGCGCCGTAGAGGGCGGTGACCGAGTCGTAGTTGTCGTCGTCGATGGTTTCGACGAGGTACTTCACACCGAGTTGCAGGCTCAACTGGCCACCACCGGCCGGTTTGTAATTCAGGTTGGTGTTGTTCACCATTTTGCGCGAGCGGGTATCGAAGGCGTTGCTGCGCAGTTCGTCGAATGCCAGATCGAGACGGTTGAGCAGGGTCCAGGGGGATTCGAAAGGCCGCAGCGCCAGTCCCCAGCGGATATCGGTGCGGTTGTGCAGGGAGCCGTCTTCCCGTTCCTCGAACAGCGCGGCGAGGCTGCCCGAAGTCACCCTGCCGTCGGCCAGGCGGCGCGACACACCGGCCAGCAGATTCCACTTGTCTGCCTGATCGCCCTGATGAAACTCGATCCGGGAGGAAGCGTTCCAGCCTTCCTGGCGATAACCCACCCCGGTGAAGAAGGCGGTGAAATCATCGTTGATGCTGCCTGAAGCGGGTGGCAGGGTGGGATTCGCGAGCAGCTCGTCCGCATCGTCCGCCTGCGGAGCCCGCTGCAGTGTCTGCACCCGGTCGGTACCCACATCCAGCGACCAGCGATCGCCCAGCTTCCACTGCTGCAGCAGGCCGGTGGTGGCAAACAGCCGCTCGCCGTTTTCGGTCATCTGCCGCTGCAGCGACGAGCTGATGTCGGCACCGTTCCAGGGCCGCGCCTTGACGCCGAAACGGGTGTCCTGGGTGTCCCGGAAGTTGCCGAAGGTGAATTCCTGCTCGCCGCTCAGGGTGACCTTGTCGCTGAGCAGATAGTCCGCTCCCAGCACCAGACGATCCGGATAGTCGGTGTTGTCCGTCTTATCGATCGCCACCTCGGCATCACTGCGCAGCCGCAGACGATCGTCGAGCAGACCCTGCATGACCCCGAAAGTCACCTGATTGGCATCCAGATCCTCACCTGTGGCAACCGTTTCCCGCACCGCCCGCAGGCCGCCGGTGAATCGGGTATCGCCCATCCGGTACTCGGCCGCACTGTCCAGCACCGTCCGGCTGCCGTCGTTGACCAGATCATCCTGCTGGAAGGCCTCGGCACGCATCAGCAGATCCTCGGTCAGCCGATACTCACCCTCGACCCCGTAGCGGCGGGTACCGCGCTCGACGGTGGACTGCTGACCGAATCCGAAGGCCGCATCCTGCTCCCGGACATAGGCGCGACCGGCCAGATCACCGGCGCGCTGCGCCACCTCCAGCAGATAGGCGTCGCCGCTGCCGAGCAGATCCGTGTCCGAACGGGCAACCTCAGCGCGCAGGGTGGTTCCGGTCTGGAACTCCCACTGCAGATCCGCGCCGACCAGATTGCCACCCTGCCCCTGGGTCTGGTCATCGATATAGGTCATCGCAATCCGGGATTCCCGATCGTCCAGACGCCAGGCCACACGGCCGCCCGCAACGAGCTGACTGCCGCCACCGGAGCGCACCTCGTATTCGACCTGAATGAAGGTGTTGTCGAGGTTCTCATCCTGGCTCATCACCGGCTGCTTGAATATGACGGTGCCGGCATCGTAATCGATGGTGTAGTCGAGATAACGGCTCAGGCTGACCTCACTGGTGATCTGCTCGGGATGAAAACGATCCCGGGTTACGATCCGGATCCGTTCGCTGTTCACCACCAGACTGCGCTGGCTCAGGCGATAGACACCCGAGGTGCCATCCCCCGGGATTTCATCGAACACGAAGGCAAACCCGGTATCGCTGGCAAAGCCGTTCGCTTCGATCTTCCCGCCATAATAGCTGGCCTGAGCACCGGTGAGTGTGCGGGTGTATTTGGTCAGTTCAGCAGCATCGAAGCCGGTATCGAAATCACCGAATAACGCCGCGAAGGCATCCCGCTCAACTTTCAGATAGAGCTTTTCCCCACTCTCGGCATCGTAGCGCTGCTGCGCGCCATCTCCGTAGAGTGTGTAGAACCTGTTGGGATCGATCTGCTGACGCAGCTGCTGATCGGTCTCCTTGTCCGTGTCATAGGCGGCGGTGAGCAGCCACTGGCCCCTGACCACGCCCTTGGCATAGAAGGCCATGCGACCTTCGCTGAAAGTGTCGTCTTCGATACCGGCGGCATCGAGACCCTGCAGATTACCCGAGACATCGTTGTAGCCCACCGTGCCTTCCGCGAGACCGATAAGAATCCAGTCCCGGGCGCCCGGCTTCAGACGGGCGCGGATCAGGTCCCGCCGCACGGCATCGAACTCGAAGCCGAGCTGCACTTCGCCGGTCACCGTCGTCGGCTCGAGTTCCACATAGGCGATGCCATCTTCCCGCACCAGGTAGCGGTCGATACTCTGCTGCTGGGTGGCAGCGGCGGCATCGAACTGCCGTTCCGGATTGCGGATCTGATAGGGTGGTGCAACCGAAAATTCACCGGTCAGGCCGGGCCGTGCCGGCTGGCCGGTGCGGTCGAACAGGCGCACGGCGATCACGGGGGCCGTGATTCCGTCCGCAACGAGCTGAGAACGTTCCGCAAGAAACTCGGCCCGTACCGGTGCGGTTCCGAAACGTACACTGGTGCGCATCTGCACATCATCCGGAGTCTGTGCCGTCTGCTGTTCCGCGGACGCTGCCTGGAGCGGCTCGAGTCGTACCTCAATCTGATTGTCGCCTTCGAGAATCGATACGTTGTCCCAGCGCGACAGCGCCACTCCACGGGCGCGGTCCACAGTGGTGCCACTGAAGTTCAGCGGATTCACCAGCTCCCCGTTCACCAGCACATGGGCCCGATACCCGGCTTCATGCTTGGCGGCGACGGTGATCACCGGCATCCGCGGGTTGTAACCGGGCAGTGGCCAGACCAGCTGGTTGCCGACGGTCTGCGCAGACAGCCAGTTGCGGTCGAAGGCGGGTGCGCGGCCATCGCTCACCTCGGGAATCCGATACGCGGAACGTTCGGCGACCGGCGGGGCAGAGACCTTCACACCGACAGGCTCACTGCGCGCCATCAACTCTCCCTTGCTGGGCTCGTAGACCTTCGCCCGCACCGCTTCCGCTCCACCTTCCAGCACTTCACCGTTGGGCTCGGCGAGGGAATCCGGCCAGTTCAGCGCGAGCTCGGTGATCAGCACCGGCGTTTTCTGCTTTCCATCTGCCGGTGTTTCGAACATCAGCATGGCCTTTGTCGACAGGGATTCCACACCGGCATCTACCCTGGTCTCGAAGACCAGATTGTTTTCGAATGCCGCCGTGCGCTCACCCAGCCGTATGGTGAGGGCACCACTGTCTGCACCGGAAGGGTCAGCCAGGGATGCGCCGTCGAGTGCGAGCGAACCCGGAACGTAGCGCGCGCCCGTGGGCAGCATCACCACTGCGGTGAGTGCCTGCACCGGCACACTGCCACCCGCCACCACCAGCCGATGCATCACGGTTTCAGCCTCCAGTCTCGCAAACAGCTGGGCGCGAAGCAGACTCTCAGCAGGGGCTTTGGGCCGGGTATGGAAATCAGCTCGCCACATGCTCCCCGCCGCGACATCCACGAACTGGGAACGCACGCTGCCGGCAAAGCGCGTGTTCTGCTCACAGGCGATGAGTTCATGGGTCTCCGGCAGGCTGGCTTCATCGACCTGCACCACGTGAGTACCTGGTGTGACACCCTCGATGTGGTACTTGCCCTCGGCGTCGGTGACCACATAGGTCCCGTCTTCAAGCCACACCCGGACACCGGCCAGCCCCTGTCGATCCGCACCGGCATCACAGGCGCCGTCGTAAATCTGACCGATCAGAATGGCCTTGCTCTGCAGCAGATCCTCGCGCACGGTCACATCGGCAAAGGCGGTGTTGGAACTGCCGATCGCCATGCCGGTTGCACTCGCCGAGTTGCGGGCGCGACCGAGCTTCGCACCGATGGTGACCTCCACCACATACTTCACCGCCGCGCTGGCGTTGTCGAAAGCGACATCGGTGAAGCGGAGCGTGCGTCCGTCTCCGGAAATCTGTGGATCCGCGGCAGCCGCACCGTTGATCTGCGCCGATCCCGCCACGTAACGGAAACCATAAGGCAGTTCATCCACTACGCTGAACGTACTCTGCACCACCGCTTCAGGATCCTGCACCAGCACCTGGTACTGCAGCAGGTCGCCAATCCCAACCACATCACGGCTCGCCTGCTTGCTGACAAACACATCCACCGTCAGCGGGTCCAGCGGCAGATCGAACTCGAAACTCTGCCCCGCCGCGACCGTGAACGCATCCCCGCGGGAACCCGCGGCGAGCTGATAAGGACCGCCTGGCAGTGCGTCAAGTTCGGCGTCTTCCCGGACAGAGGGGAAGCGATACTCGATGGGCGCACTCACCTCGAACCGATAGTTACCCGGCAACAGATACGGGAAGTAGAAACTTCCGGGTGCGAAGGTGATCGATACGCCCGCAGCATCCGTGGCAGTGCCGCCGCTGGTGACAGTGGTCGGGAAAGGGGTCACGCCGTCCGCAGCGAAAGTCCGACCCTGGGCCGGCAGACCGGTTACCGCATCCAGCAGCGTGACCTGCACCCCATCCACCGGGGCACCGTTACTGCTGGAGAAGGTGGTGAAGCCCGGATCCAGCAGTGCGGTAAACGCGATGGCATCGCTGCCATCGTCCGGATCGGTATAGCCGATCACCGCACTGCTGCCTGCGGCTGTATTGAGACTGCAGTCCGAGCTTGCACCGGCAACCCTGGACGTCTGCAGATAACCGGAAAATATCCCGGAACTCGCCGCGGTCTCCTGCAGGCGCACACGCTCACGATCGCCGTCGGCGGCAGTCACCACGACCTCGATCCAGTCGGGCGCAAAGGGATCCAGATCCTGATCAGGGTCGTTCACCCGCAGAAATATCGTGTCGCCCCGATTGAAGCGTCCCGCCTCGAGCAGCGGCTGCGTACCCGGGACAGTGATGGCCGTGCCGAGTCGATCCACCGGCATGGGTGCTGGTGTGAACGCGCTGCCGTCGAAACACTGGGTAGGGGAGACGTAAAGCGATGATGCCCCTGTGGTACCCGGTGCAAGGGTCAGCACTTCGAGCGCCGCCGGAGTCGGCACCAGCGGCGCCAGGTCGAGGGGAACGTCCACACCGAACGCGGGACCCGTGACCGTGAATACAGCCCCGCGGGAACCGGGACTCAGGCGATAGGGTGCGCCAGGCAACGCCTGCAGTGCGCTGTCCGGGAGTGTTGACGGGAACCGGAACCGGTTCGGTGGCGTGACCAGCAGCCGATAGGCCCCTGCAGCCACCGCGGGAAAGCGGTAGGTGCCGGCCGGAAAGCCGTACTGATTGCCCAGGGCGTCGATCGCCGTCTCGCCTGAGAAGACGGCTGCAGGAAAAGCAACACCGGCTGTTTCCCCGGTAACGCTGGCTGGAGCGCCGCTGGTGCTGTCCAGCAGTTCGAGGCGGGTTGAATCAACCGCCTGCCCGGTGGTGGCGAGAAACACCCGGCTCAAGGGATTGATGACACCCGCGGTGCTCGCGAGATCGCCGGGATTGAAGGCATCGACATAGGAAACGGTGAAAGAGACATTCACCGCAGCACCAAGGGCGCAGTCACCGGCGACAGAAGCCCCCGGACCCGTCTGCAGATACCCGACAAAACGTGCGCTGCCCGGGCCGGTTTCCGCAAGCCGCAGCAACTCACTGTCACCGTCACTGGTCAGAACCTGAACTTCAACGGTATCGATCAGCCCGCTGTCGAGATCCGCATCCTGATCCATGACATCGATGAATATGGGGTCACCGCTCTTGAAGAGACTGCCGGTGCGCAGGTCGATGCTGCCGGGTACTGTCAGCGTAGTACCTGTGAAAGTCACCGGTATCGGCAGGTCGCTGTAGCCTGCTCCGGCATCACATTGCGCTGTACCCACAGTCACAGAACCCGCACCAGCACCGGGAGCGGAGGCCTGCAGAAGAACGAGAGTCGCATCACCCGGCGCACCACCCCCGGGGGGTGTCGCGGTCAGCGTGAAGGTCTGCATAAATGTCAGGCCACCGCTGTCCGTGGCGGTGACAGTTACGGTGACACTGGTACCCAGCGGCAGGCTTTCTGTATCGAGAAGTTTGAGCATGCTGCCGACGATTTCGAATCGTGAATCGTCCACCCCGAAGCTGTGGCTGTCGCCGCTGTCCGGATCGCTTACCACCAGAGTACCCACTGGTGCACCCGGAGTGCTGGCGTCAAACCCCGTACTCGAAAGGGTTAGCGCCGTGGGCGCTTCGTTCAGGTCGTTGACCGTGATGGACAGATTGACCAGGCGCGACGCACCTGCGGAATCTGTGACAAGCACAGCAACAGTGGTCAGTGGCGTGGCTTCGAAATCCAGCGTAAATCCGGTCGCGAGCCGGAGTTCGTTGCCAACGATCTCGAAATTCGGATCGCTGGTGGAGAATGTGTGGCTGTCAGCCGGGTCGAGATCGAAGGCACTGAGCAGGCCAATGGCACCTGCGGTGTTTTCATCGATGTCTGCCGGATCGACCGCCGCGCCGTAGGGGGCGCTGTTGCCGGCGGCGGGATCAGTGATGAGGGTGCTGCCGGCACTGACCGAGTAGTCTGTGCCGCCCACCTGATAGCTGGCCGTGGCAAGGTTGGTGAAAGGTGTGTTGGGCGGAATCGCCCAGCTTTCGCCAGAAATCACCGCCCACGCGAGCAGGCCGGCGCAGAGCAGCCTTTCGGCCACACTGCGCAGACCCAGTAACGCAGATGGCGGACGCTGCTTGCGCTGCGTCCGCCCTCCGCGTTCCGCTCTCGTGTTCGGAACTGGCATCAGTATTTCAGGATTCGATCAATCAGTTGACCGTTTCCACCGTCACGAAGTAGGCAATGAAGCCATCTTCTCCTGCTGCGCAGTCACCAAAGGCGACGTCCACTTCCAGCTGGGGGAAGTTGGCGTCTGCGCCGTTCTGGGTACCCGCGGTATAGGGCAGGTCGGTACCGAAGCCCGCGCAGTTCTCGCGGTGTACCAGATCGAGATCAGTTACGCCCGTAAGCGAGAATGTGGCGTTCACGACTGGAATTCCGGTGTCGAGGTCGAAAGTCACCGAGGCGGGCACGTTCACTGCTGCTGCACCCGTATTCCCTTCGTCGACAGGCTCGGTGAGCAGAAGGCCCACATCCGGGATGTCGTCGGTGATCTGCAGGGACTGGGCTGTGAAGGTGGTGTCGTTGTTACGCACACCGACCACATAGAGGATCACGGCACCGGGGATCGCCTTGGGTTCCACACCCGCATTCAAAGCACCTGCGCCGTCGTAGCGGTTGCCGCTGATCGGGTCATAGATGACCTCGGCAAATTTTGCGACCAGTATGTTCACACCCTGGACTACGAAGCCCGAGCTGTCCGAATTCTGACCGTTGCTGGCCACATCAGCGCCTGCCACAACGGCGAAGGCGAAGAAGTTGTAGCGCAGGTCTTCACTGTTGGCAGATGAGCCATCACGGAACACGGTTTCCACCGCAGCGGTGTTCGGGTTGTTGGTCCCGGCCTGGCCGGGCGAAGCATTACCGCTGTCGTCCGCGGCAATCGCAGCACCCCCCGTGGCAACCGCTGCAACCAGGGTATAGGTCGCATAGTCGTCCGCGGCAGCAGTGCCCGGGACCTCGACGACAAGCACCAGTTCGATGGTGTCGTCTTCGATGACCGCGGGCAGGCTGTAGATACCGTTGCCGTCCGGGACCAGCACCGTGTCGACACCGTCGTCGTAGAGCTGGTTGGCGTTGGCATCAATCGCCAGAGTCAGGGTCACCTCATCGAAGAAGGTTCCGCCCACCGGCGAAAAGGTGTTCACCTGGGTGGCATTCTGATCGACGATGGCCAGGACGATATCCGACGCCGCGTTGGAGGTGTTGGTCACTGTGTAGTTCGCAGCTGGCACTCCCGAGAGAGTGGCGTACTGCTGACCTGCGGTGACGGTTACCCAGTTCGCATCGGTCGCGGTGACGTCCACCGCAAGAGCACGGTCCACCTGGAAACTGACAGCGTCGATCAACTGCGGCTGGGCGCCACCGTTGACGCTGTAGTTCAGCGTGACCGAATTGGTTACCGTAGTGCCTGCATCGGTACCGATAGCCAGCACCGGCATCGCGCCGGATATGGCCAGAGCGGCGAGGGCCGTTCTGCAGGTGCGTTTGAAGTACTGCATTGCTAGTTCCTTTTCTTCAGTGCGTTAGTTACGAGAGAGTCACTTGAGTCGAACATTGAAGGTGACGAACCCTTCTTCCGACGGAGCAAGCTCCGGCAGAAACGTCCAGCGGATGGCCTGGTAGTCCTTCGCAGAGGCGACGACTTCCTCACCATTCAGCAGAACCGTCAGCGCTTCGGGCACATCGAAATGCACGCCGTCCACCGAGAAGAGAATCTCGGTGCCGGCGCCGAAAGCGCTCCCTTCCAGATACTCCGTGTCGGCAGGTACCGGATTGGTGATCACGACGCTCCCCGCATCGATCGCTTCCGTGCCCCGGTTGCGGAAGCGGATCGAATAGCGCAGCTCGTCTCCCGGCACGACGCGGTCCGCGTCGACCAGGCGCCGCTCTACCGCGCCCGCTTCGTTAACAAAGGCTTCCACCTTCTTCACAGAGTTTTCGAGCTTCACTTCCGCCGCTGCCGAAACAGCAAGGAGGAGGCTCAAGGTGGCAACCATGGAGCAGGCCAGTTTCCGCGCCGTGTTGCGTGTCTGTGCTTGCGTCATCTCTTTTCTCCTGTGTGTGTTGTCCGGCTGACGCCGGTTCTCATCTAATGGCGGCATCAAAGGTGATGCTGATCGCAGGCGAACCCCCGGTGATAACACCGAGGGTCGCCTGGATCGTCTGGGTCCCGGCATTGAAGCCGGTGTTATCCGTTCCGGCAGGTGCGAAGTCGTCGTCCGCATCCTCGCCGGGCGGCAGCGCCGACACCGCAAGGGTGCCGGGCTGGTATTCGAGTTCGACCGGAATAGCGTCGGTAATGACCAGGCTCTCGGCGTCGCCTGTGCCGGTCACACTCACATCGATCTGATAGGTGATCACCGAGCCCGGCACGAGGGTGGTACCGCCAAATGGATCCACGATCAGAACGGCGGTTTTGGTGATGTTCACGACCGCCGCGCTGACCTGGTATCGCCCTTCCGCGCGGATCAGCAGATTGGCGGTATCGTGGCTCGTGCCGACCACAGCGGTGACGTTGCCACCACCAGACTCTCTGGGATCTCCGCCGCCAGCATAGCTGGTGCCTGCAGGCGGGAAGGCAGGGTTGGCGGGATCATCCGTGCCGGCGTTGCTGTAGAGGGTCAGACTCACTGCCCGCAGCTGTACGGCGCCCTGTTCGTTGGCCGGATGGGCGCCGATGCTGCTTTCCACGTAGACGATCAGCGAGGCATCCTCGGCGAGCAGCGGATCGTTCGCGCCCGCGACATAAGCGGTGTCATCGCCGATCTGCAGGCCGGCTATCGAGTTACTTTCGAGGTAGATCTGGACCAGTGCGGGATCGAAGTCGTCACCGCCTACCCCATTGTCGGCGATCAGCCGGAATGTTTCGGATCCGTTACCGTTGTTGGTCAGCGTGAACTGCAGAATGGCACTCGCCTGACCGGCACTGACGCCGACCGGCCCCGCATCGTTGCTGACCACCACCGCGTTGAGCAGTTCGTCCACGAAAGTCTGACTGGGAAGGCTGATCACCGGGGTCTGGGGCACGCCGCCGATCTCGAAGCTCGCCTGGGCAGAATTGAGGATTTCGCGCCCGGCATCGGTACCCAATGCCTGCGAATTGGCACTCACTCCCAGTGTGAGTAACAGCGCGAACGCCAGATAAGTGACGCGTGCGACGCGATTGCGTCGCGAGCAATGGCTCGATTTCATGGCAGTACCTGGCCTCGTTGTCTGGTCAATCCTCAACCAAAACAGATGTTTACCTGTTGCGAAGGGCCAATCCGTGATCTGCGTCATATCTGCCGGAAATTTGGCACGAAGGCGCACCGGTGCTGAACCGGCAGCGCAACTGGCGGGGGATTGGCTGTAAATCTTCACAAGGGCGGCAATTCGGTGACACATCACCCCGCAAAAGGGGCAAGGGTCGTGCCAAAGGAGGGCGGTGCCGGAAATCCGTCGCTGCCGGGGCGTCCAGGCCACAGGGCGCGTGGCCCGACGGATTTCCGCGGCGGCCAGTCAGGGTGGCGTCAGAATGCTGACGCTAACGCTGCAGGTCCGAATGTGGCATGGAGGGGATTGACGGGTGACGAAATCTGTCAGGTTTCGCGACGGTTTTTTGACACCGGCCGGATGTCGACGCTGTCGGTTTCCGGATCAAAGTCGATCTCCGCCTCGCCGCGGCGCAGCTGACGTCGCACCTGCTCGCATTTGCGCTCGAGGTCATGTTCCGAAGGCCCGTACTCGGTGCCTTCGCGCAGCACAAAAGACTCGATGATCCCGGCCAGCGCTGCCTCGGTGAGCGTCTCCAGAGGAATTTTCATGCCACTCCCGACCGGCAGAGGATTTACACCACCCCGATCATCGCCCGGTGGCTCAGGATGGCTGAAGGACGACCAGACCACCGCCAAACAGTGACGCAGGCCGCATACCTGTACTGAAGCTTTCGATTCTATCTTGAATTTGCCTGGCCAAGGTGCGTTACTTATCGAGCTGAATCAGTAGTTTAGTGACGTTCCATCAGGGTATTCCATCAGGATAAGGAACCGCTTTGCGACTGGACAGGGCAGGACAGGACGGCGCGCTACGAAAGGACCGCGCTCCAAAAGGACAAGACAACCATGGCCGAACAGGATCACATACTCGTCGTCGAAGACGAACCCATCACCCGTAAACAGCTCGTCTCCTATCTGGAGGACGAAGGCTTCAAAGTCACCTCCACCGCATCAGGGGATGATGTGCTGAAGCTGTTGACCGAGAAGGACATCATTCTGGTCCTGCTCGACATCAAGCTCCCCGGTAAGGATGGTCTCACGCTCACCCGCGAGATTCGCGCCCAGTCGGACATGGGCATCATTCTTGTGACAAGCAAGCAGGAACAGATCGATCGGATTCTCGGACTCGAAAGCGGCGCAGACGACTATGTGACCAAGCCCTTCGATCCCCGCGAACTGCTCAGCCGTGCCCGCAATCTCATCCGCCGGGTCCACATCCAGCAGAAGCAGCGCCGCAAGAACCACATCCGAAATTTCGAAGGCTGGCAGCTCGACCTCAACAAGCGTGAGCTGACCGCCCCGGACGGCACCAAGGCCACTCTGTCGGCCGGCGAATACCAGCTGCTGCTGGCCTTTATGGAAAAAGCCGGTGAAGTCATGAACCGCGATCAGCTCATGAACCGCATCCGCAACCGGGAATGGTTTCCGGACGATCGCTACATCGATGTGCTGGTCGGTCAGCTGCGCAAGAAGCTGGGTGAGCGCGCGGCCAACGCCAAGATCATCGCGACGATCCATGGCACGGGATACCTGTTCACACCGGAAGTGGTCTGAACGGTATCGCGACCCTTCGGATCGCGCTGACAGCTCCAGCCGATTGATCGCGGCCGCCGGTCTGGCGAAGACAGTGATCAGACCGGTCAAAGTTTCTGTCAGGCTGCAGCACAGACTGCTTCCCGGGGGTCGGGATCGGGGAATCCGGTGGTAGACAGGAAAATCTACGAAAGCGCGTCGACCCTGGTGAAGCGGACGACGTGGCACGATCAGGCCGTTGTCACCAAGACTCTCAAGGCCAGCGCGCAGACACCCAACGCGATCACGCGCTATCACCACGAGTTCAACATCAATCAGTCGCTCACCAGTCCCTATGTATGTCGGGCGCTGGCGATGGACGACCGCAACACACGAATCATCTATGAAGATGACGGTGCGGAGTCGCTGCGGACCCTGATCCAGACCGGCACACTCACCTTCGACGAGCGTCTCGACATCGCCGCAGACATCACCCGCGCCCTGCAGTCGATTCACGATGAAGGCGTGATTCACCGCGATCTGAATCCGGGCAACATCATCGTCAACGAAGAAACTTTCAGTGTGCGGCTGATCGATTTCGGACTGGCTACCCTCATACCCAGGGAGTACCCGCAGACCGATCACATCCACCAGCTCACCGGCACCCTCCCCTACGTGTCCCCGGAACAGACCGGCCGGGTTAATCGGGTAGTCGACTACCGGACCGACCTCTACTCCCTCGGTGCAACCCTTTACGAACTCTTCGCCGGTGCGCCGCCCTTTCCCAACACGGACCCGCTGGAGCTGATACACGCCCATATCGCCAGCACACCACGCCCGCTGAACGCGGTGGTCGATACGGTACCCCGCTGGCTGTCCGAAGTCGTGCAGAAGCTGCTCGCCAAGCAGCCCGAAGATCGCTATCAATCCGCCGCCGCGGTGCACGACGACCTGACAGAAGGCCAGAATCACAGCAACATCATTCCGTTCCGCCTCGGTCAGACCGATACCCCCGGACAGCTGACGTTACCCAAACGACTCTACGGGCGTGTTACAGAAACCACCAAGGTCACCGATCACCTGCGCCGGATCGCCCAGGGTGAAGTGCTCATTCTGGAAATTACCGGCAATGCGGGGGTCGGCAAGGGCGCCCTGTGCAGCACAATCGGCCGGTCCGCACACGAGAACCGGATGCTCCTGGCCCGGATATCTGCGCCAGGAGTCGAGCTTCGTGACACCGACTCTCTCTGGCTGGAGCTGCTGCGTCAGCTCGTGCGCCAGGCCCTCTCGCTGGGAGAATCTCCCGCTGAGGCGCTTATCGAACGCCTGTCTCATCTCGAATCCGCAGACGTCCGCGCGCTCACCCCTTTCATTCCGGAGCTGAAAAATCTGCTTCCCGCTCCGGATGAGTCCAGCGCCGGACTCCCGGCCCGGGGTATCCGCGCGCTGCTGAGCGCTATCGTCCCGCAGCCGGTCTGTGTGGTGGTGGAGGAAACGGATCAGGTACCCCTGGAATGTCTCAGTGATCTGATCGATGCAGCTCTGTATTCCCGAAATCTGCTGCTGGTGATTACCCGGGAGCGTCCCCATCCAAGGCTCTTCTCCGAGCCACGGATCGCCGCAAAAACTACTCACCTGCCTCTGGCCCCGTTTGACAAATCCGATGTGCGCGCGCTGCTCGCTGACATGCTGTCCCAGAGCGAGGCGCGGGTAAGGGAACTTGCCGGTGAGATTCACACGAAGACCGATGGGCTGCCCCGGGACGTGCTTGCGCTTGTCGAAGAACTGCACCAGACACAGTCCATCGTGCATGACGCCAACGCGGGCAGCTGGTCCTGGGATCTGGATAGAATCCGCGGCCACTTCTTCAGCAACAACACGTCAGCCCGCATCACCCATCAGCTCAATCAGCTTCCCGGAGAAACGCTGCATGCACTGGGGCTCGGTGCCGCTATCGGGGAACAGTTCACCGCACGCCTGATCGCGGATCTGGCGGACCATGATCAGTCCGCCACCGCTGCCATTCTGCGACCCGCCATGAATCAGGGGCTGCTGGTCACCCAGTCAATGGGTGGGACTGCCACCCAGCTCCAGTATCAGTTCGCCCATCCGCGGATCCGTGCCTCCATCTACGGCGGGCTCACAGAGTCCGAAAAGGTTGCGAATCATCAAAGGGTCGCCACCAAGCTCAAACAGGGCGGCAGACCCAGCGGCGCCAAACTGCTGCAGATCGCCGATCATCTGAACGCCGCCACCCACCCCACCGAGCCGGACGAAGCGCGCCGCACGGAAGTCGCCCACTGCAATCTGCTCGCCGCACGGGAGACCCTGCGGCAGGGCGCCTTTCAGCAGGCCTACAAGTACTGTCGCATCGGCCTGCTGCTGCTGCACCGGCATCCGGGCACCGAGCCCATGAAGCTCGAGCTGGCACAGTGCGCGGCAGAATCGGCATTCTTCTGCGGTGATTTCGAACAGCTCGATCGTGTCCTTGCCGCCGTCCCCGATCATCACAGCGCGCTCGAGGAAATCAGGGTCCGGGCAGCCATTGCCCAGAACGACCTGACCGGTGCGCGGGGCCTGGCACTCGCCGCACTGGGCAGCCTGAACTATCCCGTGCGTGGACCGGGTCTGGCGGGTTTTCTGCCTGACTGGCTGCGCGTGCCACAGCGCGCCTTGCGGACACCGGTACGGACTCTGGAGGATGTACGGCTGCACCAGAGCTTCCGTTTTGTCTGCTACCTGCTGCATGCCGGCTACCACCTCGGTCTGCCCGCCCTCGACCGGGTGATCTCGGACCTGCTGCGCCTGTGCGCCCGCAAGGGCTACTGCGCAGAGGCCGCCTTCGCCCTCGCCGCCACCGCCATCAACGATGTCGCCAACGGTCGCATCCGCGCCGCACGCCGGCATGCTCTGGAAGCCCGGGCGCTGATCGGACAGTTTCCAGGCGAAAGTGCTTCCATCCGCGCCAGTACCCTGCTCGCCGGTCTCCTCGACCCCTGGTTCGGCACCCTCGATCAGACACTGCCGGTGCTTTCTGACAATCTGAACAGCAGTCTGGCCCGCCACGACGTGGAGTTCGCGGCCAGTGCCAGCGCGCTTTACGCGGCCAATGGTCTGCTGCGGGGACTTGAACTCGGCTCATTGAAACGGGAACTGATCCGGCAGATTGCGGACATCGGTCAGTTCCGTCATATCACCGGAATAAACATCACCAATTTCGTGCTGCAGATCGTAGTGTCTCTCCTCGGCCGCAGTGAGTCGGACAGCGGCGCAGATCACAATGAACTGCGGATTTCCAACCCCCGGGATCGGGTGGCTCACGGTTACGTGTACGTGCTGCGCCTGTATTTCGCCGTGCTGTTCAACGACTTCAAAGGGGCAGGCGCCATTCTGGAGCTGGCTCGCGAACATGTTGCCGCACTCACCGGTTCGCCGCTGCTGGCGACTTTCAGACTCGCCGAAGGCCTGATCGAACTGCGCCGCGGGACGGTTGCCGGTCGTTACACGGCGACACGCAATCTGTGGGAAATGCGGGGCTGGGAAAAACTCGGTGCGCTGCACGCACGACCGAAGCGGCTCATCCTGCAGGCGGAGCTCGCGCGCCGCGGCGGTGCGACAACCCGCAGTCTCGAATATTTCGAGCAGGCGGCCGATCGCGCCCGTATGAATGGTCAGGCCAATGATGAAGCGCTCGCCTATGAACTGGCCGCCCGTGCCTGCGACAGCAGTGGCCGCAGTGACTTCGCCAAGCTGTTTGCGCGCAACGCCTATCAGGCCTATCTGCGCTGGGGGGCTACCGCAAAAGCCAATCAGCTCGAACGGGAATTCCACGGGCTGCTTTCTGAAAATCATCCGGTTTCCCGGGGAGCCAGTCTATCGGTCGGCGATCTCGCAGATCTTACTGTGCGGGATTTCCAGACTCACAGCACGACCTTCGAAAGTACCGAACTCAACGAGCGCATCGTGGACACCACCACGGTACTGCGTGCCGCCCAGACCATCTCCGGCGAGATACTGCTGGATAAGGTACTGACAAAGCTGCTGCGGCTGACACTCGAGCATGCGGGTGCCCAGAAGGCGTGCATGCTGCTGGCGCACGACCGTCGTCTCTACCTGGAAGCCATAGCCTCGGTGGACGCCGGCCCGACCCGCAGAGTCAGCCCGGCGGTACCGCTGGAGGCGACGGGTGAAGTGCCGGAAAGCATTGTGCAGTTCGTCGCCCGCACCAAGGAAGCGCTGGTACTTACCGACGCAACACAGGAAGACGTGTTCACCCAGGATCCCTACGTACGACGCCTGCAGCCTCTGAGCGTGATGTGCCTGCCGATCATCCACCGCGGAGACATCACCGGCATCCTCTACGTGGAGCATCGCTGGCTCACCGGGGTGTTCACCTCCCAGCGGGTTGAAGTACTGGCTCTGCTGTCTTCCCAGGCCGCAATCTCGATCGAGAACGCGCGCCTTTATGCTGACCTGCAGGCCACCCAGGACGAGTATCGCGCGCTTTACGACAATGCCATCGAAGGCCTGTTCCGGATCAGCCCGGAGGGCTATCTGGTGAATGCCAACCCGACACTGGCCCGCATTCTCGGTTTCGACTCGGTGGAGCAGCTGCTCGACGAGTACCGGGACCTCATCGATCGGGTGTTCCTCAACAACGAACAGGCCGGTCTCTTCATCTCCCAGCTGGAGGAGCACCGCCTGGTCAGCGGCTTTGAAGCACAGGGTGTGACCCGGGACGGTCGCGTCTTCTGGGTGGCACTCACCGCACGTCTCAGCAGCGATACGGAACGCGGGGATTTCATCGACGGCAGCCTCATCGACATTTCCGAGCGTATCGATCGGGAACGCTCAGACAAACAGCGACAGATCGCCGAGGCGGCCACACGGGCAAAGAGCGAGTTTCTCGCCAACATGAGTCATGAGATCCGCACGCCGATGAACGCCATCGTCGGTTTCTCCCGGCTGGCGCTGGAGACTTCCCTCGATCGCAAGCAGCACGAGTACGTGACATCGATCCGCAACGCGTCGGAAAACCTGCTGACGCTGGTCAGCGACGTGCTGGACTTTTCGAAGATCGAAGCGGGCAAGCTGACCCTGGAAGCCCGACCCTTCAAACTCTCCGAAACCCTCGCGGAGGTAGAAAGGCTGTTCCGCACCGAAGCCCGCAGACGCAATCTGGTCCTGGAAATCGATGATCGCACCCAGACAGACCCTGCAATCCCCGCAGACGGCATGCTGCTCGGCGATGCTCTGCGTCTGCAGCAGGTTCTGGTCAACCTGGTAGGCAACGCCATGAAGTTCACGGAAGTCGGCCGTATCGAACTGGCTGCGGAAGTCAGTAACGCGCGGGCGGGAGATGATCAGATCGAACTGCGCATATCGGTGACCGATACCGGAATCGGTATCGATCCGGAGCACCAGAAACGTCTTTTCGAGTCTTTCGAACAGGCAGAAACCTCCACAACGCGGCGCTATGGCGGTACCGGGCTCGGCCTCGCCATCTCCAAGCGCATCGTCGAACTCATGGGTGGCAGGGTCTCGGTGACTTCCGAAGTGGGTAACGGCAGCTGCTTCGAATTCACCCTGTTGACCCGTCTGCCCTCGGATGCCGTCGCCACAGCAGCGCGGGGATCGAAGCGTCGACCCAGCGATATGGTGCTGCACGACCGCCGCATCCTGGTTGCGGAAGACAACCCGATCAATCAGCAGCTGGCGCTTGAATTCCTCCAGCGTCGCGGGGCGTCGGTGCAGATCGCCGAAAATGGCAGGCAGGCTGTGAACCGGGCAACCGAGTCGGAGTTCGACGCCATTCTCATGGACATCCACATGCCGGAACTCGATGGCCTCGAAGCCGCCACTCAGCTGCGACTGCTCGGACTGACCCTGCCCATCATCGCGGTATCAGCCGACGCCCTTTCCAGCAGCAAGCTCGCGGCAACCGAGGCTGGCTGTGACGCTTATCTCACCAAGCCGATCGATTTCGATGAACTCGTCCACACCCTGGGTGAGCTGCTGCCGAGTCTGGACAGCAGCCAGCCCCGTCGACGCGCCAGCGATCAGCCGGTGGTGGCGGTGGATGCCGATGCGGAATCCATGATGGAAGAAGCGCTGCGCTCCTTCCCCCAGCAGCGCCTGCCCGGCATCGATATCGGCGACGCCATTCGCGGCCACAACGGCAACGTGAAACTGATGGTCCGGCTCATGGGAGAGTTCGGCCAGTACTATGGCGACGCCGCAGCAAAGATGCGCGGCTACGCCACCGCCGAGCAGTATGAGGCAGCGGAACGGCTGGCGCACAACCTGGCGGGTGTCGCGGGCAGTTTCGGGGCAAGCCGGTTGCAGGAAGCTTCGAAGGCACTGGAGCTCGCCCTTGTCGCCAACGACTCCCGCAATCTGCTCGGGCTCGTACGCAGCTTCGAAGTCGCGCTGACCGAAGTGCTCGAATCGACCGAAGCCCTGGCGAGCAACGAGATTCCGCTCAGAGCGAGCGACTTTTCGGAGGGGTGAGGTCCAGCAGTGGCAGCAGCTCGGCCGCTTTCTCCCGATCTCCGTCCTGCTGCAGCTTCACAAAGTCAAAGAGATCCCTGTCGCCAAGGTGTGAAGGCACCACGTGGCGCAGGCTGCGCGCGATGTTTTCCACCCGGCCCGGTGACTCGACATCCCACTGCTCCAGCATCTGCTTGATCACCTGACGCTGCAGGTTTTCCTGAGATCCGCAGAGATTGCACGGGATGATGGGATACGCACGGTAATCGGCCCATCGGGCGATATCCCGTTCCCGGCAGTAGTAGAGCGGGCGGATCACCACATTGCTGCCATCGTCACTTTTGAGCTTGGGTGGCATCGCCTTCAGGCGGCCGCCGAAAAACAGGTTGAGGAACAGAGTCTCCACCACATCATCGAGGTGGTGACCCAGGGCTATTCGGCTGGCGCCGATCCGGCGCGCAAAGCTGTAGAGAATGCCGCGTCGCATACGCGAGCAGACCGGGCAGGTGGTTTTCCCTTCCGGTGTCAGTGCCTGGACGATACTGTAGGTGTCTTCCTCGAGGATGTGGTACTCGATACCCAGCTTCTCGAGATAGTCCGGCAGCACGTCTTCGGGAAACCCCGGCTGCTTCTGATCCAGATTCACCGCAACCAGTTCAAAGGGGACGGGCGCGTTCTGCTGCAGGCTCATCAGCACATCGAGCAGGGTGTAGGAGTCCTTCCCACCGGAGAGACACACCATAACCCTGTCTCCGGCTTCGATCATGCCGTAGTCGACAACGGCGTGACCGACCTGCCGCCGCAGCTTCTTCTGCAGTTTGTTGCGCTCGTAGCGCGCTTTCTGGGCGGCTTTCGAAGGATCCGGTGTTCTGCGCGCAGCCGCCGTCACTGTCGGTTCGGAGCCGGCAGTCGGAGACAGATTGGGGAAATGTTCGACCGTCACTTATTTAAACCTCCACCGCAGGCTTTTTCTCAGCCGCAGGCGTGCATCAGTCCACTGGACTCCCCTCGGGGTCGGGGATTCTACAGGGACAGGGCGCTGCAGAGAACTCAGCCAGGAAGTTCGGAAAAATTCAGCGGGCGTGGTCGAGGACCTGCTACCCCGGGCCGTGTAGCGCGGCCGAGTAAGGCTATTTGACTCGCGGGCCTCCCGTGAGGCAAATAGCTGCACGAGGGCACAGCGGAGCTGCCGAGCGAGGCCCGGGGTAGCAGGTCCTCGACCACGCAATGATCAAACTATTTTCGAGATGCCTGGCTGAGTTCTCCAGCGGCAGTCGGGGAGATGGCGCTGCCGTGTTTCGTATCCATCGAGAAGCTGGGGTGGATACGAGGCTCTGCAGAACGCCCTTACTTCGCCTGCGCGGCAACCCCGAGCTGACCCTGGCCCACAAAGGCTTCGAACTCCAGTGGCGGCAGAGGCTTCGAATAGTAATAGCCCTGAATGAAATCGCAGCCGATCTGTTTGAGACGCTCGACCTGCTCCAGCTCTTCGACTCCCTCGGCCACCACCTTCATGCCAAGGATGCGTCCCATGCTGACAATGGAGGCGACCAGACCGAGGTCCCGGGTGTTGGCCAGCTCATCGATGAAGGCCTTGTCGATCTTCAGAACATCGAACTCGAAATTGCGCAGATAACCGAGGGAGGAGAAACCGGTGCCGAAATCATCCAGCGCAACCATGCAGCCCAGCGCGCGTGCGCCGCTGAGGAACTCCAGGGCGCCTTCGCTGTTGTCGATCAGCGCGCTTTCCGTGAGCTCCAGAGTCAGCCCCTGCGGATCACCGGAGGCGAGCATCGACAGCAGACCCATGACATCGTGACTGTGGCGGATCTGTACTGCACTGATGTTCAGCGATATCCGCAGATCGGTGAGTCCGCGACTGCGCCACTGGCTCAGCTGCCTCTGGCACTCGCGCACCACCCATTGACCGATTTCTATGATCAGCCCGGTGTCTTCAGCGATCGGAATGAACTCACCGGGTGACACCATGCCCAGCTCAGGGTGATGCCAGCGCAGCAGTGCCTCGGTAGAAGTGACGACACCACGGCGCACATCCACCACCGGCTGATAGTGCAGCCTGAGTTCATCGTTCGTGACCGCCTTGCGCAGTGCAGACTCCAGCTCCATGCGTCGTTCTGCACGGGCGTTCATTTCCTGTTCGAAGAAGGCGAGGTTGTTGCCGCCTTCCTGTTTGACCTGAATCCGGGCGGCATCCGCTTTCTGCAGCAGTTCGCCGGTTTCCGAGCCGTCCTGGGGGATCGTGGAAATTCCCACGCTGGCAGTGACAAAGAGCTCGCGCTGTCCCTCCATCATGAACGGCCGTTCGATTGCGACGACGATCTTGTGGGCGATGCGCTCCACCTCCCGCAGGTCCTCGATCTCGGAAAGCAGCACGACAAAGTGATCACCGCCGAGCCTGGCAACCGTATCCGACTCGCGCACACTCATGGCGATCCGATATGCAGCTTCCATCAGTACCTGATCGCCTTTCGCGGGCCCGATGGAATCATTGACCATCTTGAAGCGGTCGATGTCTATGCTGATCAGTGCACCCAGGAAATCTTCATCCAGCGCGCGCAGCAGCACCCGACTCAGTCGCTCCTGAAACAGATTTCTGTTCGGCAGTTTGGTGAGCGTATCGTGATGTGCCTGCCAGAGCATGAGGCTGCGGGCGTCTTCGTCACCCATCAGTTCCATGGACAGGGTGAGATAACCGCGCAGGCGCTTGCCATCCCGTATCGCAATCCTGGAAACCTTGTCGGAAAAAGCCTCGCCATTCTTCTTGCGCAACCAGAACTCACCGATCCACGACCCGTTGTCGAGCAGTGCACTGTGCATGGCGCGGAAAAAGGCTTCGTCCTGCTGACCGGAATGATTGAAGGTGATCGGCTGGCCGGTTACTTCCGCTCCGCTGTAGCCGGTGAGTCGGCTGTAGGCTTTATTCACCGCCACGATCCGATCATCCACGTCGGTCACCACGGCGGCGCCGGGGACGTTGTCGAACAGCAGTGTCTCGAAATCGTAACCATCCCAGGGATTGTCACGCTTCGAGTTTCTGGCACTCAGTCCGGACCAGAGGGCGGCAAAGACCAGAGCGGCGAGACTGAGCAGGGTGCCGATCCTGATGGTCCGGCTGCGGGAATGCAGTTGCCTGAGTTCAACCACCATCTGCTCGAGGGCCCTGTTCAGCTCCGGCCCCGGGGTCACGCTGGCAGCATCCTTGGAAGTCAGCGCGTTTTCCAGCAGTTCGACATTGCGCGACAGCGCAGCGGCGGCGAGCGGTGAGCGCAGTTCAATTTCAGGCAGCAGCACTTTCAGATCCAGCAGCAGGCGCCGGGCGGTTACCGCCGATACCGGGACCGCCGCACCGGCACTATCGACGTTCTCCGAAAGATCCACACGCATCGACGAGGTGTGCAGACGACTGAGCAGGCTTTCGAGTTCGCTGCGGTGCTGCTGGCTGTCGATCAGCGAAAGTGACAGGTACCAGGTCGACAGTGCAGCGACCAGCAGGAGTCCCTGAGGCCATGCAGGAAGCCAGGAGGGCAGCCAGGAAGTCCAGCCATTGAAGGTACCCGGTAACGTGCGCATCGACAGCAGCGGAATCCATGACAACGTCTATTAAACGTAGTTGAGCCATGGCGAATCGCAAACCGATTATGCGCCGTAATCTGTGGCGTCAGTATCCCGTCACCGGCAGGTGCGGCCGCCGGCGGATATTCGTGACGCCGTCAGGCCAGACCACGCAGCACGGCAACCGGCGGACTGGCGACGAGCCGACGGGTACCGGCAAGTCCGACCAGCAGGATGATCAGTGCACCGCAGAGCGGGCCGAAGAGCCACAGCCAGGGATGCACCTTCACGGTCAGATTAAAGACCTGGCTCTGCAGGATGGCGACGGTGATCTCCGCACCGACCACGGCGACGACGCCTGCGAACAATCCCAGTGCTGCGAATTCCGCTGCCAGAGAACCGGCAATGAGCCTGCGCGTACCACCGAGTGTGCGGATCAGCGCATGCTCCATCATCCGGCCATCCCGGCTCGCCTGAATGCTGGCGATCAGCACCAGACATCCGGATGCCAGCACCAGACCCAGCACCAGTTCGACCGCCTGGGTGACCCGATCGATGATGCTGCGGATCTGGGCAACGATCGCGTCCACTTCGATCACGGTGATGGTGGGGAATCGGGACAGCAGATCGTTGAGAAAGCGTTTCCTGTCCGGGGTCAGGAAAAAACTGGTCATGTAGGTGGCGGGATAGTCGCGCAGCGCGGCGGGCGAGAAAATGACGAAGAAATTCGGCCGCATGCTCTCCCAGTCGAGCCGGCGCAGATTACTCACTTCTGCCGTCACCACAGCGCCACTCACATCGAAGGTCAGCACGTCGCCGATCTTCAGCCCCCGGTCTTCAGCATAGTCGTCTTCGAGGGATACCAGGGACCGGGTTTCCCCGGGTCCCCACCACTCACCCGCGACGATGCGGTTGTCTTCGGGCATCTCCGCCGTCCAGGTGAGATTGCGACCGGAGGAAAGCCGGTCACCCTCTTCACCCGACTGGCGTCTGGCGCTTTCCCACTCCTTCGCGTCCACGCCGTTCACGCCGGTGATTCGACCCCGGATCATCGGATACAGGCCGCCGCGCTGATCGCTGACCGCATCGATCATCGCACCGATCTCGGCGACGGCTTCGGGTGTGATGTTCATGACAAAGTGATTGGGCGCATCCTCGGGCACCTGGCCGCGCCATTCATCAATCAGCGCCGTGCGCAACAGGAACAGGATCAGCAGCAGCATGATCGCCAGGCCGAAAATCAGGATCTGGGCAATGTTCTCCCTGCGCCGGCGCTGGAGGCCGGCGAGCGCCAGACGCAGGCCACTGCCCGCCTGCATGCCGGCGACCCGGCCACCTTTGAGCAGCAGCGATGCCAGTGCATAGAACACCACCAGCACACCGAGGGTGCCCGTGAGCGTCCACAGGGTGAGGAGCAGATTACCGCTGTACCAGATGAGCAGGATCAGACTGCCGGCAATTGCCCCGGCGTAGCTGAGAATCTGGCTTGCCGGTGCCGCGCCAACATCCCGGCGGATGACTCGCATCGGCGAGACGTTCTTCAGATGCAGCAGGGGGGGCAGCGCAAAGGCCACTGCGCAGATCAGACCGGTGGCGGCACCAAGCAGCCAGGGGCGGGCGCTGGGCATCGGCAGCGCGACCGGAATCAGGCTGTCCAGCATGGCGACGATGATCAGATGCAGACCACTGCCAATCAGCAGGCCGAAGGCAACGGCGATGGCGCCGATGACGGTGAGCAGAGCGAGATAGCCCGTGAGAATGGCGGATGGTGTGGCGCCCAGGGTTTTGAGGATGCCTACGTGATCATAATGCCGGCTGGCATAGCGATGTGCGCTGAGTGCCACCGCCACACCTGCGAGCAGCACGCCGAGCAGACTGCCCAGCAGCAGAAAACTCTCCGCACGGTCGAGCGCCGAGCCGATGTTCGGACTGCTTTCCCGGATTCCCCGCCACCAGTAGTTCGGCTCGTTATCGAGATCCAGCGCATCCTTGAGTGCTTCGAGATCCCCAGCGTCTCCGCGCAGCAGCAGACGATACGAGAGTCGGCTGCCAGGCTGCACGACTTCGGTCGCCGGCACATCCGACAGCCGCATCAGCAGCCGGGGGCCGAGGTCATACATGCTGCCACCCCGGTCCGGCTCCAGCGTCAGCACCTTGGTGACTCGCAGTCGTGCGAGACCGACTTCGACCTCGTCGCCGAGTTTCACCTCCAGCGCGGGAAACAGACGGGAGTCCATCCACACTTCACCCGGCGCGGGGAGGCTGTCGACAAACTGGCCACGCTCAAAAGGCACGTCGGAAACCGCCAGCGTACCGCGCAGCGGGTAGCCGTCGCCGACGGCTTTCACACTCACCAGCTGATTGCGCTCGTCACTGGCAAAGACCATGGATGGGAAGGACAGTGTGTCTGCGATATCGAGATTGCGCTCCCGCGCCGCATCACGAAACCGCTCAGGAATTTCGTCCGAACTGCCGATGTAACGGTCGGCTGCAAGAAAGGTCGCACTCTCACTGATCAGCGCCTGTTGGAGTCTATCCACAAACAGGCTTACAGACGTGACCGTGCCGACCGCCACCATCAGGGCGATAACGAGCAGGGTGAGCTCCCCACTGCGCCAGTCCCGCCAGGCCATCCGCAGCACAAGTCTGATATTCATTGCACCAGGCGTCCCGCTTCAATCTCGATCACCCGCTCGCAACGGGTAGCCAGCCGGTCATCGTGGGTGACCAGGACAAGCGTGGTCCCGAACTCCGCATTGAGCCCGAACAGCAGGTCGATGATCTTCTGACCTGTCGCCGTGTCCAGATTGCCGGTGGGTTCATCCGCGAAAAGTACGTTCGGCTGGGAGGCAAAGGCCCGGGCAATCGCGACCCGCTGCTGCTCTCCGCCGGATAACTGCCTGGGGTAGTGGCCGGTGCGCTCAGCGAGACCGACTTTCTCGAGCAGTGCCCGGGCCTGGGGCTCAGCGCGCCCGTCCCCTTTCAGCTCCGCTGGCAGCATCACGTTTTCCAGTGCAGTCAGGCTGCCGAGCAGCTGAAAGGTCTGAAACACGAAGCCGACCTGCTCGCCTCTAATTCTCGCCCGCTCCTCTTCATCCAGCGATGTCAGTTCGACGCCGCAGAGTTGTACTTTACCGGCACTCGGGACATCGAGACCGGCGAGAATGCCGAGCAGCGTGGTTTTTCCGGAACCGGAAGCACCGACGATGGCGACGGACTCCCCTGCGTTGATTTCCAGATCGATGGCATCCAAGATGCACAGCTCGGATTCTGCAGTAGGCACGGTCTTCGTGACGCCTTCGGTTTTGATAACCAGACGATTCATAGATTTCCTGACTGATTCTGAGTGTGCCGCTCACCGCACCCGGCGTTCGGCCCGGGCAGCGGGGTGTAAACCTCTGTCCGGAATGTTGGCGGTGCTGTGTCTGCTGATGCTCTCAGCACCCGCACAGGCACGGAATACCATCCTGGTGCTCGGCGACAGTATCAGCGCCGCTTACGGGATTCAACGCGAAGAGGGCTGGGTGCACCTGCTCGAAGCGCGCCTGGCCAGGCTGGAGTGCGAGTGGCGGGTGGTGAACGCCAGCCTGACCGGAGAAACCACCGGTGGTGGACTGGCCCGACTGCCCGCCGCCCTGGAGAGTCACGATCCCGCTGTGGTGGTGATCGAACTCGGCGGCAACGACGGCCTGCGTGGCTATCCCGTGGCCCGGATAAAAGAGAATCTCGAGCGCATGGTGACACTGGCGCTGGCGGGCGGGCGTCGTGTGCTGCTGGTAGGCATGCAGATTCCGCCCAACTATGGCCCACGGTATACCCGGGCCTTCTCCGGCATGTACAGCGACATCGCGCAATCCCGGGGGGTGGAACTGGTTCCCTTCCTGCTGGAAAAGGTCGCGCTGCAGCCCGAGCTGATGCAGAGCGATGGTATTCATCCCTCCGCTGAGGCACAGCCTGCGTTGCTGGACGAGATCTGGAGCAGCCTCGCGCCGCTGCTCACGAAAACCGAACTCTGATCAGCCGCCTGGTGGCGGCGAACCCGGGCAGCCTCTCAGCAGCCCTTTACCGCGAGGCTGAATTACTCTGAAGCTTCCTCATTCTCCCGCAGCCGGCCGCTATCGGCACTCTGCGCCAGGCCGACGTGCTGTGTGCCCCGTTGCTGCGCAAGCAGTACCTGACGCCGCCGCTCCCGGAAGCGGGCCGTCTGCTGTTCGGAAAGCCTGTGCGCACAATGGGGGCAACTTACGCCTTCGACATAGTCGGCTGATCGCATATCCGCAGGGCTCAGGGCACGCCGGCAGGCATAGCACTGCCCGAAAGATCCTTCCGCAAGACTTTCACTCACCGAAACCCGCTGATCGAACACGAAGCACTCACCCTGCCAGCGGTTTTCTTCCGGGTCGACCGTCTCCAGATATTTCAGCACCCCGCCATCGAGCTGATAAACCTCACTGAACCCCTGTTCCAGCAGATAGGCGGAAGCCTTCTCGCAGCGGATACCCCCCGTGCAGAACATGGCGACCCGGGAATGGCGGACGGGATCCAGCTCCCGGTCCACGAATCCCGGAAATTCCCGGAAGGTGCGGGTGCCTGGATCCACGGCTGCGGGAAAACTGCCGACTTCGATTTCGTAGGAATTGCGGGTGTCGATCACCAGCACGTCCGGGTCTTCCAGCAGCCTGTTCCAGGCAGGCGCGTCCACATGCACACCGGTGCGCAGGGCAGGCCGCACGGGTACACCCAGGCTGACGATTTCCGGCCGAATCCGTACCTTCAGCCGATAGAAGACCCGGTTTTCCTTTGACGCCGCCGAATACCGGCACTGCATGCCGGCGAAAGGCTGCGCAGCGGTCAGCCACTCGCCAAAGCGCACCAGGTTTTCGTGGGTACCGGTCAGGGTTCCGTTGATACCTTCGGCTGCCAGCAGGACGGTGCCCCGAAGCCCCCGCGCCGCCGCCTCGTCTTCGATCTGCTCCCGCCAGTCTTCCAGCGCGTCGAGCGGCACGAAACGATAGAAGGTCATCACATTGTCGCCACCGGAGTTCACGGCTGTTGCGCCTTGCCACCCAGACAGGGAGGTGAAAGGGGTGCCGCGCCGAAACGCTGGCGCCACTCCGCTTCGGTGTAGGTGTGGATCGCCAGCGCATGCAGGCCGGCGGTAAATTCATCTGCCAGACACTCGTTTACCAGGCGATGACGGGCAAGCATGGGCCTGGCTTCGAATTCCGGAGACACGAGGACGACTTTGAAATGACTTTCCGAACCGGCCGGCACGTTATGGCCGCCGCTTTCATTGACGACTTCCAGATGCAGCAGCTCAAAGCGCTGACTGAGGCGCTCCTCAATGCGTGCCGCTCTGGTAGCGCCGCCCACGGTTATTGCACCGCCCGGATCAGCAGTACCGACACATTGTCGTGCCCGCCCGCGGAGTTGGCCGCGCTCACCAGAGCATCCGCGACTGCCTCCAGATCTCCTGCGCCGGACTCATCGATGTGGGGGAGCAACAGCTTGTAGATCTCATCGTCGCTGAGCATGTCGGTGAGGCCGTCGCTGCACAGAAGAAACAGGTCTCCCTCGCCGTGTACCCAGGAGCGGACGTCCACTTCCACCGAGCTTTCCAGTCCGACCGCCCGGGTAATGATGTTCCGATTCGGCGCAACCCTGGCTTCGCCTTCCGAGAGCACCCCTTCATCGAGCATCTGCTGGACCACACTGTGGTCAGAGGTCAGTGCTTTGAGGGTGTGGTTGCGCAGGCGGTAGGCGCGGGAGTCGCCGACATGGCCGATGAAACACTGTCCCTGGGGGGTCAGTGTCCAGACGACGACCGTGGTGCCCATGCCCCCGGTTTCTCCGCGACTGGCGGACTGTTCGAGCACTTCGGCGTTGGCCTGGTCGATGGCGAGTTCTACAGCGTCTTCGTCGATGCGCTCGCAGGTCTTCAGGGACTTCACAATGGTTTCGACCGCCACCTTACTGGCAACTTCACCGGCATTGAGGCCACCCATGCCATCGGCGAGCACGGCGATCGCGAGATCCGTATCGAAACCGATCCGATCCTCATTGTTCTCCCGGACCTGACCGGTGTGCGAGCGTCCCACAATTTCGATCACGTTGCTGATTTTCTCTTCCTTTCCTGTTCCTGCTACCGCGATCGGTTGGCTGAAAACCCATTTCGGTTAGACTAACGCGCTTTCGTCCCGGCCACGCAGTTTGTCGCAACACACTGTGCGGTTATGTACCCGCATACTGTGGCGGGTTCGGGTGTCGCAGTTGCACGTGCCGCAGACCCGCGCTTTCAATCGGAAATCCAGATGCTTGCTGTCATATCTCCGGCCAAACGGCTGGACTTCAATCGGGCCGCTCCTGCTGCGAAACATAGCCTGCCAGCTTTTCTGCCGGAGTCAAAACAACTCGTGGATGTGCTGCGCCAGAAATCTGCTGCTGAGCTGGGCAGGCTCATGCGGATCAGCAGCAGGCTGGCGGACCTGAATCATGAGCGATTCGCCCAGTGGCAGACGCCGTTCACCCCGGACAACGCCCGCATCGCAGCCTCCGCATTTCGCGGAGACGTTTACCTGGGTCTGGATACCGATACCCTCACCACACCCGACCTGAACTGGGCACAGAAACATCTGCGCATCCTCTCCGGCCTCTACGGCCTGCTGAAACCGCTGGATCTCATCCAGCCCTATCGGCTGGAGATGGGCACGAGACTGCGCAATCCCCGGGGCGCCGATCTCTATGAGTACTGGCGGGATCCGGTCACCGCAGCACTCGATGAACTGTTACGCACCCAGCGCCGCCCGGTGCTGGTCAATCTGGCTTCAGCCGAGTATTTCGAGGCCGTGGACACCCGGAAACTGAATACCCGGATCATTACCCCGGTCTTCAAGGATCTGAAAAACGGTCGTTACAGGTTTCTGTCTTTCTATGCCAAGAAAGCCCGTGGACTGATGGCCCGCTACATCATCCGTAATCGTATCTCCTCCCCGGGTGCTCTGAAGAAATTCGACGCCGACGGCTACTACTACAGCGCCCGGGACTCCAGGGACGATCACTGGGTGTTCCTCCGCGACCGACCGCGGTGAGCGCCCGCGGCGGAAAGTTAACAGCCCGCGGCGGAAGGTAAACAGCCCGCGGCGGCCCGTCAGAGTCCGCTCAACCTGCCTGAACGTTGCTACTTGATTCGAGCCTCCTTAAGATTCCGGGTCCCAAACTACCGATGGCAACCCGGATGAACCCAGAGACTCAGCAGGCCATCGAAGCTGCCGTTTTCCGCCGTCTTCTGGCCCACCTCGATGAGCACAGGGAAGTACAGAACATCGATCTGATGAATCTCGCCGGTTTCTGCCGGAACTGCCTGTCGAAATGGTACGTGGCCGCCAGCACCGAGGCAGGCGAGACTGTCGACTACGACAGCGCCCGCGAGCGCGTGTACGGCATGCCCTATGCCGAGTGGAAGGCCAGGTTCCAGCAGGAAGCCAGCCCGGACCAGCTCGAGACCTTTGCCGCGCGGAAACCCGATTGATGCGCGTCGACTTCGAAAAAATCTGGCGCGAGTGGCGAAGTTTCATCGTTTTTATCGCCGTGATGCTGATCTTCCGCTCTGCTATCGCCGACTGGAACCAGGTGCCGTCCGGATCGATGGTGCCTTCGATTTACATAGGCGACCGGATCGTGGTGGACAAACTCGCCTACGATCTGCGGCTGCCATTCACTCATGTCTCCGTCATCCGCTGGGCCGAGCCCGAGCGCGGCGATGTGGTGACCTTCCCCTCTCCGGCAGACGAGAAACTGCTGGTGAAACGGGTGGTGGGCATTCCCGGCGACATCGTCGAACTGCTCGACAATGAACTTCACATCAACGGCGCCGTCGCCCACTACGAGCCACTGGCCGCCGACCTCGTTTCTGCCATTCCAGTCGATGATCGCATCGCCTACCAGTTCCTGACCGAATCCATTCTCGGCAACGAGCGCCGGGTGATGCTGCATTCACCCACCTATCGCAGTGCTGCCAGCAATTTCGGACCGGTGGAGGTCCCCCCGGGTCATTACCTGATGATGGGCGACAATCGGGACGACAGCCGGGATTCGCGCTATATCGGCTTCGTCAGCCGGGACCGGATTCTCGGCAGAGCAGAAACCGTGGCTTTCTCACTCGACTACGAAAACTACTACCAGCCACGACTCGACAGATTCTTCACCCCGCTCCCATAGGAGCGGACCGATCCCATAGGAGCGGACCGATCCCATCGGCGCGGACGCCTGAACCGCACCTCTGGTACCACCCCGCCGGCACCGGTCCGCGACCAGTCAGCGACGCCGGTTCCAGGCCCGACGCAGCAGCCAGAACAGTCCGCCAGCCAGCACTCCGGCCAGCATGAACGCGCCGACAAACAGCGCACTCACCTGCAGATAACCGAGCAGCTCTGCCTGATCGACGCCGAAGCTGTCCGCCAGCCAGTATATGCCGACGACCACCGCCAGGGCGGCAAGCAGAATGGTCCGGGTGAGCTGGCGCCCCCGGGCTCGACCCCGGGTCGGCGGTTTCAGCAGCGAATTGACCATGGGCGCAACCTTCCGGCCAGGGACGGCTTGCGGCTACGAGCCGCCGTCAGCGGACTCGATGGCCAGCAGCTCAACATCGAAAACGAGGGTCGAGTTAGCCGGAATAGGGCCTCTGTCCTGCCCGCCATAAGCAAGATCCGGTGGCACGAAGAATCGGTATTTGGCGCCCACAGACATCAGTTGCAGACCTTCGGTCCAGCCGCTGATCACACCATTGAGCGGGAAGCTGGCCGGCTCTCCGCGTTCATAGGAACTGTCGAAAACCGTGCCATCAATCAGGGTGCCGTGATAATGGGTGGTGACCGTGTCCGCGGCGACGGGCTTCGGACCTTCAGCAGGAGTGAGAATCTGGTACTGCAACCCGGACTCCAGTGTTACCACCCCCTCCCTGGCAGCGTTTTCTTTCAGGAAGCTGTCACCGGCCACCTGATTCTGCCCCGCCCGGGCAGTCAGAGCCTGCTGCTGGGCAATGGCGAAGGCCTGCAGCGAATCATTGGCCTCCTCCGGGCTCACGGCCTGATCCCGGTCATTGAGTCGATCGGAAATACCCCGGGCAAAGGCCTCAGCATCGATACTTTCGGCGAAGCGCTGCCGGACATTGCCCGCCATCGTGTAACCGATGCTGTAACTGGCCTTCTGAGCATCCGTGGCCAGGTTCTGATTCGCGTTGGCTGCAGCTCCGGCGGCCGGCGTGGTGGCGGCGTCCGTATCACTGGTGCCGGGGCTCTGATCACAGGCACCCAATAGCAGAGTGGTGGCCACGAAAACCATGGATTGAGTCCATTTATTGCCCATTGGCATGCTGTTTACTCCTTGAGCCGGTTGCCCGTAGTGGGAACACCGGGTTACATTCCGTTGATATGCCCGTTATCGGGATTTGGCTAGTCTCGCTGTGGGAGTATTCGGGGGAACCTCCTGAGCGATCGAACGTCTGATCGGGTGCCAGGTACCCGGATCGACCTCCACGTCTGAAGACGGGAAAGCGGGTGACGGATACAGCCCGAGACGGATCTGAAAGTACGTCGATGACGAGCGAATGACCGCCACATCATACAAGGCTTCAGCCCCGTCGGCAGAAATTGCCTGAGAAAGTGAATTGAGCGCCGGTCCGGGGAAGCCGGACCGGGAAACCAGGTGACCGGAACCTCATGCCGGTTGCCGCTGAGGACAAACCGCGGATAAGCAGTACGATGATGACCAGAAACAGACAGCTCCCAGGCGGGTTCAGGATTGGCTTCGCTCTACTGACCGCCGGACTTTGGCTGTGGTGGTCGTCTACTGCGACCGCAGAGGATCCAGGCGCCGCAAGTCCACCCCAGCTCGCCATCTCCACACCGGCCAGGCTCGCTCCGGCCGACATCGATGAGCTGACCATCCTGGCCCCGCTGGACGTGCATCCGCGTACCAGCCTCACCATCGTCGAGCAGCTGCGCCACAACCACCTGCTCAAGAAAGACCTCAACGACCAGATATCCAGCGAGATATTCGATAAGTACCTGGATCTTCTCGACGGTGGCCGCGCCTATTTTCTCGCCGCCGATGTCCACGCTTTCGAAAAGTATCGCTACGAACTCGACGATGCCCTGATCCGCGGCAATCTCGATCCGGCCTTCGAAGTCTTCAACCGCTATCAGCAGCGTCTCGACGAGCGTCTCGAGTTCCTGCTCGACGAACTCGCCGCCGGTCTCGACAGGATGGATTTCGAAGCGGATGAAAGTATCGAAATCGACCGGGTGGATGCACCCTGGCCGGTCAACACAGCCGAGCTCGACGATCTCTGGCGCAAACGCCTGAAAGCCGCCGCGCTGGCCATGAAGCTCAACGGCAAGCCCATCGATGAAATCGAGACGCTGCTCACCAAGCGTTATACCAACCGTCTGCGGCAGAGCCGTCAGACCAAGAGTGAAGACGCCTTTCAACTCTATGTGAACGCCTTCGCCAGCACCTACGACCCTCACACACAGTACTTCTCACCGAGAACGTCCCAGAATTTCAACATCAATATGTCGTTGTCGCTCGAAGGCATCGGTGCCGTTCTGCGCAGCGATGACGAGTACACGTCAGTGGTTGAACTGGTCACCGCCGGCCCGGCAGACAAGTCCGGCCTGATCCGCCCGTCGGATCGCATCGTCAGCGTCGGCCAGGGGGAAAACGGAGCGCTGATCGATGTGGTCGGCTGGCGTCTGGATGATGTGGTGGAACTGATCCGCGGTCCGAAGGATTCCACTGTGCGTCTGGAGATCATTCCCGGCACGTCGGAAGACGATACGACCCGGGTGATCTCCATCGTCCGCAACACGGTGAAGCTGGAAGAACAGGCTGCTCAGAAGCGTGTGCTCGAGCTCACCCGCAACGGTCAGCCGTATCGCATCGGCATCATCGAAGTCCCGACCTTTTACGTCGATTTCAAGGCCGTGCAGCAGGGCGATCCGAACTTCAAGAGCACCACCCGGGACGTCCGCCGCCTGATCGAAGAGCTGAAGGCGGAAGACATCGATGGTCTGATGATCGACCTGCGCAACAATGGCGGTGGATCCCTTCAGGAAGCAGATTCTCTCACCGGTCTGTTCATACGTTCCGGTCCCACCGTGCAGGTGAAGTCCGGCGCCCGGCGGGCCAACATCTACTCGGATACCGATGATGCCGTGGCCTGGGACGGTCCCCTGGCCGTGCTGATGAACAGACTGTCCGCCTCCGCCTCGGAGATTTTCGCAGGGGCCATACAGGACTATGGCCGTGGCATCCTGATCGGCAGCCAGACTTTTGGCAAAGGCACCGTGCAGACCCTGGTACCGCTCAATCGCGGCCAGCTGAAGATCACCGCCGCCAAGTTCTATCGGGTGTCGGGGCAGAGTACCCAGCACCAGGGTGTGTTACCCGACATTGCTTACCCGGAAATCTTCGATATCGAGCAGATTGGCGAGAGCTCGCTCGACGATGCAATGCCCTGGGATGTGATCCAGCCGGCCGTTTACCCCCGGACCCACCAGATTCAGACGCTGCTCCCCGAGCTGCAGTCCCGACACGACCTGCGCACGCTGGATGATCCGGATTTCAACTACCTGCGGGCGCTGTCCGAACGCAACCGTCAGAACGGCCGCAAGACGCAGCTTTCCCTGAAAGAGAGCGAGCGGGTCAAGGAGAAGGCGGACGAGGACGCCTGGCGCCTGAATCTGGAAAACACCCTGCGTATCGCGAAGGGTGAGGCCCCGCTCAAATCGCTCGAGGAACTCAACAACCCGGATGGAGATGCCGAAACTGAAGGTGCTGCAGAAGAGGTGGACGCAGCGATCGAATCTCCCGCCGACCATGCCGCAGCGGATCCGAGCAAAGACGCGCTGCTGGTGGAATCGGGTGAGATCCTCATCGACTACATCGGGCTCAGCCGTCAGGTCGCTCTGGTTGAGAGCACACCCGCTGGATCGGAACGGGTGGTGCAGTGAGGGTCCGGATCGACTGAGCCTGTCCTTCCAGGATAAAGCCCGACAGCGACATCCTCAGCGTCAGCGGCTGACCAGCCTTCATCTGCAGCGGACAGACCCGGAACCGGCTGAGGTAACGGGCAACCCCTTTGATTTTTCTGATCTGCCCGCACATAACCCTCTTATGAGAGTCGAGTGCCGCGCATGGATATCGATCAACAGGGCAAGCCAATAGATCGGCCCCTTTCTGAGCAGACCGACTCGGAGGCGGAGCAGGATGCTGATTCCGGCAGACAGATCATCCTGCCGAGTGAGGCATACCCCAACCTCATCCACGTCCTCCCACACGACCGTCCTTTCTTCCCCGGCCAGGCGATTCCCCTGATCGTGGGTGCAGAGCACTGGCTCAGCACCGTCGAAGCCATCCGCGAGCGGGGCCAGGACGTCGTTGGCCTGATTGCGACCCGGGAATCCTCCGATGGCATACCGGCTCCCGCGGACCTTTTTGAAATGGGCACTCTGTGTCGTATCCACCGCGTGCACCGGGAGGGCGCCCAGCTGCAGATCCTGCTCGAAGGTCTGCAGCGCTTCCGCGTGCGGCGCTGGCTGAAGGATCAACCCCCCTTCGCCGTGAATGCCCAGTATTTTCCGGAACGGATCGGTTCAGATGCGGACACCGAAAAAGCCTATGCGATCGCGATCATCAACATCATCAAGGAACTGATCCCCCTGAATCCGCTCTACGGCGAAGAGCTGAAAGTTTTCCTTGCGCGGTCCAATCCGAACGAACCCTCTGTGCTGGCAGATTTCGCAGCCAGTCTGACCTCGTCGAGTAAACCCGAACTGCAGGAGGTGCTGGAAACAGTCAACCTGCAGCGGCGACTCGAAAAGGTGGTGGAACTGCTGCACAAGGAGCTGCAGATCGCCAAGGCACAGATGGAAATCCGCCGTCACGTCGAAGCCGAAATCCAATCCCACCAGCGCGAAGCCGTTCTTCGCCAGCAGCTCAAATACATCCAGAAGGAACTGGGGATCGCCAAGGACGACAAGACGGCTGAGATCGATGATTTTCGGGAACGTCTCGAATCCCTCACGGTGCCACCGGCCGTCATGCAGCGGATCGAGGACGAGCTGCAGAAGCTGTCGATGCTCGAGGTCGGCTCGCCGGAATACGGTGTCACCCGCAACTACCTCGACTGGCTGACGTCGGTACCCTGGGGGCTGACCAGTGACGACGCCCGGGATCTGGAAGCGGCCACCCGCACCCTGAATCGCCATCATGAAGGTCTCGAAGACGTCAAGGAGCGCATCCTCGAGTTTCTCGCCCTCGGCATCATGAAAGGCCAGGTCGCCGGTTCCATCATCTGCTTCGTCGGTCCTCCGGGTGTCGGCAAGACGTCGCTCGGCCGGGCCATCGCTGCGGCACTGGAGCGCAAGTTCTATCGTTTCAGTGTTGGCGGTATGCGCGACGAAGCCGAGATCAAGGGTCACCGCCGCACCTACATCGGCGCCATGCCGGGCAAGCTGGTGCAGGCACTCAAGGACACCCGGGTGGTGAATCCCGTGGTGATGCTGGATGAAGTGGACAAGATCGGCGCTTCATTTCAGGGGGATCCCGCCAGCGCGCTGCTGGAGGTGCTCGACCCGGAACAGAACAGCAGCTTTCATGATCACTATCTGGACGTCGACCTCGACCTCTCCAGAGTCCTGTTTGTCTGCACTGCCAATCAGCTGGATACGATCCCCGGTCCGCTTCTGGATCGCATGGAAGTCATCCACCTTTCCGGCTACCTGGACAAGGAGAAACTCGCCATTGCACGGCGCCATCTGTTGCCTCGTCAGCTCGAACGCGCCGGATTGAAACGCCGGGGCGACCTTACAATCGAGGCCGCCGCGCTGCGCCAGATCGTCGAAGGCTATTCCAGGGAAGCGGGCGTCCGCCGCCTGGACAAAGCCCTGGCAGCCATCGTCCGCAAGGCGGTGATGAAGCTCCTGAAAGGTGCGCAACGCCCGCTGGTCGTGAAAGCGACAGACGTATCGGACTATCTCGGCCGTCCACTCTATGAGAAGGAGCTTCGCCAGAAAGGTGTGGGTGTGGTGACCGGTCTGGCCTGGACAGCACTCGGCGGTGCCACACTGCCTGTTGAAGCGACTCGCGTCCACAGCCGGTCCGCGGGTTTCCAGTTGACGGGGCAGCTCGGCGAGGTCATGCAGGAATCCGCCAATATCGCTTACAGTCACCTGATCGCCAATGCAGATGCCCTGGGAGTGCCTGCCGGATATTTCGACAAGGCGTTCATCCACCTGCATGTCCCGGCCGGTGCGACTCCGAAAGATGGTCCGAGTGCGGGAATCACCATCGCCAGCGCACTGCTGTCGCTCGCGCGTGCGCGTCAGCCCCGTATCAACTGCGCGATGACAGGTGAACTCACGCTGACCGGTCACGTCTACCCGATCGGCGGAGTGCGTGAGAAACTGCTCGCGGCCAGACGACAGAAAATCCGCACCGTCATCCTTCCGGCCGCCAATGAACGTGATTACGAGGAGGTGCCCGAGCACATTCGCAAAGGCATCAAGGTGCATTTCGTCAAGGACTTCGAGGAAGTCGCAGAACTGATATTCTAGTCCGGCGCAGCGCCGGGTCCGAACTTCCCGGCGCGGTGGTCAGTGATCGGGCTGTCAGAATTCGGTGCGGTCTGAAACGCGTCTCCCCAGGAGTACTTTTTGTCCCCAAGCATAGTCGCCCCGGATCTGCACGCCATCGCTGCGATGGTGCTTACGGTCTTCGCCCTCTATCTGTTCACCCGGGATCGCATTCCGCTGGAGATGACCAGTCTCGGTCTGATCGCCGTACTCGCCATCGGATTCACCCTCTTTCCCTATCCCGGCATAAAGGCCACGGAATTTTTTCACGGCTTTGCGCACGAAGCGCTGATCGCAGTCTGTGCGCTGCTCGTGCTCGGCCAGGGTCTGGTGCGCACCGGCGCCCTGGAACCAATCGGCACCCTGTTGTCCCGGATCTGGGGCAAGGCCCCCTACCTGTCTTTCCTGCTGACCCTGGTGCTCAGTGCAGTGCTTTCGGCCTTCATCAACAACACGCCCATCGTGGTGCTTCTGCTCCCCATTCTGATCAGCGTCTGCCTGCGCACCGGGGCTTCACCGACCGGAATTCTCATGCCCATGGGTTTCGCGACCCTGGTCGGCGGTATGGCTACGACGATCGGAACCTCCACAAATCTGCTGGTTGTGAGCGTGGCTGCTGACATGGGGCTCGATTCCATCGGCATGTTCGATTTCGTTTTCCCCGCCAGCATCGGCGCCGGGGTGGCCATCCTGTATCTGTGGCTGATTGCTCCACGTATTCTGCCGGCACGGCAGATTGAGCTCTCCAACCCTTCTCCCCGGGTTTTCGACGCCCGCCTGCATATCGGGGAGGACTCCCCCTTTGTCGACAGAACCCTGGCCGAGGCAAAGGCCGCCGCCGGTGGTGACATGCACGTCGTCCGCATACGCCGCGGTGACGCATTCGTATTGCCCCTGCCGGATGTGCGTCTGCGGGCCGGTGACCGGCTGCGTGTGCGTGATACACCGAATCGCCTCAAAGGATTCGAGAAAGCACTCAAAGCTCGCATGTACTCCGGCGATCACATTGTCGATGAAGCCCATCCTCTGCTGGCCGAGAATCAGGTGCTCGCCGAGATCGCCGTGGTACCGGGATCGACGCTGGATCGGGCCAATCTCAAATACACCCGCTTCCTGGATCGGTTTCAGCTTGCCGTGCTGGCCCTGCACCGTGCCGGCAAGGACATCTGGCATGCCAAGGAAGAAATTCAGGACGTGATACTCCAGCCGGGAGACATCCTGCTCGTGCAGGGTCCTGCAGAACAGATTTCTGCCCTCAAGCGCTCGACGGATTTTCTCGTGGTCGACGCCAGCATGGACCTGCCCAAAACCAGCAAAGCCTTCCTCGCCCTCGCTGTGCTTGCCGGCGTGGTTCTGCTTTCCGCTGCGGGCATTCTGCCGATCGCGGTCAGCGCCATCAGTGGTGCGGTCATTCTGCTGCTCACCCGCTGTCTGGATCTGGAAGCTGCCGTGCGGGCGATCAGCACTTCGGTCTATTTCGTGGTGGTCGCCAGTCTGGCACTCGGTCACGCCCTCATCGAAACCGGCGCGATCGACTACATCACCAGTGTCTTTCTCAGTGCGACCGACGGCGCGAGCCCCACCGTGATACTCGGCGGGCTGATGCTGATGCTCGCGATTCTCACCAATGTGGTCACGAACAATGCCGCCGCAGTGATCGGTACGCCGATCGCAGTCAGTATTGCCGTGCAGCTGAATCTTCCCCCGGAACCCTTCGTGCTCGCGGTGTTATTCGGGGCCAATCTCAGCTATGCCACTCCCATGGCCTACAACACCAATCTGCTGGTGATGAGCGCAGGCAACTACACCTTCGCAGATTTCGTGAAGGTCGGGGTGCCGCTATCGATTCTGATGTGGGTGACGCTGACCTGGGTGTTGAGCGCCATGTACTTCTGAGTCGAACCGGCTTCGACCCGGACGACCGGTCCATGGCTCCCGGGGGATGCGTGGGATTTTCTGCGCGGACTGATTGTTTCTTTCCCGCGCGATCAGTTCGGACTCGCTTCGATTTATCACGTCTATTCCGTTTCTTGTCGTAAGTTTTTCCCAGACGCCGCAACTTGTGCACGCCAGCGAGTCCGGGATTACACAACAGTAGAAAAGTTTCAGATGTGCGCCAGTTCACTCAACCTGGCGCTTTAGAAATACTCCTTACAAGTCCTGGCGGCCTGATTTCGCAGCCTATTGCGAGGCTGGGGTGGATGCGAGGTCGCGGTGGAGAAAGGAATGGGGCGGGCCTACGCTCGGGCCCTCCGGGCTCCCCTCGATTGGCGGAGTTGCCTCGCGGGCTTCCCGTGAGGCAAATCGCTGCGCGAGGGCACGGCGGAGCCGCCGAGCGAGGCCCGGGGCAGTCCGTCCTCGATCACGCCCTGATCAACCCCTTCCGGGATTCCTGGCCGAACAGCTGCAGCCGTTGACGGATCGGGGCTAATCGAGCAGCAGTTCAAGCACCTCGAACAGCGAGCCCACCACCTGGTGCCCGAGTGCGGCGACCTGCGGATCCGGCTGGACCAGATCGGGAACCTGGAATACCCGCAGACCGGCGGCATGGGCGGCGCGGACACCGTTGTTGGAATCCTCCAGCGCCCAGCACTGGCCCGGGGGATGGGACAGACGGCGGGTTGCTTCGAGATAGGGATCCGGATGGGGCTTGCCCCGCGGGGTCTCGCCACCACAGACGAGGTGGGAGAAATAGTCCTCCAGGCCCGCCAGCCGCAGCTTCTGCAGGGCGGTGGCGCGCCGGGTGGAAGTGGCCAGCGCCCGGGGAATGCCGAGATCCGCAAGATGATCCAGCAGTTCCCGCGCACCGGCTTTGACGGCCACCGGCCGGGTCTGAATGTAAGCTTCGTAGTGCGCTCCCCAGCACTCGCTCAATCGCGCATAGGGAAAGTCCGGGCCGTAGGCGGCGATGAGGATGCGCTCGGTGGATTCGTAGGTACCGCCCACGCAGAGGTCATAGGCGGCAAGATCCGCCGGCCAGCCGACATCCGCACAGGCCTGCAGGAAGCAGTCCCGGGCCAGCCGCTCCGAATCGAGCAGCAGGCCGTCCATGTCGAATACCACCGCACCCGGGCGCGGGGGAGAAGTTACTTCGATGCTGCGGCCACCAGGTTGTTCAACACGTACTGGAGAATGCCGCCGGACTTGAAGTAGGCAATCTCGTTTTCCGTGTCGAGGCGGCTCATCACCGTGGTTTCTGCTGTCGAACCATCCGCGCGGCGGATTCGCAGCACCATGTCCTGCCGCGGGGTCACCGTGCGCACGCCCTTGGGCAGCGCGATGTCGATGATTTCATCGCCTTTCAGACCCAGGGTTTTACGATCTTCCCCTTCTCTGAACTGCAGTGGCAGAACGCCCATGCCGATCAGGTTGGAGCGGTGGATACGTTCGAAACTTTCCACCACCACAGCCTTCACACCCAGCAGCCGGGTGCCCTTCGCCGCCCAGTCACGGGAGGATCCGGTGCCGTACTCCTTGCCGCCGATCACCACCAGCGGGATGCCTTCACCCTGATAACGCATGGCGGCGTCATAGATCGACAGTTCGTCACCACTGGGGATGTGGCGCGTGTAGCCGCCTTCCGTGCCCGGCACCATTTCATTCTTGATGCGGGTGTTGGCGAAGGTGCCGCGCATCATCACTTCGTGATTGCCGCGCCGGGAACCGTAGGAGTTGAAGTCGTCCTCGGTCACCGCATGCTGCAGCAGGTACTGTCCGGCCGGACTGTCCGGCTGGATGGCACCCGCCGGGGAAATGTGGTCCGTTGTCACGCTGTCACCGAGCACGGCCAGTACCCGCGCGCCGGAAACTGCAACATCCTGGTCCAGATCCCCGCCCACTGAAAAGAAGGGCGGCTGCTTGATGTAGGTGGAAGATTCCCAGCCGTAGGTTGCCGCGCTGGAGACGTCGATGGCCTGCCAGGCGGCCGGGCCGGTAAAGACATCGCCGTACTGGCGCTCGAACATGTCCGCAGAAACCTGAGCCACAGCCGTGCTGATTTCCGCATTGCTGGGCCAGATGTCCTTGAGAAAGACGTCTTTGCCATCCTTGCCTTTGCCGATCGGATCTTTCGAAAGATCGATGCGCGTGGTGCCGGCGATCGCATAGGCCACCACCAGCGGCGGCGACGCCAGCCAGTTGGTACGGATTTCCTGGTGCACGCGGCCTTCGAAGTTACGGTTACCCGAGAGCACCGACGCCACCACCAGATCCCCCGCGCTGATGGCGGCAGAGATGGGCTCCGGCAGGGGGCCGGAGTTACCGATGCAGGTGGTGCAGCCGTAACCCACCAGGTTGAACCCGAGGCTGTCGAGATCGTCCTGCAGGCCGGTTTTTTCCAGATACTCTGTGACCACCTTGGAGCCCGGCGCCAGGGAGGTCTTTACCCAGGGCTGAACCTTGAGCCCCAGGGCCAGAGCCTTCTTCGCCACCAGGCCGGCACCCAGCATCACCGCCGGATTGGAGGTGTTGGTGCAGGAGGTGATCGCCGCCAGCACCACGTCGCCATGGCCGAGGTCATAGCTGGTGCCTGGCACGGGTACCCGGGCGTCCAGCGCACTGCCGCGACCCTGAAGTTCCAGAGCTTCGTCGAACGCCTTGCGGGTGTTGCGCATGGCCACCCGATCCTGGGGCCGCTTCGGGCCGGCGAGGCTGGGTTCGACCGTCGAGAGATCGAGGCCGAGAGTGGCGGTAAAAGCAGGTTCCGCCGCACCATTCTCGCGCCACATGCCCTGGGCCCTGGCGTAGGCCTCCACCAGCGCCACGGTTTCCTTCGGGCGGTCGGACAGGCGCAGATAGTTGATGGTCTCCCCGTCGATGGGGAAAAAGCCGCAGGTCGCCCCATATTCGGGCGCCATGTTGGCGATGGTGGCCCGATCCGCCAGGGGCAGATCGTTGAGGCCGTCGCCGTAGAATTCGACGAACTTCCCGACCACACCGTGCTTGCGCAGCATCTCCACCACGGTGAGCACCAGGTCGGTGGCGGTGATGCCTTCCTGGAGTCTGCCGGAAAGTTTGAAGCCCACCACATCGGGAATGAGCATGGACACGGGCTGGCCGAGCATGGCGGCTTCCGCTTCGATGCCACCCACACCCCAGCCCAGCACACCGAGGCCGTTGATCATGGTCGTGTGACTGTCTGTCCCGACCAGAGTATCCGGGAAAGCGAAGGTCTTGCCCCCCTCTTCCCTGGTCCACACCGCTCTGGCCAGATACTCCAGATTCACCTGATGGCAGATGCCGGTGCCCGGGGGCACCACGCGGAAGTTGTCGAAGGCCTGCTGACCCCAGCGCAGGAAACGATAGCGCTCACCATTGCGGGTCATTTCCAGGGCGACGTTCGCATCGAAGGCGTCCGCATTGCCGAACTTGTCCACCATCACCGAGTGATCGATCACCAGATCCACCGGTGAGAGCGGGTTGACGATACTGGCGTCATAGCCTGCCTCCTTCACCACGCTGCGCATCGCAGCGAGATCGGCCACCGCGGGCACGCCGGTAAAGTCCTGCATGAGGACCCGGGCCGGACGGTAGGCAATTTCTTCCGCCGGTGGCGGATTCGCCGCCCAGCCTGCCAGGGCGGTGATATCGGCCTTCTTGACCGTGTTGTTGTCTTCGAAACGCAGCAGATTCTCGAGCAGGATTTTCAGCGACACCGGGAGTCGATCCACCGCACCCGCACCCGCTGCCTGGGCAGCCGGGAGGCTGTAGTACTCGTAAGAGCTGGCGCCCACCTTGAGCGTTTTACGGGATTTGAAGCTGTCTAGACTCATGATTCGTCGCGTCCGGAGGGAAAAAGAGGACCATTTTGCCTCAACGGGACCACAACTCCCAAATTCCGGTAGGAATTTCCGGTGGAAACGCAGCCAACTGCGCCGTCAGAAGACTGGAATCGATGATCCCGGCGCCCGTCCGGGCTAATCGCTGACCGCCTTGTCCCCGGAGCCAGCGTCTTCGGCGTCCCGGCTCTCTTCGTCGGCCGCACGCTGATCGGCCTCTGCTGCTCGAAGATCCTTACGGAACAGATGCTCACCACAGCGCCAGCAGTAGCTGGCTTCGGCAACATGCCCTTCCGCCGAACAGGCGGGGCAGGTACGGGTGTTGGCTGAACGGCGCTGAGCCTCACTCAACTCCATGGTGACGATGCCCGTGGGTACCGCAATGATTCCGTAGCCCATGATCATCACCAGGGTAGCCATGGCCTGGCCAAAAGGCGTCTGCGGTGTCAGATCACCATAGCCGACGGTGGTGAGGGTGATCACCGCCCAGTAGATGCTCTTCGGGATACTGGTGAAGCCATGCTCTTCGCCTTCGATCAGATACATGAGACAGCCGAAAATCACCACCAGTGCGAGTACAGAAGTGATGAACACGGCAATCTTGCGGCGGCTTGCCAGCAGCGCCTGGCTCAGCAGTTGCGCCTCCCCCACGTAGCGGACCATGCGCAGCACACGGAATACCCGCAGCACGCGGAGAATGCGGATCACCAGCAGGTACTGGGAATCGGCGATGAACATGCTCAGGTAGGTCGGCAGGATACCCAGCAGATCGACGATGCCGAAAAAGCTGCGGGCGTAGCGCGCGGTATTTTCGATACACCAGAGCCGCAGGGCGTACTCCACTGTGAAAGCGATGGTGAAGGTCCATTCGAGAATCAGGAAGATGCGACCGTAGCGCTCGTGAAGTGCTGCAACAGAGTCGAGCAGCACGGCCACCACGCTGATCAGAATACTCACCAGCAGGACGACATCGAATGCCTTACCGGCCGGGGTATCGGCCTCGAAGATAATGATGCGGATGGCATTTCTGTTCAGGGCCATCGCGCTCTCGCTGCCTCAGGTTGCCGGATGGTTCAAGAGGCTACCATGCCTTACGATAATTCAAACCGTCTTCTCCAGACGATAGACCACCTCCCGCGCCTCGGAGACACCCGCCTTGCCGAAACGCGGCGGAAGATCCACAGCCCTGTGCCGGGCGAGACGGGTGACCGAGCCGCGATCACCGAACAGAGCCTGTACCTCGGACTCGGACACCGCGAAGGGCGGGCCATCGATCAGTGCCTGATCATATTCGAGGGTGATGAGCAGGGTCACGGTTCGATCCGGCAGGATGCGCTGCAGGTGATCGGCGTAGCGCCTGCGCATCGTTGCAGGCAGCGCGACCAGAGCGCCCCGGTCATAGACACCCCGCACGCCCTGCAGGTCCGAGCCCTGCAGATCGAACAGATCACCACAGTGAATCACCGTACGTTCGCCACGGTACTGCTGAAGATAGAAGCCGGATTCCTTCACAGCGGTCTCACCCGCTTCCGCAAAGTAGGCTTGAATTGCGCGCTCGGAGAGTTCAACCCCCACCACGCGATGACCCCGGTCCCGCAGGTAGCGCATATCGAGGCTCTTGCCGCACAGCGGCACGAACACGCCGGCCTGGGTGCTGACCTCCAGATCGGGCCAGTAACGGGCGAGCAGCGGATTCACCAGTGCCTGGTGGAAGCCGATCTGCCCCTGGTCCCAGCGTTCCAGCCAGAAGTCCCGGTCCATTGCGGACACCTTTTCAGTGACACCGGCAGCTGCCCGTGGCCCGTGAAGGCACCTGAACCCATGCCGGTGGTGTTATAAAGCTCTCCCCTGACAGTTGTTTAACCCAACGTGCCCGAGCGAGCAACCCGAACACCTCCCACCGTCCCCGCGGCCAAGTTGCGGCGGATGGTCCTCGAGCGCCAGGGTCTGCTGAAACGGGAACCCTTCGGACGGGGCAAAGCGGCCACCCTGCGGGCGATCGAACAGCTCGGCTACGTGCAGATCGACACCATTTCCGTGGTAGCGCGCGCTCACCACCATGTACTGCGCACCCGGGTCAGCAACTATCAGCCCGAGCATCTGGAGAGGCTGCAGCGTGAGGGTCGTATATTCGAATACTGGTACCACGCCGCCGCCTACCTGCCGATCACCGATTACCGGTTCGCCTTACCGAAGATGCAGCGCATGGCGGCGAAGGCCGATCGCTGGGTCAGAAGCCGCAACACCGGGCTGCTGCAGGATGTGCTGGCGCGTATCCGGGAAGAGGGTGCGCTGAAAGCCAGGGACTTCGACGCGCCCGACCACTCCGGTGGCGGCTGGTGGAACTGGAAGCCGGCCAAAGGTGCACTGGAGCAGCTCTTCATGCAGGGCGACCTGATGGCGGTCGGTCGGGATGGCTTCGAGAAGATCTACGATCTCACCGAACGGGTGCTGCCGGCCGATGTTGACACAGGCGCGCCGTCCGAGCGGGAATTCGTGGCTCACCTGCTTGACGCAACACTGAGAACACAGGGCTTCGCCACCTCACCCGCCGTGCTCTATCTGCGACCGGGTGCGAGTCTGCGCACAACACTGCAGCAGATCCTCGAGGAGCGTGTTGCCGACTCGATACTGGTTCCGGTGCGCCTGCCGGATGGCAGTCCGGCCTTCGCGGAACCGGAACTGCTGGAGAGGCGCGCACCGGTTTCCAGCAACCGGGTCAGCATCCTCTCGCCTTTCGACAATCTGGTGATTCAGCGCAAGCGCACCCGGACGGTTTTCGGCTTCGACTACCAGGTCGAGTGCTATGTGCCCGAGCATAAGCGCCGCTACGGATACTTCTGCCTGCCGATTCTCTATCGGGACCGGCTCGTCGGACGGCTGGACTGCAAGGCTCATCGCCCCGAGGCAAGACTCGAGATCCGCGATCTGTTTATCGAAGACGATGCCCTGCGTGTGCGGGCACCTGCGGAGTTCCTGGCAGCGCTGCAGGATGGGCTGGATCGATTCGCCCACGACAACGGATGCGCACCACCCGCCCTGCCGGCGAAGGCCCGCTGGCGCGCCGCGTAAGCCCGGGTGAACGGTTGACTCGACAGATCGGGCAACTGTTCTAGAGTTCCCTTTGCGCAGGGATGCAGCACAGGGACGTGCTTCCGGGGTCATGGACGACCCGCCGCAGCTGCGCTCCCCTTGGTCCTCTTTCGCGCCCTTCAGATCTGCCGGCTGCGGCCGCTCCAGTATGGCGTGCGCACGACGCGGCGCTGAATCTTGCCGCTGGGCAACCGCGGCAGATCTGCCACGAAGTCCACCGATCTCGGGCATTTGAAGGCCGCAAGCCGGCTCCGGGCATGGGCGATGATGGCATCGGCCAGCACCGGCGTCGGCTCGTGTCCGGGGCGCAACTGCACGACGGCCTTAACCTCCTCACCCCATTCTTCATTCGGCACTCCGACCGTGCAGGCATCGAGCACTGCCGTGTGTTGCAGCAGCACTTCGTCGACTTCCTGAGGGTAGATGTTCACACCGCCGGAGATGATGGTCTCCGCACTGCGTCCGTTGAGGAAGAGAAAACCGTCTTCGTCCACATAACCCATATCACCGAGGGTGAACCAGTCGCCGCGGTAGGTTTCCGCCGTCTTGTCCGCAGATTTGAAATATTCAAAACGACCCACTTCGGGTGCGCGGAAATAAATGCTGCCGGTTTCGCCCTGGGCGACTTCGTTGCCCTCATCGTCGAGGATGCGGGTGTTTTCCGGTGTCGGCGTCCTCCCCACACTGCCCGGTTTACGCAGCCAGGTGGCGGAATCGATGGTGTAGTTGTTACCGCCTTCGGTGGCAGCGTAGTACTCGTTGATCACCGGACCCAGCCACTCGATCATCGCCTGTTTCACATGTACCGGACAGGGTGCTGCGCCATGCACCACATACTGCAGGCTGGAGATATCGTACTTCTGTTTCACTTCATCAGGCAGCTGCAGCAGCCGGTGAAACATGGTGGCCACCATATGGGTATGGGTTACTCCATGGGTTTCGATCAGACGCAGGGTTTCCTCAGCATCCCAGCGGTCCATCAGCACCAGCGCGGCCCCCGCATTCAGCGGCGCGCTGACATTGAAGGCCAGAGGGGCTGCGTGATACATGGGTCCGGTACACAGATTGACGGCGCCGGGACCGCCACCAGCCTGGCTCGCCACGGTGGCGCGCGCCACCGGCTGTTGTCGACGGTACACGCCTTTGGGGCGCCCGGTGGTGCCTGAGGTGTAAAGCATGGTGCCACCCCGGATCGGATCGGGAATGTCGCCGTCATCGAAGTCTGCAATCGCTTCGCTGAAATCCTCGAATCCGGGAATCGCACCGCCGACCGACAATCGGACTGAACAACCGGCCGCATGCTCCACCGCCGCGGTCGCGGTACCCAGGCCCGCATCGTAGATCACGGCCTTCGCTTCGCAGTTGTCGATGACATAGCCGGCTTCTTCGGCGGTCAGGTGAAAATTCACAGGGGTAAATCGCAGACCGCCCCGCAGCGCGGCTGCCAGCGCCTCGACAAATTCCGGCCGGTTGCGGCTCACTACCGCGATGGCATCACCCGCACCAACACCGCGCTGGCGCAGCATGCGCACGAGCTGATTGGCGTGGGCATTGAGTTCTCTGAAGGTCCGCTCGCCAAATCTGGAAGACAGGGCCGTACGCTCGGGCTGCCGGCTGGCGTGATAAGCCAGGGCCATTCCCTGCTCCAGAGCCTGGTCAAGTGCATTCGGTGTTTCTGTCATAGGACTCCCCTTCCCATCAGGTCCTGGCCTGATTCTAGTGGATCGCCTGACTGTTTTTCAGGATTCCGTGTTCTACAGTTCAAGCGCTGTCTCGGTACCCCGATGACTGGCCATCTTCAGCACACCGTCCTCTTCGAAAAGCAGCAGGCCGTCGAGGTATGCCACCGGCGCTTCATCCAGCCGCTCGCCGAGCAGCTGGTGTCGCAGCAGATGGAGGCTCATGTCATGGGACACACAGACATCGAGCTGATGGTCGGCAACCGGCGAGCGCAGTTTTGCCGCGAGTACAGTGGCGAGCAATCGCGCAGCAGACGCAGGCTGCATCATCGCATCGGCAGGTACTCCGCCTGCAAACCACTGAGCCATATAAGGCACCAGTCCGCCCGCCTCGCGCATGCCTTTCCACATCTTCATCTGATCCAGCGCATAGAACACTCCAAGCGCTTCCAGCGGGCGGTGCCGGGTGATCGCACCGCCGCGGGCTTCATGACCCGCCAGTACCAGCTCCGCGGTTTCCATGCAGCGATGGGGTGGGCCTGCATAACCACGCAGTGTCAGCGACTTCGGCAGCCGTTCTCCCAGGCGACGCGACAGCGCACGACCTTCTGCGGTGAGCGGATTCTCCAGATCATGTCTGCCCGGCTCATACTCCCGGGCCGAGTGCCGTATCAGCAGCAAACAGCGGCGGACACGGCGTCCAAGAACCGCTGCAACCAGATCAACGCTGGCATCGCCGAATTCACCCAAGCCTGCCTCCCTGGTCATCCATACCTAGAAATAGTAAACCCAGCGCAGATACCCCTGAATGGCACCGCCGGAGGTCAACGCATCGCCCGCAAGCGGTACACCGCCGAATTCCTCACCGGCACGACCCAGGGACAGGACAACACCTGCATCCGCCCGGGAGTGATCATTCAGATCGTAGGTGAGCTGACTCTGCACAAGAGCGCTGCCATCATGGAGATTGGTGATCAGGGTAAGAGACTGGTTCCACAGCGCGTGCCATTCCAGGTTGCCTGTGAGCGCCAGGTAATCACGCATCAGGTTGAATACCTCACCCCGGGCAAGCCGTTCGGTCAGCGGATCAGGTAATGCCAGCGGGGTCAGGGGTAGAGACTTCACCCCGAAGTCGTTGTGGTAGTACTCGGCCGCCACATAGGCGACCCGTTCATTGACCGTGAAGCTGTAGTCCAGGTTCAGAATCCCCGATACCTTCCAGTCTCCCTCATCGAGCCTCGTCGCGATGATGTCACTGCGCAGCAGCGCGCCGCCCAGGGGCATCCGCCAGGAGACACCGAACACCTGATCCTCGTAGTGCTGACCGCCAACGAGTTCCAGCTCACCGGAGCCGACGAACCTGTGCCACTTGGCGGCTGCGCTGCTGGCACGATGGCTCACGTCGCCCTCGAAGTCACGACGCGCGACCGCGAGCAACTGCAGATCGCTGCCATCGCTGAACAGTTTGTCGAGCAGAATCAGATCATCACCGGATTTGTAGTCGCGATCGACGGTGGTCGGGGCAAAGGGGCTGAACAGATCCATCGGCTGGAATACCTGGCCATTACCCCAGCTCACCGCCTGGCGGCCGACGGTCAATCCCCAGCTGGTACCGTTGTACTGCATGGCCATGCGGTCAATGCGGTGCAGCAGTTGATGGCTTGCGCCCGAGTCGAGCACCCAGGTCAGATCCATCAGCCTTCGATCATCATTTGTCACCGCCTGATCCAGCACCGCGCCGGAATTCACCTGAAACCCGTAGGAATCGCCCCCGGCGACAATCGTCGAATGGTGGGCCAGCCAGGTGAAGTTACCGCTCTCATGGGAGAGCATCAGCCGGGTATCCGCCGTGTAGTCGTACGCCGGTGTACCGTCCTGAAGTCGTTGTGCATCTGTGTCGATCAGTGCAGCACCCGCACCGAAGACTTTCACACGGGCATCAATTTCGACACCGGCAGCGGGACTGAACCAGCCCCACAACAGCAGCAGTAGCGACTGCCAGCGCCAGCTTCCGGCAGAAAGGATCATGATGGGGTTGCGCTGTCCTCGATGATCTGCCCATCCCGCAGCCGTACCTGCCGTTTCGCATAACTCATCACCTGGGGATCATGGGTGGCAGTGACAATGGTCACCCCGTGATCTTCATTGAGCGTGCGCAGCAGCTCGAGCAGCTCTCTGGTGGTGCTCGAATCGAGGTTCGCACTCGGCTCGTCCGCCAGCAGGAGTACGGGTTTCGTAACAATGGCCCGTGCCACGGCCACCCTCTGCTGCTGGCCACCGGACATCTCACCCGGGCGACGGTCCGTCATCCCTTCCAGGCCCAGTTCTTTCAGAATTGCAATAGCACGCTCTGCGCGTTCTGCAGCCCCTACACCCTGCAGCTGCATTATGAACTCCACATTTTCCCTTGCAGACAACACCGGGATCAGGTTGTAAGCCTGAAACACGAAACCCATCTTCAGTAATCGCAGATCGGAAAGCTCGCTCTCACTCAGCTCGTTGAGTATCTGACCGTCCACCTGCACGGTGCCCGCATCCGGCCGATCGAGACCGCCGATGATGTTGAGCAGGGTGGACTTGCCCGATCCGGAAGGGCCAGCCAGACTCACGAAATCTCCTGACTTGACCTCAAAATCAACATTCTGCAGGGCTCGTACCGGCACCGAATCATCCTGGTAGATTCTTGAAACACCGGTGCAGCGGACGACTGTATCTGTCATTTTCTGAGAGCCTCCAGAGGTTTGATTTTGACCGCGCGCCAGGCGGGGTAGAGGGCAGCCAGCACGCCGAACACCAGGCTCAGTGACGCCACGAGTATCATGTCGGCGGTCAGCACGCGGGGTTTGAGCACACTGCTCATGCCGGCCATCTCGATGCCTTCCGCCCAGTCGGCCAGGTTGATGCCTTCGCCCAGCCACTGGGTGGCCAGCAACCAGCCAAGACCGAGGCCGAGGGCAACGCCCGCGCTCATGATCAGCGCAGATTCGAGCATCACCTGCACGATGATCAGACGTGACTGCATACCCACCGCCCGTAACACTCCGAACTCTCTGATCCGTTCCATGACAGCAGTGATCAGCGTATTGACCAGACCGAAGATGAGTGCACCCATCATGACCAGAAACCATATGAATATGGCGCTGTCGGCAAAGATGAACATCGCCGCCGCCTGAGGTTCGAGCTGCTGCCAGTCGAGCACATCCAGTCCGGTGAAGAAGCTGGTCAGCGTCGATCTCAGATTGAGCCCCAGCTTCTGATCATCAGCCTCGGTGGTCAGCTTGATGGAAACCTCCGTCACCACTTCCGCATCGACCATCTTCTGCAGCGTCGCTACCCCCGTGAACACGAACTGCTTCTCGAGCCCGGTGCCTTCTGCATCGAACAGACCGGCAATCCGGAATCCCGATTCCCGGTTCTTGCCATCGATGCCCTGGGTGATGATGACCAGCCGGCGGCCGATTTCGGTCTCCAGCTGGCGCGCGAGCTCCTTGCCGATCAGCACCCGATTATCCTCAGGTCCATTGAGCATTTCTCCCGTGTGTGCCACATCACCCAGGAAGGAGATGTTCTCCTGTTTCGGATCCACACCGACAAACTGGATGCCCCGGGTTTCCCGCTCACTCATGATGACCGCCGGAATGCGGATGCGGGCAGCCCAGCCGGCGAGCTGATCGGCAGGAAAATCAGGCTGCCAGTTCTTCGCCAGCTCAAAACTCTTCTCGATATTCGGATCATCACGATATCCGGGCGCCAGAATTTTCAAGTGGCCGGTGAGATTGGCCACGGCTGATTCCCGCATGTCGAACTGCATGCCGCGGATGAGACTGTTGGTCACGGTCACTCCCGCAACAGCGACGACGATGGCTGCCAGCAGCATGGCGTTGCGTCGCCGGTGCCGGAACAGGTTGCGACTACTCAGCTGAAACAGAAGCTTTAACGGCATGCATTTTCCTCAGACTTTTCCATCCGACTTCCGCAGCTGCCAGGGAACCTCTGCATAAGCAGCAACACCTCAGAGGTTTCCTAGGCCCGAGCACGCAGTGCCTCGACCGGACGCAGCCGGCGGATCTTCAGCATTGGAATCAGCGCAGCGAACTGCGTGCCGATCAGCATGATCAGGGCGGCAGTCACTGCCGCATTCATGCTGAAGGTCGGGTACAGGCGGTCGGGCATGTTGAATTCACGCAGAATCTCATCCGCAGCACCCGGCAGCGGCATGCCATAAATCATCAGCGGCACAATGCACAGCAGACTGAATCCGAAACCCAGCGCAAGACCCAGCGCCGCCATCCAGAAGGACTCAGCCGCAAGTTGCAGCATGATTTTACCCGGCCGCATGCCGATGGCAGTCAGCATGCCGAACTCCGGCGTGCGCTCGAACACCGTCATCATGAAGGTGTTGACCACACTGAAGGTGACGATGATGGTGATCACCGCGAACATGAGCCGGGTGCCTACCCGCTTCAGCTCGATGTACTGTTCCGCCTCCGGCATCAGCGTGCGCCAGCCCAGCACCGCCCAATCACTCTCCGATCCGCGAACCTGCCGCAGTCGCAACAGATCAGCGGCAACTTCTTCGCTCACCGCGACAGAGTTCGCGAGCACCACCACGCTGTGGGCTTCGGTGGGACCGAGGCTCCAGCCCGTCCGGAAATCACTGATGTCGATCTGCAGCAGTGAACGATCGAGTTCCGCCTGGCCGCTGGTGAACAATCCCACAACCTCGGCAACGGTGGCAGCCACGCCCCCCTCCCGCGCGGTACCGAGCATTACGACTTCATCGCCGACTGCAAGTCCCAGGTTGCGGGCGAGCACGGAGCCGAGCAGAGCCTCTCCGGGCCCGGCCAGGTAACGTCCGGCACTGACCATGCCAGGCAGCGTGGACCATCGAGCTTCTACCACCGCGTCCACTCCCTGAACCTGGGCACCGAAACTGCGCTCGCCATGGGACACCAGCGCAAACCCCTGCGCCCGCGCCGACGCGTTCACAACACCGCTGCTGGATCTGATCGCTTCCAGCAGCTGCGGATCGGCATCGATGCTGTACTCCATGCGGGGATCATCGAGGTAACCGGGATGCTGAAGTTGAACATGGCCGAGTGCGAGGCGCGCGCCATTGTCGATCATGGTGGCGAAGGTACCTTCCTGCAGGCTCTGGGCAAAAACCAGCATCCATACTGCGAAGGCGATGCCGGCACTGGTGAGCCAGGTTCGGCGACGATTGCGCCACAGGTTGCGCCAGGCCATCGCACCTACAACGCTCCGACCACCGCCGGTGACAGGCGCAGCCGCAGGGGTATCCATGCTGGTTTCCGCCATCGCGAATTCCCCTCAGGTGCTGCGGAGCGCTTCCACAGGCCGCAGCCGATGGATGCGAAGTGCTGGAATCAGAGAGGCGAACTGAGTCGCCAGAAGCATGATCACCGGCGCTGTGAGCAGTGCTTCAGTTGAGAATGCCGGGTAAAGGCGCGAGGGCATGTAGAACTGCTGCGCGTAGTCTTCCAGCGCCTCACCCAGATAGATACCTTCTTTCGCGAACCAGCCGACAAGGATCGATGCCAGCAGCAGCCCGATCCCGACACCGACCAGCCACTGAAACAGAGACTCCCACTGCAGCATGGCGATGATGCGCCGCGGCTTCATGCCGATCGCCAGCAGCATGCCGAACTCACGGGTGCGCTCGAACACGGTCATGATGAAGCTGTTCACCACACTGAAGGCCACCAGTCCCATGATGATGCCGTACATGATCTGTCCGGAGAGCCGGTCGATTTCGATACTCTGATAGAGATCGGGCATCACCTCAGGCCAGTCCCGCGCGATCAGTGCGGCGGGTAGCTGCGCCTGAATTGATCCTGTAATGCGCTCACTGTTCGCAACATCGTCCACTCGAACAGCGAGGGTGTGGACTTCGTCGTGCAGACCAAAGGCATCCTGCACCACATCAAGGTGCGCCAGCAGCAGAACCCGATCGAGATCTGTTATCCCCGATTCCAGCAGACCGGCGACCCGCACAACCATCGCAGCCACACCACCTTCCTTACCGCTGCCGAGAATGATGACTTCGTCACCCAGAGCAACGCCCAGGTTTCGTGCCAGGACCGTGCCCAGCAGCGCCTCTTCGGTGGCTGTGATGCCGTGACCCGACTTGAGCATCTTCGTGATCCGCACTGTCCTGGCTTCGGCATCCACGTCGATGCCTATCACCTGGGCGCCAAAACTGCGTTCGTCCGCCGAAGCCAGGGCGAAGGTTTCCACGCGCGGCGCCACTGCGATCACACCGGGAATCGAGGCGATCCCGGTAACAAGCCCCGAGGCTTCCGCCATCGTGTCTTCGAATCTGCTGTCTGCGACAAATTCGCGGCTCTGCACCTGAATGTGCCCGCTGATCAGCGTGGTCGCGTTGTCGATCATCACACCGTACTGGCCGAGCTGAAAGGCCATGGTGAAGACCACAAGGAGCACAGCGAAGGCGATACTGCCTGCAGTGAGCCAGGTGCGGCGCCGGTTACGCCAGAGGTTCCGCCAGCCGATCCGGACACTCAGAAAGCCCTGGAAGGCAGGCTTTACAGGCGCGAGTTCCGCAACGGTCTCGCTCATGTCAAAACTCCCTCATGCAGCGCGGCCCTTTACAGAACCCATGACATGAGCCCCGCTACTCATGGAGCGGCCCCACTCTGCAACGCATAAACCGTGAATGTGCGGTCTTCTAGTGCGATGTCGAATTGCGCTGCGTCGTAGCTCACCTCGGTGTAGTGATCGACTTCATCGAGTTGAATCATGCGCATCCGCACACTCATCGTCCGACCCCCGAGCTCGGCGATTTCCAGCGTTTCCAGTCGTTTGAGTGGCACCATTGCCTGATCGTAAAACGTCTGCGAGATCAACACGTAGTCATCGCGCAGTACCAGCTGCTCCTTGCCCCAGACCACGGGCGAGTCATCATGCGGGATCGCCTCGATCGTATAGATCCGATGGCCGTCCTGCTCAACCGAATCCGCAATGCTCAGATCGTAGTAGCGCAGCATGTCGTCGGTTTTCGACAGATCGTTATAGGAAAAATCCGAACCCGCCCAACTCTGCGACATCAGGCTGTACGGCAGTCGAATGGTGCGGTTGAGCTTGGGGGTGTAGGTCCACATCTTGTCGCCCTGTTTCAGGGTCGCATTGCCGGCGTCCCGGGCAGGCGCGGTAAAGCGGATCAGCGCGTCCTCGCGGCCCCGTGTCCAGGAAACGAGTGATGAACTCCGCTCCCACTCGGGGCGATGCACCAGCATCGACATCTCCATGTAGGACGTCCGTCCGCGGATCAGGTCCAGGGCACCTGCAACCAGTTCCCGGGCACCCGGCTCCCGGACACCCGGCTCCTGGACATCCGGCTTCCGGACTTCCGGTTCATCGGCACTCTGCGCCGCCGCGACGCGCATGGGACTGGACAGGGCGGCGCCAACTACGAGTAACGCCCACAGCAGGACATCACGGACGTCAATCGGGTGGCTGGAGCGACTTCGGCGCATTGATCCCTCTGGTAACACCCTTCGAAAAAGCATACTCTCCCCAATTATTGATCTTGTCAAAATTAAATTGATGGCTACGACCCGACTCGACGAACTGCCCTTGCGAGAGCGCAAGAAGCAGCGCGCCCAGCGCGACATCCTGCGAGCCGCGCGGGTGCTCATCGACCGTCACGGCTATCAGAAGACCAAGATGCGCGACATCGCCAGCGTCGCCGAACTCAGCTACCAGACCCTCTACAACTACTTCCCGACCAAGGCCAGCATCCTCGAAGCCATCCTCTCCACCGACATCGCAGATATCTCTGTGAAGATCGCCAGACGCATCGACGCCTACGAAGGCGGTCTGCTCGCTACCCTGAGCGCCATCAACCGGATTCGCCTGCAGACCCTGGGCGCGCCCGAGCAGCGCGAGCTGTGGTGGTTCGTTGCCACCGAGATCTGGAACAAGCGCAAATCCGGCTCCCGCATGATGTCGCTGGTCGATCAGGCGGCTGCAGAGGAAATGATCGCCCGCCTGCTGCACCGCTCCCAGCGCTCCCGGGATCTGATCGCCGGTGTCGACGTGCGCCTGCTCGCGGAAACACTCAACAGTCTGGCGGAACAGTGTCTTTCCAGGTTTCTCTACGAGCCGACGCGCGACCTCGACTCTACCCTCGCCAGCCTCGACGCCCAGATGGAAATTCTTCTGCGACCTTATCTGACCCGGCAGTCCTGACCGCAGACGCTTGACCCGATGGCGGCCTCAGGCAGGCGACGGCCTGACTCAGGACGGGCTTTTTCGGACATACTGACGCCCCGCTCTTGAAACCTGGAGTCCGGTGTGACCATCAGATGGGGCATCCTAGCCACCGGCCGTATTGCAACTGCGTTTGCAGATGCCGCAACCGCCTCTGTCCACAACGAGCTGCACGCTGTAGCAAGCCGCTCCGAGGAGCGTGCTCGACGCTTTGCGGACGGCTACCCGGGTATCCGCAGCTACGGCAGCTACTCCGCACTGCTGGAAGATCCCCTGATCGATGCCGTGTACATCGCCACCCCGCATCCTGCGCATGCACAGTGGACGCTGCGTGCACTCCGGGCAGGCAAGCACGTCCTCTGTGAAAAACCCCTCGGCATGAACCATCCGGAAGTGATGGCAATGGTGGAAACCGCCCGCCGCAACGGACGCTTCCTGATGGAAGCCTTCATGTACCGCTGTCATCCCCAGACCCTCAGAATTCAGGCGCTGCTCGCGCAAGGCGCCATCGGCGAACTGCGCCACATCCAGGCCAGCTTCGGCTACCAGGCGTCCTTCGATGCGGACTCCCGCCTGTTTTCCAACGAACTCGGCGGTGGCGGCATTCTCGATGTGGGTTGTTATCCCGTCTCGGCGGCCCGTCTGTTTGCCGGTGGAGAGCCCCGCAATGTGACCGCGGGAGGCCATCTGGGCAGCACGGGAATCGACGAATGGAGCGCAGCACAGCTCGAATTCACCGGCGGCCTTACCGCCCAGGTGGCCACTTCGGTAAGTCTCACCCTCGACAACTCGCTGAATCTCTACGGCAGCAGCGGACGCATCCATGCGGCCAATCCCTGGCTGTGCGCGGATGCCAGGGGCAACTGGCATTTCGAGCTGCACAGGCAGGGGCAGCCGATCGAGCGCATCGAAGGTCAGTCAGCCGGTCTTTACGAACTGGAGATCGACCACGTCGCGGAATGCCTGTCCGCCGGGCTGCAGCAGTCCCCCCTGATGGACTGGCAGGACAGCCGTGACAACGCGGCAACCCTCGATGCCTGGCGCAGGGCCATCGGTCTCGAGTACCACCTCGAACGACCGGACAGCCACCGGGGCCCCCTGCTGGCGCCGGTGGCCGTCACGCAACCGGCCAGCGCCGGCCGCATTGCGCACCTCGATAAACCCGTCTCACGGCTGGTGATGGGCTGCGACAACCAGCCCTCCATGAGCCATGCGGCAGTGATGTGGGACGACTACATCGAGCAGGGGGGTAACTGTTTCGATACCGCCTACATCTATGGGGGCGGATCCATGGAGCGCCTGCTGGGCCACTGGCACCGGCAGCGCAACCTGCGTGAGCAGATCGTCATCATCGGCAAAGGCGCCCACACCCCGGACAACGCGCCGGAATTCATCGCACCCCAGCTGGACGAGAGTCTGCAGCGTCTGCAGACTGACTACGTGGACCTGTACTTCCTGCACCGGGACAACCTCGACATTCCGGTCAAGGAATTCGTGGATGCGCTGAACGCCGAGCGGAATCGTGGTCGTATCCGCGCCTTCGGCGGATCCAACTGGACTCTGCCCCGCATCCGCGCCGCCAACGAGTACGCAGCTGCCGAAGGCCTGCAGGGTTTCACGGCAGTTTCCAACAACTTTTCCCTGGCCCGGATGGTCACGCCGATCTGGCCGGGTGTGGAAGCCGCCACCAGTGGCGAATTTCGCGCCTATCTGCGCAGCAATGGCATCGCCCTGCTGCCCTGGTCCTCCCAGGCGAGGGGATTTTTCACCCCCTGGGCGGAGAGCGTGATCAACGCCGCAGGTGCCCGGGAGGGACGGGCACTGACCAGTGTCGAACCGACCGAGGATGAACTGCGCCGGGTATGGTTTTCGGAGGCGAATTTTGAACGCCGCCGCAGAGCGGCGAGCCTGGCCAGAGAGAATGGCGTGGACCTGATCCAGATTGCACTTGCCTACGTAGCGCAGCAGCCGTTCGCCTGTTTCCCTCTGATCGGTCCCCGCCAGCTCAGCGAGACACAGAGTTGCTTCGCGGCGCTGCAGATCGAACTCAGCCCGGCGCAGCTGAACTGGCTGGACCTGTCGGACCGGGGAACCTCTGATTGAGTATCAACGCCTCAGAGCTTCTCGCAGCCGCTAACGGCCGCGCGGACCGTGCCTTCCTGTGCCTTTTCCGCGCAGCGAGACCACGTTGTCTGCCTTGACCATATCGCGCTTTTCGGAAAAAGCGATTTCCCAGGTAAAGGTATTCCTGCCATCGCGGAGAAAACCGCGCAGCCCGATGCCATCACTGATCGCGAACAGACTGAAGGTGGCATACACGGATTCCGCATCGTTCCACAGCAGTCCGAGGTTGGGCGCGCTGTCCAGCTTGGCACTGCCGGTCAGCACTTCTGCCCCCACCTGGATACGCAGGGAATAGGTGCCGACTTCGTTACCCGCCACCCGGATAACAAAGTCACGCGCACCGCCGCGCTGGGACTTCAGGGACGCATTTATCAGGAAGGCGCCGGTGTCCCGCTCGACCCGGGCATCGCACTCAAGGGTTTCACCCAGACTGAATCCTTCAACCAGCAGACTGCCGCGTCCCAGCCAGTGTCCCGCGCGCAGCAGCATCAGTGCGCTCCTGGTGCGGCTGAAGGCGAGGTGTCAGCCACTGGCGCAATGGCAACCGGAGCTCCAACCGCTTCAATACAGCGGGGGTCTTTGTGACGCGCATTATTGACATGAGAAGACACGGGCACCGCCTCCAGAGTTTCCGGAATCCCGGAACCCAGCAGATCGGCAAAGTCCGCGTTGTCCGGGTCGAGCCAGGCTCTGGCACCCGCCATCGAGAGCATGACCGGTTGTCGGGTATGCACAAACTTCATGCCTTCCGCCGCCGGTGCAGTCAGCACAGCAAAGCTCTCCAGAAGTTCCCCGGATTCTTCATTGACCCAGCGATCCCAGAGTCCGGCGAGCAGCAGTCCCTCATGCTCGGTGGAATGAATGTAGTAGGGCAGCTTCTGACCCGATGTCCGCACCCACTCGTAGAAGCCGCTGACCGGGACCACACAGCGTCGTTTCCGGAAAGGTTCTCTGAACGCCGGCGACTTATGTGCGGTCTCGGACTTGGCATTGAACATGCTGTATCTGGTCGACGGGCCATCGGACCAGAACGGCGTGAGCCACCAGCGCATGGGCACCAGTTCGACAGCACCTGACTCCCCCTGCCGCAGGACCTGAATGGTTTCCGTGGGGGCTGCGTTGTAGTTGTCCGGTCCCGGGTGGGGCAACTGCACCAGTTCCATCAGCAGGATGGTGAGCGGATCGGCGTTTACATTGAATCGACCGCACATGACAGAGCGCCTCAAGTAATCCGGTACCGCACCGGTGCCCTGCTGGCGTCCACCAGGCGTGCTTCCCCGCCGGCCAGTCCAGCGCAGCCAGAGCCGCGAACCCGGCAGGACCGGCTATGCGCCTGGCAACAGCAACAGCCCGCTGCAAAAACGCCGGCGAGTTCCGGGATCTCGTCTCTCTTGCTGGGCTCAGTGCGTGGCATGGGCAATCTCCGGGATCAGTCGGTCAGGAGATGGTAGACGCTATCGACACCGGATGCCTAGGAAGCCCGGGGTGCCCGGGAAGCCTCGAGAGGAGGCTCGCTGGAGATTTGCGTTTCAATCGACATTGGTTGAGCATCGCGCGGTTTTCTCACCCGCGGTTACCCCGGTACCGCACCCCGGCAGTCAATCACCGCACCATGAAACCACCGATCGCCCATCGCCAGGAATATACCCGCACCGTCCACGGTGTCATCCTCAGTGACCCTTACCACTGGCTGCGGGATCCGGCTTATCCGGAAGTGACGGACCCTCGGGTGATCGAATATCTGGAAGCTGAGAACGCCTATTTCCGGCATGCCATGGCGCCCCGGCAGGCGCTGGTGGAACAGTTGTTCGAAGAGATCAAAGCCCGTCAGCCGGAGGAGGATGAGTCCGTACCGTTCCGTGACGGCATGTTCTGGTACCGGTGGCGTTTCGAGAAGGAGGCTCAGTACCGGCAGTGGCTGCGGGCGCCCGTCCACGCACCCGATGACTGGACCATCATTCTCGATGAGCCCGCACTCGCAGCCGCCCACGATTACTTCGTGCTGGGCGGGCTCTCGGTGAGCCCCAGCGGCCGTTACCTGGCCTGGAGTGCGGACACCAACGGCAGCGAACGTTTTACCCTGCGCATCATCGATCTCGAATCCGGCGATCCGGTCGATTCGATGATCGAACTCACCCTCGGTGCGCCCGTCTGGGCAGCAGATGATGAGCATCTGTTTTACCTGAAGGTCAACGACGCCTGGCGTCCGTACCAGGTGCGCAGGCACCGGCTGGGAACAGCGGCAGCAACGGACGCCATAGTCTACGAAGAACAGGATGAGTCCTTCTTTGTCGGGATTGATGAGACCCAGTCCCGGGCGTTCATCATCATCTCGACCGGTGATCACACGACTTCCGAGTTACGGCTGCTGCCGGCGGCGCGACCACTCTCGGAACCCGAACTCATGAGCGCCAGGCATACGGGCCACGAGTACCACGTCGATCATCGGGAAGGGCTGTTCTACATTCTCAGCAACGACACCCACCGGAACTTCCGTCTGGCGACCGCACCCGACACCAATCCGCACCCGGCGCACTGGCAGACACTCATTCCAGGCAGCGACACCCACTATCTCACCGACCTGCTCTGTTTCCGGAATTACTTTTTCCTTTCCGAGCGGGTGGACGGGCTCGATCAGATCCGGGTGTTCGACCACCAGGGCATGAGTCACTACGTGGAGTTTCCGGAAGAAGCCTACGATGCCGAGTTCGGCGCCAATGCGGAATACGACGCGGATCAGCTGCGTCTCACCTATCAGTCGATGGTCACCCCGGGAACCATCTACGATTACGATCTGACAACCCGCGTCCTCAGCCGCCGCAAGACCCAGCGCATTCCCAGCGGCTATGAGGCAAACCACTATGTCACCCACCGGCTGCACATCACTGCACGCGACGGCGTCGACGTGCCGGTGAGTCTGGTGCATCGAAAGGATCTGCAGGTCGGACCACAGACGCCACTGTTCCTCTACGGCTACGGCGCGTACGGCACAAGTATCACTCCCGGATTCTCAGCCAGCCGCCTGTCACTGCTGAACCGCGGCTTTGTCTATGCCATCGCCCACGTCCGCGGTGGAGACGATCTCGGCTATCACTGGTACGAAGATGGCAAACTCGACAGGCGCACCAACACCTTCAACGATTTTGTCGATGTGACCCGGGGGCTGATCGACAGACGCATCACCGGCCGCGGCCGTATCGCCATTGTCGGTGAGAGTGCCGGCGGTGAACTGGTGGCGGTCGCGGTGAATCAGGCACCGGAGCTGTTTGGTGCCGTGGTCGCCCATGTCCCCTTCGTCGATGTACTCAACACCATGCTGGATCCAACCCTGCCGCTCACACCCATCGAGTGGCCGGAGTGGGGCAATCCCATCGAGGATGCTGCTGCGTTTGAGCTGATCCGCTCCTATTCACCGTATGAGGGCCTGCAGGCCCGGGACTATCCGCCGATGCTGGTCACCGCGGGACTCAACGATCCCCGGGTAACCTACTGGGAGCCTGCCAAATATGTCGCCCGTCTGCGGGAGCTGAAGACCGATGATCAGATTCTGCTGCTGAAGACCAACATGGAGGCCGGCCACGGCGGCCGCTCGGGGCGCTACGATTCGCTGCGGGAGACTGCGGAGGAATATGCGTTCATTCTCAGTTGTCTGCGGGGCGACTGAGCGCTGGAGTCGGCTCATCGGGGCCGATTTCGGAGCAATGATCGAGTCTGGGGTGGAGAGGGAAAAACCAGTGCGGGAGCGCCACGCGTGATGCAGGTGTGAGGCAGGAATTGAGGATCATCTTCTCCAAGCGCGGGATATTCCGACTAACAGCGAGAAGTACAGTTACGAAGTTCGGAAAAATTTACCAGGCGAGGGCGAGGACGGGCAATACCGGGCCGTGTAGCGAGGCCGAGTACGGCGATTTGACTCGTGTTCCTGCACGAGGCAAATCGCTAAGCGAGGGTACAGCGGAGCTGCCGAGCGAGGCCCGGTATTGCCCGTCCTCGCCCTCGCTCTGATCAACCTGCTTCCGAAATTCTTAACCGAACACCTGGATATGGTGGGGGTACAGCCCGGTGCTGCTGTCAGCGAACGCTTTCCAGCCTTCGCTGCCGCCGAGTCTTGAGTTCGTTCGCCTGGGACATGCGTTTCTTAATGATGTTCTGAACGACCGCGACTGTGGTCCAGTCATGCAGCATCAGTCGCTGACAGCTTTCGCACTCTGCCTGGCGCGATTGCATCACCAGCGACAGCAGGCCGCTGTAGGGCATGCGTGAAATGTGATTGCAGTGCGAGCACTCCAGGCCTACTGCGGGATCGATGCCGACATAATCCATGGCGATCCGAACTCCTTTTTCGAATTCCCTCATCCTTGCTGCTGATTGTAAGAGAGTCGTAACCCGCGGGAAGTCCGGGAGTCCGGAACTGTGCACTGGCGCACACGCCCAGTGTGCGCGTACACCTGGGTGCGCGCACACACCTCAACCCGGCATTCGATCCCTGAGCCCGTCACGGAAGCCGGGCGCGGCGATACTGATCAGTGCTTCTGCACGTGCCGCAACCGAACGGCCATCGAGTTTCGCGACACCGTATTCCGTGACGACCAGATCCACGTCCGTGCGTAACGCGGTCACCAGTTCCACCTTCGGCACGATCCGGGAGATGGAGCCGTCCCGCGCGGTGGCATTCATGGCAACAATGGATCGACCACCCCGGGATGCACGCGCCGCCCGCATGAAATCCACGCTGCCACCGGTACCGGATATCTGTCTGCCGCCCGCATACTCCGCATTGACCTGGCCGAACAGATCGACCTCCACCGCCGAGTTGATGGACACGAATCGATCGAGCTTACGTATCGTGCTGATTTCATGGGTATGATCCGCACCCCGGAAGGCCACCTCCGGCGTGTCTGCCAGCCAGTCGATGAGTTCACGGCCGCCCAGGGCCATGCCGGTGATATGAAGGCCGCAGTCGATCTGTTTACGCATGCCATTCACATTGCCTGCCCGGATCAGCGCCATGCCGCCGTCGTCGATGATGCCACCGTGCAGACCCAGATCACTGTGATCACCGAGTGCGGCCAGAATCGCAGCCGGAATCGACCCGATGCCCGTCTGCAGGCAGTCGCCGTCCCGAATGAGTCCGGCAACCTGTGCGCCGATGGCGAGCGCGGCATCGTCCATCGCCGGCTGCTGCATTTCGTACAGCGGCCGTTCTGATTCCACAATCAGATCAAAGCCATCGGCGTCCACCAGCGGTGCACCGGCGGGTGCTGTGAAGCTGTGATTCAATTCCCCGATCCGAATTTTCGCAGCAGCAAGTGCCGCACCACTGAAATCGGTCCCGGGACCCAGCCGCAGCCTGCCCTGTCGATCCCGGGCGAGCTGCACCATGGCCACATCCACCCGCTGGCGCAGATAGTCGAACACCGCGCGCATCTGCATGGGCACGAAGTCGAGCCGGGCCGGGTCCGCCCTGCGCAGTGCGGGCGACATGAAGAAGGTTTCCATCCGGCAGGTGGAGGAAAGCCGGGTGAAATCCACACTGTTGTAGCCCGCCAGCGGGAACTGGATGAAGGTGAGCTGCTCAGGCAGCGGCAGCGCCGTGAGCTGATCGAGCAGCGTCGTGGGCTCATTGACATTGCCTGCCACCCAGATCCTCTGGCCCCGGGTGAGCAGTTCCTGCAGTTGCGGCATCGTGCGATGTTCCGTATCTGAAATAGCCATTGTGCCCATGGGTCGAGCCGATGTGCGAGCATATCGGGCCATGAGAACTCTCACCGAACATCCGTGAGCACTGCGGACGCACTGACCCTGTTCGAGCAACCCCTGCAGGACTGGTTCAACCAGCGCTTTGCCGCGCCCACCGGTGTCCAGCTGCGCAGCTGGCCTCTGATCGCTGCAAAGCAGCACGTGCTGATCACTGCACCGACGGGAAGCGGCAAGACGCTCACCGCCTTCTTCTGGGCTCTGAATCTCTATGCAGGCGGACTCTGGCAGCCTGGCTGTACCCGGGTGCTCTATGTATCGCCCCTCAAAGCACTGAACAACGACATCCGCCGCAATCTTCTCGACCCGCTCGAAGCGCTGGAAGCCGCGGGCGCATTGCCGCCCCTCCGGGTGGCCGTGCGCTCCGGGGATACAGAGCAGAGCGAACGCCAGCGGCTGCTGCGCCGTCCGCCGGACATCCTGATCACCACACCCGAAAGCCTGAACCTGATGCTGACCACCGAACGGGGTCGCCGGGTGCTGAGCTGCATAGAGGCCGTCATTCTCGATGAGATTCACGCCCTGGTGGACAACCGCCGCGGTGTGCAGTTGCTGACCGCGCTGGAGCGACTGGTCGACCTGGGTGGTGAGTTCCAGCGCATCGCGCTTTCTGCCACCGTGCACCCCCTCGATGCGGTAGCCGCCTATGTGGGCGGCCGGGACATCGATGGAGTACGGCGCTCCGTCGCCATTGCTGCTGAGCCTGCTGAAAAGCGCATGAGTTTCCGCGTCTGCTTCCCGGCGGCCGCACGCCAGGCGGCAGAGCAGGGACAGACAATCTGGGAACCGCTGTCGGTGGCGTTCCGCGAAGAGATCGCCGCCAACCGTTCGACCCTGTTTTTCACCAACTCCCGGCGGCTCGCAGAAAAAATCACCTTCAAGATCAATGACCAGGATCCCGAGCCCCTCGCCTACGCCCACCACGGCTCGCTGTCCCGGGATATCCGCAGTGCGGTGGAGGCACGGCTGAAGGCGGGCGAGCTGCGTGCCATCGTGGCGACCAGCTCGCTGGAAATGGGTATCGACATCGGCCAGCTCGATGAAGTGGTGCTGGTACAGTCACCCCCCTCAATCGCAGCTGCCATGCAGCGCATCGGTCGTGCCGGTCACAATGTCGGCGATGTCAGTCGCGGGGTGCTGTTTCCAACCCACGCGCGGGACTTCCTCGAAGCCGCCGTGCTGTCCCAGGCCATCGCCGAACGACAGCTGGAACCGCTTGCACTCATACGCAATCCGCTGGATGTGCTGGCGCAGATCGTTGTCTCCTGCACGGCGAACAGCACCTGGCACCTGGACGTTCTGTTCGCGTTGCTGACCCGCAGCGGGCCTTACCTGACTCTGCCCAGGGAGCAGTTCGATCTGGTCATCGAGATGCTCGCCGGACGCTATGCGGGTGCCAGGGTGCGGGAGCTGAAACCGCGCCTGCATTACGATCGCATCCACAACACGATCAGCGCACAACGCGGTGCGGTGCTCGCCCTCTATAACGCAGGCGGTACAATTCCGGACCGGGGCTACTACAAGATCCGCCACATCGAAAGCGGCAGCATAATCGGCGAGCTCGACGAGGAATTCGTCTGGGAAGCGGTCGTCGGTCAGACCTTCACCCTCGGCACCCAGAACTGGCAGATCCATCGCATTACCCACAACGATGTCATCGTGCGAACCGCGACCCCGGCGGGCAAAGCACCGCCCTTCTGGCGCTCGGAAGGCTACGACCGCAGCTTCTATTTCTCAGATCGCATCGGCAGCTGGCTGGAAGAAGCGGACGGATTGCTGGCGACAGGCGATCGGCAGAGACTCCACGAACAACTGCAGTCACAGCATGGCTTCGAGCCTTCAGCTGCAGATGAGCTCCTGGACTATCTGCAGCGTCAGCGGGAAGCCACCCGGGACTCTCTGCCCCATCGTCACCACGTGCTGATCGAAACGGTGCTGCGTGGACCCGGTGGTTACAAAGGACCGAACGATCTGTCCCAGATGGTGATTCACACCGGCTGGGGCGGCCGGGTGAACCGTCCCTGGGCGCTGGCGCTGACCACTGCATTGAGCCAGCCGCCGACCGTCACAGAGGTCTCAGGCAGTTCCCGCAAGGGTTCGATAGAAATCCACCTGGACGACAACGTGGTCGTGATCCAGAGCGAAGCACCTCTGGATCCTGCCACCGTCCTCACTCTGGTTCGCGGCAGCAACCTGCACCAGCTGTTGAGAATGGCCCTCGAGGAATCCGGCTTCTTCGGTGCACGCTTCCGGGAGTGCGCAGGTCGTGCACTGCTGCTGAGCAAAGCCCGTTTCAATCAGCGCCTGCCGCTGTGGATGAGCCGACTGCAGGCGAAGAAGCTGCTCGCCAGCATCAGGGAATTTTCCGATTTCCCGGTGCTGCTCGAAACCTGGCGCACCTGCCTGCAGGACGAGTTCGATCTGCCCGCCCTCACCCGCATGCTCGATGAAATCGCCGACGGCAGTATCCACTGGTCTGCTGTCACCACCAGCAGCCCGAGTCCTTTCGCCGGCGATCTCTCCTACGATCAGATCAACCGTTACATGTATGCCGACGACACGCCGGATGTCGAAGGCGCGAGTTCCCTGTCCGACGCGCTGCTCAGGCAGGCGATTGCCACAGACAGTCAGCGACCGCGCATTCGCCCGGAAGCCCTGCAGCGCTTTCTCAAAAAACGCCAGCGCACTGCGTCCGACTATCAGCCGAAGGAACACGAGGACTGGCTCGAGTGGGTGAAGGAAAGAGTGCTGGTGCCGATCAGCGAGTACCTCGGACCCCGGGAGGGTCTCCTCCAGGCGCTGGCCGGGACACGCACCTGGGTACTGCATCCGGAACTCGGCCACGCGCTGATCCATTGCGGTCTGCTCGAAGCAGACATGCTGGACCGCCCACCGGTATCCGTGCAGGACGAGCGCACGGCCAGCCAGTTCTGCACGGAAATTCTCTCGTTCTACGGCCCCCTCAGTGCTGCGCAGATCGACCACCTGCTGCCGGTGACGCCGGACGGATTGCTCGAGGAAGGTGACTTTGTCGAAGGTCCCCTCATGGAAGGCGACGAGACGGTTTACTACTGCGACGCGGAAAATTTCGAGATCCTGCTGCGCTTTCAGCGTGCGTTGGCACGCCCGGTGTTCGTCCCCCGCAAGGCGGCAATGCTCCCCGCCGATCTGAGCCGCTGGCAGCGCTTTCGGCTGACCGCCGCTTCATCATCCGACGACGATGCGCTGATCGATCAGCTGCTGATGCTGCGCGGCTATCCCGCACCCGTTCGAGTCTGGCTGCACGACCTGCTCGCTGCGCGAAATCCGGACTTCGACCAGCGGCGCTTCGACCAGGTGCTGGAAGCCCTGGGGCTCGGCTGGACGGGGACCGGCAGGGAGTCCATGACGGTCGGCTACCCCGAAGACCTGGCGCTCCTGCTGGAGACCCGCAAGCCAGGCGCGCTGGACGACCTGTTCCGTGACCCTCAGGCTGCCTACAGCTATCAGCATCTCGCAGAGCGTGCGGCTGAAGTTTCCGGCCCCGCGAATGCAGAATCCTTCGAGAACCGCTTCTGGCAGGCGGTATGGGCCGGCGATTTCCTCTGCCAGACGACGGGCGCGCTGGTGGAAGGTATGTCGCGCGGCTTCCGTGCCGACAGTCCCGCCGCCGCAGGCGGCGGCCGGCCCAACCTGCAGCGATCGATCGGCATGCGCCGCGCCATCCGCCAGCGCGTGCGCGGCCTGCCGGGCAACTGGACGCTGCGTGGCGTTGCCGACGAACCAGCGGACCCCATCAGCGCGCTCGAAACAGACAAAGAGCGCGCACGCACACTGCTGGAGCGTTACGGCATGGTGTGCCGGGAACTGGTCAATCGGGAGGGCGGCGCATTGCGCTGGAGCCGGATTTTCCGTGCGCTGTATACGATGGAACTGGCCGGTGAAGTCATCGCCGGCTACTTCTATGAGGGACTCTCCGGGCCTCAGTTCCTGACGCCGCCGGCGCTGCAGATTCTGCAGCGCGATCTGCCCCATCGACACAGCTTCTGGTGCAATGCACTCGATCCGGTTTCTCCCTGTGGACTGGGCCTTCAGGACGATCGCCTGCCGCAACGGCGGCCGCACAACTACCTTTGCTATGTCGCGGGAGAGCTGGCTCTTTGCGTCGAGAACCTCGGGCGGCGGCTCACCTTCCACCTGCCACCGGATGATCCCGCGCTGGCGGAAGCAGTCACCCTGCTCGTCCACCTGGTGCGCCAGCATGGCCGCATGGCAGTAGAGACCATCAACGGCCAGCCTTCCGGCACCAGCCCCTACCTGCGGGCGATCGACGGACTGCTGGTCGCCCGCAGAGACCACAAGCAGGTCGATCTGGAACTCCCCGTCGGCTAGGGCATTTCTGGACCGCTGAGGCCACTGGTCAGAGCACCCCCCAACCTGTGATCGAGGACAAGTCTCCCCGGTCTGAAAACGGGTAGCGTCTACACTGAATCTACCCGGCACTCATTCACAGTCAGGCCACCAACATGCAGGTATGCGGAGCCATAGCCGACGAAGCGCTGCGCGCACGGATCATCTCGCTGGCCGCTGGTGCCGGCTGGAACTGCTGGATCGTCGGCGACCCGGGCCTCCTGCAACAGATGGTGGCAACCCTGTCGCCGCCGCCAGACGTTGTGATCAGCGATGAACTCGCCAACCTGGAACATCTGGCGGATCCCTCTGCAGTCCGCATACTTCTCGCTACCGGGACCCTGGTGGCAGCGGATCGATCACCCGCACTCCCCGCGGCGGCGGGTGCGTCCCTACCCAGCGGCGCCGCGCGGCATCCGCCCGAGTCGATTGCACACCTCGATGCCGGACTCTCCGACACCCGGCTCATTGCGCAGATCAACGACTGCGTAAACGCTCTGCGTTTTCGTGTGCGTTTTGCGGGCATCGAAGAGCAGGAACCGATCAGCCGTCTGCCCCGGGTGACGCAGCTGTTAGGCGCCCTCAGCGCACACCGGGATCACCCCATGGGTCTGCTGCTGGCCCAGGTGGACCACGCTGAACACCTCTATGCCAATCTGGACCCTGTAAGCAAAACCGACCTGCTGCGCGCGCTTGCCGAACACTTCCGGGCGGCCTGCCCGCAGGGTGCCGGCCTGGCTTTCCATGATGCAGCCAGCTTCCTGTTCAGTCTCCCGGGATGCCGACTCGACGAGCTGCGCCAGCTCGCCGATACCTGCGCGGGCCGACTCCGCGCGCCTTTGCGCTATCAGGGTGGAGAAATCCAGCTGACTGTGAGTATGGGCATGGCCTTCAGCCCCCGCCTCGTCGATACAGACGGACTCTGGCTGGCGGCGCGGGATGCGCTGCAGCGCGCGCGCCAGGCTGGCGGCAACCGCATCGAGTTTCCCGGTGAGGATGGCCTGCCTGCCCGTCTCAACCGGGCGATGGACGGACAGCAGTACCGTGAGGAATTCAGCCTGATGCTGCAGCCCCAGTGGCGCTCGGGTACGCGACGCATCACCGGCGCCGAGGCGCTGCTGCGCTGGCAGGGCCTGGATGTGGGTGAGCTGGCTCCCAGTCATTTCATCCCCATTGCCGAGCGCCACGGCCATATGGCCCGCATCGGCGACTGGGTCCTTGAGCGGGCCTGCACCACCGCCAGCGGATGGCTCGAACATCTCCTCGAACCGCTGTGCCTGGGTATCAACGTATCGCCCCAGCAGTTCACCGGAGGCGCTATTTCCCGACAGATCGAGAGACTCCAGCGGGAACGCTGGCTGGATCCCGCCATGCTCGAACTCGAGCTGTCCCACGCCCACCTCACCGCACTGGTGGATCAGCATCGCGAACAGCTCTACCGGTTGCGTGATCGCGGCGTGCGCTTTGCCATCGACAATCTGGGTCAGGAGCTCATCGACGCGGATCGTCTGCTGCGCTGTCCGGCCGACACGCTGAAAATCGACCGCCGTCTCATCGCCAACCTCACGACCGGCAGCGCGGCCCGGGATCTGATCGCCCAGCTCTGCGATCTGGCTGCCCGCTACCGGCTCCGAGTGGTGGCTGTCGGGGTCGAAGACACTGCTCAGCTGCACCTGCTCGAAGGGCTCGGCGAAGTGGATGTGCAGGGCTACCTGCTTTCTCCACCAGTACCCCTCGCGGAATTTCATCAGCTACTATCGGAGCCCCGCAACCGCCAGAGCCGCTGATGAGCCTTCTCTATCTGAGTCACCCGGATTGTCTTGCACACCAGATGCAGCCGGGTCATCCGGAACGACCGGATCGACTGAGAGCCATCGATGCGCATCTTGCGAGGACGGGCCTGCAGCAGAGCCTCGAACCCCTGCAGGCTGCTCCGATCGCTGCAGACAGTCTGTCGCCAACCCACCAGACCAGTTACCTGAGGTCCCTCACTGACCGCTCGCCTTCCCGGGGACTGGTTCCTGTTGATCCGGACACTGCACTGTGTCCCGCCAGTCTCAGCGCCGCCCGCCTCGCGGCAGGTGCTGTGGTCGAGGCCGTCGCGCGGGTGTTCGAAGCTCCAGGCAGGCGCGCTTTCTGCGCTGTGCGACCCCCGGGTCATCATGCCGAGCGGGATGCTGCCATGGGTTTCTGCTTCTACAACAGCATCGCGCTCGGTGCGGACGCCGCGCTGACCCGCCCCGGGATCGAGCGGGTAGCCATCCTCGACTTCGACGTGCACCACGGCAACGGTACCGTCGACATCTTCAGAGACAGGCCGGAAGTGCTGGTGTGTTCGAGTTTCCAGCATCCCTTCTACCCCTATCGACTGGCTGACATCGTCCGCCCCAACATCATCAACACGCCGCTGGACGCCGGCACCGGCAGCGCCGGGTTCCGCCGTCGCATCAGCGCCGACTGGTTGCCTGCGCTGGAGAGGCACCGACCCCAGTTGATCCTGGTGTCAGCGGGTTTCGACGCCCACCGGGAAGACCCCCTGGGCGGTCTGGATCTGGACGAGGAAGACTTCCGCTGGATCACTGCCCTGATCCGCGACGCCGCCGATCACTACTGTGAAGGGCGCATCGTCAGCGCCCTCGAAGGCGGCTACGACCTGGACGCTCTGGCCCGATCGGTACACGCGCATCTGCAGGCACTGCTGGACTGAGACGCCGGAGGCTGGCGGTTCCTGGCGGCACCTGCAGAAGCAGGCACAGCGGATCTGGTCTATACCTAAGGCATGAGTTCGCAACGCTTGCGCCTGCGGGTGGCAGCCTGTCTGGACGCACGACGCACCGGCGACCGGCTGAGCCAGGCGGTAGACCTGTTTCTCATCGCGCTGATCTCATTGAACGTGGTGGCCATCGTCGCCGAATCTGTACCCAGCCTGTCCCGGGCCAACCGCAGCGCGTTCGATGTTTTCGAACGGTTCTCGGTCGCGGTTTTTACCGTCGAATATCTGCTGCGGATCTGGAGCGCCCCGGACAGTCAGGACACTCGCTTCTCCGACACCACCATGGGCCGGTTGCGTTTCGCGCTCACCCCGGCGGCCATCGTCGATCTGCTGGCAATCGCCCCCTACTACCTGAGCATGTTTTTCGGCATGGACCTGCGTTTCCTGCGGGTGATCCGTCTGCTGCGGGTCTTCAAGCTGACCCGTTATTCGGCCACTGTGCAGATGATCCTTTCGGTGTTCCGGGCAGAAGCCAGCGCGTTCATCGCCTCTTTCGCGCTGATGCTGGTACTGCTGGTGCTCGCGTCGAGCGGCATCTACCTCATCGAACACCAGGTCCAGCCGGACAAATTCGGCAGCATCCCGGCGGCCATGTGGTGGGCGATGGCCACCCTCACTACCGTGGGCTACGGTGACACCATTCCCATCACTGCCCTGGGCAAGTTCTTCGGTGGCTGCATCACCCTGATCGGCGTGGGCATGGTTGCACTGCCGGCCGGAATCCTGGCTTCAAGCTTTTCCGAACAGCTGCGCCGCCAACGGGAAACCTACTCCAGTCATATCGCCAGCGCGCTGTCGGACGGCGTGGTGGACGCGGAAGAGGCGAAAGCCCTCGAAGATCTGCGCCAGCGCCTCGGAATCGATACGGAAGAAGCAGCACAGCTGCTGCGGGAATTTCAGCGTGAGCATCCGGGACATTGCCCCCACTGCCACCGGTCGCTGCTTGCACAGCCGGCGGATCAGCGCGCCGCATTGAGGCAGCTCTGACCCGGACAGTATCCCGGGTATCCACGTTAATCAAACTTCGCCGTTTCAGGAATCATTCACCGCTGAATTTCGCATCGCGCTTCTCCAGGAACGCCTGGACCCCTTCCGCAAAGTCTGCGCTGCGCCCCGCCTGGTTCTGCAGCTGCGCTTCAAGATCGAGCTGCTGTTCGAAGGCGTTGTGCCAGGTGTTCCAGTAGGCCTTGCGGATGAGGGTGAGTGATCTGGGTCCGCGGGCCAGCCGGGAGGCGATGTCCATTGCGCCGCTGAGCAGGGCTTCGTTGTCTTCGAACAGGCGATTCACCAGCCCCCACTGCTCCGCCTTCTCCGCGGGCAGCCGCTCGGCCAGCATCGACAGTTCCAGCGCCCGGCCCCAGCCGACCAGACGGGGCAGCATGAAGGTCGAACCACCGTCGGGAACCAGGCCGATGCGGGCGAACGCCTGCAGAAAGAAGGCATTTTTCGATGCGCAGACGATATCGCCCATCACGGCGAAACTCATGCCCACCCCGGCAGCCGCGCCGTTCACAGCGGTAACAATGGGCATGTCCAGATCCCGCAGCGTCAGCAGTATGGGGTGGTAGGTAGAGCGCAGTCCGTCACCGGCACCCCCGCGCCGGCGCTCACGACCTTCGTCCTGCAGATTCGCACCGGCACAGAAACCCCGTCCTTCACCGGTGAGCAGCAGCGCCCGGGCACCGTTCGCCGGATTGCTGATTTCACCCAGGGCTTCGCTGAAATCTTCGAGCATCTGCGCACCGATGGCATTCATGACTTCGGGATGATTGAATCGGAGCACGGCGACCCGGTCCTGAAATTCAAGCGACATACGTTCCATCTGGGTTTCCTCGGTTAACTCGACTGTGAATACTTCCAGACACGATATCTCAACCTGCGCCGGCACCGCCAGCACCCCGGCGGGTGCCTGAGGAACTCTCATTGAGAACCGGCAGATTCAAAGCTGCAAACTGCACATCGGATATCAGAACACAGAGTGAACGAACAACAGAGTGAACGCACAGATGAAACAAGCCACCAGACGGGAGATTGAACTCAGCTGCGAAAGGCTCTCCATTGCCTATTCGAGGGCGCTGGATTTCCGGGACTATGATGCGTTTTTCGATCTCTTCACCGAGGATGCAGAACTGGACGCCGGTCAGCCGCTTTGCGGATTGTCAGAAATCCGGGAGGCCATCCGGCGCCGGCCCGACGAGCTGAAGTCACGTCATGTAATCACCAATGTGTTCATTGACGTCATAAGCCCGACCGAGGCCCGCGGGATCGCCTATCTGACCCTCTACCGGCACGTGGGACCGGAGAGTCTGTCCGGCACGCCAATCGATCTGCAGGGTGTGGCGGCGGTCGGACACTATGAAGATCGCTTCGCACTCACCGACGGAGGATGGCGCATCAGTCGACGGAAGCTGCATCTGGCTTTCCGGCGCCCCAGCAATTGAAAGATGTGCGTGCCATTGTGTTCGGCCTCACGGACGTGATCTTCCGCTTCCAGCTGGAACAGCGCTGGGAAGCCTTCGCCGGGATCTGCGATCTGCCGCCGGACCGGATACGCAGACGCCTGGCAGATTCCGGATTCATGGAGGCCTGTGAGCGCGGTCGCCTCCGCGGCGAACGGGCACTGGCCGAGTGCGGCCGACTCCTCGGCATCCGCCTCAGCATGGAACAGTTCCAGGCATCCTGGGCCGCCGGGTACACGCCCAACACTGAGGTTGTCCAGCTCGTGAAACTGGCCAGAAACAGGGCCGCCAGCGCGGTTCTGAGCAACAATTCAGACATCGCCCGTATCGGACTGGAAGCGGCACACCCCGCGCACTTAGGTCTTTTTCTGCCCCGTTTGTACTCCGGAGATCTCGGCGTGATGAAACCGGATCCGCGCAGCTTTTCTGCGGTGTTGCGCATCCTGGATCTCGCCGCCGATCAGTGCCTGTTTGTCGACGGAAAAACCCACCACACCGCTGCGGCCGCCTCTCTCGGCTTCCATGCCCACAGATTCGAGACGGTCACCGGATTACGCAGCGCGCTGGGTGAGTTCGGTGTGCTGCCATGATGCGCACGCTGGCAGCGCTGCTGGTGACGTGCTGCACGTCGCCCCAGATACCCGCTCAGGAGCAGACTGTCCCCGGAATGACTGGCCTGGTCGACGAACTCATCGGCATGCAGAAGCTGCACCGGGTCCCGGCGCTGGGACTCGCCCTCTTTCGCAACGGCGAACCCGTACTGATCGGCGCTTACGGCACAGCGGACAAGGACACGCCATTGCGCTGGGGCTCCATCAGCAAATCCTTCACCGCTCTGGCCGCACTGAATCTGGCACAGGAACGGCAACTGCCGCTGACCACACCCGTCGCGGCCCTGCTGCAACAGCAGTACTTTCACAACCCCTGGTCCCGGACGGATCCGGTCAGGCTCATTCATCTGCTCGAACTGACCGCCGGTTTCAGCGATCTCAGCCGGGCCGAGTTCGATGACAACGAGCCCCTCCCCCTGTCTGCGGCGCTCACCCGAGGGGCCGCCAATCGGGATCTGCGCTGGCCGCCCGGATGGCAGCACAGCTACACCAACGTTGCACCCGGCATTACCGCGGCGGTAATCGAGGCCCTGTCGGAACAGACATTCGAGCAGTACATGACCGACGCTGTCCTGCAGCCGCTGCACATGCCGGCTGCCAGTTTCGAGCCGGTGCCGGGATTGCCCGGTGGCTTCCGGGCTGACGGCACCACCCCCATACCCTACTGGCATATGACTTTTCGCGCCTTCGGAGCACTGAATGCATCGATCGCCGAGATGGGGAACTTTGTCAGCATGCTGCTCAACGAGGGCCGGCTGAGGGGGCGCCAGGTGTTTGCACCCGAGGTCATCGCGCGGATGCACACTCCAGGCAGTTCTCTCGGTGCCCGCGCCGGACTTGCGCTGACTTATGCCGCCGGCCTGTATCCCTGGATTCGGGACGGTCACGTGATCTGGGGGCACGGCGGGGATGCCGACGGCTACCGCTCGCGCTATGGCCTGCAGTTCGAGGCGGGCCGCGGCTATCTGCTGGTGATCAACACGGACAATCCCGGCCTGCTGCGGCGCATGCATCGGCGCATCGAGGGCTGGATGCTGTCTGACCTCCAGTCCGCCGCCCCACCGGCGGTTTCCCGGGATTCGGACCTGCAGCGGTATGCCGGCGAGTACTATCCGTCCAGCGCCCGATTCGGGCTGAACGGATGGCTGGCGGGCGAGTCGCCGGGAATTCGCATCCGCGCAACCGATCAGTACCTGGAGGTTCTCGCAGACAACCGGAGTACCAGGCTCTACCCCCTGGGTGACGGCCGCTTCCGCCGCAGAGAGGATCCCGGGACCACGGTCGTCTTCGTCGATACCGGCGCTCTGCTCCTGATGCAGGGCGAACTGGGCAACCATGTCAACCTCAGCCGAACCCCCTGCCCCGCTTTCCTCAGACTGTGCCCTCGGGAATAATACGCCCATGACAGCGATAGGCACCTGTACTCTGCGACCCGCCCGGGCTCACGAAGCCGGGCTGCTCGCACGGATGTCCCGGGACTACATCGAACAGGGTCTCGGCTGGCGCTGGCAGACCGAAGCCATCGCAAAAAAGATCGCCGAGCCGGAAACAGTGGTCCTGGTGGCTGAGCTCGAAGTAACCGGCACCCGCTTCGTCGGCGGCTTCGCGGTCATGGACTTCGGCAACGGCGATACCGACCTCGACAAAGCCGCCCTGCTGCTGCTTGCGGTGCATCCGAGTCTGCGCCGTCGACGCATCGGCAGCCGTCTGTTGCGCTGGCTGCAGAAGAGCGCGCGAATCGCGGGCTGCCAGCAGATCGAGTTACAGGTCAGGGCAGACAACCAGGTTGCCCGGCGTTTCTATCACAGTCACGGCTACCGGGAAGAGGCGCTGCTGCCTCGCTACTACGATGACCGCGAAGCCGCCTACCAGATGAAGCTGCGGCTGCTGAATGGCTGAAGGCAGTTCCCTGACAGGCAGCAACGATCTCCCGAATCTGGCGCGCGCCTTCTCCTCACAGATTAAAGTGCGCCTCGGAACCGATCCGAAGACACTGCGCTGATGGGTAACGATTCCCCTGTGCGGGTGGGCACGGTCGCATCTCCCACGATGCTCAGGAGCTCACACAGCGAACGGGCCGCCCTTGTCTCCCAGGTGCTCGATAGCGGCATCGACCATCTGTTCATTGCCGATCATGTGAGTTTCATCAACGGTACCGGCATGGACGGGCTCATCAACGCAGCAACCCTCACCGCACTGGATGCGCGCCTCAAGGTCTGTGTCGGAGTTTATCTGCTCGCCCTGCGGCATCCGGTCATCGTGGCGCGACAGCTCGCCACCCTGAGCGAAAGCGCACCCGGTGCGCTGATCCTAGGGGTCGGTGTGGGTGGCGAGGACCGCAATGAGTTCCTCATGTGCGGCATTGACCCGGCTACCCGCGGGCGGCGCACCGACGAGTGTCTGCATGTGCTCGAGCAGCTGCTCACGGGCGAGCGGGTGGATCACAGCGGTGAATTTTTCAGTTTCGAAGGCGCATCGATCCGTCCTGCACCCCGATCACCAATACCCATTCTGGTGGGAGGTCGGGTAGAGGCCGCCCTGCACCGTGCCGCCCGCTACGGTGACGGCTGGCTCGCTGTCTGGGTGTCGCCAACGCGCTTCAGCAAGGCCATCGGGCAGATCAATGCCGCCGCACAGGGCCACGGCAGACCGGTCCCGACACAGCACGGTCTGCAGGTGTGGGCTGGCATCGATGAGGATCGTGATCGGGCCCGAACCCGACTTGCCAGCGGCATGGAGAGCTTTTACCGGGTGCCTTTTGAACGTTTTGAAAAGTACAGCCCCTACGGCAGCGCAAGGGACATCGCCGACTTCCTCCTTCCCTATCGTGACGCAGGTTGCCGGGTGTTCAACATCATGCCCGTCGCCGCCACCGACAGCGCCGGTATCGACAGCGTTGCCGCCATCGGGGAGCGACTGAAGCGCTAGGAAGCCTCTCTGCGGCTATACTCGCCGCGTACCGATCAATTCGAGCATGCCATTGGCCCACGACCACGATCACAACCAGACTCTGCTCGGCCGTGCGTTTGCCCTGATTGCCGGGTTCATGATCATCGAGGTGATTGGCGGGCTGCTGGCCAATTCCCTTACCCTGCTCGCTGATGCCGGACACATGTTTCTGGATGCGAGCGCACTGGGCTTTTCCTGGTACGCGCTCAGGCTGTCGCAACGACTGCAGGATGAACGGCTCAGCTATGGTTACCACCGCTGGCAGGTTCTGGCCGCCTTTATCAACGGGCTGACGCTCATGGGGCTGGTCGTCTGGGTACTTGTGGAGGCTTACGAACGCCTGCAGGTTCCTCAGACCATGCTGCCGACCCCTGCACTGATCGTGGCAAGCGTGGGACTGGTGGTGAACCTGATCGCCTATCGATGGCTGCATGCCGGACACGACAACACGGCGGTGGAAAGTGCCGCTCTGCATGTGCTCGGCGATATTCTGGGATCCATTTCCGCCATCACCGCCGCCCTGGTGGTGATGTTCACCGGCTGGCCCTACGCAGATCCGCTGCTGGCGCTGGTGGTCGCCGCCATCCTCGGTCGCGGTGCCTGGCGGGTGCTGCGGAAATCTGCACATATCCTGCTTGAAGGCGTGCCGGACGGTGTTAATCTCGATGCGATCGCTGCAACCCTGACCCGGCGCGTACCCGGTGTGTCGGAAGTGCACCATCTTCACGCATGGGCGTTAACCGCCGAGCGGCCACTGCTGACCCTGCATGCCAGGGTGGCCGAGTCCAACGATCTCGGCGAGGTGGTTGAACACATGAAGCAGGTGCTCGACACCGAATTCGGTATCACCCATTCGACCATTCAGGTCGAGCACGGCCACTGTCCAGACCACTGATGATCAAGCCCCGGGATACAGGCGCGACGAGAATCTGGAAAGCCACCCGCTACTCGATGCAGGGTCTGAAGGCAGCCTGGATCAATGAGTCCGCCTTCCGCCAGGAGTGCATCCTGGGTCTGGCGCTGCTGCCGCTGGCCTTCTGGCTCGCTCAGAACTGGGTTGAGGCTACGGTCCTGATCGCGGTGTGCTTCCTGGTCCTCATCATCGAACTGCTCAACTCGGCAATCGAGGCTGTGGTGGATCGTGTCGGCCCCGAACACCACGATCTGGCCGGACGGGCCAAGGACATGGGCAGTGCGGCAGTCATGCTCAGCCTCATCATGGCCCTGGGCACCTGGTTCCTCATTCTCATGCATCGCCTCACCGGCTGAAGCCTTCAGGGGCTGCGCAGGCTTCCGGATCGTTTCGGCATCCAGGACCTCATTGCGGCGCCGGATCCGGGAACTGCTCTCGAAGCACACGCTTGAGGATTTTCCCGCTCGGATTTCTCGGGATCTGCGACACGAACACAACCGCACGCGGACGTTTGTATCCAGCGAGTTTGCCCTTACAGAAATTCAGCACATCTGCTTCACTCAGCGTTTCCGTCCGCCGCACCACGATGGCGAGCGGACTCTCTCCCCAGCGTTCCGAGCTCTGTCCGATCACGGCCGCTTCGACGATGTCCGGATGGCCCATGAGCACCCCTTCGATCTCAGCGGGATAGACGTTCTCACCACCCGAGATGATCATGTCCTTGATGCGATCCTGTATGGATACAAAACCTTCGTCATCCATCACCGCGATGTCGCCCGTGTACAGCCAGCCATCCCGGATCGTTTCCGCCGTGGCTTCGGGGCGATGCCAGTACTCGCGCATGATGTGTCGACCCCGCACAAGGAGTTCGCCAGCCTCACCCGGGGCACAGTCTTCACCTTTTTCGTTGACCAGTTTCACCTCGGTGTGGAAGAACGCCTTGCCGGTGGACCCGGGCTTGCGCAATGCGTTTTCCGCATCCATCAGACAGGCCGGGCCACAGCTCTCGGTCAGGCCGTAGACCTGCAGCATGCCTATGCCCAGATCGGCGTATTTGCGGGTAAGAGCAACCGGTACCGGTGCGGCTCCTGTCATCATCCAGCGCAGGGTCGAATAATCGAAGCGCTCCTGAAAACCCTCGACCTGCACCATGAAGTTGAGCATCGCGGGCACCGCCAGACCGGTCGTGATGGCCTCGCGCTCGATCAGCTGCCATGCCAGCACCGGATCAAAACTGCGCATGACGATCGAAGTCGCACCCCGATAGACGTTCACGGCCAGTGGCGTAAGCGCACCGACATGGAACATCGGCAGTGCACCGAGGTAACGATCGCCGTCGCGATAATCCGCGTTTACCGAAATCGTCAGGATCGCCCAGATGGCGGACGTGTGGGTGTGCACCACCCCTTTCGGCAGACCCGTCGTACCCGAGGTGTACATGATGTAGAGCATGTCTTCGTCCGCCGCAGTACACGCCGGTTCAGCGTCATCGGCGGCATCTCTGAATGCCGCGTAGTTCACCGCAAAATGGGCACTCTCCCCGGCCGCAGACACCTGCAGCCACTGCTTCACGTCGGTTTTCTGACCCCGGGCCTGCAGTTGTGCCACCGTGTCGAGAAATTCCGCATCAAAAATCAGCCTGCTGGTGCCGCTGTCTTTAAGGATGAACTCCAGTTCATCAGGAACCAGCCGCCAGTTCAGGGGGACCACCACCGCACCGATCTTCGCCAGCGCAAAGTAGGCTTCCATGAACTCCGCACTGTTCATCAGCAGCAGGCCGACCCGCTCACCTTCGCGCAGCCCATCGGCCCGCAACGCGTTGGCCAGACGGTTGCAGCGGGCATTGAGTGCGCGATAGGTGAGCCGCAGATCCGAGTGACTGTCCACATAAGCCTCCCGGTCCGGGCTCAGAAATGCCCGCTTCGCCAGAAACAGTCCCAGATTGTTTTCCATTCCTTACCTCCTGCATCGAAGCCCCAGAGTCTACTGTCCTCCGGGCCTCCTGTGACCGTCCGTGCATCACTGCGCTGGTCAGACACCGCGCGGTACCCGCGTGGTGCGCGGCACACGCAGGAAATGCCGTACAGCAGCGAAAGTGCGTCTGAAATCAATGGCTTCCCGCTGCTGTAACCATTGGTTACAAAAAAGCACACTGATTGCCCGGTGGGCGCCTTGCTCTCAAAGTGCTTTTCCGTAGAATGCGCGACTTCTTTCCGGGACGCCTGAACCGGCTACCGGACAAGAAAAGGCGTGGCGCGGTGTCTCTCTCCCCTTCCTCCCTGACCGCGAAGACAGTGCCTCAATGTGCTGTCGCCACGCCTCCTAATTTCGCCACGCCCGCTATTTTCGCCCCGCCGCCGTTCTCCCCAGGCCATCAGAACTGCACATTTCGAGCAGACTCAATCTGGACAGACCCGGATGCTGGTGTAGAATCCGTACAGCTTTTGTATGGATGTGACTGTGAGCGGGCACCCCGACGACCTGGACATCGCCTCCCGAGCGGCCGCTGAGGGCCCGTTCCGGGATCGCACCGGGGAATCCCCGACCGACGATGACCTCTACCGCATCGGCACTGTGGCCCAGCTCACCGACATCTCGGTCGAGCGCCTGCGAGCCTGGGAACGCCGTTACGGTCTCGAACCCGCCCACAGGGCAGGTAAAACCCGCTTCTATACCCGGTCGCAGGTCGATCACCTGATCAAGATCCGGCGCCTCATCGACAACGGCCACCCCATCGGGTCCCTTGCCGAACTCAGCGGTGCACAACTCGATGCTCGACTCGAAACCCATGAAAGCCCCCACGCGGATCCGGTGCGGGCAGGCCTGATCGGACCGAATCTGCTGGTGCTCGAACAGCAGCAGAGTGAATCCCAGCGCCTCGAAGTCTGCGCCCGCTGGGCCAACATGGCCGCTTTCGAAGCGGAGCAGAGCAGTGCCGGAGCGCTCGACGTCATCGTTGTACAACTGCCGGTTCTTAACCCTCAACTCATTGATAAAATTGAAAAAATATGTCCAGAAACGCACCTGGTGGCGCTCTATCAGTTCGCCACGCCAGGACAGATCAGCCGCGTTGAGGAGCGCGGCCTGCCGACCCTGAAGTGGCCGGCGGTGTGGCGGGACATCGAGCTTGCCGCGGCCAGCTTTCCGCGACGGCGACGACCCGGTCTGTCCGGCCGGCGCTTCAGCGATGAGGAGCTGATTGCCATAGCCGCCAGCGCCCTGGATGACAGTTCAGCCTGTCCGCAACATCTGGTGGAACTGATCAGCCAGCTCAATGCGTTTGCGGACTATGTCGCTGAATGCGCGAAAGAGGCGGAGGCGCCCGGCCTGTTCGGTCGCATAGCGGAAGAAACCATCGAAGCCCGCGGCCGTCTGGAAATCGCCCTGGAGGCACTGGCCATCGCGGAAGGCCTGATCGCAGCCAGATAACGGCCGCACAGCGCGCAGCCGGATCAGGTAAACAAAATCTGTACAAAATTCGAAAATATCTATTGACATCGATTTTGTACTGTACATAATGGGCGCCAGATTAAGGTTTCAGGCGTGAACAGCAACTTCACACAGTCCTCCCTTTCAAGTGTCCTTCCCCCAGAAGAAGAAGTTGCTTTCAGAGGTTCTCACCACTGACACGCCTTTTTTACATGGAGCGATCCACGCTCAACCAGCAGGGGCCGCGAGGCCCCTGACTCGTTTCTGGCTCCTGGAAAACCCTGAAATATCTATGATTTTCAGCGCGTTCCGCGCAGACCGGGCGCAGTGCGCGGGCCCTGACCCACTTCACACTGACCGCAGACCGAGTATGGGATCATCCGGCTCATGAGCCATCGGAGTCGCCGGCGCCGCACCGTTCCGCACGCGGCCTTCATCAGTCTTCTGACCCTTCTCGGCGCCTGTGGCGGGGGCGGGGGCGGCGGCAGCGCGCCTGCCGCGACGACGCCTGCCGCCAATCAGCCGCCGGTCGCTGTCTTCAGCCTGTCGGCAGGCAGCGGTTTCGCCCCGCTCAGCGTGCAGTTCGATGCCAGCAGTTCGCGGGACCCGGACGGCACGATTACGGGTTACAGCTGGGATTTCGGGGATGGCTCGATCCCTGCCAGCGGCGTCTCGACCACCCATCTGTTCGCTGACCCCGGCACCTACAGCGTCGGCCTGACCGTAACGGACAACGAAGGACGCACCGCCACTGCGTTTTCCACTGTCCGCGCGCGCGGTGCCCGGCTCACGGGTACGCTGTCGATTCTGCCCATCAGCGCGGTGGACTCGGACGTCAACGATCGACTCACGACCCCGATAGCCAACAACAGCTTCGCCACCGCCCAGGCTCTGCCCAACCCGGTACGTCTGGGCGGCTATCTCAATCTCCCGGGGCGCGGCAGTTCAACCGGCGGGCTCTTCAGCAGCGGAGACAGCAGCGATTTCTATGCGGTGAGTCTGACGGGCAACGAACTCATCGTGCTCACTGCCGGAGATGCAGCGGCGGACCTGGATCTGCGCCTGTGGGATTCCGCACACGATCTCGTGGACGCATCGCTGGGCAGCGGCGCCAGCGAATCCCTTGGCGTGCCCGGTCCGGGCGCCTATTTTGTCGAGGTGCTCGCCTTCGATGGCCCCACCAACATCGCCGGTGCAAGCAACTATGTCCTCGGCATCGGCCAGGACCTCAGTGCTGCGGCCAGCGGTCTGCTCCGCACCACACAACGCCTCAGCGACCGGTTCGTGCCAGGTGAAATCCTGCTCGAACCTGCACGCAACGATATGCAGCTGCACACAGACAACACCGGGCAGTCGCGACTTCAGGCCAGACACCGACTCGAGCCGGCTGAGCGATCCGGTCGGACGCTGCGCACCCGGTTGCGCAGCGACAGCCACAGCGAACTGCAGACTGGCCTTCCCGCTGGCCTGAGCGGTGAGCGGCTCGAGAAGTACGCGACCCTGCTGTCCCTCAAACGCCTCTCCGCGGACCCGGAGGTCGCGCACGCTGAAGCAAACGCCCTCGCCCATCCACTGCTGACACCGAACGATCCGTTCTACAACCTGCAGTGGCACTACCCGGTGATCAGCCTGCCCGGCGCCTGGGATCTCAGCACAGGCGGGGCAGCTGAGCCGGTGATTGTCGCCGTGCTGGACACCGGCATCCTGCCCCAGCACCCGGATCTCACCAATCAGCTGGTGGCAGGTTATGACTTTATCTCTTCGCCGGGCAGGGCAAGAGACGGCAACGGTATCGACGCCGACCCGACCGACGAAGGCGACCTGGCGTACGGCGCGTCGAGCAGCTTCCATGGCAGCCACGTCGCCGGCACGGTTGCCGCCGACAGCGATAATGCCATCGGCGTTGCCGGGGTGTCCTGGCAGGCCCGCATCATGCCGCTGCGGGTGCTCGGTGTGGATGGTGGTACCAGCTTCGACATCAGCCAGGCCATCCGCTTTGCGGCGGGCCTGTCCAACAGCTCCGGCACTCTGCCACTGCGGCGCGCGGATGTGATCAACCTCAGTCTCGGCACAGACACCGCATCCCAGACCATGGCTCTCGCAATCAGCGACGCCCGGGCCGCGGGCGTGATCGTGATTGCCAGCGCAGGCAACGATGCCAGTGGCAACCCGAGCTACCCTGCCGCCTTCGATGGCGTGGTTTCCGTCAGCGCCACCACCATCGATGACAGCCTTGCTCCCTATTCGAATTTCGGCGCAACGATCGACCTGGCCGCACCCGGCGGCTACAACGCCACCGATCAGAATGGCGATGGTATCGGCGACGGTGTCATCAGTGCACTGGGAGATGACAGCAATCCAGGCCCTCTGCTGCTGGGCTACGGCACCCTCTCCGGTACCTCGATGGCGGCACCCCACGTAGCCGGTGTCGCTGCACTGATGAAAGCCCTGCACCCGGGCCTGACACCCTTTGAATTCGATGCCGCGCTGGTCGCCGGAGACCTCACCGACGACCTGGGACCGCCGGGGCAGGATGCCAGCTATGGCTTCGGCCGCCTGAATGCCCAGAAATCCCTGCTCGCCGCCCTTTCCCTGGCCAGTGGCGGCGGATCCGATCCGGGACCGGTACTGAGCGCTTCAACCAACAGCGCAAGCTTCGGCGTGCTCGCCAGCCAGTTACCGCTGATCCTGCGCAACGTCGGCACCGGCAGCATCGTCATCAGCAGCGTCGTCAGCAGCGCGGCCTGGCTGACCGCTGCGACCACCGCCAACACGGACGGCAACGGACTCGGCGAGTACCTGCTCGAAGTCGATCGCAGCGGACTGCAGACCGGCGCGTACGCTGCGAGCCTGCTCTTCACCCCTCAGGATCCGGGAGTGAACCCGGTGCGCGTCAACGTCACCCTGCAGGTGGCAGACATCAATCCCGTGGCCAATGCCGGACTGCACTATGTGATCGCAGTGAATGATACAGGAGCCACGGTGGGTAACACGGCCATCGTGTCGGTGAGCAACGGCGTCTACACCTACAGCCTCGATGACCTTCCACCAGGCCGCTATCGTCTGTTTGCAGGATCCGATATGGACGATGATGACTTTCTCTGTGATGGTGCCGAATCCTGCGGCGCCTATCGCACCCTGGAGACACCGGCGCTGATCGACGTCGACGGCAGAGTCGCCCCGCTGCTCACCGATCTGGATTTCGTTGTCGAATTCCGCTCCGTGTTCTCAGCCAGCGGCCAGCTGGCGAACGGACGTTCGGGGACTGTATCAACGGACGAACAGGGCATCCGGATAATCAAGCCGGTCGCGACACAGCCGCTGGAATTGAAGGAGATCGAACGGTGACATGTTGTGCAATCGCACCACGCAGTTCAGTCAGCTACAGAAGTCTGCCCTGGCTTCTGACCGGTCTGCTGCTGCTCACCGGCTGCTCCCGACCCGTTGAACTCGCTGCTACTGAGGTTCTCAACGAAGCCAACTGCAAAGGTGCTGAGGATGGTCTCCAGCTGGTGAGCTACAGCGAAGTCGCCGCAATGCGCGGTTCCACACTGCTGGGTATGACCGTGGCAGCAGAGGATAAAGAATCCGACCTGCTGCTGCTGTCCCTGTCGAAAGGCCAGCAGCCGACGGCCGGTTACCATTTCGAGTTGCGGGACGCTCTGCTCGATGAGCAGACGGCGACCCTGCTGGTGCACTGGCAGCAGCCGGCTGCGGACAGTGCGCTTGCCCAGATCATCACCTTCCCCTGCCTGGTGATCGGTCTGGAGTCCGGTACCTACACCCGTATCGTGGCTCGCGATCAGAACGATGAACTGCTCGGCGAAGTGCAGCTCTGATCGCGTGTGATCGCAGATCGCGCCTGATCGCAGTTCGCGCCTGATCGCACATCACGCGTGATCACGGTGCGGCGACCTCACGGACCCGCGGCCCGTCCGCGGACCCGCGGCCTAGCTGAGCAGGGCGAGGGCTGCCTCCGCACGCACATGCACGCTGTCGCGATAGGCGTCGAGATCCATCTCCCGGTTCGCACCCATGGCACCGACCAGATAACGCTTGTAGACACCCTGGCCAATGGCCGCAAGTCGCCAGTGTGAGAACGCGCGGTAGTAGTTGATCCCGCTCAGGTCGCGGCCAGTCGCCTTTTCGTAACGCGCACACAGCGCCTCGCGATCGGGAAAGCCGCCGGCCTCCGTCGGCACCAGACCCACCTCGGTTTCACCCGGCTGTGCCCAGGAGTTGAGCAGGTAGCCCACGTCGGCGAGCGGGTCACCCAGTGTGCAAAGCTCCCAGTCGAGCACGGCCTGGATTCTGCCTTCGGCCACGATCATATTGCCGAGACGATAATCACCGTGCACGATGCTGGCACCGATCTGTTGGGGAAGGCGTTCCTGCAGCAGGCGGGCGGTTTCCTCCATCGCGGGTATCTCATGTGTTTTCGATGCCAGCCACTGCTTCCCCCAGCGATTGAGCTGACGTTCCAGGTAGGCCTCCTTGCGTCCGAGCTGGCCGAGACCCACGGTATCAGGGTCGATTGCATGCAGGCGGCAGAGTATATCGATGACATGTTCACCCACGCTCAGCCGTTCGGATACGCTCAGATGCGACGCGGCCTCCGCGTCGTGAAGCACCACGCCTTCGACAAAACCCATGATGTAAAACGGGGCGCCGTTCACGTCCCGGTCTTCGCACAGGCCGAAGGTCGGTGCCACGGGAACGGGTCCGCCCTGCAGGGCTGAAACGATTCGATGCTCCCGGGACATGTCGTGTGCACTTTCCAGCACATGCCCCAGTGGCGGCCGCCTCAACACGAAGGCCCGGCCGCCCGAATCCACAAAGCGGTATGTGAGATTGGAATGCCCGCCAGCGATCAGCTTGAATTCAAGCGGCGGCGAGAGATCGGCGATACGCTCAGACAGCCACCGTGTCACCCTCTCCAGAGCAATGCCCTCGACTTCTGCCATCTCTGATTCTCCTGCGGACCTGGTTGCAGCAGACAGAGTAACCAAAGTCTTTGAAGTTTGTCATCGGAGTGCTTTACCCTGCGCCCTGCGAAGGATATGCATTGAAACGACTTGCCTCTCCAGAAATCCTGCTGTGCCTGTTGCTGCTGTTGAGCGGCTGCGTGTCCTCCCGTATCGGCGGTCCAACGGCTCCCGCCGATGATCCCGGCGCCGGTGTGCTCACGCTCAGTTCCGGACGCTCCTACCCAGTGTACCCCCGGGATCTGGCCTACTCCGGCACCGCCACCTATCAGTGGCCTGACGGACGCCTTTATCGGGGGCAGTGGGTGCAGGGTCTTCCGGAAGGGCAGGGTAATGAGACCCTGCCGGATGGCGAGCACTATCGGGGTGCGTGGCATGGTGGCCGCCGCCACGGCCACGGCGAACTCAAGCGCGCCGATGGCAGCCGCTATGTAGGAGATTTTGTCCACGATCTCCGGCAGGGCAGCGGTGTTGAGATCTCCAGTGACGGCACCTATCGCGGCGGCTGGCATGCAGATGTCCCGGAAGGACGCGGCAGTTTCACAGGCACGGATGGCGCCAGTTATCAGGGAGACTGGTTCGAAGGCAAGCGCTCCGGTCACGGCGTGTACACGGACAAGTCGGGCAATCGTTACGAAGGAGAATGGCTCGACGACAAACCCAACGGGTTCGGCACCATGACCGACCTGCGATCCGGTACCTATTCCGGCGGCTGGGAGGACGGTCGCCAGTCAGGTTACGGACAGTTCGTGGATATCAGTGAAGTCGTTTACGAAGGCACCTGGGTAGACGGGCGAAGGCAGGGTTTCGGGGTCGCCACACGCCCGGACGGCAGCCGCTATGAAGGTGAATGGCTGGAAGGCAGAAGACATGGCCGCGGCAGGGAAAGCTTTGCCGATGGCAGCTTCCACGAAGGCGACTGGGAGTTCGATCAGGTACTGGGACCTGGCACCCGACACGACCGTACCGGGATCGAGCTCAGCGGTTTCTGGAATGGGGATCGACTGCGTTCCGGCATGCTGACACTGCCGACAGGCGCCCGCTATGCCGGCAGTCTGATGCTCGGGAACAACGATGAAGTCTCGCAACCGCTCATCGACTGGCTGACAGCAGAAGCCGGGCGCAATGACCCTTATGCCCAGTTCTTCCTCGGTACCGTGTTCAGCGACTTTCGCGTTCCCGCGCCCGATCCCGCCAGGGCACAGGCACTGTTTGAAGCTTCAGCAACCGCCGGTCTTGCCGAGGCCCAGTTCAGACTGGCCCTCGGCTACACGGAGAGCGCACCGAACCGCAGCCTGGACCTGCTCAGAATGGCCGCTGAGGGAGGGCAGGCCCAGGCCAGCGCGCTGCTGGGTGAAAACTATCTGCGCGGCCGACATGTGCCTGTCGATATCCGCGCCGCCATCAGTTACCTGCAGGAAGCGAGCGAAGGGGGTGACCTTGCTGCCAGAAATAACCTGGCCTGGATTCTCGCCACCAGTGCGGAAGCAGAATTCAGTGATCCTGCTCTGGCGATCGCACTGATCAGACCGATTGCACTCCTCCGCGAAAGCTGGCGCTACGAAGCCACGCTGGCTGCTGCTTACGCGGCTGACGGAAAATTCGACGCAGCGGTCGCCACACAGAAAAAGGCCATCGACGCCGCGCGTGATGCACTCGGCGCTGCTGCGGAGGCTCTGGCCGCCATGCGCCACAGATTAGACCTCTACCAGCAGCAGCGCCCGTACCGAGAGCCCCGATTGTGAGTGCGACGGCCGGCTCCGGTATCAGCGCCTTCGCCGAAGGCGCGCGGCTCATTCTCCGCCCGGGTTTGCGTCGCTATGTTTTCGCACCTGCCCTGGCGAGCCTGCTGGTGATCGTCTCCGCTGGCTACTGGGCCTGGGATTACCTCTCGGAAATCAGTGCCAGCATCGTTGCCTGGCTGCCCGACTGGCTGGGTTTCCTCGATGTAGTCCTCGTACCCCTGCTCTACGTGCTCGGTGTACTGATCGGTACCTGGCTTTTCGCCCTGCTCGCGGTAATCGTCGCCAGCCCTTTTCTCGGTACGCTTTCCGCAGCCGTGGAGCGTCATGTCAGAGGACGCGCTCCGGAATCAGGTAACCGGCTCTGGCAGGATGTTGTGAGCAGTTTCGGCAGGGAAGCACGCAAGCTTCTCTATCACCTGCCCCGCCTGCTCGCCGTGTTCCTGTTTTCCCTGATTCCCGCAGTGAACGTCGCAGCACCCGTACTGTGGCTGCTGTTCGGCGCCTGGACAATGGCTGTGCAGTTCTGTGACTACCCCACCGAGAACCGTGCCCGCCCCTTTTCGGATACTCTGCAGCTCCTCAACGCCAACCGGATGGCGGCCTTGGCATTCGGTTTCTGCACGTCTGTTGCACTGGCCATTCCGCTGCTGAATTTTCTGCTCATCCCCGTGGCTGTGGCCGGGGGGACCGTGCTGCTGTGCGAAATGAACAGCGCAGGTTCGGGCCAGGAGCCCGGGCCAGGAAATCGGAAATAGATTTATCAAGGCGCGGGCGAGGACCCGTTACCCCGGGCCTCGCTCGGCGGCGGCGTTGGAGCGGACGGTTGCACCTCAACCGAAGCGCTGCTCCGTGAATCTCACGATGCGGTTCAGTCCATCCTGCAGACGCACAGGACTCTGGGCAAAACAGATGCGGAAGTGGGCGTCGTTGCCCGGACCGAAAGTGTAGCCGGGTGCAACACCGACGTCTTCGGCCTCCAGCATAGCTTCCACGAATTCCAGACTGTCGGTGAGACCACGAACCCTGGGAAAAGCATAGAACGCACCTTCGGGTGAGACGTGGTCGAAGAGCGGGTGACTGCCCAGTGCCGCATCGACAAGATCGCGTCCCTGCTTGAACTGCTGCTGCTGTTCCGCGACAAAAGCTTCCCCCTGTTCAAGCGCCGCTACCGCACCGAGCTGAGCGAAGACATTGGTGGTGGTATTGAAACACTCGGACAGCGCAGTCCAGAGAATTTCGTGGCGTAAGGGGGTCACCACCCAGCCAATACGCCAGCCCGTCATGGCCCAGGCTTTCGAGAAACCGTTGACCACCACCAGTGGATCATCGTCACGCGCGCTCTGCAGGAAGGAAGGTGCATGCACAGTATCGAACACGGTGCGGTGGTAGACCTCATCCGCGATGATCAGCACCTTCCGCTCCCGTGCGTAGGCAAGCAGCTCCGCCTGGGCGTCCGCAGCCATTACCCACCCGGTGGGATTACAGGGGGAGTTCACGAAGATTGCCCGGGTGTTGGGGCGTACTGCGTCGATGATTTCGCGCACCGAGAGCTGCCAGCCGTTGCCGGTCAGGCGCTGGCGCACATAGGAGACTTCGGCACCCGTGATGCGGAACACGGCATCGATGTTGGGCCACACCGGACCCACAATGAGACCATGACTGCCTGTGGTCAGCGCAGTCTGGGCGGCTATAGTGACACCGAGCATGGCCGAACCGGGTACGGTAATGCGCCGTTCGTCCAGCTCGATGCCATAGAGATTCTGCAGATAGGTCCGCAGTGCGCGGCGCAGCTCGGGTCGGCCCCGGGTGTGGCTGTAAAAAGTCTGCCCGGCGTCCAGCGCAGCCTTGGCCGCCTCGCGAACGAACACGGGGGTAGGGCTGTCGCCTTCACCAAACCACAGCGGAATGACCGCAGGATCGCCCATCCGCCTGAAAGCCACTTTCGTGATGCCGTTCTGCTGTAAGGCTTCGATTTCGTCGCGAAAGGGCAGCATGTGCGGGTCCTGTCAAAAAAGCGACCACTCTAAGGGAACCTCTGATTAAGTATCAACGCCTCAGGCACTGGAAGACGTCACCGGACCCCAAGCACTCCTATAACAGGAGAATGAGCAGACCACAGATCCGCCACCCGTCCCGCGCCGATACCCGACCCACCCGAATCTGAGTAGAGTGAAGCGTTCGCGAACCGACCCAGGAGCCAGCCTCATGCCGCCTCACGCCTTCGAACCGGGTCTGCCCTCCCGCCCGGAACTGCGCTGGCTCGCACTCGGACTCAGCACCGCTGTGTGCATGATGCTGTCGGACCCCGGCCTCGCAGCGCCGAGAGTGGATAACTTCCTGCTGCTCGACCACAGGGGAAATGCCCAGGAGCTCTACTACCAGACCGACGTCGCAGCGGTCATGATCATGGCCCACAGCAGTCGCTGTGCCGCCGCAGACAGCTCGGCCTATCAGCGGCTGGCAGCGGACTGGGCAGACCGCAGTGTGCGCTTTTTCATGCTCAATGCCGACCCGGCTGACAATCGCGCGGTACTGACCAATGCCGCCGGGGATTCGTCGATCCCCATCCTCGAGGACGACGCCCAGATCATCGCCCGCGGTCTCGATTTCAAACAGGCGGGCGAAACCGTCATCGTCGACACTGCCGACTGGTCCCTCGTCTACCGGGGACCGCTGGATCAGAGCACGGCCAGTCTCGAAACCCTGCTCGCGGATGCCCGGCCGGCAGGCGCCACCGATAAGCCGATCGAACTGTCCGTGGCAGGCTGTCCGATTGCCTACCGGTCACCGGCAGCGGGTGCAGAAGTCAGCTACAGCACCACCATCGCACCCCTGCTCAAAGAAAACTGCGCGTACTGCCATGTCGAAGGTGGCATCGCACCCTGGGCAATGACCGGTTACACCATGGTGCGCGGCTTCGCACCGATGATCCGGGAAGTGATCCGGACCCGGCGCATGCCGCCCTGGCACGCCGATCCGCATATCGGTCAATGGCAGGGTGACCGGAGTCTGACAGCGGAGGAAACCCGCACCCTGGTGCACTGGATAGATGCCGGTGCGCCCCGGGGCGAAGGCCCGGACCCGCTGGAGGGGCTGGCCCCGCTCAACGACGCCTGGCCCCTGGGCAAACCCGATCTGGTGGTTGAGATTCCGGGATTCGAAGTGCCGGCGAGCGGCGTCGTCGACTACCAGTTCCCCTATGTGAAAAACACCCTCGAAAAGGGAGTCTGGATCAGAGCAGCCACCGTGCTGCCGGGTGAACGCAGCGTCGTGCACCATGTGCTCGCCGGTTCCATCGAAGGCGATATACCCCCCGGGGACGAAGACAGTGTGATGGACAACTACATCATGGGCTACGCGCCTGGCGCGGATACCTATGTGATGCCCGAAGGTACCGGTGTCTATATCGCTCCCGGCGGATTTTTCTCGTTCCAACTGCACTACACCCCCAATGGCAGAGCGGTGGTGGACGAGTCGAAAATGGGCCTCTACCTGAGTGAGCAACCCCCCCGCAACTATCTGCGCAATACGGTCATCGTGAGTCCGCTGATCAGCATTCCACCGAATGCCCCCGACCACGCCGAAGCGGCCTACTACGAATTCAATGGCGACGTGGTGATTCACACCCTGTTTCCCCACGCACACTACCGGGGCCGCTCCTCGACCTTCGAGGTCCGCTATCCGGATGGCCGACTGGAAACCCTGCTGTCCGTACCGAACTACGACTTCAACTGGCAGCGCGGCTACAACCCGGTCGCACCGTTGAATCTTCCTGCCGGATCGCGGCTGATACATCGCACCCGGTATGACAACTCCACACGCAATCCGGCCAACCCTGACGCGGACCGGGAAGTGGGCTGGGGCCTGCAGAGCTGGGACGAAATGCTCTATGGCGCTGTCAGCTACAGCTGGGTGAATGAGACAACCGAACACCCCATCCATGACAGACAGCGCGCCCAGGCAACCCGGATGGTCGGCTTCATCGATCGCAACATGGATGGGAAGGTCACCTGGAGTGAACTGCCTGTACGGATGAAGAAACAGCTCGTGCAGGGATTCAGCACAGTGGACAGCAACGGCGACGGCGGTCTGGACATCGAAGAGTTCATGGCCATCCAGCGCTACCGGGAGGCCGCTGGTGCACAGCCGCGCGGAGTAGCCGAAACGACGAACGCGCCGTCTGCGGACTGACTCCCGGGATCAGACCAGCAGGGATCTGACCTCAGCAAGACGCTCTATGGTTGCGAGCGCCCGGGTCTGATCGCTGACAATGTTGCGCACGATCACATCCGTGTAACCCAGTTTTTCCAGAGCACGCATCTGCTCTGTGACTTCCTCCACGCTGCCATACATCAAGGCAGCATCGGGAAATCCGCGGTAGCCGGCCTCGATATAGGGACGCATTACCTCCCGCGCTTCCTGCGCGCTGCGGCCGATGTAAATATCCCGACGGATAGCCACCGTTGTGGGAGAGCGGCCAAACTCAGCGCAACTCTGTCGGTACCGGTTCAGATCCCGCGCCGCGGCGTCGAGGGTCAGGCCGGGTGATGCCAGCCAGCCTTCGCCCATCCGCGCCGCACGCTGCAGCGCCTGCGGTGCCTGGGCTCCAATCCAGACTTCGATCGGTTCCGGCGGCAGGGGGGAAATTCTGGCCGCTTCGAAGTTCCAGGGTGCGCTCATCGACACCCGCTCCCCGGCCCATAAGCGCCGCAGCGTATCCAGACCGGCTTCGAACGCGCTCACCCGGTCTGCCAGACGGGTGCCCATGCCGGCACTCTGCCGAGGGTCACCGCCCAGACCGCACTGGAGAATGAAGCGCCCTTCGGCCAGGCAGGCGAGGGTCGCCACCTGTTCGGCCAGCAGGACCGGGTGCCACAGCGGCAGCAGATAGAGCGCACCGACCGGGCGATCGCCCCACTGTGCCAGCATGCGACCGATCATCGGCGTGTTCTGGTAGTAGGGTGAGGACGTGACATGGTGGTCACCCACAAAAAGGCTGTCCAGCCCGGCCTGCCAGGCGGCGCGCGCGCGATCGACCATCCAGGCGGCACCTTCCCGGGGTGCCGCACCCGGATAGCTCGAAGAAATCGAAATACCGATTCGCATGATCAGGCCTCCTTATGCCACTCCAGTATCGGCTGCCCCAGGGTTACCCGTCCAAATCGGTGAACAGGCGGTGCACCAGCAGCCGCCCGTCGTCGAACAGGAAATCACCGGTCAGAGATTCTCCATTGAGCAGTCGCGGCAGCCAGTAACGGTCGTCTTCCCACATTTCATCGAAAGGCAGGCGGCGCTTATCGAACCAGTGCGGTCGCGCTTCGTCGGTCTCTACCGGTGTCCCCTCCCAGGTCCTTGCAAGAAATGCGAACCCCAGCCACTGGGATGCCCGCAGATCCACGAAACGGAAGCGGCCGAGCAGTTCGGGCCGGATCAGACGGACACCCACCTCCTCTTCCGTTTCCCGGATCACACCCGCCAGCGGCGTCTCTCCCGCCTCGACTTTCCCGCCGGGGCCGTTCAGCTTGCCCGCACCGTGTCCGCGCTTCTTCCGGATCAGCAGTACCGAGTCGCCGGACACGATGAAGGCCAGGGTGCCCACGAAGTCCGGCTGCCAGTCGCACAGCCGGGCATCGAGCTGCTTCAGCGCACGACTATCGGGGTTCACTCGCCCGGTAACGCTGCTCGAGGGCCTGATAGAGGCGAGTCGGGATATCCTCAGGGTCGCACTCCAGCACCCCGAGCACTTCCACCAGATGTTCGTTGTCTTCCCGGTCCTCCCACAGCTTCCGATAAGTTCCGGATTTGTAACCATTGTCCTGGCGGAACGTATTGAGCACGTTCTTGCCCACGTACATGTGAAACAGTTCCTCGAAGCCCATCGGCAGCGACTGCATGACTTTCACAAAAGTTTTCAGGTCAAAGGCTCTTTTCATGAGTGTGATCTGAGCCAGAGTCTCCACCGAGTCGCGAAACCGTCTGCCACCGGGATCAGCGACCGGATCGAAGGAGACCGGGTCGAGCATGTCCGCATCGAGTGAGCCTGCGCGAATGAGATCGCTCAGACCGAAGTGCCAGATGTCCACGATTTCGAGTTTCACCTGATCCGTATCGGCGTGCTGCTGCTTCCACCATTTCCAGCCGAAATGGTCGAGGAGCTCGGCGCACTCTACCCAGATCGCGCGGTAGTACTCATAGCCCTGAGTCCGCCAGTCCGGATGCACCAGCCGATTGTGCGCCTCCTGCATCTGCGCCATGGTGAGCAGCATATGGCTGCGGCGGGTCTGCTGTGTGTCTGCTGCCAAGGGTCCTCCAGTTCTATGCGGCGCCGGATTATGGGGTAATCTCTCCGCCATGGCCAAAGCTTACACAACAGCACTCGTGATGCATCCCGTCGTCTGCGACGAGCTCATGAGAGCGGACCATATTCAGCGTCTCAGTGCAGCAACGCGCCTGGTGAACGATGTGCCTTTTCGCAGTGTCGACGAAATTGGCACTCAGCTTTCCAGCATCGAAGTGCTCGTCACCAGCTGGGGCTGCCAGCGCATCGACCAGGAAATCATCGATCGCATGCCGCGGCTGAAACTGATCGCACACATGGCCGGCAGTGTGAAGGGTTTCCTCGACGACGTCGTCTGGCGTCGCGGCATCCTGGTGACCAACGCAGTGGCCGCCAACGCCGTACCGGTCGCGGAATACACCCTTGCGGCGATCCTGTTTGCCAACAAGAAAGTCTTCCAGCTCAACCGTATCTACACCACCGAACACGAAAACCGCGCACCCTGGACCCGGGAAGCACCGGATGTGGGCAATTACCGCAAAACCGTCGGCATCGTCGGCGCCTCCCATGTCGGCCGCCTGGTGATCGAGCACCTGCGCCGTTTCGATATGCGCATTCTCGTCTGCGATCCCTATTTCACACCGCTGGCGGTCCGGGATCTGGGCGCGACCAAAGTCGGACTCTCGGAACTGCTCGCGACTGCGGACGTGGTCAGCCTGCATGCGCCGCTGAACAAAGACACCCTGCATCAGATCGGCGCACGGGAGCTTTCGCTGATGCGCGACGGCGCCACTCTGATCAATACCGCGCGGGGGGCAATCATCGAGCCCCGGGCGCTGGAGCAGGAGCTGCTGAAAGGTCGCCTGTTCGCCATACTCGACACCACCGAACCGGACATCCTGCCTTCGGACTCACCCCTCTATCGACTCCCCAACGTCTTCCTCACCCCCCATATCGCCGGCTCCCTCGGCGCCGAGACCCAGCGCCTGGCCGATTACCTGGTCGCCGAAGTGGAACGATTCACCCGGGGGGTCGCCCTGAAGCACCTGGTCCGACGCGAACACCTGGTGCGACTCGCGTAGAATCCCGCTCACATACCAAGCGGAGACAGCAGATGGACCTTTCCTACGGGCCGGAGTACGAGGCCTTCCGCCACGAAGTTCAGGAATTCCTGCGCACCCACGCCGACCGCGCCCCCCGGGGTGAGGGTCAGCGCGCCAGGGCGAGCCTCGACTGGCAGAAGCTGCTCATCGAGAGAGGTTACACGGCCCGGACCATCCCCAAAGAATATGGTGGCTACGGTGCCGAACCGGACATTCTGAAATCACGCATCATCGGCGAGGAATTCGCGAAGGCCAAGGTCAGTCAGGGCCTCGGCGGACAGGGCATCTCCATGCTGGTGCCGACCCTGCTCGAAGTCGGCAGCGAAGCCCAGAAACGCACCTTCATTCCCCCCACCCTGCGCGGTGAAATGATCTGGTGCCAGGGCTACTCGGAGCCCGGGGCGGGCAGCGATCTGGCCAGTCTGCGCACTTCCGCCGTACTCGATGGCGACGAGTGGGTGGTCAACGGTCAGAAGATCTGGACCAGCACCGCGCACATTGCCGACTGGATATTCTGCCTGGTACGCACCGAACCGGATGCGCCCAAACACCAGGGCATCTCGTTTCTGCTGTTCCGCATGGATACCCCGGGCATAGAAATCCGTCCCCTGGTGGACATGACCGGTGTTGCCAATTTCAACGAGACCTTTTTCACCGATGTGCGGGTGCCGAAAGATCAGATCGTCGGTGCGCGTGGTCAGGGCTGGCAGGTGGCCAACGCCATCCTGGGACACGAGCGGGATTCCCTCGCCAATCCGGACGTTACCTTGAGCCGGCTCAACAGCCTGATCGATCTCATGAAGCAGGAAACCATCAACGGCGAACCGGTGCTGAACAATCCGGTTTACCGGGACCGTCTCATGAGCATCCAGGGTCGGGTGATGGCGCTGCGCTGCAACGACCTGCGGGTACTGTCATCCAAGGTGAACGGCAACACGGATACCGGACTCGCCCGAATGATCTCGAAGCTTCAGGGCACGGAGCTGCGCCACGAACTGGAACAGCTGGCGATCGATGCAATGGGCGAAATCGGTCTGGCCTACGGTGACAATCCGCATCTGCGTGACCATGGCAGCTGGCAATCCCAGTACATGTACTTCCTCGGCCTGATCATCGGCGGCGGTACTTCCCAGATTCAGAAGAACATCATCAGCGAACGGGGTCTGGGACTGCCTCGCGAACCTAAGATTGCGAAGGCCGGTTAAAGCAGAATAAGGAACAGCATTTATGGAATTCGGACTTTCGGAAGAGCAGACGCAACTCCAGGATACGGTCAACCGGTACCTGAATGACGCCAGCAGTCTCGACGCAGTACGCCGGTTCGTCGAAAACCCGGAACAGGATGTCTGGCCCGGGCTGGTCGAACTCGGGGTGCCCGGCATCCTGGTGGATGAAGCGGCAGGCGGTCTCGGACTCAGCTGCCTCGATGCCGCACTGGTCGCGGAAGCCCTCGGCAGTCATACCGCGCCCTCACCCTTTCTGGGCTCCGCTGTGATGGCGCCTCTCGCCCTGCGACTGTCGGGCAGCAATCCGGAGGATCTGCTGAGTCAGCTGGTGAGTGGAAGCGCCACCGTCGGCATCGCGTTCGGTGAGGCCATTGCTGCCCGGGCGGGTGCGGGGGTGATCAGTCAGGACGGCTGCCTCAGCGGCACTGCGCTGTTCGTGATCGATTCCGGCGCCAGTCACTACCTGGTTGCGGACCAGAGTCGCAGTCTGTTTCTTGTGGATGCAGATGCTCAGGGATTAACCCAGCGTGCGCTCACCACCATCGACCGGACACGACCCACAACAGAGTTGAAATTCGCAAAGACGCCCGCACTTAAGCTCACTGAAGACCCTGCCGTTTTTCAGCAGGTGCTGAATTCCGGTCGTGTGATGCTCGCTGCCGATACCCTGGGTGCCGCCCAGAACATGCTCGATCAGGCAGTGGAGTACGCAAAACAGAGGGAGCAGTTCAATCGCCCGATCGGCTCCTTCCAGGCGGTGAAGCACATGTGCGCGGAAATGGCAGCAAGCCTCGAACCCTGCCGCGCCCTGGTCTGGTACGCAGCACACAGCCAGGACCAGGTGCCGGAAGAGGCCACGCTGATGGCGTGCCACGCCAAGGCACACCTCGCGGAAGTCGGCACCTTTGTCGCCCGTACGGCGACAGAGGTTCACGGCGGCATGGGCTTCACCGATCTGCTCGGCCTGCACTACTGGTTCAAGCGCATCGGCTGGAACCGGCAGCTGCTCGGCGCCCCGGAGCTGGTACGCGAGGAAGCAGCACGGGCGCAGCAGCTGGTGGCCTGACCGGGGCCCGGGCGCAGATGATTGAAAGTGCGGTGAATCGAGAGCAGTGAATTAAGGTGAAGGCAAGACGTCAAACAGGGACAGCAGTGGGAATCAGAACTTGAAGGACTCCGACGCAACACAGATCTATCCGATACTGCCGTTGAAAAACGTCGTGGTGTTCCCGCAGATCGTCCAGCACCTGGCTGTCGGTCGCCTGCGCTCCCTGGCGGCCCTGGCAGCGGCCACCGAACACCACCGGGAGTTCATCGCCGTCGCCCAGCGGGTCAGCGGTGTCGAAGACCCTGGCTTCGAAGATCTGCATGCCATCGGCACCATCGTCAGGATCAACCGCATCGAAAAGCAGGAAAACGGTGCCCAGGTGATCGTGCAGGGCGTGCGACGGGTGCGCCTGGGAGAGGACGGTCGCAATCCGGACTATCTGTCTGCCGCCTTTACCGAACTCCCTGAAATCCAGTTCGACCCGGCTTCTGACCAGCCACCGGCCGCAGATGCGGTGCTGCGGGAGAATCTTCAGCTGGCACAGAAAATCGCACTGCAGCTGGATCAGGAAAATGGCGCGCAGATCTATCAGCAGCTCATCGGCGCCATCGCCAACCCGATCACCCAGATGTACCGCATCGCGTCTCTTGCCAATCTGCCGATCGAGAAGCAGCAGCAGGTACTGGATGCTTCGGACACCATGACTCTGCTCAACGTGCTCCACGACATCCTCCGCCATGAACTGCAGGTCACCGAGCTGCGCCGCCAGATCGCCGAGCAGGCCAGAGACGACATTGAAGCCCAGCAGCGCGAACACATGCTGCGACAGCAGAAGCGCGCCATCGAGAGTGCTCTGGGAGAAGGTGATGATGACGAGGACATCGCCGAACTCAAGGCACAGCTCGATGCGGCTGAGCTGCCCGACGCGGTACGTAAAGAGGTCGACCGGGAACTGACCCGTCTGAAGCGCATGTCGGCCAATGCCTCCGACTATCAGGTGTCGCGCTCCTATCTGGAACTCGTTGCGGAACTGCCGTGGCACAGCCGGACCGAAGACCGCCTCGACCTGGCTCATGCACGAAAAGTGCTCGACGAGGACCACTACGGTCTCGAGGATGTAAAAGAGCGCATCCTCGAGTCGCTGGCGGTCATGCAGCTCAATCCGGATGCCAAAGCGCCGATCCTGTGTTTTGTCGGACCACCCGGCGTAGGTAAGACGTCCCTCGGTCAGTCGATCGCCCGGGCCATGGGCCGCAAATTCGAACGCCTGAGCCTCGGCGGACTGCACGACGAAGCCGAGCTGCGCGGACACCGCCGCACCTACATCGGCGCGATGCCGGGACGCATCCTCCAGGCCATCCGCCGCACTGCGGTAATCAACCCGATCCTCATGCTCGATGAGATCGACAAGCTGGGCCGGGACTTCCGCGGCGATCCGGCAGCCGCACTGATGGAGATTCTCGATCCTGCTCAGAATCGGGAGTTCCGGGATAATTATCTGAATCTGCCCTTCGATCTGTCGAATGTGCTGTTCATCACCACAGCCAATACGCTGGAAGGCATTCCGCGACCACTGCTCGATCGCATGGAGGTTCTCGAACTCTCCGGGTACAGTGATTTTGAAAAACAGGCCATCGCACGCCAGTACCTGATTCCCCGGCGCCGGGACGAAGCCGGTCTCGAAGCGGAGCAGCTGAATATCACGGACGCCGCCCTGACACGCACCATCCGCCGCTATACGCGGGAAGCCGGGGTGCGGGAGCTCGAGCGGGTGATCGGCCGCATTGCCCGCAAGAGGGCCCGGCAGGTGGTGGATGCTGCAGACACCGGTGCGGAAATCGGTGTGATGGAGGATCCAATCGATGTCGACAGTCTCGATGAACTGCTCGGACCGGAGAAATTCAAATCCGAACAGGGGCGCAGCTCACTGACCCCGGGGGTCGCTGCCGGTCTGGCCTGGACCGAATCCGGCGGCGACGTGCTCTACGTCGAAGCGAGCCTCACCCAGAAGGATGAAAAAATCACGCTGACCGGACATCTCGGCCAGGTCATGCAGGAATCCGCACGGGCCGCCCGCAGCCATCTCTGGTCGGTGGCGGACGAACTGGGTCTGAATCGGGAAAAAATCGAAAGCACAGGTGTCCATGTCCACGTGCCCGCGGGTGCGGTGCCGAAGGACGGCCCCTCGGCCGGCATCACCATTGCCACTGCCCTTTATTCGGCCTACACCGGCAAACCCGTCCCCCCCGATCTGGCGATGACGGGTGAACTCACCCTGTCCGGCCTCGTGCTGCCCGTGGGCGGTATCAAAGAAAAACTGCTTGCTGCTCATCGGGCCGGCATGCGACGGATCATCATGCCGAAGGACAGCGCGGCAGAGCTGGTGAAGCTCCCGGCCGCCGTGCGGGCAGAGCTCGATATTACTCTGGTGGAAAGTCTTTCCGAGGTGTTTGCAGCCACCTTCAACTGATGCCGGGATTCCCGGCCATCGACACAGGGCGTGATGATCTCATCCGCCGGTACGCCGGTAACACAGGGCATTCCCCGCCTTGCCGCAGATCTCCACGACCTGACTCTCCCGCAGACAGAATGCCAGCTTCTGCGCCAGCCAGCGCGGCCGATCCATCGCCGTGGCCAGATCCGCGGTAGTGAATACATCGGGCAGGACACCAGGCGCCAGGCGCAGCAGATCTTCCCCGCTGCGGAATCTGTGACGTTCGAGCACTTCGACCAGCCTGCGATTCACCACCCGCCAGCCATTGCGTCTGCGAACCCGGCCGGGGTCGAATACCCGGACCTCTTCTTCGGAGATCATCACCACTTCGAGTTCGAAGTTCGGATGGTTGAGCAGTGCGGGAATACTCACCAGCGCTTCCACCACGTTGGCAATTGAACCCCGTTTCGGCGACCGGCGCCGGTTCGGCTCGGTGTCAGGGTCTTCGGAGATTTTCAGGATATAACGCACCTGGGCGACGGGGTAAACGAGGACCACCCGATGCGCCTGCAGCAGACTGGTGAGTTTTCGCTTCAGCGGCCCGAAGCCACCCGTCTGAATTTCGTAGATGACATCGTCACCGGCGCGCACATCGGCGACATAGTTGCCAACGGGAACCTCAGTATCCGCAGCAGACGTGCGCGCCATCTGCTCCTCCACATAAAGTGCTTTGAGCGCTTCATGGAGCGGGCCCTCATTGAGGATACCGATCTGGGGTGAGGAGTCGGTCAAGGGCTCCCTAGGCCGCGATGACCGCGTTGCGCTGAATTTTCTTGATCGACTCATCCCGGCGCATGAGACCCAGACAGATGCGGTTATAGAGGTCGAGATACCAGGGCATTTTCCGCCGCACATCGAGCCACATCACCGCTCTCGGCTCATCGCAATGATTTGCCGCGTCGTGCAGATAATTGTCGTTGAACACGATGCCCCTGCCGTTTTTCCAGTGATAGACCTCTCCCCGCTCGATCAGGCTGGTATCCCGCCGGGCGTTGTCTTCTCTGTCGCCATTGACCCGCAGCCAGCACAACTGATGGGAATTGTTCTCCGGAATCACTACCCCGAGGTGATAGCGCACAAAGCCTTTGTAGTAGCCCCAATGCGGGGTGATGTACTGATTGCCTTCCAGTACGGAAAAAAACGCAGTGAACACCTCCGGCCGCTGCCGCAGCAGCGCTGCAGTCTTCGGACACCGGGCGCAGTTTTCTTCGACAAAATCTCCTGCTTTGAACATTACCGTTTTCCACTTGATTGTGTGGATGCCTGCCTGCGTATAGGCGCCGCCCATGGCAGAAATGTCCACGAGCTTGTCGCGCATACCCAACAGGGTCATGCACTCCTCACGTATGTCTTCGTAGTGATCTTCGAAGATTTTCATGCCCGGGTAAGACTGCAGGTAGTCATGATCGAAAGCCGGCGTGCGTCGCAGCAGTCCCCTGTTTTCGCACCAGACGAACACACTGTTCAGCGTGGTTTTTACCAGCGCCTTTTTCTCTTTGGCAGTCATCGTGCGCACCCGCTGCCAGAACAGCAGCCCGGCCGCCGCGATCGCGAGCAGAATGACTCCCAGCACCACCAGACCCGTCATACCTACCATTCCTCTGGATTTGCGCCTGCGGGTTTTCGCGCGTGACTGTTCGCGCGGTCACCCGCGGCCGGCGGAAATCTTAGGCCACCCCTTGCACACCTGCAATGAAGCCGGCTCACCGGCGCCCCATCAAGGTCCGACCCGGTCTCCAGACTTCCGTTGAGTCTGACACGCTCTCCAGCCCCCCTGGTGGCGAGACAGCGTGAACACATCCCTGTGGGTGCGGGTGGCGCGCGGATGACGTTGCATTGCCGATTAGGCATACTTCCCACCCCCCGCGGCTCCCGCCGTCGGGAACATTTGAAACAGAATCGCGAACTCCGCAGGGAGAAGATCGCGCAACGAAAGGGAGACCATACAGTGAGCGCAGACGGTACCTGGAACACCACGATGAACACCCCCATGGGCGCCCAGAAGGGCACCCTGACGCTGGCCAGCAGCGGCTCGACCCTGACCGGCAAACTGAGCGGCCCCCAGGGCGAGCTCGAGCTGCAGGATGGCAAGGTCGACGGCGACAACGTCAGCTGGAAGGCGAGCATCACCTCACCGATGGCCATGACACTGGAATTCAGTGCCAAGGTCGAAGGCGACAACATCAACGGCAACGTCAAACTGGGCGCCTTCGGCAACGCCAGTTTCACCGGAACCCGTGCCTGATCGACTCTTCCCGGGCGCATGAGCTGGGAAGAGGAAATCGGCGAGCTGCGCAGGCGCCAGGAGCTGGCGCTTGCGATGGGCGGTCCTGAAAAGGTCGCCCGCCAGCACCACTTCAACAAACAGACGATCCGGGAACGGATCGACGCCATCGCGGACGCCGGTTCTTTTCATGAAATCGGCATGCTGGCCGGTGTCGGCGAATACGACGCCGACGGCAATCTGACCGCTTTCACCCCTTCGAACTTCGTCTTCGGTACCGCCGAAATCGACGGCCGCCCGGTGATCCTTTCGGGTGACGACTTCACCGTGCGCGGCGGTTCCGCCGATGCGTCGATTTCCGGCAAACGGACCCAGGCCGAAGGTCTCGCCCTGGAGCTACGCCTGCCCCACATCCGCCTGGTCGATGGCATGGGCGGTGGCGGCTCTGTCAAAACCATAGAACGCGCCGGTCGCACCTATATCCCCGAACTGCGGGGCTGGGAAACCGTGGTGCGCCATCTCGGTGTGGCCCCGTCGGTTTCACTGGCGCTGGGCTCGGTTGCCGGTATCGGTGCCGCGCGCGTCTCCACCAGCCACTACTCAGTCATCGTGAAGGACAGCGCTCAGATGATGATCGCGGGTCCTGCGCTGGTGGACTGGGCGAGTCTGGGCGATGTCAGCAAGGAAGAACTCGGCGCTTCCCGGATCCACACCCGCAACGGTGCCATCGACGACGAGGTGCTGAGCGAGGCGGAAGCTTTCGAGCGGGCGACGCGTTTCCTGTCCTATCTGCCGAGTTCGAGTGACGAACTGCCCCCTGTACAGACCTGCGAAGATCCGGCCGATCGCCGCGAAGCCGCCCTTATCGACATCGTGCCCCGGGACCCGCGCAAGGTTTACAGCATGCATCGGATCATCGATGCCGTGCTCGACCAGGATTCGTTCTTCGAAATCGGCCGGAACTGGGGGAAATCGATCATTACCGGACTCGGTCGTCTCGATGGTATTCCGGTGGCGCTGTTCGCCGAAAATCCCATGGTCTACGGCGGCGCCTGGACCGCGGACGCCTGCCGCAAACTCATCCGGCTCATCGACCTCGCCTCGACCTTCCACCTGCCGCTGATTCACCTCGAAGACTGCCCCGGCTTTCTGATCGGCAAGCAGTCCGAGGAAAACGCAACCATCCGCTTCGGTTCCCAGGCGCTGGCCGCACTGGGTCAGTCGAATGTCCCTTTCTGCTGCGTTGTGGTGCGCAAGGCCTTTGGTGTCGCCGGCGGGGCGAATCACAAACCCGGCAGTCACCACATCCGGGTAGCCTGGCCCTCGGGTGACTGGGGTTCACTGCCCATTGAGGGGGGCATCGAAGTCGCCTACAAGGCCGAACTGGAGGCGAGTGACGACCGGGACGCTCATCTGGCCCGGATCAAGGCGCGCCTCAACCAGGTGCGCTCGCCCTTCCGCACCGCGGAGTACTTTGAAATCGAAGAGATCATCGACCCGCGGGACACCCGAGGGTTGCTGTGCCGCTGGGCCAAGCTGGCCCGCAAGGGTTCGAGGGCAGAAGCCCCCCGGTTCTGGTTCAGACCCTGAGGCGATTCAGCTCCGGACGCCGAGGCCTCAGCCTCGGACACCGAAGCCTCAGCCTCGGACGTCGTCAGCGCCGCGGGACAGAGCCTCCAGCACCACCGCCAGGGTCACTGCATCCCTGTCCTTGAGTTCACTCATCAGGCTGTAAATCTGTGCTGCAGCATGGTGGAAACCACCGGGCAGCCGTCTGTCTTCGAAGCTCCTGGCGATCTCCTCCATCTCGGCGACGAAGCGCCAGGCTTTTGGTGCTGTGCCCCGGGCAGTGGCTTCCGAACGTCTGCCCAGATCAGGCTGGGACAGGGCCCACTCGGACAGCAGCGCGGCCGAGACCCCTTCCGCTTCGGCAAGTGCGCGTACGCCCAGCAGCAGGGCACTGGCGCCCTTGGTATAGGCGGCATAACACATCTTCAGGGCCGAGGCCGAACCAGCCGGACCCTCGACCAGGCGCGCATCCAGCGCGCTGCCGGTAAACCAGGCACTGACCTCGGCTGCCGCTGCGCCGGACAGATACAACCGGGTCGTGCCGGGTTGCAGCGCGGGCGGCCCGATGAGGCCGCCGTCGACATAGACGGCGCCGCCGGCAGGGCCCGGTGCTGATTCCACCAGGCTCTGAATTCTTCGACTGGTGGCGGGTGCCACCGCATTGGCATCCAGGTAGATGCCTGTGAAGCCCGCTGCCATCACCTCGCCCGCGACCGAGAGCGCCGCTTCCGGGGGGCACACGGACAGCATCCCTGCCACCGACCCCACCAGGGTGGGCAGATCGGTACAGACCTGAAGGCCGGCCTTTTCGGCCCGCGCGCAGGTCTGTGCACTGCGGCCTGTCGATAACCACAACACTTCGTGACCCGCCGCCTGAGCGGCGGCGCCAACAGTCACACCCATGGCCCCGGGATGCAGCAGACCGAGCCTCATGACCTGCCTCCGTACCTTCTGTTTTGCATTGGCCGTCCTGGATTTCAGCTTGATGCGCCTGGCAACTGTGCCGGGTAGCAGCGGCTATGGCAATGCGGATGGCGACTCGGGAACGTCATGAAGGGTACACAGCAAATTTGTTACTTTCTGTAACAGACAGGTGCGCGACGTTCACATTGCGTTCACAATGCGGGCACTAACCTCACTCCACGCATCCAGAATCAGATACAGGAGAGTTTGACGTGAAGAATTCCTTTCTGGTCGCCCTTCTGCTGCTTGCCGCAACAGGTAGCTGGGCCATCTCTCCCGAGTCACCGGGCGAACCGGTACAGAGCATTCCTCAGGCAGACCGCATCGTCGACTGGACCTTTCTGGATGGTCAGCGGGTACTGGTCAACGACACCCAGAACAGCTATCTGCTCACCCTCAAACACCAGTGCCATGGTCTCTCCTGGGCACAGAATGTCTCGGTGTCGATGTCCAACAACACCATCTGGGCGGGTTTCGATACCATCCGTGCAGACGGCCTGAAGTGTCCCATCGACCGCATCTGGCGTCTGGAGGACCGGGAGTCCTACCCGATCACCAACTGAGCAGAGAACAGAAGATGTTCCCGATGATCAGGTGGGGAGGAAGTGCACCGGATAGTTGATCCTGGTGGTGCCCACATCCCTTTTGCCGAAGTCGAAGAGGCGGATACGACTGATGATCTTGGCGACCATGGCTTCGTCGGTGATTTCCGAATCCACCACGCGGCACTCGACCACCTGGCCGGTCGCATCGATCACCAGTTCCAGCACCACCTGACCCTGCAGCGTCGGGTCGGTACGCAGAGCGCGATTGTAGATCGCAAATATGGCGCCCTTGTTACTGTCGAACACACGACGGATTTCTTCGATACTGCGCTGCCGCGCATCGAGTTCACGCGGCTTCTTCACACCGCCCTCGCCTTTGCTGCCTTCCGGCACCTCAACCTTGGTGGTCTGACGACCGGCCAGCGCGATTCCGCCCGTGTCCCGGGACAACTCTGAAACGTTCACACCAGCACTGCGCGTGCCATGTTTCGAGGTGAGCAGGGACCGGTCGATACTGGCCGCGGTACCCGCACCCTGCTGAATAGCACCGGTATCCTTCAGTTTGTTCATGTCCACCGCATCGCGCATGTCGGCGAAGGCGTCCTTGAACTGCAGCAGACCCGACAGAGCCGCTTTCTCACGGGCATCGGCAACTGTGGGTTCCGGTTTCGCTGTGGTTTCCACCCTGGGCTCAGGAATTTTCTCAGGCTCCGGCTTCACTTCCTGGGGTTTTTCTTCCACTTTCGGCGGGGGCGGCGGGGGCGGAATCACGGGCTCCTTCTTTTCGAGAAGAATCCGCGCGAGTTGCGGCGGCAGCTCTTCGAGCTCCTCACGATTCACCTCCGGTACCGGCAGAAAGGGGATCAGAGCACCGCCGACGCCTATGGCCAGCAGCATCATCAGCAGCCAGCGCCGGAACTTGCGGATGTCTTCCCGGCCCAGATCCCAGGGCAGGGTGAATTCGGGTCGATACACCATGGTGGTCACGAGGCACCTCCGATGGTTACGGGTACGGCTTCAAGTGCCGCCGTTTCCGGCATCGCCGCGCCATCCACAGGAGCGGGTGCGGCACCTTCGATCTTGTTCACTGCCAGCGAAATGCGTGCAAAGTCGGTGGTCTGGCAGGTGAGCATCACCTTCTTGAGCAGCCAGTAAGGCAGTTCCCGATCACCCATGATGGTGACCTCGAACCCGCCTTCCGGCATCACGGTCTTCCGGGACGCCTGATATTCGAGCTCGGTTTTCAGACCAGCAATCACGGTGACAGACGGGTCACTGATCGCGGATACGCTGGCTACGGGTCTGCCCTGGAGCACCAGATCGTCTTCACTGATCGAGATCACCAGCTTGTTTTCCGGACGCTGTTCAGAAGTCGAGTCCGGCAGCTTGATCTTGGAGCTGGTCTGCAGCACTTCCACTTCCGATGAGTTCACCATCAGGAAGAACACCAGGATCGTGAAGATGTCCATGAGGGACACCAGGTTCAGGCTCGCCGCGCGTCCGTGCTTTTTCTGCGACGTGCGCCGCTGCTGATGGCGGATCTTGCTCACGATGCGCTCCCCACCTGCAGCTGTTTTTCCAGCGGAGGTGCGTCACCGAGCGAAATCACCGGGAACAGTTCCGCGTGCACCACCTCGAGGTTCTGCACGGTGGGATAGGAGCGCACCCGGTCCATGATCGTGACCAGGGTCTGGTAGTCGGTTTCCTGAGCCAGCAGCACGGTGATGTCCTGCTTCTCCGGCATCCGCCGCTTGAGCTCCTGCATCACCAGGGTGAGCTGGGCAAAATCGTAGACACCCTCGACCTTGGGAATCGTTCTGATCACACCACCCCGACCATCGGCGACAACCAGGGTCTCACCTTTTACGACCACTTCCAGGTGCACGGCCTCCGGATCGAACGATTCGGCGGAACCCTCACCCGTCGGGAAATTCAGGTCTATTACCGTGGTGTGGGTAAACACCATGGAGAGCAGCAGCACGGGCACCAGCACGATCATCAGGTTCATGAACGGCGTGACATCCAGGTCCGCGGCTTCCTGGTGTTTGTATTTCCGGTGTTTTACGCGATCCATGCGATGGCGCTCCGTTTTCTTTTACTGATGGCGGGTGTAAGGAACCGGTCGACAGCTGCCTCAGGCTTTGCCGGCCCTGGCAGCAGGCGCTGCAGCCGCTGCGGCAGTTGCGACAGCTCCGGCGGTTTCGCCATCCATCAGGTTCAGAAATTTCACCACCGCGATTTCCAGGCTTTCGACGATGGCGCTGGTCTTGCTCTGCAGCACCGAGTGCACCAGCAGCAGCGGGATGGCCACCATCAGGCCGAAGGCGGTCGTGTTCATTGCGATGGATATACTCTGGGAAAGCAGTGTCGCTTTCTCAGCCGGATCCGCGTTGGCCACCGCGGTGAATGCTGCGATCAGACCGATGATGGTGCCCAGCAGTCCGAGCAGTGTCGCAATGTTTGCGAATGTCGCGAGATACGGGGTGCGGCGTTCGATGTTCGGCAGAATTTCGAGCAGCCCTTCTTCCATCGCGTATTCGATGTCCGAGCGGCGGCGGGAACTGGTGCGCCGATTCATGCCGTCGGCAATGATCCGCGCCATGGCCGATTTCGATACCCGGGTCACCTCCGCGATTTCACGCTGCCTTTTGGCTTTCAGCAGCGGCAGTATCTTCTCGTAGTCCCGGCGATTCACGTGGGTCTGGTGAATCAGGTAGAAGTATCGCTCCAGTGCGATGGCCAGTCCGACCCCGAGCACTATGGCGATGGGATACATGAAAGGTCCGCCCTGCTGGAAGAAACTCACCACGGTTGTGTAGAAATCCATTTTTTACTCCTCCGACTTCGTTGCTTCCAACGACTTGTAGTACGACAGTTCCCGCCGGTAAGCGGGGGGATAGAGCCTTCGAAACACGTCCATCTCCGTGAAATCCGACTCAAGCTCTATATCCGGCAACCCACCGGGTTCACGCCAGGGCAAGATATACAGAACTTTCGGCAGTTCTTGGTTGCCGGAGATCACGGTTTCGTCAAGACGGATGACTCCCTGCGGTGCTGCCGGGGCGCTCCCGGACGATGCAGGCTCCGCTGCACGGACACTTTGCGCTCCCAGTGCGGTCACCAGGGCGAGTCCGCAGAAAATCAGATTCTGTTTTTTGCTCATACGCCGAGCCTCCGCTGCAGATCGAGCACCCACCCCTGCACCCGGGGGTCCGGTTCATCGAGCAGAGCCTGGTAGTAGCGGTAGTAGTTGAGCGCATCGTCGAGTCGACCCAGGTAGAGTTCATAAAGGATGCCGAGATTGAGATAGGCATCCTGAAAGTCCGGGACCCTCTTCAGGCAGGCAAGGTAATGGTGCTCGGCCGCGCCGAAATCGCCGTGCTGGCGCGACAGCACACCAAGCTGATTGTGTGCAGCACAGTTCCAGGGATTGGAACTGACCGCCCGTTCAAAGGCCTGCCGGGCTGCCTCAACCTGTTCGGTCCGGGTATAGATCTGCCCCAGATTGATCCAGGGGCCCGCCAGCTCAGGCTGATCCGCAGTGATCTCGAGAAACAGGACTTCCGCTTCCCTGAGCCTGCCCGCCCGCATCGCCGCCACGGCCTGATCGAAGATCTGCTGATTGGCCTTGCGGACCTCAGGCGGTGGTGGCGCATCCGGCGCATCCGCCGCGCTGAAAGGAGTGATCTCGCTGTTGACAGCCATATCCACCTGCTGGTCACTCGGGCGCGCGTGCTCCGATGACACAGTGGACGTCTGGCTGCTTTCCAGCGAGACACAACCGGCCAGTGCCAGCAGCCATCCGAAGCGGATGGCGGTACGCATGCCGGCACCGGAAAACCAATGATCAGTAAATCGTTTCGACATAAGCCACCTCGACTTCCTGCTTGTCGAACCGTGCCGGCATCAGCCGTCGCAGTTCATCAAAACTTTTCTTCACCCAGTCGTCGTAGACACCATCCCAGCTGCGACGCATGTTGATCTCGTGCAGCGTGATGGCCTGTTCCTCGAAGGGAAACGCCTGCTCCTCCAGCAGAATCTCGTACTGTTCCAGCTCCAGCTCCGAGAGTCCGCCGGGTCTGTCCGAGTTCATGATGGCCCTGGAAAGCTCGGAGTAGAGGTCGGCAATCTGGAATGTGGAGGCGGTTGCGAACTCGGCCACCTGGTAGTCCGCAACCGCTTCGAAGGCGGCGACGGTCTTCTTCAATGCCTGCTGTTTGCGCTTGAGGCTCTTCTGCAGCGGATGTGTGATGCGGACGAGGTCAAACTGCGCGCGTTCGTCTTCGGCAAACACCAGCTGCGCTTCCGCGGCCAGATAGGTGGCCCGTTCGGTCGGAGCGCGCCCCATGTCCGTATACAGCTCGATCTTCTTCGCCAGCCAGAAGCGGCGACTGGCGCCGTCGTCGAAGCGCTGATACAGCAGGTCCAGATGATGGATGGCTTCCAGACGCAGATCGGCAGGCTGCGGATAGGTGTTTGCGTAGTCCCGGAAGTGGACGAGGGCCGTGTTGGCATCATCCAGCTGCAGATAGAGTTCGGCTGCCCGGTACAGACTCTGCCGCCGCACCTCCACATCGTCGGCGCTGACCGAGAGGTTCACATATTCGGCTGCGGCTCCGGCTACATCGCCCGTCTGTTCGTACATCGCCGCGAGGCGGGCGTCGATGCCGTTACCGAGTTCGTGGTCCGGATAGCGCTGCCGGAAATCCGTGAGCAATACGGCAGCACCGGTCAGGTCGCCGGTACTTTCAATCACAGCCACCGCATCAAACTGGCCCTGCACGGCGAGCTCAGCCGTCGGATCGATTTCCTGCAGACGCAGGTAATGGGCGACAGCGGCGTCGGTTTCTCCGGCGGCTTCGCTGGCCTCACCCTGTTTATAGACCGTGGCAAGCAGTCGCTGCTGTACGTCCGAACGCTCTGCTGCATCGAGATTCATGGCAAGCAATCGCTGATAGGCATTCTCTGCACCGACGAAATCGCCGAGTTCGAAGCGGCCGTGGCCGGCAATCAGCAGCGCGGATTCCCGCAGCGCGGGCTCCGCCTCCGGCCAGGTATTGAGCAGATTCTGGGCAAGCTCGACGGCCTGGGCGAATTCACCCAGCGCAAACAGGCTGTCCGCGGCCGCACCCTGCACGGCGGCAGCCCGTTCGTCTGCTGAAAACAGCAGCGCAAATTCGATCTGGGCATCGATCTTCAGGCGCTGCCAGAGCTCCTGTTCTTCAACCGGCGCACTCTCGGCGAGCCTGCTCAGACCGAGAATCGCCGCATAGCCCGCTTCGTCCGCGCGCTGATAGTCGATGAACTCGTGAACCACCCGCTGGAAGGCCGCCACTGCGCGACCGTGTTCTTCCGCTTCCGTGTACACCTCACCGAGCAGAAAGTGGTACTCGGCGGTGGCAGGATCGAGGGGGAAGGTCGCGACCATCTGTTCGTACCATTCTGCAGCCAGCAGATAGTCGTCACGCTTTCCGCTGCTCTGCGCCTCCGCGTGAGCCTGCTTGGACAGTTCCCCCAGATATTCATGAAGTTTGTCCAGATAGCCGTCCCGAACGGCAGCATCGTGCACAGCCCAGAACTGGCTGAACACGCCATAGCGGTTCACAAACTCAACCTTCTTCGGATGGATCTCGCTCGGGAAATCTGCCTTGATCAGGGTCTCGATCATGCCGATGTGGGCGCTCGGTGCCCGGGCGTCGAGGCCATTTTCATCAACGAACATCTGCCAGGTGGCCACGCTGTCGAGATAGCGTTCCTTGTCGAGGTAGTCGCTGGCCAGCGCTTCGTAAACCAGATACTGCCAGTGCGGTCGATCCAGATCGTTCATGTGCGCGGCCAGAGATGCTGCACCCTCCAGGTAGCCGAGTGTCAGCGTCACCACCCGCATGCTGTCGCTGAGCAGTTCCTGCTCGGTCGTTGGCAGTGTTCCGGCATCGGGATCGGTCAGCACCGAATCGATCACCTGGAAGAAGCTCGTGAGTCCGGCTTCGAGATCACCGAGCTTGAACTGGGACCAGCCGCGCATGTAGACCGAATTCCGCCAGTAGGCTGTGGTATCACCGAGGCTCACCACGAAACCGTAATCACCCTCGGCCTCCTGGTAACGGTTTTCGGAAAAAGCGATCTCCGCCCGGCGGAACCGGGCTTCGACAATGTAGCGGCTGTCCGGGTAGCCGGCGATCAGGCGATCGAGATAGGACACGGCTGCGGCGGTGTCTCCGGTGACATCACTCGCCCGGGCCAGCTGATAGAGAATTTCGTCCTTACCTTCGCCTTCCGAGTTTTCCAGCAGAGATTCGTACAGGGAGACCGCTCCCGCGTAAGGCGCTTCGGCACCGGCAATGTCCAGGTCTTCGCCGAGGCTCATTTTCAGGTCAGCGAGACGCTTGCCGACCGCATGATTCTCTCTGCGATCCGCGAGGAGGCCGTATACGCGCTCATAGGCGGCGACAACCTCTTCGCGGCTCGGCCGGGCGGCTGCCTGACGCCTGAGGTCCAGCTCGGGCAGGTCGGCGACCACTTCCGACAGACGCGGTGAGCGATCGACAAAGGTATCGTTCCCGCCAGAGAACGGCATCCAGCTGCAACCGCCGAGCAGCACGATCAGGCCGAGCAGAATGATTCGAAGGCTCATTCGACACCTCCGAGGTCCGCAGCCAGCGCGAGCTGGTCGGTAGCCCGGGCGATCCCGATACGGGTGATGAGCAGGTACCGCTCAAGGCGTTCCTGTTCCTTCGCCAGCCCCTGATGAAGCTGATCGGCCAGCGCGATTTCCCGGGCATTGCGCGCGCGATCCACATCCCGACGCAGTTCCCGGGCACGATCGGCGAACATCAGAAAATCGGTTTCCACACCGGCGGCGAATTCCGCTTCCGCGCTCTGCACCCTGTCGATACGTTCATTCACAGCGGCGAGCAGCTGCTCGTTCTCCGTGAGCTGTTTGCGCAGATCCCGCAGACGCACCTCGCGCTGCTCCACCAGCTCCCAGTAGAGAATGCCTTCGAGTCGATCGATGCGCTGCAACCAGCGGGTCGATTCCCGTGCACTCATCCCTTTACGTATGAGCTCCCGCATATTCTCGAGCTGATCGATTCGCCCGCGCTCAGTCGCGTCAGCGAAGCCGCGCATCCACTCGGGCGTGCGCTCGGCTGTTGCGAGTGTCAGAACCTGGTACTGCCGGGATTGCGCCTCGATCTGTGCTGCGAGCACGTCCTTCTGGTGCAGAAGCTCGTTGTCATGAAGCAGTTCTCTCGCCGCGGCAGAACGCCGGCGGCGTTCTGCCGCGAGTGACTCATAGGCGGCCAGATCTGCCGGCAGCTCGTCGAGCCAGTTCTGCATCTCCAGCAGTTCGCGCCATTCAAGCAGTACTTTGTGTGTGTCTTCGGTGGCCAGCCACTCCAGCCAGTCGGTGTGGCCGAGCTCCGACTGCCAGCGATCAACCAGCGCCGACATCTGAGACTCATCCCGCTCCGGGGCCGAGAACACCTGCAGCAGACTCTGTACCCAGACCGGGTCCTGCGCCTGTCGACGCAATCCTCCAATTACCGCCAGTCGATTCTCAAAATCCTGCTCGGCACTTCGATACTGGGCCAGGGCCTGGTCCTGGGACGCGAGCCGTTCGAGGCTGAGCGGAAATCCGATCCGGGCCTGGGCTGTACTGGAAGTCCAGTAATCCTGATTCTGGAGGGTGAGCCAGATTCTCGCGGCCAGCGCATAGTCCTGATTCTCCATCGCCAGCCCGCCGTAAGAGGCCAGGGCGATGTCCCGGTAGCGACCCTGGCCGGGCAACCCGCCGAGCACGGTTTCCGCATCTGCGGCGGCATGCTGTTGCCTGGCTACATAGGCCTGCGCCAGCTTCGCCCTCTGAATCAGGTCGAGGGATTCCGCATCCCGGGGTTCCCCCTCCGCCACCCGCACGAAAGTGCGATTGGCGCTGTCCAGATCGCCGCCCGCTCGGTAAGCAACACCGAGATTGAACAGGCCATAGGCTTTCAGCGGATCATCGGACTCGAGCTTTTCCAGCGCGCTTTCCGCGAGGGCCAGCTGACCGCGCTGCACGGCCAGTTCAGCACGCATGAATTCAACTTCCGGATGAATTTTTTCCCGGCCACGCCAGGACTTACCGAGATCAATCTTGTCCAGTTCCAGCGCGAGTGCATTCCAGTCGCCGCGGCGGTGGTATTCGCGCGCGAGATGAAAGGCCAGTCGCATCCGATCGAGTTCGGTCAGCTCCGAAGCCGCCACAGACTCGAAGGTGTCCCGGGCCATACCGTACATGCCTTCGCTGAAAGCGAAACTGCCGGTAGCGAGATCAAATCGAACCGGATCCGTCCCGCGCCTCCCCTGGGCCTTCGCAACTTCAGCTTCGAGCAGCGCCTGGGCGTAGTCATCCTGGTAGTAGCTGTACAACAGTGTGCCGTAGGTGAGCTCCTCAACCGGCTTGGCACCGGGAGCAGCCAGCACACAGCTTAAGATCAGCTCGCACAGGAACGCTTTCATGCCCGCTGTCCCGCGCTCTAGTCGGAGACCGCGGAACGGAACTCGGGCTGGTAGTCGGCCGTGGAATCGGCGATGGCCAGCTCGATAAAGGTGGGTTCGAAGGATTTCTCGAAGGCCACACTGGTGGCGCGCCGATAATCCCGGCCACCCGGGCCCCGGCCTGTGAAGAAGGCGGTCAGTTCATTCGAACCCTGTTTGGCATTGCCCACATAAAGTTTCTGGATACCACCGCGGTACAGCGCGTCCGTCTGTTTATCGGTATACAGGTGGTGGGCGACTTCCCGGCCGTTCAGTTTCAGCGTCACAGAGTCGAGCTGAAACAGCTCGCCGATGTCCATGGAGAGGAATACGGCCACCTGAGTGCTGGCCGGAAAAAGCAGATCCTCTTCGAGGATCACCAGATCCCGTTTGAGCTTGAGCAGCGCCTGCTTGACCCCTTCGAGATCATCACCGAGCGGCTGATTCGGGACGGCCGGGGAGCCAGCCGGAGCCACGACCGCTTTGACAACCGGTGCGGTCGTCGCTGTCGGGTCCATGGCTGAAGCGTCTGTTGCCGGTGCCTCCGACGCAACTGCGTCTGTCGCGACAGCGACAGACGTCATGAGTGTCAGTAGTGTAGCGATTGCTGTCCTTCGCATCGTTCGTGTCCTGTTCGTTGTGCGCCTGTGTCTGCCTGTTCCGTCGCGAACCTGCCCGTGCGGGTTATTCGCGGATCAGTTGCTTGACCACTTCCACATACTTCGCTTCGTCACCCGGTTTGTAGCCAAGGTGGATGTAGCGGACGACACCGTCACGATCGACGACCACGGTGCTCGGCATGGCCTGCAGGTTGTACAGTTCCGAGACACGCTGGCCATCATCGATAAGGATCGGAAAGGTCACATTGGTCTTCTGTACGATTTCCATCGCGGGCTCGACGACGCCTTCGACATTCACACCCAGCACCGCAAAACCGGTGTCTTCATAACGGCTGTGGAGTCGATCCAGCAGCGGCATTTCCTGGCGACAGGGTCCGCACCAGCTCGCCCAGAAATTGATGAGCACCACCTGCCCGCGGTATTCGTTGAGGCGCAGGTTGCTGCCTTCCAGGCTTTTCAGTGTGAAATCCGGAGCGTCCTGCTGCAGCGTGACCGCACCGACATTGGCGGCAGCCAGTGCGATGACTGTCAGTGCGACCGTCTTAGTCCATCTCATGCATCGTTTCATCTGTCTACCTCCAAACATCATAAAGACAGTGGGCCGTCGAAAGATCTGGCGAATACTGCTTCCCGGGTGCAGCACATGCCCTGTGGCGTCTGCTGCACCGGGGCTTTCACCCAGTCGCCTTTCCCTGTCGCATCGAGCGTGAATCGTCACGCTGGATCCTTCGAACTGCCGGCCTCACCGACGTTTCGGGCTGCTGCATCAGGTGCCTTCCCTGTGTACCGATTTCGCGATTGGACCATCCATAGCCGCGCCCGTTACGACAGGCAGTCGAGAAGAAACCGGAATCCGCCGACTGCACGATTCGAAAACACGCTGTCTTCAAACCGACAGCGGATTCCGGTGTAACTGACCGGCAGCTATCCATGTCTGCGTGTTCGGCTGCTCTTTCCAGGCAGCCTGTCGTTTACGCACGTTAGTTGAGGGCAGGTTTTGAAAGTGTGCCGGGATTCACAGTTCGCGAGGACCTGGTCCCGCCAGTGAGGGAATTGAGAACCGAATCAACGGGGCGCGCCGTCTCCGGAAGACCGGGCCTGCGACGGGTCCACCAGTTCGGAGAGATCGGCCGAATAGTGCAGCCGGCCCTGTGCGTCGATGATTATGGCATCTATGCCCGGCAGGCGGTCGATCAGGGCGAGACCTCTTTCGGCACCGAGCACAAACACACTGGTGGAGAGGGCATCGGTGAGCGTGGCATCCGGTCCGAGCACAGTCACGCTCATGCTGTGTCTGGCCGAATCGCCGGTAGCGGGATCGAGAATGTGGTGATAGCGCACACCCGCCTCGTCGAAGAAACGCTCATAGTCGCCGGATGTGGAAACCGCCGTGTCCTCCAGCGGCAGCAGTACGACCATCCGGTTTGCGTCACGGGGGTCCCGCACGCCGACGGTCCAGGGGTGGCCACCACGATCGCCGATTATACGGCTGTCTCCACCCGCGGACACCGATGCCTGCTCGATGCCGGCCGCACGCAGGATGTCGATGCTGCGATCCACCGCGTAACCTTTGGCGATACCACCAAGATCCACATAGACATGGGGGTGCGCGTAGCGAACCCGTCCCTTTTCGACGTCGATTTCAACATACCGGTAGTCGATAGCAGCCAGGCCTTCTTCTATCTGAGCGCTGTCCGGGCGCACGCCCTCCCGGTAGTCGTAATACCTGCCGATCGATGCATAGGTGATATCAAATGCTCCTTCGGTGAGCTCGGATACCCGGGCGCTGCGAGTCAGCAGGTCGATCATCTCCGCTGCAACAGACACCCAGCCGACAGGCGCCAGCCGATTCAGCTCGGACAGCGCGCTGGTCTCGATGTACGGACTGTAGGTCGTGTCGATTCGACGCATCTCGTCCATTACAGAGTCGAGGACCTGTTCCGCGGTTTCCGCGCTATCCGACCAGACCTCCGCATGGATAGCGGTGCCCATGATCGACTCACGCCGTTCGAACCAGTCCGCCCGGCTCATGGTGGACAGGCACAGCAGCAGGCACAGCAGCCATCGACTCATACCTGTTCGCCTGCGCAGACTGCTGCAAGACTGCTGATGGCAACACCCCGGCGAGCCTGGCGTATTTCATTGCGGTCATGGCCGCTGGTGAGATACGCCAGCGAAATGCCGCTGGCGGGATCCACCCAGGCGAGCTGGCCGCCAGCGCCGTTGTGACCAAAGGCTTCCGGGGAGTTCGTTTTACCGAAGCCCCGATAGCTGCGGCTCTCATCCCCGGCGATCACTATGCCCAGCCCGCGGTTCACGAGCTTATGAAACAGCGGGTCTCTGAGTTCACCCGTGCGCACTCTGCGGGCGCTGGTAAGGGTTTCCCGGGACCAGACTGCGGCGCTGTCGTCGAGCCCTCCGTGGAGCAGCGCCTGATAGAACAGGGCCAGTTGGGCGGCGCTGGTGATCCCACCACCACCGGGCACACCTACCGCACGGATCGCCGGATCATTGAAGCTGAGGATGGCGTCTTCAGTGACTTCTGTTACCGGTGGAGCTGGCACACCGAGCCGCTGGTAATCGGCCGGTGTCAGCGGCTCGCCCACCATGGCACAGGGAACGACCCGGTGGTTCTCCCGCTCCGGCAGACCGACGAACAGGTCGAGAAGATCCAGCGGCTGGCATATGCGCTCACGGATGAACTGCTGGAAGGCGATGCCACTGCGCTGCTCGATGATCTCGGCAAGCGCCCACATGGTGGAAGTGGGGTGATACTCGAAACGTGATCCGGGTGGCCAGCTCAGCCGCCACTGGGAGAAGCGCTCCCAGCGCCGGGTCGGATTGATCCAGTCGAGAGATTTGAATGGTGCAGCCGGAAATCCCGCCGTGTGCAGCAGCAGCTGTTCCACGGTGATCGATTCCTTACCATTGCTGCCGAAGGCCGGGATCACATCCGCAACCTTTTCGTCCACAGACAGGCGCCCGTCCTGCATGAGCAGCCAGATTGCCGCCGATGTGATGGCCTTGGTTGCGGAAAACAGACAGAAGAGGCTGGTGCTGTCCGCAGTACCGAAACTCTCAAACATCGCCAGCCGACCATTGCGCGCCACTGCAATCTGTACTGCAGGCAGCAGACCCTCTTCAACTTCCCGCCGGGCTCTGACCCGCAGGGCCTCCACCCGCGCCGGATCCAGCCCGACCGCTTCGATACCTGCGATCTCGACACTGCTCATAACCACCTCCGCTGTCTGTATTCCGGATGATTACCGATCATGGCTACCACCCGCAATCTTCGAACCCGTAGAATCGACCCTCCACAGACGGATAAGTGCCATGAACATACCCAGCCGCTTCGAAGACGCCATCGGCAACACTCCGTTGGTCCGCCTGTCAAGGCTGTCCGAACAGACAGGTTGCGAGATCCTCGGCAAAGCGGAGTTTCTGAATCCGGGCGGTTCGGTGAAGGATCGTGCCGCCCTGTGGATCATCCGGGAACACGAGAAATCCGGCGCACTCCAGCCCGGCGGAATCGTGGTGGAAGGTACCGCCGGTAACACCGGCATCGGCCTCACCCATATCTGCAACGCACGCGGCTACCGCTGCATCATCTACATGCCGGACACCCAATCGCCAGAGAAAGTCGAACTGCTGCGCACCCTGGGCGCCGATGTGCGGGAAGTCCCCGCAGTCCCCTACAGGGATCCGATGAACTACCAGAAGCAGGCCGGACGCTTTGCGGAAAGTCTGCCAGGTGCTGTCTGGGCAAACCAGTTCGACAATACCGCCAACCGGCAGGCTCACTATGACTCCACCGGCCCGGAGATCTGGGCCCAGACCGAAGGTCATGTGGATGCCTTCGTCGCTGCGACAGGCACCGGTGGCACCCTGGCCGGTGTCAGCCGCTACCTCAAGGAAGTCCACCGCGACACCCGCATCGTGCTGGCAGATCCCATGGGCAGCGCGCTGTACAGCTGGGTAAAGAGTGGCGATCCGCAGATGAGCAAGGGGCCTTCAATCACCGAAGGCATCGGCAACAGCCGGGTCACCGTGAATCTCGAAGACACCCAGGTGGACGATGCTGTTCAGGTTACCGATCAGGACATGGTGGATATGGTGTATGAGGAGATGCGGACCCAGGGCTGGTTCTTCGGTTCGAGCACGGGCATCAACCTGTGCGGGGCGGTGGAAACCGCCCGCCGGATGGGGCCCGGTCACACCATCGTGACCGTGCTCTGTGACACGGGACACAAGTACCAGTCACGACTCTTTAACCCGGCCTTCCTCGAAGAGAAAGGCCTGCGGATACCCGCGGTTCAGCGCCCTTTGAATTCCGGCTGACGCTTTTCCACAAACGCCTTCGCCGCATTGCGGTGGTCTTCGGTCAGCCCGGTGTGTACATGGTGGGTAGCCTCCAGGTCGAGGCATTCGATCACATCCGCACCCATGGCGGCCCGGTTGAAGTTTTCCTTCATGTATCGATAGGCGGCGGAAGGGCCGGTGGCGAGTCGCCGCGCCAGCGCCATGGTGGCCGTTTCAAGCTCCGCCGCCGGCACCACCTGATTAGCGATGCCCAGGCGCAGGCACTCTTCGGCACTGATCCGATCCGAGAGGAAGTAGAGTTCTTTGGCTTTACCGCTGCCCACCAGATGGGAGAGAAAGAAACTGCCGCCGTAATCACCCGAGAACCCCACCCTGGCAAAGGCCGAGGTGATGAAGGCGGTATCCGCCATTACCCGCAGATCGGCTGACAGCGCCAGGGACAACCCGGCACCTGCTGCCGGCCCTGGAATACTTGCGATCACCGGCTTCGGCATCAGATACATGCGGCCAGCCGTATTGCGCTGATTGAGACGCTGGGCGTGAATTCGCTCATCGAGGCTGGGACCACCACCCGCACCGCCGGCTGCCATGCTTTTCACATCGCCACCGGCACAGAAGGCGCCGCCCGCACCGGTGATCACCACGCAGCGCACAGACGCCGTCTGTTCAGCGTAGTCGAGCATCTGCGCCAGTGCGGCGTTCATCTCACCCGACATCGCGTTACGCGCCTGTGGTCGATTCAGTGTGATGACCGCCACCCCGTCTTCCTCGTGAGCCAGCAGATCCTGAGTACCGGTATCCAGTTGTGTTTTAGCCATGTCGCCCCCCTTTCAATCAAAGAAATTCAGTCCCAGTTCCCGATGGCCCGGGTGACAGGCATTCAGCCTCCCGGCAGTGCGGTTCCGGCAACAGCAACGGCCACCCCAGGGACTGCGCAACGGTGCAGGTAGATGGCACCACTGTTGGGTTCGGGATTGCCTTCCGAGCCGGAAACAATATACAAATCGCGTCGGTCCTCACCGCCGAAACAGACACTGGTGCACATCGGGTCGGGTATGGCGATGTGTTCGCGCAGGCGGCCGTCGGATTCGAACACTGCTACTCCGGAACCACCCCCAGCCAGGGCTACCCAGACCGCACCGTCTTCGGAAACCACCAGTCCGTCGGGCACACCTTTCTGCAATGTCACGAAAGGCCGCTTTTCCCCCAGTCCACCGGACGCTTCGACGCTGTAACAGAACACCGTGCCGCGACGGGAATCCGAGTGATAGAGGATTCTGCCGTCTGGTGAGAAGCCCAGGCCGTTGGTCAGGCGGACATCCTCGCCAACAACCCGGCTGCTGCCATCCAGATCGATGAGATAGAGATCACCGGCAGCCGGTGACCGGCCATCGTCGAATACCGGACTGGAGCCGAGTGAGCCGACGTAGATGCGTCCGGCGGCATCCGTAGTGAGATCGTTGTAGCCTACGTTGCCGGCCGCTTCATCCCGATCGAGCAGGGTGACCGTGGCGCCCCCATCAAAAGGTTTGAAGGCGACGTTGCGACCGCTGACCACCAGACCGCCCGCCGCATGAAGTGCCATGCCGCCGATGCCACGGCGGTGTTCGAACAGCGTGCTGACCCGACCGTCACTCTCGATGCAGTAGACGCCGCCCCCGAGCACATCGCTGAAGATGAGACCCCGTTGTGGATCCCACACCGGGCCTTCAATGAGCCCGTATCCGCGTGTCAATTCCTGCACCTGCCCCCCTGATACTGCTGCCCCCGTCGGGGTTCAGACCTTGTCACAGGCTTCGGAAAGAGGCAACACTACCCCTGCGCAGCAGTGGTGGGTCGGGCGCGATGCTGCGGTTTCAACACGAACAGGCCGGGGGAGCAGTTTCCATGCTGATCGAATCAAAAACACTCGAGCGTTTCGTGAGTGCAATATTCACCACAGCCGGAGCGGAGAGTGCAGCCGCGGATCAGGTGGCCGCGCACCTGGTCGAGGCCAATCTCAAAGGTCACGATTCACACGGAGTCGGCATGGTCCCGGCCTACATCGGCAATCTGCGTGCCGGGCACCTGCAACCGGCCGCCCGGGCGACGCTGACCCGGGACCAGGGCGCTGTGATGCTGTTCGATGGTGGTTTCGGATTTGGCCAGGTGGTTGGCGCCGAGGCCACGACCCAGGCCATCGCCCGGGCACGGGAAACGGGCATCGTCTGCGCCGGTGTGCGCAATTGTCACCACTTAGGACGCATCGGCAGCTACGGCGAGCAGTGCGGTGAGGCCGGCATGATCTCCGTGCACTTCGTCAACGTGGTGGGTCACGCACCGCTGGTGACCGCATTCGGTGGCCGCGAACGGCGCATGACGACCAACCCTTTCTGTTGTGTGATTCCACGCGCCGATGACAAACCCATCGTACTGGACATGGCAACAAGCGCAGTCGCCATGGGCAAAGTGCGCGTGGCCCACATGAAGGGAGAGCGGGTGCCCGATGGCGCCCTGGTCGATCACGAAGGCCTCGCAACTACGGATCCTGCGGTGATGTACCAGGAACCTTTCGGTGCCCTCGGACCCTTTGGTGCACACAAAGGCTACGGCCTCGCAGTCATGTGTGAACTGCTCGGCGGCGCCCTCGCTGGCGAGTGGACGGCTCAGCCGGGCAACCCCCGGGACAATACGATCGTCAATCACATGCTCATGTTCGTGCTCGACCCTGCCGCCTTCGGTGGTCTGGAAAATTTTCGCTCCGAAGTGAAGGCCATGGTCGACTACCTGCACAGTTCCCAGCCCGCCAGAGGCAATGATCGCGTGCGTATCCCCGGCGAACCGGAACAGGAAGCTCTGGCTGCGCGCATCGCCGAAGGGGTGCCCATCGACGACAACTCCTGGTCATCCCTGTTGCAGGCCGCCCAGGCCGCCGGACTCAGCGACAGCAAAATCCAGGCCCTTATCCCAGCGGCTTGAGGTTTCGTCCGAACAGCGCAAAGAGTCGCTCCCAGTGCCGCTCTGCGGCCGCCTTGTGATACACAGCCGGGCGCTGGGGGAAGACGAATCCATGGCTGGTGTCCGGGTACCACTCCACCCGGTGGCGTACACCCACCTGTGCGAGGTGCGTTTCCAGCGCGGCAATCATTTCCGGCGGCGCCCACTCATCGGTCTGGGCACAGCCGAAATAGAGCTCCCCTTTCACCTTCGCGGCATCGAGATGCGGCGAATCCTCCGCCTCGGTACAGAGTCTGACACCGTGCAGGGATGCGGCGGCGGCGACTCGATCGGGGAAGGCGGCAGCCGCGGCAAACGCAAAGGGACCGCTCATGCAGTAGCCCACCACACCGACCGGTCCACCCCGGGCTGCGGCGTCCTCGTCAAGGTGATCGAGCAGAGCCTGGGTGTCCGCACAGACCAGCGCATTCGACAACGAATTCATGTGTTCGAACATCTGCGCGCGGGCGTCCGCCGTCATGACAAACTCCCGGACACGCCGGTAATAGAGATTCGGCAGCATCACGTAGTAGCCTGCGGTGCCGAGCCGTCTTGCCATATCGTGCAGTTCTTCCCGCTTGCCGGGCGCATCCATAAAAAAGAGGATGGGAGGAAACGGTCCTCCTTCTTCGGGATGCGTGATGAATGTGTTCATCGCGCCGTCGGTGGTGTGGATGTCAATCTCTTCTTCGATCATTTTTCTACCTTTCGCGGACGACCTGTTACCGATTTCCTTCCGCGGATCACCGCATCAACGGGGCCCCCGCTTCAGCGACTGGAGAATCCCTTTTCGAGCAGCTCTATAGCCTGCATACCACGATCTACCAGACTGGCGTCATCTGTCCAGTAGTCGGTCAGCCATAGACGAACCGTGACCAGCATTGCACCCACGTATATCTCCGCAATCTGTTCAGCGGTCACATCCGAACGCACTTGACCCGCCAACTGCGCGGTTCGGAACAACAACGCGAGGTTGCCGAAAAAAGCCTTCGTGCCAGCAAGACGCGTCTGGTCTGAATCGGTTCCCACGAAATCACCGTGGGGAAAGAACACGGCCGATCGGGTGAACACGAGTTTCATGAACTCCCGGTCCTGCTCGATTGCTTCAAACTGATTCCGCTGGAATCGCTTGAGACCGTCGATCAGAGAGGTGGGCGGATGCTCCTGCACACCCTCCCGGGCCCTGGCTCCCTGCTGTGTCAGCCACTCGATGCCCAGCTCGGCCAGCGCTGCATCTTTTGTCGAAAAATAGTTGAAGAAGGTCTTCCGGCTCACCTGCGCAGATTCAACAATCTGCTCAATCGTCGTCTCATCGTAGCCCTGTGTGCGAAACAGACGTTCGCAGCACCGCAGAATCTTCTGATGCGTCTGTTCCTTCTTCCGGGCTCTCAAACTGGGCATGACAATTTTTGTACACTGAGTATACTTTTACACATTGTGTAGATTAACATACATCTTCCATCAGTCACCACGCGGGCTATCAGGCAAATTCTGTAAAGGAGAATGACGGGTGAGCAGAGATCAGAGTGAAGGCATGGAGTGGGCGGACGGTAGCCAGAGATTGCTGCTGATTCTCGGTGGCGCATTTCTGGGCTACGCATTGCTGGGAAATTATGTCGCACTACCAGGGTACCTGCGGTTTCTGGAGCGAGGCGGCACATCGTCGGCGGGTAATGAGTTCGATTTCGCGGTGCTGATCGGCGCAACTAAAACAATCCTGTGGATGTACTCATTCCAGCTCGGGGTGCTCTGTCTCGCACTCCACCATGCACGCAAAAATCATCTCCTGACACGCGCTCTGGCACTCGGTTGCTTTATCTGGCTTGGTCTCTGGTCATGGCCCTCTCTACCCGCCCCTGGCCCGATCTTTTACATCGTCTTTGGCAGTATTCTGCTGATCAGCATCGGTGTCGTTTTCGCCGCTAAGGTCGCCGCCTACAACGATCGAGTCACTCGAACACTGTTTCTGGCGGCACTGATATTTTTCGCTTTCGCGACCTGGGAAGTCTGTGGTCTGGGCTCAACGGGCAGAATGCTGCACCCGGACGAAGCCGCAGCACCCATCCCGCACAACCTGCTGGTGACACAAAGCTCCAAACTCATGGTGGAGTTTGTCCTTGCCTGGGGGCTACTGAGTGCCGGACTGATTCGCGGGAAGCTACAAGGTGGCTGAGAACCGCTCGGTACTTCCTTTCACGTCGCTGCTTCAGTGAGTTCCAATTTTTCTCTCGTGCCCACATTGACTCTGGCGTTGATGATGCTGGCTCTGGGCATGGAACTGAAGTTCGAGCACTTTCTTCGGCTGTTTAGTGCGCCACGCGCGATCTGTATGGGTATCGCAGGTCAGCTTGTCCTAATGCCATCGGTGGCAGTATTGATTGCGACGACCATTCCACTGGGTACATCCGTCGCGATTGGTCTCATTCTGCTTGCGGCCTGCCCCGGCGGCGCCACGTCCAATATGTTCTCGCGCTACGCACAGGGTGATGTCGCACTATCCGTCTCCCTGACCGCCGCTTCGGGCGTTGCTGCGCCGCTCACCGTGCCACTGATTGTGGGCGTTGGTCTTTCGCTGTTCGCCGCCAGCGAAAACGTTCTGAGGGTGTCAGTGCCGGAGATGGTCATCACGCTCGTGGCCACTACGGCTCTACCCATGTGCACGGGTATGGTGCTGTATTGGCTGTTTCCGGGGAGGTCTGCTTGGGTTCGAGGGAAGTTGCTGGCCTTCTCCTCAGCCATTCTCGTTCTTCTGATCGTCTTTCTGTTCGTGAACTTATCGCAAGTACAACCGGATCTGACGGGGATTTTCGCCCGATCCTCACTGGCCGTCCTGCTGCTCCTGGGGGGGAGCCTACTGGTCACGGTGTTCATATCGCGGCAACTTCGAATTTCGCGCCGCGAAGAGCGCACGCTTGTTCTGGAGATCGGCATACAGAATGTCAATCTGGCACTGGTCATGGCGCTTAATTTTTTTGAAGAGCCAACGTTTCTTGGACCCGTCCTTGTCTACATGCCATTCATGCTGCTGATGGGCGTTGCGGTTGTCTTCTGGGGGCGATCCGATGCCAAGGCAGCCTGATTTCGGCAACTGGATCCGTCTTCGGCGAATCGCTGGATTAGCGATCTGTGGCGCAGTTCTACTCGCAGCCAGCGCAATGTTGCCGACCTGGTGGCATCTCCTTCCGGCTTCTCTCGGAGTGGCTGCTATCGGTACGGTTTTACTGTTGACCTATCTGTACTACCAGTTCGATGACCATGGTGGAGGTATTCAGAGACAACTCTGGCGAATGACAATCGATCATCTTCAGGGCGATCGCCGTGGTAGCGCACTAGATATCGGAACTGGCAACGGCGCCCTCGCGATCATACTGGCGATGGAAAACGAGCAACTGAAGGTGACGGGTGTCGATCTGTGGAATTCCGATTGGGAGTATTCAAAGCTAGATTGTATTGGCAATGCCCGAGCTGGCTGCGTTTGCGAGCGGGTTGTTTTCGAGCATGGATCTGCGGATGCCTTGGAGTTTACCGATGGTCAATTCGACAATGTCGTGAGCCACTTTGTATTTCACGAAGTTTCAGTCGCCAGAGACAAGCGTATGGTTATCAAGGAGGCGCTGCGTGTCCTGAAACCAGGAGGGTACTTTTCTTTTCACGATATGTTTTTGGATGAACGCCTCTATGGAAACGTCGGGGAGCTGGAGCACCTGTTGAGATCATGGGGCATCACCCGGGTGTCCTTAGTTGATACCCGAGCGCTTCTGCAAGCAGCACCCTTACTGCTGGGCAAGCACATTCTTGGAAACTGCTCATTATTGTGCGGGCAGAAGTAGATGAGACGCACGATCCTGCTCCTATTTCTCCTGACTTGTCCCATCGCCCATGCAGAGCCACTTCTGGAAGAGTACTACCGTAGCGTGGAGTCAACGGGTAAAACCGATAAAGAAACGATCGCCGGCTTTCTGGATCGCGCGACTATCCAAGGCACCTTTTCTGACGATTCAGCGGACTCCCTGCTGACTTCAGGCGTGATCAGAGCGGCGTATGCCAAGACACTCGGAATTGGAGGACTGGCTGAACTCAAGCGCGCGCGCGATGAATTGGAGAGGTCGATTTCGCGAGAACCTTCCTGGCGGGGAGGTTACGCAAAAGCCTTTCTCGCACGCCTCTACGCGACCGTTCCACCCTGGCCGATCTCCTTTGGAAACGACAAGCGCGCTGCGAAACTGCTGAGTGAAGTACTCACACTGGTTCCGGATTCACTGGCTGGCAATCTGTATGAAGGGATCCGCAGGGCCAGCAATCGTGAGGAGTCGATTGCGACCACTCACCTGAAGCTGGCCTTCCAGGGCACGCTGGATTGTGAGTGCCCAATCTGGCAGTCCACTCTGCGCGATCAGGCAATCGAGGCAATGAATGAATTGGCGCAAGGGGCAAAATGACTGATTCAGCTGATCCTGACCTGCAGCCAGTCCAACTGTGGTCAACTGGGCCATCTCCGGGTTCACTGCCTCCCGCTGCCGCTGGACCGCACGCGCGCCATCGGCTAACTTGCCGTTTGCCCGCAAGGAGAGACGATGCCTGCATCCGACATCAAACGCGCCGGACTGAAGGTGACCTTACCGCGACTCAAGGTGCTCGAAGTTCTCGAGAAAGCCGACTCATCGCTGCACCTGAGTGCCGAGGATGTCTACAAAAGCCTCATGGATTCTGCGGATTCCGTGGGCCTTGCTACCGTGTACCGGGTACTGACCCAGTTTGAGTCCGCGGGTATCGTGGCCCGACACAATTTCGATGACGGCCATTCCGTGTTCGAACTGGCCAGCGACGACCATCACGATCATATGGTCGATGTGAACAGCGGCCAGGTCATCGAGTTCGTCAACGAACGCATCGAAGCTCTCCAGCACGAAATCGCCACGGAACACGGCTATGAACTGGTGGACCACGAACTGGTGCTCTACGTGCGCAAACGTTCTGAAAAATCCAAGAAAGACGCCTGACCGGCATTCAGGGCCGACAAAGGACCCTGCTGCACCCGCCACACCACTCCTCAGTTACCGTCTTCCGCCTTCGACCCCTATTGCAAATGAGAATTATTTCTATTTAAATATCGCCTCGACAGACTTCAGCCGTCAGGCCCGGCAGTCAGCAGCAGATGTCCATTGATCCGCCCCGGCACATCGCCGATCTGGCTGTAGGTGAGTCCGCCAGAGTCCGCGAGTACACCGATTGCAGCCCGTACACCGACAGGCTGCTGCGGCTCGGCCTGATTCCGGGCACGCGCCTGACTCTGCAACGACGAGCCCCCCTGGGCGATCCGGTCGAAATTCGCTTCCGCGGCTATTCCCTGGTACTGCGGCCAGCCGAGGCAGGCAGCCTGCTGCTGGAGTCCGAGTGACCACCATCGCCCTGGTCGGCAACCCCAACTGCGGGAAAACGACCCTGTTCAATGCCCTCACCGGCACCCGCCAGCGGGTCGGTAACTGGCCCGGAGTCACCGTGGAACGCAAGACGGGCGAATTCCGTCACGGCGATGAAACGGTGCATGTGGTCGACCTGCCGGGCACCTACAGCCTCCGGCCGGCGGGGGACGCCATAGACGAACGTATCGCCCGGGACTATGTGCAGGAGGCCGGGACGCTCGATGTGATCGTGAATGTGGTGGATGCCTCAAGTCTGGCCCGGGGGTTATTTCTCACCACCGAACTCCTGGAGCTCGGCAGACCGATGGTGGTCGCCTTGAACATGATCGATGTGGCGGACCGCCACGGCCAGCACATCGATACCTTTTCCCTGGCCCGGCAACTCGGCTGTCCTGTCCTGCCCATCATCGCCAGTCGTGGGGATGGTGTGGCGGCGCTGAAAGATGCCATTTTCAACGCATCCGCAGCCAGTGCCCTGTTGCCCGCCCTCGAAGACACCACCGCCCGCTACCACTTCATCGATGCGGTACTGGCTGAGGCCATGCAGACCACACCCATTCGCCGCACCCTCACGGACCGGATTGACGCACTGGTACTCAACCGGTTTCTGGCGTTTCCGGTATTCCTGCTGGTGATGTATCTGACCTTCATGTTCGCGATCAACATCGGCTCGGCCTTCATCGACTTTTTCGACGGCGTGGGCCATGTGCTGTTCGTCGAGGGGCCGCGCCGCGGTCTCGATGCGCTGGGTCTGCCCGAATGGCTGGTGGTGCTGCTCGCGGACGGACTCGGGGGAGGCCTGCAACTGGTAGGGACCTTCATCCCGGTGATCGGCTGCCTGTTCCTGGCGCTCACCTTCCTCGAAGACACGGGTTACATGGGTCGGGTCGCCTTCATAGTCGACCGGCTGTTGCGCCGGGTCGGCCTTCCGGGAAAAGCCTTTGTGCCCCTCATCGTCGGCTTCGGCTGCAACGTGCCCGCCGTGATGGCCACACGCACCCTCGATAACACCCCGGACCGCATTCTCACCACCCTCATGGCCCCCTACATGTCCTGCGGCGCCAGGCTCACGGTGTATGCCCTGTTTGCTTCCGCTTTCTTCCCGAGCAACGGTCAGAATGTGGTCTTTGCCCTGTACCTGTTCGGCATCGTCGCTGCAGGACTCAGTGCCATGGCCGTGCGCCGCTATCTGGTCCGTACCCCCCAGAGCCAGTTCGTGCTCGAGCTGCCCGCCTACCATTTGCCCACCCTCAAAGGCCTGATGCTGCAGACGTGGCAGCGCCTGAAGGGCTTTGTGGTGCGGGCCGGCAAGGCCATCGTCGCGGTAGTGGTCATACTCAACCTGGTGAGTTCAGTCGGCACCGATGGATCCTTCGGCAATCAGGACTCGGATCGATCGATGCTCTCGGAAATTGGCCGCACGATCACACCGGCCTTCCACCCCATGGGTCTGACCGATGAGAACTGGGCGGCCACAGTCGGAATCTTCACCGGGATTTTCGCCAAGGAAGTCGTGGTCGGCACCCTGGATGCGCTGTATTCCCCAACTCCCACAGCCAGTACCGAGTCCCTGACCGATCTGCTGCGCGACGCAGCAGCCAGCGTGCCGGCAAACCTGGCCGCACTCGGCGACACCCTGCTCGACCCGCTCGGCATCCAGGTCGAGGACTATCAGGACCTCAGTGAGGCGGCGACGGATCAGGCGGTCTCGGTCTCCACAATCAGCGCTCTGCAACGCTATTTCGACGGCCAGCTCGGGGCATTTTCCTATCTCCTGTTCATCCTTCTGTACATGCCCTGTGTCGCCACCATTGGCGTGATTTTCAAAGAGATCGGCGGGTTCTGGGCGGTCTTCAGCACCAGCTGGTCCCTGATGCTCGCCTATTCGAGCGCGGTGATCTGTTATCAGATCGGCCACCTGGTGAGCGGCAGTGCCAGCTCGCTGCCCGGAGGCGCCACCGGAGCGATCGGCTGGTCGCTGCTCATGATCGTGCTGGCCATCGGCTTCTTCAGCGTGCTGGTTCGGGTCGGCCGGCATAAAGCCCCGCCGCTGATTCCAGTGCTGCGGCTGGATTAGTTTGTTTACGAATGATCCTTTGGATCATTCGTACCCGGAACCTCTACGCAGTGTCCCTCACATCAGAATAGAATCTTAATAGGAATCATTTGCATTTAGATTCTCGTTGGTTACACTCTTCCTCCGCTCTCAATCTGAAAATTTCGTCCCTACTCCACCTTAAGGATGCGTTATGAACGGTCTGCGTTATCTTTGTGCTCTCTCCCTGTCCTGTCTCGTCTGGGTTTCGGTCCCGGGTGATGCCCGCGCAGCGGAGCCTCCCTCACTGGAGGCTCTGTGGCAGATCGTCCAGCAGCAGCAGGCCCAGATCGAAACACTCACCCAGGCACTGGATGGCGCACGTGCACAGATCGCGAACACCGAGCAGAGGGCGCGGATCACGGAAGAGCAGCTGGATCTGACTGCCGGTTACCTCGAGAAAGTCGATCAGGGTCGTGGCTCCGGCCGGGCGAGCCGCACCACCCTGGGCGGATATGGCGAAATGCACTACAACAACCTCGATGCCGAGGACAGCTCACGGGATCTGAAGGAGGTGGACTTCCATCGCTTCGTTGCCTTCGTTGGCCATGAATTCACGGACCGTATCCGTTTCTTCTCCGAAGTGGAGCTCGAACACTCACTGGTGCAGGACACCGCGGACGGTTCCAGCGGTGGCGAAGTGGAAGTCGAACAGGCCTACCTGGAATTCGATCTGAACGAATCCCTGACTGCCAGAGGCGGCCTGTTCCTGCTGCCGATCGGCATCCTCAATGAAACCCATGAACCCAACACCTTCTATGGTGTGGAGCGCAACGAAGTTGAGAGCATCATCATCCCCTCGACCTGGTGGGAAGGCGGTGCGGCACTCAGCGGTCACTACAGCAACGGCCTGTCCTGGGATTTCGCCGTGCACTCCGGCCTGGAAACCCCCACCTCAGGCAGCAGCGCTTACCGTATTCGCAGCGGCCGGCAGAAGGTCTCCAATGCGAGCGCCGACAATCTGGCGCTCACCGCCAGATTGAAGTACACGGGTGTACCCGGACTCGAACTCGCCGCTTCGGTGAACTACCAGGATGACGCCAGCCAGATCGGCGGCGACGGTCTCGAAGACGGCACCCTGGTCAGCGTGCACGGCATCTGGAGCCGTGGACCTTTCAATCTGCGCGCCCTGTGGTCCCAGTGGAACTTCAACGGTGATGCCATTGAACTCGCCGACGCGGACCGGCAGACGGGCTGGTACGTCGAGCCGAGCCTGCGCCTCGGCCGTCCGGCCCATGACTGGGGCGTCTATTCCCGCTATCAGGACCTCGAGGGTGCCCGGGCCCAGGATCAGTTCGACCAGTGGGAGGTCGGGGTGAACTACTGGCCCACCGGCAACGTGGTCCTGAAATTCGACTATCGCGACCGCAGCCACGATCTCCTCAGCGCACAGGACCGGGATTTCAAAGGCATCGACCTGGGCGTCGGTTATCAGTTCTAGAGAACAGTTATTTGCGGGCCACCGGTCCAGATCAATTGCTTTTTCAGCGCGGCCGGGCAGAATAGCCACATGATAATAAGAATTATTATCGCTTGTGTTCTCATCTGGACGGTCGGCCAGCCGGCCGCCGCCCGTGCTGACGAGCAGGTCTATCAGGCACCGGATGCGTTTCTTGCCGCCGCCTTCGGCGGTAGCGTTCCGGCAGCCCAGGCACTCTGGATCGAACCCGCCCTGCGGGCCGAACTGGTGGATCGCTACGGCTGGCAGCCCGGACTGCGGGTAAGATTCTGGCGCCAGGAGCAGCGCACCGCCTGGATTCTCGATGAGGTCGGCAAAGACAAACCGATCACGGCAGGTTTCCTCATTGTGAACGGTGCCATTGAGCAGGCCGAAGTCCTGGTATTCCGTGAGAGCAGAGGCTGGGAGATCCGGCACAGTTTCTTCACCAGCCAGTTCAGCCGCGCGGCACTCACCCCGCGCGGTGACCTGGATCGCCGCATCGACGGCATCACCGGCGCCACTCTGTCTGTCCGGGCAATGGAACGCATGGCCAGGGTCGCTCTCAAGCTCCATGAACAAAGCCAGCGTACGACCCTCGCGCAGCATCCGTAGGCAGCCGCCGCTGCGACATCGTCTGCACCGGCCTGCGGGTGTGGCTGCCGGCGTCGTGCTTCTGCACCTCGTGCTGACCGGACTGCCACTGCAGTTCACCGAAGCCCTGCACCTGGCTACCCGCCCTGTCACGAACTCCTGGATACTCGACTGGTACGGACTGAAAGCGCCCGAGACTGCTTTGCGCAGCGGTGCTCTGGTCCATCTTGGAGAGCGCCTCTACCTGGGCTCCCGCCTCCTCGGCGACAGCCGGGAATTCGCCGGGGCGGTTTCCACGCCCCAGTTTGAAGTCGCCCTGAACGGATCATCCCTGTGGCTGATCGGAACACTGGCGGCGGGCGAGGTGGAGCAGATGGCCATAGGCCGGCAGGGAACGGCCATCGGACTCTATCGGGGAGGGGTGGTGGTCGAAACCGGCTCAGGTCTGCTGCAGTTCGACGATGCGATGCTGAATCTCGAAGAAAGCACCGCTACGGCCGACGAGATCCGCTGGGCGACGCTGGAACCGCTGCAGGGCGCCGCCCTCGACCAGGCCAGAACCAATTATCGACGCGGGCTGCTCAGTACCGAACGGCTGCTGCAGGATCTGCACAGCGGGCGGGCGTTTGGTGCTCCGGGAGTATGGGTGGTCAACGGCGGGACACTGCTGATGATTCTGCTGTCGATCAGCGGGTATCTGATCTGGTGGCGCAGCCTCTGAAGCTGCCATGCGCGACCTCTCCGCCCGACCGGCTGTCAGCCCTGATTTTCGAGCAGCTGGCGGTAAGCGCGCATATGCCGACGCGCTGAAACTTCGTCGCCTCTGAGTTCGGAGATTCGCGCCAGATTGTAGTGGGAGTCCGGGACCGCAGGCGCCCGGCGGTAGAAGGCGACCGCCCGCTCGACTTCTTCGAGTTCATCAAACAGCGTACCGAGATTGTAGTTCGCGAGCTGGTGGGTGCCCACAGCCTCCAGCGCCAGCTCGTAGTGGCGTTTCGCATTCCTGAGATCGCCACTCAACTGAAACAGCCGTCCGAGGTTCACATGGGCGTCTGCATTCTTCGGATTGGCTTCGATGGATTTGCGGTAAGCGTCCGGTGCTTTCGCCGGTTCCACCTGCTCCAGGTCCAGCCCCAGGTTGTACCACTCGTCACTGCTGAGCTTGTCGGCGGCCTTCGCGAAGTCCGGTTGTCGGGACACGAGACTGGCGAGGTTCCCTGCTCTCGGCCGGCCGGAAAAATTCAACCGTGCCTGGCCGGACTCCACATTCCAAACCATGTCATCTTCGCGTACCAGAATTTCCCGCCCATCGGCGAAGACCCGCACAGACGACAGGGACGTACGCGACTGCCCGCCGGTGAGTTCAGACTGGAGCTTCTTCAGAACCCGATGGGCACGACGCGCTGACACGTCAGCATCGATCAGCTGTTTCGCTGTCCGCAACAGCACCACGTCCTGAAAGCCGAACTGGAACTCGCCACGCAGACCGCGTGCCGGATCAATCAGCGCACAGCGCACAAAGTGGCGTACCTGGCCCGGCTTCATACCAATGAGATCCGAGACTTCTCGCGTGCTGTAACCGCCCATGGCCCGGGCTGCTCTCCTGCGTACCGGAGTGAATGTTCCGGCTGTCGATTACCAATCCCGGCAATCGCGGGTTGTATACAGAGTCTGCACCCGGACAACTGAAGTTGACCGTGACTTCGCGACCGATTTCCACGCGCCGGCTGAGCAGCGCGAGGCCTGCGCACTATAGCCCATGGGGTAAAGGCCCTCAACAAATCGGAACATCCGCCGTGTCACCGTGCTTGACCAATGATGAATTGACAGTCGCAAGGCTGAGAGGGATGCTTCCGCACACACCAGCAGTATCCAGAGTCCATCTCAATGCCCCGCAGAGCGACGCTGCAGCAGCGCTGGTTCATCCTTGCCAGCGCCCTGGGAGTAGGTACGGCGCTCATCGGTGTGGCGTTCTATCTGCTCAGCGAATTTCAGCACCGGCATCAGGACCTCCAGAACTTTGCCGCCATACTGACCCGCACCTTCGCGGCAAACTTCCCTGACGTGATCCGGGCCGACCAGTCCGATCTCGTCCGAGTACTGTCGGTGGCAGGCCTCGACCCGCTCATCGAGAACGCCTGCCTCTTCGACGCACACCAGACGCTGCTTGCCAGCTGGGCACGACCGGATACCAGTCTGCGCGACTGTGATACTTCGAACGCAGCCGGCACACTCGCCTACCTGCGACCCAGTGCAGAAGTGTACGGGGACGATCACAGGCTGCGGGTGGAGCTCGTAGTCAACCGGCGCTCACTGATCGGCGTCATGCTGCAGCTCGCTCTGCCGACGGTCATTTTCCTGATCCTGGTACTGGTCGCCGTGATGGTGCTCGCCCGGCTGCTGGCCCGATCCGCTCTGCTGCCCATCACCCGCCTGACCGACAGCGCAGTCAATTTCAATCCCCAGGCCCCCGCGCTGCAGGTACTCAGTGACACTCCGCAGGAGGTCTCGAAACTGACCGAGGCCTTCAACCGGGTCATAGACACACTGCTCGAAGCACAGAAAACTCTGCAATCGGAAATCATCCAGCGCAACGCCGCCCAGAACGCCGAGCGCAGCGCCCGGGATCTGCTGCGCAACATCGTGGATCTGGTGCCTTATGTGATCTTTGCCCGCCGTGAAGATGGCACGCTGGTTTTCGCAAACCAGGCAGTTGCCAATCTTTATGGCACCACACTCGAGCATCTGCTCGACAACACCTTTTTCGCTGACTATGCCGGTCTGAAGCCGGACGGCCTGCTGTTTCCGGACAATCAGCGCACTACCCACGCGGAAGAAACCTGGTTTACAGACAGCCGCGGCGACGTGCGCCGCTTTCTGGTCAGCCAGGTGCCCTATGAGGAAGCCGACAGCAAGCTGGTCATTGCTGTGGATGTCACCGAGGAATACCGTCTGCAGATGCAGCTGCAGTTCTCGCAGCGGCTGGAAGTCATTGGCACGCTTGCTGGCGGAATCGCTCACGACTTCAACAATCTGCTGACCCCGATCCTCGGTTACACCTCCATGCTCATGGAAACGTCCCTGCCGGCGGATGTGCACGACAAGCTGCGGGCGATGGAAAATGCCGCAAGCCGGGCACGTGATGTGGTTCAGCAGATTCTGACCTTCTCCCGCCAGCAGCAGGCAATCCCGGTCCGCACCCCAATCGATATCAGTCAGGTCATCACCGAAGCCGTATCTCTCATGCAGGCGAGCATTCCGTCCAGTGTGCGGATCGTCAAAGAGCTCGAAGAGACCGGTGCTGTCGTGGTGGATCCGAATCAACTGCATCAGGTGGTTGTCAATCTCTGTACCAATGCAGCTCAGGCCATCGATGCGGCATCCGGCCTGATTACCGTCCGCCTGTATCAGATCGAGCCCGGGAGTCCGCTGATTCCCGCCCATATTGCACCTGCTGCTTTCGCCTGCATCGAGGTGACTGACAGCGGTCGCGGCATGTCCCGGGAAGTGATCGGGCATATTTTCGAACCGTTTTTCACGACCAAGAAAGTCGGCGAGGGTAGCGGGCTGGGTCTGTCGGTGGTGCACGGCATCGTCACCACCTACGGCGGGGAGATCACAGTGGAAAGTGAAGAGCGGCGCGGCACAACGTTCAGAGTTCTCCTCCCCCTTGCCCTGCAGCCCGTCGATGCGGCTGTCCGGGGCGTCCGTGTACTGCTGGTAGACGATGAACAGGCCGTTCTGCGCGTCACCGGAGAACTGCTCACTACCCAGGGCTTCGAGGTGGAATCCTTCACGAATCCCCGGATGGCACTCGAAGCCTTCAGCCGGGCACCAGCGGAGTTCGACGTACTGCTGACCGATCACAATATGCCGGAAATGACAGGCTCCGAACTTGCGCGCCAGATCCGCGCCGTGCGTCCCGATCTGCCCATCATTCTGATCACCGGATTCGCCAGTTCCTCAGAGGACGAGCTCGGCGGTATCGATCACAAGATCATGAAGCCCGTCTCGGGACGGGAGCTGTCCATGGTCATCCAGCAGAGCCTCGCGCTGCGACATCACCCCGGCTGATCAGAAGCTTCAGGAGGTGGCAGACTCCTGCTGCGCCGACTCAGCCTCGGGAGGTTCCTCCTCTGCAGCGCCCTCTCCGGAGGGAGATGTCGGACCGGTGCGTTTCTTTCTGCGCAGTTCCTCCAGACTCTCCCGGATCAGCGCCACCTGCTCGATGCTGACTTCCTCGAAGCCAGGCAGCACGCAGACTGGTCCGATGGATCTGCTCATGCCACTGCCATTCACAGCCCGAATCCGGTTCAACTGACAGAGCCGGGAGCCCTGCACGTCATACATCAGCGCCGAATTCTTATCCAGAGTTGGACAGCGATGGGGAAACTGTACGAGGTAATACCGGTCTCTCGACATGTGGAACACGATATGACGGTCATCGAGCACTTCAGTCCGGCGGATACGGCTGGTCGACAGGCAACGCTCGGATTCGGTGTACTCCGTTTCCGAGGGTGTAGTGAGAATGGTTTCGACATCCAGGGCTGGCTCCGCCACTTCCTCACTGGCTTCTCCAGGTTCCTGACTCTGGACCGCCAGAGCGGGCAGCATCGCGAGCAGACCGATCAGAATCCCCTTGCGCGTCATTTCCCTCCTCCTTGACTCCCCCCGTTCTTCCCCTTCGTACCGGGCGCCTTCACCGCCTCCCTGAGGGCCACCGCCTGTGCTTCGTTGATAGATTCGAATTCACCCAGCACACAACTGCCCAGCATCACAGCAGGTCGGCCGGAAGCATCAAAACCCCGGTCCAGATCCGCCCGGTCGCTGAGGTAGACCGAATCTCCGGCGCAGACACTCTGAGAGTGGCTGACGAATGTGAACAGCATCCGGTGATTGAGCAGCATGCAGCGACTTTTCAGGCGATTGATCCAGTAGGTGTCGCCCTTGGAAAACAGCAGATAGGAGTCGCCGAGCGCGGATACGTGTCGAAAGCTGTTCCGATAAAGACAGTTGGAGGATTGCCGGTAGTCAGATTCGGCAAGGTTTTCGGCCAGCAGCGCATCGAGCTGTCTTTTGAGTGCTTCTGAGCGGGTCTCTTTGCCGTCAGCTGCTCCGGAGGCCTCCCCTGCCGGCGAGCCGACATCGGGTGCTGCGGAGGCCTGAGGGTTCTGCTGACCGCTGCACGCGGTCAGCAGCAGGACCACCAGCACCGCCAGCGGCAACACCGGCAGGCGGAACACGCCTCCGGGCATCTGTCTGTGTGCGCCTCTGCCCATGCCCTTATCTTCTGCTCAGACCCGCTCTCAGACAAGGGTACCTACTAGCCTCGGCAGGACAATCGAACAATCCGCGTCGAGTTTGCTGGAATACCAGGCGTCCGCCCGGGTGACCCCCAGATTCACTGCCGCCATGGGCAGGCGGCGCTCCCGCGCCGCACGGCAGAACCGGAAACTCGAATAGACCATCAGAGATGTGCCCACGACCAGCACCGCATCCGCCTGTGCAAGCGCCGCCGTGGCTGCTCCGACCCTGGCAACCGGAACACTGTCTCCGTAGAAGACCACGTCGGGTTTCAGCACGCCGCCGCACCGCTCACAGACCGGCACTTGCACACTGTCGTAGAGCGTCAGGCGACCGTCCCGGGTGCGCAACTCTGCGTCCCCGTCCGGCCTGGGGCTCGCCGCCATCGCGAGGATCTCCGGATTGTGGACTTCGAGCCAGGACTGCACACTTTCACGTGTCACGCGGTGGTGGCATTCCAGACAGACCACATTCGCCAGAGAACCATGCAGTTCAATCAGTCCCGTCTGACCCGCACGCTGATGCAGTCCGTCGACATTCTGGGTCAGCAGACACCCGACCCGGTCACGTGCGCTGAGTTCAGCCAGTGCGACATGAGCCGTATTCGGTCGGGCATTCCGGAACCTGGGCCAGCCGCGCAGACTGCGCGCCCAGTAGCGCTGTCTGCTGCTGTGATGGCGGAGAAAGTCCTGGTGCTGTACCGGGGCCGGACTCTGCCACTGTCCTTTATGGTCCCGATAGGTGTCGATGCCGGAAGGCGCGCTCAGACCAGCGCCCGTGATTACGAAGAGGCGTTCGTGCTGCCCGAGAAAGGCGGCCAGTTCCGCTTCAGCCCGGCCGTCGGAACCGATGCTGCCGCCATCGGTCAGGGTGGACATCAGCGCAGCCGGTCGACGGCCCGCAGCGCCGACCGGGCGATCCGCGGCATGTTGCTGTTACCCATCGGGGTGCCCGCTCCGAAATTGAGGGTCAGAGCAACCGCCAGGTTGCGACTGGGATCGCAGAAGGCGCCTGATCCGCCGTAACCATAGTGACCGAATGCCCTGGGCGCACTGACCCCGAGGACGAAGGCTTTGTGGTAACCCATCCGCCAGTGCATGGGAATCATCAGCACCCGGTCCCGGGTGGTGCTCTGCACATTCGCTATTTCGCGCACTCTGGACTCAGTCAGAAGACGAACCCCGTCGAGTTCGCCGCCGCCCGCAAGCATCGCATACATGCGCGCCAGCGAACGGGCGGTGAACTGTCCATTGGCGGCGGGAATCATCGCCTGCACGGTTGCCGGATCGTTCCAGTCGAAGCGGGCGGTGAAGGGATTCAACGCCGCTGAGAACTCGGCGAGTTCAACGCCCAGCGTACCCAGCGCCTGTTCGACCCAACCCATCATGCGGACCTGCCAGTCCTCCCGGGGTTTCGCGGGTTCGGAAACACCCTGCACCAGGAGAGCGCGACGGTGGAGCTCGTTGTGCGGTATACCGATGTACGCACCATCGAGCTGCAATGGCTCGACAAGTGCTTCCTGCAGCACCGTCCGCAGTGGCTGTCCGGTAACTTCTTCGATGAGACCGCCGATCAGCCAGCCATAGGTGAGGGCGTGATAGCCGTGCGCTGCACCCGGCTCATGTGCGGGCCGGGCGGCGGCGACAAGCTGTTTCATATGTTCCCAGTCGAGCATCTCGCGCGGATGGGAAATGAGATCTGTAATCCGGTAGAGGCCGGCTTCGTGGCACAGCGCCTGACGTACCGTGACAGTGCTCTTCCCATTCACGGCGAAAGCCGGCCAGTGGCTGGCCAGGGTATCGTCGTAGCCGGCTTTGCCCTGATCGACGAGGATGTGGATCAGCGTCGACAGCACACCCTTGCCGGTGGAAAAACTCGGCGCTGTGGTTTCCCGGCTCCAGGGCGTCCCTTCGTTGTCCCGGTAACCGCCCCAGATGTCCACCACGCTGCGGCCATTGTGGTAGACGCACACGGCTGCGCCGCCGCGACCGTCACGCGGCAATTGCCGGGTCAGAGACGCTGCAACGTCTGCGTAGTCCGGGTGAATGACGCCATCGAGCATCGCGGCATTGTACGGGTCGACAGATGCGAAGACGACTGGAACAGAGGCGCCATCAGCGCAGCCGCCGACAACGCCGGCGTTGTGGCTGCGGCGCCAGGGCTCTTAGAATGGGGCAGGAACCACCCGGAGGCAGAGGATGATCAGACTCACCAGGATGACCGGCCCGCGGAAGATACTGTCCTTCCTGGCCCTGATCATCTGCGCGCTGCCCGGACTTTCGACTGCCCGGGAGCTGCCCACGGCGCGTCCGGAAAGCGTCGGCATGTCTTCGGAACGGCTGGCCCGGATCGGACCGGCCATGCAGCGCTACGTGGAATCGGAACGTGTGCCGGGCACCATCACCGCGGTCATGCGCAAGGGCAAACTCGTGCACCTGCAGATGCTGGGCGACATGGATGTCGACGAACCCATGCGCCGCGACGCCATCTTCCGTATCGCTTCGATGACCAAGCCCATCACGTCAGTGGCGCTGATGATGCTGTGGGAGGAAGGGCGTTTTCAGTTGCGCGATCCGGTGAGCAGGTTCCTGCCCGAGTTCGCGGAAGTGAAAGTTTCTTCGACCTCTGATGCGAGCGGCAACACGGGCACGCTCGTGGCCGTCGACCGACCCATACAGATCCGCGATCTGTTTACCCACACCGCCGGGCTCGCCAACAGCTATATGGGCAATACGTCTTTCTATCAGGACTACATGGGAGAATTCGATCAGTCCCAGGACCTCGCCGCCTATATCCGCCATCTGGCCGCGCTGCCACTCAACTATCAGCCCGGTACCCAGTGGCAGTACTCGGCGGCCACCGACGTGCTCGGCCGGCTGGTGGAGGTCCTTTCCGGAGTACCACTGGATGAGTTTCTGCAGACACGCATCTTCGATCCCCTGGGAATGACCGACACGAGTTTCTTTCTCGATGCGGATGACGCACCGCGACTGACAGCCCAGTACACGCCCGGTAGCGACGGAAAAATCGAACTGCAGGATCCCGGCACGGCGGAAAGCCGCTGGATCTCAGGGCCGAAAACCCTGTTCCGGGGTGCAGGCGGACTGGTCTCAACGGTAGACGACTATCTGCGCTTCCAGCAGATGATGCTCAGCGGTGGCACGGGCAACGGCGCGCGCCTGCTCTCCCCCGCCACCGTTTCCCTGATGCTCGAGAACCACACCGGCGATCTGCCCCTGTGGCTGGCAGGACCCGGCATGGGATTCGGTCTGGGCTACGCCGTGGTGCTGGATCGGGGCGCCGCTGCCACGCCTTTATCCAAAGGTGCCGCCTACTGGGGTGGCGCCTACTGCACCCTGAGCTGGTTCGACCCGGAACAGGATCTGGTTGCGGTGATCATGACCCAGGTACGCCCCTATACCCACATCAACATCCGTCAGGATTTTCAGTCTCTCGTCTACCAGGCCATTGTTGAATGACCGGATTTCCCAGCAGGCCGAAGGCAATGTAGACCAGGCAGGACACGGCCAGCGCGGGAAACACTTCGTGGAGCGCCCCGCTCGGACCGAACAGCATCCAGCCGACGAGGACCGTCATGCCCATGAGCATCGAGGCCAGCACACCTCCCGGGGTGCCTCGCCGCCAGTGCAGGCCGAACAGAATCGCCGGCAGAAAACACACGGCATAGAGGCTGCCTGAGAAGATGGTCATCTCCACGATGCCACCCGGCGGGTTCAGCGCGATAATGGCAGCCAGGACCGAGATCCCTAAGACACCACCCCGGGTCCAGGCCAGTGGTCGGGCCGCGGAGTGTTCGTCTACGCGCACCCGAGCGGCCGGGCGCGCGCGCGCCGGCCGTACGGTCTCCACCACATCCTTGTAAAAAACCGTGGCTGCCACCAGCAGTACACTGTCCATGGACGACATGGCTGCCGCCAGCATCGCAATGATCATACAGTCGGCGACCCAGATCGGAAAGATAGCACTGTCGTTCACCAGTGTCGGAATGATCATGTCGGTGTCGGTGACTCCGTCCAGTAACAGGCGGGCAAACATACCGACCGGAAACAGGCACAGCTGTATCAGCGCGATTCCCACCACCGCCACCCAGATCCCCACACGCACGCTGCCTTCATCTTTCAGCGCATAGAACCGTGAAACCTGCCGGGGATCGACCAGCAGCTTGAGCGAGCCCGACAGCGCAATGCCAACCAGCACGATGAACGGAATACCGGCATCAAACGTGAACAGATGTCGGGTATCCGGCGCACGCATCAGAGTCGGTAGTGCGTCCATGCCACCTGACGCGGTGAACACGAAACCGAAGATGGTGACCGAGCCGAATACCATCAGCACGCCCTGCAGCACATCGGTGCGAACCACTGAGACAAATCCACCGATCGAGGTGTAGAGCATCACGATCAGCAGGGTCAGCCACACGGCGGCGCCATACTGAATGTTCAGAAACTGCTCAAACAGCGTACCGGCTCCTTTGAAGATCGCGACCAGATACAGCAGGCTCGAAAACAGAATGACCAGCGCCGAGATGCTGCGCAGCCAGGGGTTCGATGCACTGAAACGGGATGCCAGATAGTCGGGCAGGGTCAATGCATCCCAGTGTGCGGTGAAGCGGCGCAGACGGGGTGCGACCATCACCCAGGACAGATAGGTGAACAATACGATGAAGACCGCCATCAGCATCCAGGGCGCGCCGTACTCATAACCCTTTCCGGCATGACCGATGTAGCTGTTGGTGCTGGCAAAGGTCGCGAAGAAGGACATGCCCACCGCCACACCGCCGAGCTGACGTCCGCCAACGTAATAGTCGGTCATGTTATGGCTGGCGCGGCGCCCGATCTGAGCGTGGTAGAAGAGCACACCCGTGTACAGAACCAGCAATACCGCAGCCAGCCAATGATCGACTATCCAGCCCATGCTATTCTCGAGGCCATGCGTTATCTCCTGCAGATCGCCATCCCGGCATCCATCATCGTGGTGGTAGTCTACCTGCTGATACGGAATCGAAACGCCAGCCGCAATCCGGACTCGGCTGCTACGGAGAACACCAGCGACACGGGTACCTTTCTGCTCATTCTGATCATCGGCGCCACGGTCGCCGTGCTGTCCATGTTTGCGGTGCAGGAATTCTGGGCATGAGCCTGTCTGTAAGGCCGAACCCCACCGGGTTCGGTGCTGCGGTGAGCGGGATTGATTTATCCCGCCCGCTCGCGCCGCGCGCGGTGGCAGAACTGCGTGCCCTGTGGTTGCAACACCAGGTTCTGTGGTTCACCGATCAGCCCCTGAACCACGACCAGCTCGCCACCTTCAGTCTGAGCTTCGGACCTTTCGGCCACGATCCATATGTGAAGCCGGTGGATGGGCATCCACACATTCTCGAAGTCCGCCGCGAGCCCCGGGAAAAGACCACCCCCTTCGGCGCCAGCTGGCACAGCGACTGGTCGTTCCAGCAGACACCACCTTCGGCAACCATTCTGCATGCCAAGGTCGTGCCCGCCCAGGGCGGCGACACCCTGTTCGCCGATGCCTACGCGGCCTGGGATGCGCTCACCGCACTCGAACAGGCGGAACTGGAAACACTCACCGCAATCCACAGCGCGCGCCGCCCCTACAGCCGCGAAGGATTCCTTGCCGGCGGCGGTGCACAGCGCAGCATGACCATACTGCCCAGCGACAGCGCGCTTGCCGTCCAGGAGCATCCACTGGTGCGCACCCACCCCGAAACCGGTCGCAGGGCCCTGTGGATCAACGCCGTCTACACCATCGGTATCCGGGAACTTTCAGACGTCGACGCCCAGGCGTTGATCAGGCGTCTGTGTGCCCACGCCACTGAAGACCGCTTCGTGTACCGGCATCGCTGGCAGCAGGACATGCTCACCATGTGGGACAACCGCTGTGTGCAGCACTGTGCGCAGGGTGGTTACGACGGCGAATTGCGGGTAATGCATCGCACCACCGTTGCCGGGGACGCACCCCGCTGATGCATGCCCGAACTGACCCGCATCCGCTGATTTGAACAGCACCATCGACGATGCTGCGAACAGGCTTTCTCAGCCCGGAGAAGCGGTGGCGATCGCGAAGGGAGACGGCACTTTTCTTCGTGCAGACAACCAGGTACTGCCGCTCTACAGCATCACCAAGACCTACATTGCCGCGACGCTTTTCACACTCGATATCGACATCGAGGCACCGGTATCGGACTGGATCGATCGCGCACTGCTGGACAGGGGTGATCGGATCAGCGTGCGTCAGTTGCTCAATCACACGAGCGGACTGGGCGACTACGGCGGCCTGGTGGAGTACACCAGAGCCATCCAGAGTGGCGAGCCGGTCTGGTCCGATGAAACCTTCGCCACACACACGCTGCAGCGTGATCTGCTGTTCCAGCCGGGCAGGGGCTGGTCGTACTCCAATCCCGGCTACTGGCTGCTCAGGCAGATCTGTCAGCGGCACAGCGGTCTCGACTTCGCCACCCTGATCGATCGTCAGGTCTGCCGACCGCTGGGCCTGCAGCACACCCGCGCCGTCAGCGGCATCTTTGCGGACGACCTGCCCGACTACCCCGCCGGATGGGTCTGGCACGGTCTGCTCCTGGGCACCCCGGCAGATACTGTGAAATTTCTGGACTCACCGCTGATCTCACCCCTGCTCGCCGAACCGGTTGCGGTGCCCGGCAGGCAGCCGGGCTGGACGGCCCCCCACTACGGCTATGGCCTCATGATCGAGCCGGGCGTGCGCTATGGTCACAACGGCGGCGGCCCCGGCTACAGTGCCTCCTGCAACCATTTCATCCGCTCGGATCGGACACTCTGTGTACTCACCTCTGCGGGTGATCCCGAGGCGGCAATGTACCGTCTGCTCACACTGGAAAGGGAACTGGCTTCGAACTAGGAAACCGCTGATCAGGTATCAGAGCCTCAGAGGTTTCCTGGTGGACTGCCACCGCGGCTTGGCCGGTCATGGCGTCACGGCACTCTGAAGGCTCGCCGCAGCTGTGGATCTGCAATTCGAGGTCCGAACTGAAGAGCCGAATTGCCCATGGGAAACCAGTCTGTCTAAACTGGCCGCACAATCTGCGGGGGATTCCAGGTGGGGAAAGGTCTAAACAGTATTTATCAGCTCTGCGCTCTGCTGGGCACCCTGGCATTCCCAGGAGCTGCGGTTGCAGCGGACGGCGACTACCTGTCGCCCGAACTGCGGGCGCGAGTCGAACAGCTCAAGGCAGAGGTTGCCGCAGCACCCAGCGACGCCAGCAACAGGGAAGTCCGCGCCCGGGTGCTCTGGGACTGGGCCAACGCCTATGCGCTCAAGGGCGGGGTGCTGCCCGTCAATCTGACCCAGGCCATCACAATCATCTTTGCTTACGCCGATGCGCTCGGCCCGCGTCGCGCCGGTATCGATGAGTTCATCTTCGAAATGAGTCTGCTCGATGAGCAGCCGGACGCCATCGGCACGCTGCAGGCAGATGTCGGACCCTTCGAGGCCGGCGCCTGGGTCACCGTTACCCAGACCTACAGGGTCGGTGCGCGGCAGATTCAGACCGGTGGCGGATTCCTGGTCGCCCGCCACTTCATGCCCAATTACGGCCTCTGGCAGACGTCAGATCCCAGGGCGGATAATTTCCTGAGCATCAGCAGCACAAACCCCCGGGTCAGTTTCGTTACTGCTTCGGCACCGATCGCGGGAATGCACGGCGATTTCCGGGGCATCGGCGAGGGGCTGGTGTTCCGGCTCGCATCCGGCACCCTCGAACCCGGCGACCAGGTGACCATCACCTACGGCGACACCAGTCAGGGCAGCCGCGGCTTCCTCATGGCAGATTTTTCCAGTGACCGCATGCCGCTACCGCTCTATCTGGCGTTCAACGAGGATGAACCCTTCCTGACTCTGCCGATTCAGGCCATTGAGGTCATCGGCGGTGCACTGGCGGGTGTGCACGCTTTTGCGCCGTCCGTGGTCGCAACGGGAGAACCTTTCACCCTGGCGGTTCGAGCCCAGGATCGCTTCTACAACCGGTCAGGAGACGGCCACAGAGGGTGGCGGATCAGTCTCAACGGCACGCCATTCAAGGATCTCCCGGCCGGACCGGACCCGATCAGTCTCGTGGACGGCGTGCGGCTCAATGAACCCGGCGTGTACCGCTTCGCAATCGAGAGTCCTGATGGCAGGATTCGCGGCGAGTCCAATCCGGTGCTGGTCGAAGTGGATCCCGTGCGGCGAATCTACTGGGGCGACACCCACGGTCACTCGGGATTCGCGGAAGGCATCGGCAGCGCCGATCGCTTCATGACCTGGGCCCGCGACGATGCCCGGCTGGATTTCGTGACCCATTCCGAGCACGACCTGTGGATGGACGACTATGAATGGGAAGTGTTGCGCAACAATGTACGCAGCTACACCAAGGAAGGCAGCTTCATCGCCTACCTCGGCTACGAGTGGACGGTGCGCAACATTCAGGGTGGACACCACAACGTTCTGTATCGGACACCCGAAGGCCGGGAGCGGATCTCGGGTCAGTTCTATCCCACCCTTTCCGCTCTTTACGCCGGACTGCGGGCGACCTCGGAAACCCGGGACGTGGTGGTGATTCCCCATGCGCACCAGGCGGGAGACTATCGACAGAACGACCCGCAACTCGAACCCCTGATCGAAATCATGTCCCAGCACGGCAACTTCGAGTGGTTCGGCCGCATGTATCTCAATCACGGACATCAGGTGGGCTTCACCGCCGCCTCGGACAATCACCTGAGCCAGCCGGGTTTCAGCGCACCGATCAACAGCTCGCTCGCCCAGCGCGGTGGTCTCGGCGCAGTGCTCGCCGCAGAAAAATCGACGGACGCGATTTTCGATGGAATGAAGTCGCTCAACGCTTACGCCACCACCGGCGATCGGATCATTCTCGACTTCTCGGTGAATGGCACCGCTATGGGTCAGCGCGCACCCTTCGCAAACGCGCGCAGTATCCGCGGTCGGGTAATCGGTACCGCACCCATCGACAGCATCACTCTGATTAAGAACGACGCGGAGGTCTGGCGTTACGACTACCTCACCGAAGACGGTGATCGGACGGGTGCAGGGGAATCGCTGCTGCTGAGTTTCGTATCGGACTCCGAGCCCGTGCAGACCGGTGACAATCCGCGCGGCTGGCGTCACTGGCGAGGCACCCTGCGGGTGGAAAACGCCCGAATTCTTGCGGCCGAAGGGCGCGACTTCCACAACCTCGCTTTTCAGACTCTGACCGTTGATCCCGAATCACCCGATCTGATTCACTTCACCACCCTGACCCGGGGTGACTCGAGTTCGATCGCGCTGGAACTCGCCGATGTGAAGCGGTCCACCGCGCTGCACCTGAATCTCGAACCTGCCCGGGAAACCGGCGGTGCGCCACCCATCTACCGGAAGCCACAACTCATTCCTGCCGCCGCACTGACGCTGTACCTGCGGGACATGGACAACGGACGCCTGCGCCAGAGCCTCGCGCAGGATGACTACGAGGACCAGATTATCCTGCGACGGGTGATCAGCGAGGGTCCCCGGGACGTGCAGTTCGCGTTCGATGACACGGACGACTCCCAGGGGGACTATTATTTCGTACGTATCAATCAGGCCAACGACGCCGTTGCCTGGTCCAGCCCTGTCTGGGTCGGCGGCCACCCGAAGCGCTGAGGCGCACGCGCGTTATGTCTTTTCAGCTCCACCCTCAACTTGCCGAAGACACCCTGCCGATTGCCACGCTCACCCACAGCGACCTGCGACTGATGAACGATGCCCGCTATCCCTGGTGCATTCTGGTTCCGCGCCAGCCAGGCCTGAGCAGCCTCCATGAGCTCCCCGTCGAAATGCGCATGGGCGTATTCGACGAAATCGCCCGTGTCTCCACCGCGCTGCTTGCAGAGCACGGTGTGGAGCGGGTCAACGTAGGCGCACTGGGTAATATCGTGCAGCAGCTGCACATTCATGTCGTCGGTCGCTGGTCGGGAGATCCCGCCTGGCCCGGCCCGGTCTGGGGCCAGGGAAAAGCAGTACCCTGGCAGCCGGCTCAGGCGCTGGCGATCTGCCAGCGCCTTGGAACCGCATTCGGCTAGCCGACCGGCTCGCCCGGACCAGGGAGCCGCTGAGTCAGTTCATCCGCTCGATGATGGTCGCCGTGCCCATGCCACCACCGGTGCACATGGCGATGAGTGCGGTTTGCTTGTCTTCGCGCTGGAGCTGATCGACTGCCGTGCCGATCAGCATGCCGCCGGTGGCGCCGATGGGATGACCCAGTGCGATGGCCCCACCGTCGATATTCACCACATCCGGCCCGACACCCATGTCCTTCATGAACTTGAGCACCACCGCGGCGAAGGCTTCATTGATTTCCCACAGGTCGATGTCTTTTTTGCTCATGCCCGCTTTTTGCAGACAGCGCATCGCGGCCGGGGCCGGTGCAGTGAGCATGATGAGCGGTTCGGTGCCTGCGGTGGCCGTCATGCGGATACGCGCTCTGGGTTTGAGACCGTGCGCCCTGGCGAAATCCGGGCTCACCACCAGCACGGCGCTGGCACCGTCCACCACCCCCGAAGAGTTACCGGCGTGGTGCACATGATTGATGGCTTTGACCTCCGGGTACTTGTCCCGGGCCATATCATCAAAAGGTTTGGGATAGCCCGGCACCTGGGCCGCGCCCATGGCGGCAAAGGACGCCTTGAGACCCGCGAGACTCTCGATGGTCGTACCTGGCCGCAGATGTTCATCCCGATCCAGCGCCAGTTCACCAGAGTCTCTGTAAATGGGAATCAGCGCGTTACTGAAGCGCCCTTCTTCGACAGAACGGGCGGCGCGGTTCTGACTCATCACCGCATAGGCATCCACATCTTCCCGACTGAAGCCTTCGATGGTGGCGATCAGATCAGCAGAGATTCCCTGGGGAACCTGGGGGTGCAATCCGGCCAGATGGGCGTTGTTGGCATGGAAACCATCCGCGTGGAGGGGCGAGTAGCGCGACATGAACTCGACACCGCCGCCGATCACCGCTTCCTGATGGCCGGACATGACCCCCATCGCAGCGAAAGTGACCGCCTGCTGTCCGCTGCCGCAGAACCTGTGCAGGGTCACCCCGGTCGTGGTGAGCGGCCAGCCCGCATCGAGTACGGACATGCGCGCGATGTCGTGGGCATGATCGCCACTGCCGCTGCCACAGCCCGCCACCACGTCCTCGATATCTGCGGGATCGAAGCCGACCTTCTCCCGCAGACCGTTGAGCACCTGCGCCATGCAGCGCTGGGGATGGATTTCGCTCAGACTGCCGACCCCCGGCTTGCCGCGTCCGCGCGGCGAACGCACCGCGTCTATGATCCAGGCTTCACGCATGTCAGTTACCCCTATCGATTCAAATTATGAATGCGGATTCTAGCCCGGATCCGCCGACAATTCGCACCTGCAGGGGTAAATCAGCGTCCGAATCAGGCTGGAATACAGAGGTTCCAGGACGCGGAAATGGAGGAGCAGTTGTGCACATGCGGGAGGTGGGGCGGTTCGAAGACAGCCAGGCGTCATTGGGCTGGAAAGACGTAGCGTGCGTACTCCCGCAATTTGAGGCGCCGGTAGTACAGACAGTCATATACCAACACCGAACGAGATCACGGGAGGGGAATCAGCAGCGACACCGGCTGGCTGTTTCGCGGGTGGGTGGCAGACGTGCACTGGGACCGTGTAGCGCAGCACTGCGGCAGCGGATTGACTCGTGTTCCTCACGAGGCAAGTCCGCAGAGCAGTGGCACCCTGGAAGGGCTGCGCGAGGTCTCAGTGCACGTCTGCCACCCGCCTGCTTGAGAATATCCGACCGGTTGCGCAAACCCTGGCTCCGGACCCGTCCATCGGTGGCGTGTCCGGGCTAGGGCAATGGAATCGGATTCACCACATGCGGCACGTCATAACCCGCCTGCACCGCGGGACGCGCGGCGATACGCAGATACCAGTCGCGCAGGTGGGGATAAGGTGCCCAGTCGATGCCCTGCCATTCGTAACGGGATATCCAGGGCCAGGTGGCCATGTCTGCAATGGAATAGCTGCCGGACAGATACTCGAGATCCGTCAGACGCCGATCCAGCACACCATAGAGTCGCCGTGTTTCTTCGAGGAAGCGTTCCTCCGCGTAAGGCGCCTTGCCCGGATTGAATCTGTGAAAGTGGTGGGTCTGGCCGAGCACGGGTCCCACACTCGCCATCTGCAGCATGAGCCACTGCAGGGTTTCCCAGCGATCGTCTCCCTGAAACCGCCCATGGGTTTCCGCGAGGTAGAGCAGGATAGCGCCGGACTCCATCAGATAGCGGCCGGTACGCCTGTCGTGAATGGCGGGGATCTTGCTGTTCGGACTGATCTTCACAAACTCAGGGGCGAGTTGCGCTCCGGCACCGAGATCAACTGCATGGACACGGTAGTCGAGGCCGAACTCTTCCAGGGCAATGGACACCTTGCGGCCATTGGGCGTCGGCCATGTGTAGAGTTCGATCATCGAAGACACCTTGCTCAAGCTGCGATCAGAGAGATCAGGCTGCGATCGCTGCACTTACGCCGCGATCGCAGCCCCGTCACTCTGCTGGGCGAACACGAGCTGAGGCCAGCCTCGCTCAGTGGCGATCCGCGACAGAGAGGGTTTTGCATTTACTGCCACTGGACGCCCCACCGCATCCAGCAGCGGCAGGTCCTCCTCACTGTCTGAATAAAAAAAGGCGGATTCCAGACCCGCTCCCTGCTGCTGACCGAAGCGCACGGCCGCACTGAGTTTTTCGTCGCCATAGCAGGGTGTGACATTACCGGTGATCACCCCGGCGTCGATCTCAAGTTCTGTACACAGCAACTGCTCCACCCCCAGCGCTTCTGCAACGGGTGCCGCCTGATAACGGGTGGCCGAGGTGATGATGACCACTTCATGCTGCCGGGACTGGTGAGCCGCGATGAGCTGACGCGCTTCATCGTAGATGAGACCGCTCAGGCGCCGTTCAAACGCACGCGCTCCGAGATCGATCATCTCCCGTTCCGGTCTGCCGGCCAGCGCGCCGACCGTCGCCTGCAGCAGACCATGGTAGTCGGATCGACCGAGTCCATATTCGAGAAAGATGCCGATATGGATGAGCATGCGCCGGGGAGAAAGACCGCTCCACATTTTCTCCAGGGCCAGGGCAGTGATCGAGTAGCCGGAAATGAGCGTGCGATCGAGATCAAAGTAGGCGACGACCGGTGCAGTCGGGTCCCGATTCGATGGCTCCAGGTCCTGCAGGCTGCCAAGGTAGTTGTGGAAGTCTGAGCGCATACGCACAGCCCGGGCTGTGCGCATTTTCGAACGAGGTGGCATTCTGAGGGACATCGCGGCTGACAGCATGACTTTGCGAGCCCGTATTTAACCGCGCCACCCCCCGGAAAACCAGTAACCCGTGAACCCCGTCACGTTTCCGCCATGCCGGGTTGAGCACCGCAGCGGGATGGGAGACGCTGGGCTCAGGCACATTCATTTCTCTCAAGGCCCAGTGTTTTCATGCAGACAGCGGACGTCATGCCATGTTCCAGGTAACCCTGTGGTCGGTGCCACCGCTGCTTGCCGCACTGGTCAGCGTGGGTACCTATCTGCGTATCCGTGGCAAGAAGCGCGTGCCGGGCATTCAGGCCATCCTGGCCCTGCTCGCTGCCGTGGTTTTCTGGTCCGGAGCACAGTTCCTCGGCTCCCTGTTCGTCGATCTCGAACCTAAGCTGATCGCTGCCAAGCTCGCCTACTTCGGCATCGTCATCACCCCGGTCGCCTGGCTGGTTTTCGCCGTGAGTTATACGCGTCGTCAGATGCGCATCTCCCAGGCGGCGATCAATCTGGTCTGTGTGATTCCACTGATCACTGTGGTACTGGTTGTAACCAACGACTGGCACCGTCTGATCTGGGACAGTGTGTACCTTGTCAGCAGGGACGGTGTCTTCGGCCTCATCACCAGCCCCGGTTCATGGTTCTATGTGCACGCTTTCTATTCCTACGGCCTGCTGATCGTGGCGACCACCATACTCGCCTGGTCCATCGGCCAGACCACGGGAGAATGGCGCCCGGTAGTGGCGGTCATCAGCGCGCCGCTGATCGCCAGCCTGGCGAATCTGTTTTATCTTTCGCCACTCAACCCGTCGCCCTGGTTCGACATGACAACCCTCGGATTCGCTGCTGCAGCGATGATCCTCGATGGCGGCCTGCTCCGCCGGGGGATACTCGACCGGATTCCGGTCGTAAGAGATCGGGTGGTGGAGCAACTCAGTGATGGTGTGGTGGTGCTCAACACCGCCGGCATGATTGTCGATGTGAACGCTTCCGCACTCGAAATATTCGGCACCACCCGCAGCGCCGCCTCCAATCAGCCGATCATGGATTTTGTCACCACCTACCCCCTGGCGGACCTGATGCGCCACGGTCATACCGAGCGCAACAGTCTCGAGATCACCCTCAACGGGCGTGCCTATGACGTGGGCGCATCGCTGCTCGACACCACAGATCCCGACGCGGATCTGGTACTGGTGCTACGGGATGTTACCGACCGGCGCAAAACTGAACAGGATCTGCGCAGTGTTCAGGCAGAGATGGTGCGACTGGCGCACACGGACTATCTGACCGGACTGCACAACCGGCGCTTCTTCATGCAGCGTCTTCAGGAAGAAGTGGAGCGCGTGCGCAGACACGGCGGCAATCTGTCTGTACTGCTCTTCGACCTGGACCACTTCAAGCGGGTCAACGACTTCTGCGGTCACCACACGGGGGATCTGATTCTCAAGCGGGTGGCCGATGTATCAATGGATATCAAACGGGTGACCGACGTGGCAGCCAGGGTCGGTGGTGAAGAGTTCGCCCTGCTGCTGCCCGAGACCGACCAGCCGGGCGCCGTGCACCTCGCTCAGCGCCTGCGGGAAGCCATATCCGGTATCAGCACTCCGACCACGGACGAACAGGACATCAAGGTGACAGCGAGTATCGGTGTGGCCACGGTGGGCATCCGCAGCCGTGACCTCGACAACGTGTTGAACCACGCAGACGAAGCGCTCTACAAAGCCAAAAACTCGGGCCGCAATGCGGTCTGCTGCGCTGATCTCTCGGCGGGGGCGGTTGAAGACTAGCCTTATATTCGCGAACTTCGGAAAGAGGTTGATCTGAGCGTGGTCGAGGATCTACAACCCCGTGCCTCGCTCGGCAGCTCCGCTGTGCCCTCGTGTGGCGTTTTGCCTCGCGTAGGAACACGAGTCAAAACGCGGTACTCGGCCTCGCTACACGGCACGGTGTTGTAGATCCTCGACCACGCCAGGTGAGTCTTTCCGAGCTTCGCGGATGCGGGTTAGTTCTCGGAGCCCTCAGCGGAATCTGAAGAGCCCTCAGCGGAATCTGAAGAGCCCTCAGCGGATTCTGAAGAACCCTCGGCGTCTGCGGTCGAGTCTGCGGGGGCGATGACGGAGGTTTCTATCGGCTCCGCCGCCTGCAGCGCGTCTGCTTCGCCGAGGAGCTGCTCGGCGACGTAGCTTGCCAGGGTGAAGCGGCCCGTCACCCGATCACTTTGCACCACATATTCATCCGTGCTCGGATCCAGGGCGAGTTCGAGGGTGAATGTCCCAAGGGCATCCGTGATGCTCAGGAATCGGGTGGGCTCGAATGCGAGCTGCGGATCCGCGAAGCCCACTACCCGTATCCCCTCAAGCCGATCAATCACCCGTTGTACTGCCACCGGGTCTGCGGCCTCACCGTTCACCTGCCAGCCTTCCGCCGTGCGCTCGAGCACCCAGCCGTCCCGCAGCGCAACCTTCGAAACGTCCTCTGACTGCAGCAGGGTTTTATCCAGCCACTCATCCCGGCTCGTGGGCAGTTCATGGTTGGCAAAGTCGATGCTGTACACCGCTTCGACGTCAGCCCTTCTGGCATGCACCCGGCGATATCCGGGCGAGGTGCCGAAGTACAGTTCGATTTCTCCAAGCTGGGCAGTAGAAACAGTCAGTCGTCTCTGATGATTCGCTTCGGTGACTTCAAAGCGTTCCTGGGAAGCGGCGCTGGTCGCCACCGGCCAGACTCCGGACGTCTTGCTGAGCTTTTCGAACAGTGCTTCGATCTTTCCACCATCAGCCGGGGTGCCATCGGGAAAGGTCCAGCCATCGGTACTGCGGACCAGTTCGATCTCGGCACCTTCACCTTCGATCCTGAGTTTTTCGATGCTGGACGGATCCACACTGAAGAAGGCGCTGGCCTCTCCGGCTTCGTCCTGGAACAGTACGAAGGCGGCAATCAGCAGCAGCTGTATCCCCAGAATCGCAGCCAGCACCGGCAAGCGTGTGTTCATGCTGCACCTCCCTTCAGCCAGCCTGCGTAACGCAGCCGGGTTCGAACCAGGCGCCGACGGTGCACCAGGAACACCAGTCCGATCCCCAGGACCGCGAACACATAGTTGAATACTTCAATCACCAGCTGCTCCGTGTCCTGCAGTGGCGGCAGTGTGCGGTTGAAATGCCCCCGGGTACGGATACTCAGCAGACTTCGGTCCTCCAAAGTCCAGTCGACTATGTTGACGAGCATCTGGGTGGTATTGCCGTATATCACACCCTCCGCGGAACCGACGAGCCGCAGGAACTGGTCGGACAGGAAGCTGTTTGAACCGAACACGATAAGCCGGGCACTTTCGGGAGAACGTTGAATCACCGTGCTCACCACACCCAGCTCGTTTTCAGTTGTGGTCTCAGCAGCAGCCTCTGATTCACCCGCGTCATCCGCATCCAACTCGGTATCGCTTTCCGGTTCGCCAAGCAGGGGCGAGCGAGTGCCTGCAAAGGCGGAATCGAAGCGACCCTCAATCATCACCCCCAGCGGATGACGGCCCGTCTCCCCGCTCACCTGGAATGCACCGGCACCCTGTTCGTCGATACGCGGCATGATGTCGGTTGCGTCGGAGAGCCAGCTGTCAGGCGAACTGGACAACAGTTCAGTGACCGTACGCGAAGCGTTCTTTTCCGCATCCACCTCAACCGGAGACGCCCAGCTGACAGTCAGCTGGGGAAGGCCGGCGAGAAACCCGACCTCCTCGTTGAGTCCTTCGTTCCGCACATCCACAAAATAGGGATAGTCGAGCATGACCATCTCCTGGAAGTTGAAACCGCCGACGCGCCGTGTCACCGGTGCGGGGAAGGCCGCATTCTGCGGGTCCATGACGAAAGTCGACGGGATACTCACACCCTGATGAGACAGCCAGTCCGTGAGTCCGCTGTCCCGCGGAGTGGCGGAAAGCATCTGTTGAGACAGGGTTGCCGCGAAAGGGGATGTTGCCAGCACCACGGTACCGCCCTGCATCAGGAACTGATCAATGGCGAACACCTGCTTCTCATCCAGTCCCTCCGGATCCACCACCAGCAGCATGTCGGCCGTTTCGGGCACGCGGCCGTCTTCCAGCCGTGTTGGAGTGACATTGAAATCGGCCCGCAGATGTTCACTGAGCTGGTCGAATCGATTACCCGTCGGCGGTGGTCCCATGCCCATGTAGGGCGGTACTTCGGGCGCCACCAGCGCGACGGTCTTCAACAGGCCACTGGCAAATCGCTTCAGCCCTTCTTCGATGCCGCGGATCGTGGCTTCTTCGGACAGACCGTCCGGAAGCGGCACCTGCACCAGGGTCTCTCCATCTGTCAGCGTGAGATAGAAGAAAAACGTGTTGGTATCGAAGAGGCTGGTCGCCATCGGCGCAAACCCATAGGCCTCTTCGATTTCCCGGGCGAGTGCACCATCACCGGCTTCCGGCTCCAGTACTTCGGCCGAAAACTTGCCATCTGATCGACCTGCCAGATCTTCCAGCGCGCTCTGCAGGACCGGACGATAATCCGCGAGCGGTTCCGGCAGCAGCGCATCGGAAGAAACATAGCCCACAAACTGAACCGGTCTGGCGATGCTGGAAAACAGACTGTCACCACCCTGGAATCCATAGAGTACTTTCTTCACCGCCCGGGTGAGATCGAATTCCGGGTTACGCAGCAGCACATCGAGATCCGACTCGCCTACCACCTTTACTTCAATCAGATCCCTGAAGCTGAGCACTTCGTACTGATCGCCATAGGAAACCAGGACATCGAAGTAGGCGTTCACCAGGCTGGACTGATAGCGGTCGGCCACCTGGAACGGCTGGGAGCGAATGCCGTATTTGGTGTTGGCCTCGTCTTCGAGCGCCGGATCCTGCACCGGGTCCACGATCTCCACCCGCACGCGCCCGTCACCGGCCACTTCGAACTCCCGGAGCAGATCGCGCATCTGGGGCACCAGGGGAGCGAGCAGAGGATGCGTCTTGTTGCTGAAGTAACCCCGGATCAGCAGCGGTTCCCGGAGCTGACCGAGATATCCCCGGGTGGCCTCGGAAATCGAGTACTGGCGCCCTTCGGTCATATCGATACGCAGACCGGTCAGCGACGCCATCCAGACATTGGCGAGCAGCAGATTGGCCACCAGCAGGCTGGTACCGAGGCGCCAGTTACGGTGCTTCACGGCATTGCCATCTCTCGCCCAGCGCTGCACTTCGAGTGAGTACACGTTCAGTGCCAGAAACACACCGAGCAGAGACGCGTAGTAGTAGAGGTCGCGGAGATCCAGCACACCCCGGGTGATCGCATCGAAACGGGAGCCGCTGCCGACTCCACGCATCAGATCTCCCCCGGCACCACCGACCAGATCGGTAAGCACTGGAGATCCAATCAGAAAAAAAACTCCGCTGACAAATGACGCCACGATCAGACTCACGATCTGGCTGTCCGTACGGGCGCTGACAAACAGACCGATCGCAAGATAGGCGCCACCGAGCAGCATCGCAGCCACGTAGCCGGTCACGACGGGACCCCAGTCAAGATCCGCAATCATCGCGACGGACAGGGGCAGAGGCAGCGTCAGCAGCAGCGCAACCGCGAGCAGACTCCAGCAGGCGAGAAACTTCCCGGCCACGAATTCCCACGCACTTGCCGGCAGGGTCGACACGAATTCGAGGGTGCCGGTGCGGCGCTCTTCACTCCACATGCGCATGGTCAGCGCCGCACAGAGGAATATCAGCAGCACGGGCATCCATTCAAACATGGGACGGACGTCGGCCACGTTGCGTGCGAAGAAGGCTTCACCCCAGAAGAACACGAAGAGGGTCACCGCCAGGAAAGTCAGCAGAAACAGATAGCCGATCGGGGATGCAAAGAACAGCGTGAGCTCCTTGCGGGCAATGCGTCGGATCACTTCAAGCCGCATGCTGCACCTCCCCGGCACTGTTGACCTCACGGAATACGGCTTCAAGGTCTCTGCGCACCAGGGCAAGTTCGTACAGCGGTGCACCTGCGCCGACCACCGCAGCGGCAATCCCAGCGGCAGCACTGTCGAGCGCGCCGCTGACCACAAGCAGCCAGTTCCCTTCGGACTCACGGATAACTTCCCCGACGACACCCACAGCACCGAGGATGGCGGCAAGATCCCGGGCCGGATCACTGCGCAGCCGGAAACGCTGACTCTCCTTGAGATCTGACAGTCGCTCATCGAGCACCAGCGCCCCACCGCGCAGGATCAGCGCCCGATCACAGATCGCGTCGACCTCCTGCATGATGTGGGTGGAGAGGATCACGGTTGCCGATTCCGAGAGCCGCTTGATCAGCTCCCGCATGTGCTGGGTCTGACTGGGATCGAGGCCGTTGGTGGGCTCGTCGAGAATCAGGAATCGCGGCTCATGAAGGATGGCCTGGGCGACGCCCACCCGCTGCTTGAAGCCCCGGGACAGGGTCGCGATGGGATCCAGCGCTTTCGCTTCCAGTTCTGTCGCTTCGATCGACCGTCGTACCGCTGCGGCAGGATCGATGCCGCGCAATCGCGCCGTGTACTCAAGATAATCAATTACCGAGAGCTCGGGGTACAGGGGCAGGTTTTCCGGCAGATAACCGATGCGGCTCTGCACCGCCTTCGCATCGGCCTCCATGTCTACGCCGTCCACCTGCACAGAGCCGGCACTCGGCTCCAGGTAGCCGGTGAGCATCTTCATGATCGTGGTCTTGCCCGCCCCGTTGTGGCCCAGCAGCCCTACGATCTCTCCTTTGTCTATGGCAAAGCTGACATCGTCAACGGCCAGAAAGTCGCCGTAGCGACGGGTCAATCCTCGTGCCTCGATCATCGCAACTCCGAAGCGCAGCTCCTTTTGAAAGTGCGCAAAAATATTCAATTCACAGAAAAATTCAAGGCCTTGCGACGGACCCGTCGGCCGCGAACCGCAGGAACCTCGTCCGACGCGCTGCTCCATCGCCATGCCTGCAGACGTTGCCAGCCGAGGCGACTCTCCTTATTGTCCACCCATGTCAGACACAGTGTTCATTCCCGGGCCCGCCGGCCGCCTCGAAGCGGAGATCGTCCGCGCGACGCAATCCGCGGGTGCAGCGAATGCCTCGAACGAGCTCGCCGTGCTCTGCCATCCACATCCCGGCTATGGCGGCTCCCGGCACGACGCCGTACTCGACTGTCTGGCCCGGGCCCTGGGCCAGCGGGGTGTCGATGTGCTGCGCTTCAACTTCCGGGGGGTCGGTGCGAGCGGCGGCAGTATCCAGGGAGACGGCGCGGAAGTCGACGACCTCCTGGCGGTCACGACCTGGGTCGGGCAGGAACTCTCACCTGCCAGGCTCTGGCTCGGCGGCTACTCATTCGGGGCGGCCGTGGTCTGGCAGGCCCTGGACTCCCTCGATCCCTGCAGGGTCCTGCTGATCGCGCCCCCCGTCGGTCGCATGCATTTCGCACCGAGAACCCCGGCCATGCCCGTGCATGTGTTCGCCGGCTCGGACGACGAATTCGTGGACGCTCCGGCGCTGCAGCGCCTGCACGGTCTCACCGTAGTGAGCCTGGCGGGTGCCGATCACTTCTTCAGCGGCCAGCACGAGGATCTGGCAAAGGCGATTGCAGAGGTTCTGTAACCTGGTCTCCTCAGATGATGCGCACACCACTCACCCACTGATGGCCCCAGACCACCAGCGCGTACACAACAAGCGCGAGCAGCAGCGGCTGCCAGAGCTCTGATAAGACGAGTCGATTGCGGCCCTGTGCAATGGCGAGAAACGGCAGATTCGACGTGCGCGCAGCGTAGGCCTGCCAGCCGCCTCCCAGCCTGGCTGCCTTCTTGCGGTCGATCAGTACCGTGCCGAGCCCGCTGAGCAGCAGGAAGGTGCCGAAAAAGATCACCGACACGGTATCGCCATTCGCCACCAGATGGGCAATGGCCCACAGCACCACACCCCACTGGAAAGGGTGACGGGTAATGCGGGTGACCCCCCGGGCAAAGTCAGGATCCTGAGCATCCCGCAGCAGTCCCTCCATGCCGACATTGGTCGGATTCTTCACGAGAAACCCGCCCAGGGCGAGCAGGAAAGCAAAGGGCATGATCACCTGAGCCGCGATATACAGCGCCGGTCGGGGTGACCAGACGTAGTCGTAGCGGGGCTGTTCACCGTACAGCCAGATGAGATAGCCGAGGGTGGCCAGAGACACCAGGGAATACAGACCAAGGTAACCTTTCTCACCCAGCGCAGCGACCAGCCTGCCACGCAACCCGCTGCTGCTGACACCGAGGTGGGTACCCAGCAGCAGCACGCCAGCGATCATCATCTGCAGCATTCCAGTCCCCTGCCTGGGTGAACGATCGAGTATGGTAGTTTTAGCCCCATTCGAATACCAGATGAAGGAGAGTCGGCTTGAAGAGACTGGAAGGAAAAACCGCGCTGGTCACCGGCGCAGCCCGCGGACTGGGTGCACAGATCGCCCGGCGCTTCATCGAAGCAGGCGCCCGGGTGTTCATCAACGATCTGAACATCAAACCGGCGAAGGATGCCGCCGCCGCACTGGGTGCCGAGGCGCTTGCCGGCGATGTCAGCAGCTCCGCATCTGTAGCAGAGATGTTCCGGGAGCTGGGAGAACAGAGCGAACGACTCGATATCCTGGTCAACAACGCCGGTATCAGCGGCATCGAAGGCGACAACGACGCGCGTGCACGTATCGCGCGACTGGCCGACGCCATGTCCAGAGGCGAGAGCGGCGATCTCGATGCGGGCATCACCGAACTGAGCGACGATCAGTGGCGCCGGATGCTCGCGGTGCACATGGACGGCACTTTCTACTGCAGCCGGGAAGCGGCGCGTCTCATGAAGCCGAAGCAGGCAGGCACCATCATCAACATGGGCAGCATCATGGGCACCTTCGGCCGGGGGGGCGGACTCGCCTATTGCGCCGCCAAGGCGGGCATTCTCGGCTTCACGCGGGCTCTGGCCCACGAACTGGCCCCCCACCGGATCCGGGTCAATGCCATCGCGCCGGGCTGGATACACACGGACATGACGGATCCCCTCGCACCCCTGCATCCCTTTCTGGAAGCCCAGACACCCCTGGCGCGCATGGGGGAACCGGACGACATTGCCTGGGCCGCCGTCTATCTTGCGAGCGAAGAAGCGAAATTCGTCACCGGGCAGACTCTGTCGCCCAACGGTGGCTGGTACATGAGTCAGTAGCCATGGCCGACGACAAGGTGCTGCCCTTTCCGCAACGACCTTCTCCGCAGGCCCGACGCAGGGAGAAGGCGCGGGGGAAGACATTGTGCGGGCGCGGTTTTCACAAGTGGCAGGTGGAAGGGGCCAGCCCTTTTGACGTGAAACAGGGCAGGCTCATGACGCTGCGCAGATGCAGCCGCTGTGGCGTGACCCGGACTTCGGCAGACTGACCCCGCTCGCCTGGCATCACGTCGGGACGTTCTAATGGTTACGGGTGAAGGCGAGGTCAAGACCGCGCGCCACCAGCGGTCGCCCCAGGGTGTGCGGATCTATGCCTGCCGGGTCGACCGCACCGTCCTGGAGGATCGCACGGGCTGCAAGGAGACCGCTGCGCACCGCGGGGCCTATGCCTTCGCACATGTCCCGGGTCGCCAGACCCGCGGCATCCCCGGTCAGGAATACGCGGCCCGGGCGGGCTGACAGCGCCGTGTCGCCTTCGCGCAATGTTGCACAGTCGCGCTGCAGTCGATCGGCAGTAAAGGTTCGTTCCCGGAGGTAGTAACTGTAGCCTCCGGGTTCGCCCGGATCGGCCGGGAGGAGCTCCAGATCACGCAGACGCGCCACCAGAAGCTGCCACTGATTGCGGATACTGTCTCTACGCGCCGTGAGTTTCGCCGCCATGCCACCCACACCGACATTCACATAGCCTTCCGCCTTGGGTACGTACCAGGCGTAGCCCGGCAGCCCATCGTGGAAAAACCACAGGTGGCAGTCCCGCCCGACTGCTGTGCAGGGAAATTCCAGTTCCTGGGTCACCACCTGCAGGGATTTGCAGCGCGCTCTGACTGAACGGAAGAAGCGGCGCTCCACCGGACATCGGGTGCCGCCCGCACCGATCAGATTACGGCACCGGAAGCGACCATCGATCACCAGACTGCGGGCATCCACAGTCACCTCCCGGACCCGGTGCTGAATCAGCGGCGCCCCGGATCGCTCCACCAGCCATCGATCGAATTCGAAGCGTCGGATCGAGTGCTGGGGTGAGTGAAAGGGTACGTGCAGCCTGCCGAGGTTGATCTGCAGCGCATCAAAAGTCAGGAAACGGTGGGGGTAGTCCTCGGGCTGGAACTCCAGATCTTCGAGAACCTGGGGTGTGATCCAGCCCGCGCAGAGTTTTTCTCTGGGAAAAGACTCCCGATCGAGCACTACGCAATCATGGCCATGGCGGGTCAGTTCCCAGGCGGCCGCCGCCCCGGCGGGACCGCCACCGACGATGACGGTTTCATACTCAGCCGTTTCAACCATCAAAGACTCCGGGATCTGCAGCGGCAGTCTCGAACAGGCGCGCCCGGGTCTCCGGCAGCCGGCCGCCTCCCGTGCGCTCGAACAGCACCTGGAAGAGCTGCAGATCGCCTGTGCGGAACGCCGTCTGGGATCCTGCGAGGTACAGACGCCAGGCCCGCACGAAGGATGCATCAAACATCCGGGCGACCTCCTCGGAACTGCTCTCAAAGCGCTCCCGCCAGTGCTGCAGGGTGCGTACGTAGTGGGCGCGCAGATTCTCAACATCCACCACCGTCAGATCGGCGGCTTCGAAAATACGCATCATTTCCCGCAGCACAGGCGGATAGGCGCCGGGAAAGATGTAGGTTGCTATCCATTCGTTGAGCGGCTTGGGCTGACTGCGGCCAATGGAATGAATCAGGCCTCTGCCATCCTTCTTCAGACAGCGGTCAATGACCCGTCCCAGTTCGCCATAGCCGGCCAGTCCAACATGCTCGAGCATGCCAACCGAAACGAAAACATCGTAGCTGCCGCTGAGATTCCGATAGTCGTCCTCCACATACTCGATACGATTACCGAAGCCCTCCCGGGCCGCGCGCTCCCGGGCATAGACCACCTGCTCCCTGGAGATGTTGCAGGAAAGCACTTTCACACCATGGTGGCGCGCCAGGTAACGGGCCAGACCACCCCAGCCACTGCCCGCTTCGACCACCGTGTCACTGGAATTCAGCGCCAGCTTGCGGCAGATCAGATCGAGCTTGGCCGCCTGGGCGTCTTCGAGCGTGGCGTCTGCAGAGGGATAGTACGCGCAGGTGTACTGGTTGTACTGCGTATCGAGCCAGAGTTCGTAGAACGGATTGCCAAGATCGTAGTGTGCGTGGATGTTCTTCCTCGCACGTCCCGGGCTGTTGCCCGGCCAGCGCCGGCTGCGCACTTCGTCGAGCAGTCGCAGACCTCTGCCGCGACTGCTCCGGTGTCGGCGGATGCCGCCATAGATCTCATACAGCGCCGCTTCGAGATCGCCGGTCACAGTGATTCGACCACTGGTGTACAGCTCACCGAAACTGCGGGTTGGCTTGTAGAGGAGTTTAAAAAGCGCCTCGCGGTCGTGGAGACGCAGTACCGCAACGGGCGATTCCCCAGCGGCACCCGCCACCATACTCACATCGCGTCCGTCCCACAGCTCAAAGCCGATACGGGGATTTCCCACGGCCCCGAGCAGTCTCTGGACGAACCATTGTTCCAGCGGACTGGACATGGATGATTCCCCCATCTGCAGGCTTAATAGACCCTAACCGCAGGAGAAAATCCAATTTTTCGCAGCTGAGAACCGGCGGGCCGCGGAACCAGCGGATCAGGTAAACAAATCCGGCACAGAGGAATTGACATGACAGACAACGTTGACATCATCAGAAACTTCATCGAGACCTGGTCTACGCTGGATCCGGAAAAACTCGCCGGGTTTTTCACCGAAGACGGTACCTACTACAACATGCCCGCCCAGCCCGTCAGCGGGCGCGCCAACGTGCAGAAATTTATTGCCGGATTCCTCAGCACCTGGACAGAAACCACCTGGGACATACTGAATATCTGCGGCAGCAGGGATCTGGTCTTTGCCGAGCGCCTCGATCGTACCAGAACCACGAAAGGCGACGTCGATCTGCCCTGTGTGGGCGTGTTCGAAATGCAGGACGGTAAAATCCACGTCTGGCGCGACTACTTCGATATCGGTACCTACATGAAAGCAATGCAGTAGGCGCGCCTGCTTCGAAACCGGCACCTGCATGAAAGCAACACAGCAGGCGCGCCTGCTTTCCCGGCTAGCGACCGGTCAGTTCACTGATCCCGGATTGAATATCCTGCCACAGCGGCTCGGGCAGATCGTGACCCATGCCATCCAGCAGCAGCAGCCGGGAGCCCGAAAGTGCTTCATGGGTGTCGATACCACCCTCCTTCGGCACCAGCGGGTCCGCCGCACCGTGAATCACCAGTGCAGGCACACGCAGGGCCGCAAGTCGCGGCTTGCGATTACCGTGGGCGACAATGGCCGCCATCTGCCGGGCAACGCCCTGGGGATGGAAACTGCGATCGAAGGCTTCAGCCGCACGGGCTCTCGCGAGTTCCTCTGCGAGCGGATATCCGGGAGAACCGATCACTCTGGACACACTCAGCGTGCGCTCGATGGATTCCTCACGATTTGTGGCCGGCGGACTGAGCATGGCCGCCATGGCTGCCTCGGTGCTCGGTGGCAGATCCGGATTGCCGGTGCTGGACATGATCGATGTCAGGGAGCGGACACGCTCGGGCGAGTTCAATGCCATCGCCTGTACGATCATACCGCCCATGGATGCGCCGCAGATGTGGGCAGACTCGAGGTCCAGCGCGCTCATCAGACCGAACGCGTCCGCTGCCATGTCATCGAGCGTATAGGGTGCCGGTGCCGGCTCTCCGGCCATGAGCGCCGCGGCGAGCGCGGCCATGTCCGGCACTCCGAGATGATCAAATTTTTCGGACAGGCCTGAATCCCGGTTATCGAACCGCACCACGAAGTGCCCACGCTGCGCCAGGCCCTCACAGAATTCACTGCGCCAGTGAATCATCTGAGCACCAAGACCCATCACCAGCAGCAGGGGCTCCGCCTGACGATCGCCGAAGGTGTCGTAGGTGAGCGAGATGCCGTTGGCGGTGATCTGAGACATGGGAGTACCTGTGTGGCGTTCAATGGGGGCGGGATTGTTGCGGATGCCTTGAGTGGCCGCAAGGGCCCGGGTAGTGTGCTTTCATGAAACAGCAATTTCCGGATGCACAGAGGATTCAGACCAACGGGGTGGAGCTCGAGGTCTTTACGGCAGGCAGCGGGCGGCCGGTAGTGCTGTGTCACGGCTGGCCGGAGCTGGCCTACTCCTGGCGGCATCAGTTGCCGGCCCTGGCAGAGGCCGGTTACCGGGTTATCGCCCCGAATCAGCGCGGCTATGGCCGCTCATCCCGGCCAGAGGTGGTCACAGACTATGACATCGAACATCTGTGCGGGGATCTGGCGGGTCTGCTCGATCACTACGAACTCGCAGACGCGCTCTTCGTCGGCCATGACTGGGGAGCGATCGTGGTGTGGAACCTGGCCATGCTGCATCCGCACCGGGTCGCGGGTGTCGTCAATCTGAGCGTGCCCTTCATGGAGCGGGGTGCCACACCCTGGGTCGAGTTCTGGGAGAAACATCTGGGTGGCGATTTCTACATCGTGCACTTCAATCGCCAGCCCGGTGTGGCCGATGCCGTATTCGCCGCCAACACGGAAAACTTTCTGCGCAATATGTATCGGACCGATCAGTGGCTGGAGGCACCCGCCGATCCGGGCCCCGGTATGGCTTTCCTCAACATGGCAACAGAGACCGGCCTGCCGGGCCGCACACTGATGTCGGACGCGGAACTTGCTGTATTCGTCGAAAGTTTCGAGCACTCAGGCTTTTCCGGGGGCATCAACTGGTACCGCAACTTTGATCGCAACTGGCAGATCGTCGGCGCGGTCGAACAGCGCATCCGGATGCCGACTCTGATGATCTACGGCGATCATGACATGGTCCCGAAATCGGCGAACCTGGCGCACTTCGTACCGCAACTGGAAATCCACAGCCTGGACTGCGGGCACTGGATTCAGCAGGAAAGGCCTGAGCAGACCAACAGTCTGCTGCTCGACTGGATGAGCCGCCACTACCCGGCTTAGGTTCCGCGCCACGGTCCGGTCATCGGCGCCTGTTCAGATTACATCGAGAACCGCACCAGTGAGGGCGCCAAGCACCAGTACCAGGTTGCCGACCATGGTCACCATCATGCCGGTGCCACGCTTCTCGGCATCCGCCGCATAAGCACGGAAGTACATGGCCCGCCCGATCAGGAAAACCACGCCTGCACCGACCGCGAGCATCTCGTTGACGAAATAAGCACAGGCGTAGAGCGCGGGGATGAAGATGATGAGCTGTTCCAGGGTGTTCTGGTGCGCACGGAAGGTCCGCTCAAAAGCCGGATCACCGGTCACTGCCGGTGCTTTGACATTGCCCCTGCCCCGGGCCGCGCCCACCTGAATGCCGAAAACCTGATACTCGATCAACGCCAGCATCGCGATGATGGTCACATAGGCCATAGCTGTCTCCCCTTTTGGACTGTAACGAGTCTTTCGAACTTCACGACGGTGATGTCATGAAGCTGCCTGTCGCTTCAGCGACTGTTTCATCCGTATCACTGCGGATGACCTTCCCTTCCATCAGTGCCAGCCGGCCTTTGCGTTTCAGGCACCGGCCTTCCAGACGTACCGCAACCCCGATCGGCAGCTGCGCACGATAGCGTATGTCGGCTTTCGCGGTGAAACACTGAATTCCCTGCAGCCACAGCCAGTTCGCCATCACATCATCGAGCAGACTGAAGACAATGCCACCATGGGTCACATCCCGATAACCCGCATGCCGCCTGTCCGCCGTGAATTCCGCACGGCATACATCAGCCTCCATCCGGAAGCGTACTTTCAGGCCGATGGGATTGCCGGGACCGCACACGAAGCAGCCATTGGCCTCACTCTCCAGGGTTCGATTCACAATCGCTCCGCCTGTTACGAATCTGCGGGTATCATAGCCGACTGTTTCGCATGAGTATTCCGCGCCTCCCGTGACTGCCGTGAACACCATCCGCCGTCGGCTTGCCACCCACCGACCTCAGGTTTACGAGCCATACGAGGACACCCGGCAGGCGGCTGTTGCCGTGGTCCTGAGGGAAGCCGACGAAGGCACTCAGATCCTCTTCATCAAGCGTGCAGAGAAGGCGGGAGATCCCTGGTCCGGTCACATGGCGTTTCCCGGCGGACATCTGGAAGATCAGGATTCAGATCTGAAAGCAGCCGCGATGCGGGAGACGATCGAAGAAATCGGTCTGGATCTGACAGGCGCCGAGTATCTCGGTCCTCTGGATCAGCAGCGGGCAATGCCCAGAGGCCGGCCTCTCAATATGCTCATCGCGCCTCACGTGTTCTCGCTGGATGGTGATCCCGGCTTCGAAATGAACCACGAAGTTTCGGAAGTGGTGTGGACCGGTCTGTCGCCTCTGCTGCGCGGCGAACGGCACGACTGGGAAACACGACCGCTCGCCGGACAACCCACCATCTTCAACGGCTACCGTCTCGAACGGGGTCACTTCGTATGGGGGCTCACTTATCGAATGCTGAAATCCTTTTTCAGCGCCATTGAACCCGGCTGGCAGCCGCCCCGGGAACGCTGAGACCCGTCCGGGATCTGTCCCGGGCGCGAAGTCCCGGCCCGTTCCCTGGCAGTCCCTGACTCGGGAAAATCGCCTTCTACCAGCGATTGAAACTCGCGATCGCAAGGCCCGCGGCGACGCTGGTGAAAGGGTCGTGTTCGACTACCCGACCTGGAAAGCGCGCTTCGAGAATGTTGCGAACCGCAGGAATCAGGCTCGACCCTCCTGTACCGATGACGATTTCTATGTCAGAAGCCTGCAGCCGCGCAGCGGCCAGCGTATCGTCGAGCGCCCTGCGAACCTGATCCAGCTGGTCACCGATCAGCGTCTCGAACTCGGCGCGCGTCATGTGCACCGAGATATCGAGTTCGGGAATATCCAGGGCTGCCTCCAGACTGGTCGACAGTCGGGCTTTGAAATCCTTGATGTACTGAAAGATCAGGTAGCTCAGATTGTGTGTGATCAGATCACGCAGGCGCTGAAACTTGACCACTGCGGGCCCGCCCTGTCCGATACAATCCATCACCGGAGTGGTGTAACGATTCTGATTGAGGGTGTAGGAAACCGCCCAGTTCAGCAGCAGATCCTCGTAGTCTTCGAAGGGAAAGCGGGTTTCGATTTCCCGGTCCATGCCCCGTCTGCGCCAGCGTTCGCCTTTCCCCAGCAGGGGAAAGAGCAGTTCCCGGAACAGCTTCTGATCAATGTGATCACCACCGAGAGCGACACCATGGGTGGTGATTACTTCAAAGTGACCGTGCACCCGGCGCAGCACGCAGAAATCCAGCGTGCCACCTCCGAAATCCAGTGTGAAAAGGGTGTCGCCGACCACGTCCGGATTGCTGTGCAGATAGCTGACAGCAGCGGCAATCGGTTCCGGGTAGAAGTGCTGCACGGTAATCCCGGCGTACTTGTAGGCTTCACCGAGACGGGTCAGGGCGGTCCTGTTGCGGAAATCCTCCCGGCCTTCGAAGGTCACAGGGTGCCCCAGGTGGGCCTCCTCTACCGGGCCTATTGCGTCATTCAGGCGGCGACGGATGTGCAGCAGGATCGGCGTAATCAGCGCCACCAGCCGGAACGGCTGATCAAATACCATCAGCCTGCGCACACTGCTGTCGCCGAGCAGTCGCTTGGTTCCCCGGAACAGACGACCCATCAGCCCGCTGTCGATGATGGCGGCGCCGTATATTTTTTCGGTTGTGGTTTCTACCGGGGCCAGACTCTCCGAATCACCATGTTCCACAAACTGGCTGGTCTCGGCGATGACTTCCGGAATGAGCTCGACGGTACGGCCGATGTTGTCTTCGATGTAACGCTCGATGGCGCGCTGACCGGTGAGTGTCTGCAGATCCCGGTCGATATAGGTCGCCGAGGGCATGATGTCGCTGTCTGCCTCCAGCGGAATCAGGCGCACCCGCTCACCATCGAACACCGCCGCAGCGGAATTCGTCGTGCCGAAGTCAATTCCGACCCCGTAGCGCATCACGCGGCGGTGCAGGAAACGCAGACAGACTGGCAACCGAACATCATGACGGGGGACGATAATCCCTGATGTAGTCCGGGAGATCCATGCCGGGTTTCAGATCGGGATTCGGTACGGGTGTTCCGGCATGAATCTGCAACGGAATCACCCCCGCCCAGACGTCGGCGTCGAGATCCCGGTCATCATCCAGCGCCGGCCCGGTACGGATTTTCGCGGATGCGTCGGAAATCGGGAGGCGCACCACCGCTGTGGCATTGAGTTCGGCCGCGGTGGAGCGCCGTACCCTGGCGAGATGGCCGGGTACCAGTGCTTCCACGAAGGCTTCAAGGACAGGTTCATGGTCCTCCTCCGGAAGCGCTTCCCCCCGGCCGAACAGCACCACGGATCTGTAGTTCATCGAACAGTTGAAGCCTGAGCGCGCAACCACGATACCGTCGACGCAGATCACCGACACACAGGCCTGTCCGCCATCGAGCAGATGCCGGAGCATTGCAGACTGACGGTTGCCATGCAGATAGATGTAGTCGCCTCTGCGCATGTAGAGGGTGGAAATCATGCGCGGCTCTCCCGCCTCCACATAGGCGACGGTGCAGACCTGATTGGCATCCAGTACTGCACGGACCTCATTGAGCTCGTACCGGGCGCGCTTCGCATTGCGGCGGATACGGGTACGATCCGAGCCCGCCTGTCCGGCTGCCCCGTCGCCAGCCCCATCTGTGTCACTCATGAGACCGGAATCAGCCCCCGCATGTCGCAGCCGATGCCGGTACCGGCGAGACCACAGTAGCCATTGGGCACCTTCGCCAGATACTGCTGGTGGTAGTGCTCGGCATAGTAGAAAGTCGGAGCGGGCCGGATCTCAGTGGTGATCGCAGCAAACCCGGCTGCGGACAGCGCCTTCTGATAGCTGTCCCTGGACCGCTGAGCCATTTCGAGCTGTTCAGCGGTGGTGGTATACACGACACTTCGGTACTGAGTGCCAATGTCATTACCCTGACGCATGCCCTGGGTTGGATCGTGGGATTCCCAGAAGCGCCTGAGCAGTTCACCGAAACTGCACAGCGAAGGGTCGAAGACGACCAGCACCACTTCGGAGTGGCCGGTACCGCCGGAGCAGACTTCCTCATAAAGCGGGTTGGCGGTGATACCGCCCGCATAGCCGACCGCCGTGCTGTAGACACCCGGTGTCTGCCAGAACAGCCGTTCCGCGCCCCAGAAGCAGCCGAGCCCGAAAATTGCCTGGTTCAGGTGAGACGGAAACGGCGCTTCCAGCCGGTGTCCGTTCACAAAATGGGCGGCGGGCACCTTCATCTTCTCGGATCGACCGGGAAGCGCATCTCTTTCTGCGGGGATACGGACTTTTTGCTCCCAAGCCATGTCGAACTGCCTGTAAGATAGGAGACAGGAAATCATACCCTTCATCGACCTTCGCACAAGTACCATGGGCTTTTTTACACGCTGTGTTTCCACCTTTCTGCTGATTGGCGTCTTCGCTGGATGTCAGACATCTTCGCCATTGACGCACGGCACCTCTTCTGAGGAGGCTGCTTCCTATCAGGGGCCCGCATATCAGCAGCTGACTGACAAGATCTCAGACGGAGAATCGGTGCAGATCGCTGATCTGCGCAGCGCTTTTCTCGCCCAGGACGATCTTCCTGCGCACATGGAGCGACTCGAGGAACTGGAAACCCAGGCCCTGCAGCTCATCGACGACGAACCACTGAAGCTCGGCTCGATCGGCAGCGCCATTCTTGACACCTATCAGGCCAGCCTCACCGGCCACTATGTGATGAGTCGATTCTATGCACATGTGAATTCACCGGAAGCCGCCGAACCGCATCTTCTCTGGGTGCGCAACATCCGCACGGACATTGAAGCGCATGGAGACGGCAGCCGCGACAGGCCCTATCCCGCCGTAACCGCAATCGAAGCCCAGATCTATGCCATCAGCGGACAGATGATGCCTGTGGGCTCCATCTATCAGACCGGTGAGATCTATCCGTTTTCACTTCTGTTGCAGGTTAAACCTGCGGATCTTCCCATTCGCGGTATGAATTTCGATCTCTCATCCGTTTACGACGCGACCCGGATGGACTTCGCGGGTTCGACGGATGCACCGGAGTTTTCTCCCTTCTCACTCATCGGTTATCTGGCCAAGCGGGGCGATTCCGCAGCCCAGGCCGCGATCGGTGCCTTCCTCGCCACCCAGGATCGCACCGACGATGCCATCGACTGGCTGCGCAGCGCTTCCCAGCGCGGCAATCTCATCGCGAACAGTGTGCTGGCCCGCATCTACTGGGACAAAGCCAGCGCCACCAGCGACCCCCAGCAGCGCAGTGACGCTCTCGATGAAGTGCTGGAGAACTACCTGCACGCCGTGGCGCTCGGCTCCACCGACGCGATGTATGCGCTCGGCGTACTGTATCTGAACGGCCACTTCGGCGAAGAAAACAAGACTTCAGGTATCGCGCTGCTGCAGCAGGCAGCTTCGGGTGAACACAGTGAAGCGGCCATGTTCCTCGCCCATATCAACTATGTGGGTGAACTCGTGCCGCGCAACCCTGCCATCGCCCGTGAGTACTATGTGCGTGCGGCTTTGCTCGGCAACGCTTTCGCAAAACGCAGCTATGCGCGCTTCCTGCTGGACCGGGACACCGGACAGGCACCGGATCCCCGGGCCATCGTCTGGCTCGAAGAGCTTGCCGAGCAGCAGGACGACGCAGAAGCCATGCTCCTGCTGGGTAATCTGCACGCCCGGGGAGTGGGTCTGACAGCCAGCCCGCGCCGCGCCATCGGCTGGTACAAGAAAGCTGTAAAAACCGCCCCGCAGGATGCCGGCATAGTCAACGAAGTCGCCTGGACTCTGACCGTGAGCAACCTTACCGGTCTCCCCCGCCAGCGCTATGCCCTGTCGATCATGGACACACTGATGGATGCGAACGAGGAAGCCCGGATGCGCCCCGAGTACCTGGATACCTGGGCTGCAGCCAACGCCGCAAACGGCGACTTCGCAAGAGCCATCATTCTCCAGGAGCAGGCACTGGAAGTCGCCGCCGCACTCGAATTCGAAGAGGTCATCGACATCCTGCAGGAGCATCTCGACGCCTTCCGCAACGGCCAGACGATCACCGAAACTGCACCATGAGCCCCGACCTCGGCGCTCTGCTGCGGGCAGATACGCCATTCATCGACCTCCGCTCACCCGGTGAATTCGCCGCCGGTGCTGTACCTTGCGCCGTCAACCTGCCGCTGCTGACCGACGTGGAGCGTGCCCGGGTTGGAAAAACCTACAAAGACGCCGGACAGGGTGCGGCCATCCGGCTGGGTCACTCACTGGTTGAAGGAAAGACGAAGGCGGAGCGGCTTTCCCGGTGGCAGGACTTCATCACCGGCCATCCTCAGGCCTGGCTGTACTGCTGGCGTGGCGGACTGCGCAGTGAGACCGTCCAGACCTGGCTTGCCGAGTCAGGCATACACATTCCGCGCGTGGCCGGCGGCTTCAAAGCACTGCGCCACCACTGCCTGGAGACACTCGCCCGGGCACCCGAAGCGCAGCGGGAGTGGCTGGTGCTGGGGGGTAAGACCGGCAGCGGCAAAACACAGCTGTTACAGACGATTTCCTGGAGCATCGATCTCGAAGGACTCGCCAATCATCGTGGCTCGGCGTTCGGCGCCCGAACCACGGAGCAACCCGCGCCGATCGGCTTCGAGAACGCACTGGCTGTGGCGTACATCAAACATCAGCACCCGCGGCTGCTCCTCGAAGACGAAAGCCGCCTCATCGGGCGCATGGCGATACCACCTGCCTGGCATGCCAGGATGCAGCGTTCACCACTGCTCATCCTCGAGGTCGATAAGGCAATCCGCTGCGCCAACATCTGCCGGGAGTACATCGACGAACCGCTGGCTGCAGGAACAGCGGCGTCGGCGCTGTTCGACCACTATCACAGGGCGATCGACAAAATCCGCAGGCGCCTCGGCGGGCAGCGCACGTCGGCCATCCACCAAGAACTGCGCAGAGGCTTCGAGACAGGTGCGCATGAAGCCTGGGTCATGAGACTGCTCGAGTGGTACTACGATCCCATGTACGACTATCAGCTCGGCAAGAAACGCACCCGGGTTATCGCCGAGGGTGATCGCCAGGACCTGGCGGTACTGCTGGAAGAGCTGGGGACAAACTCAGCCTGCTCCTGAGCGGTGTGGCTGCTCAACCCACAGCCAGAAACGATTGTCCGCATCGAATCTCCGCGTCGAATCAATGATCGTGAGCGTGCGGACGTGCCGCCAGTGCGTCGAAGCGCTGTCCCAACAGATCCGGATCTACGACACCTGTATCGTGCAGTACGTCTTCGAATGCCTGGAGGAAATGGTCGTAGTAGTGATACGGGTCGATGCCGGAACCCTCATGTCCCGCTGCATCCCAGTCGCGGATCCGCCGGATCAGACAGGCACGGAAGTCATCCCAGCTGTAAAATCCGGCATTCGCCAGCGCCCGGGCCATGCCGAAAACTCTCCCCTGCCAGGGAGCTTCGAACACCACCTCACCGTTGATCATGGGGGGTGCCAGTGTGCCGGTGAGTTCCTGAGTATCGCTCACAGTACTGCGACACCGATCATCGCATCCCGGGTCACGATCTGAGCCAGTGCTTCCTCGGAGAGACCTGCAGCGGAAGCAGGGCGCATGGGCAGCACCAGATAGCGAATTTCCGCACTCGAATCCCACACTCGAATCTGCACGGAATCCGCCGGAGTTACCCCGAACTCAGCCAGCACCTGCCGTGGCTTACGCACCACTCTCGAGCGATAGGCCGGATCCTTGTACCAGCGCGGCGGCAGCCCCAGCAGGGCCCAGGGATAACAGGAGCACAGTGTGCAGACCACCAGGTTGTGCACCTGGGGTGTGTTTTCCACCACCACCAGTTTCTGTACCTCACCGCCTTCGAAGTCAAACTCCTCCACCGCACGGGTGGCATCGGCGAGCAGCTGCCTGCGGAAGTCCGCATCAACCCAGGCCCTGGCCACTACCCGCGCGCCGTTCATCGGTCCCACACGGTCGTTGTAGAGTGCGATGGTCTGATCGATGTCTGCTTCACTGAGCAGTCCCTTTTCGATCAGCAGGGATTCCAGGGCCTCGGCTCGCAACGCCTGCGCACTGTATTCACTCATCGACGACCTCCCGGGATAACAGCCTGTTGAAACAGTCTCGTTTGCCCCGCGCGCCAGAACCTCTGAGCTTTCGAGACTGTTTCAACAGGCTGCCAGATAGGGTTCAAACAGATCAAGGTGCAGAACCATACCGGGTTCCGCATCGCCACCCCACAATTCACTCCCGGAGAATGCCACCGTATAGAGATGCTCGGGACCTTCGCCCCGGCCGACGGCATTGCTGTCCGGATAAACCCAACCCTGATGCCAGGTCTGGACGATGCCCGACCTGCCCCGGGCATAGGCAGGCAGCCGGGTATGCCCGGCTGACGGCAGGTTTGCGGTCATCACGCGGTCGCCGGGTTTGAACAGGGGTGCCGTTTCGATGGAGCGCTGCGCGCCGTTGTGCGACGGCGGGTCGAAAGGTCTGGCGCCGGGGTCCGGTCGTGCCGCCACCGGGGCGTCCGGATCTCCGCCAAGGGCCACCAGCCGGGCCTCGATCTCTCCCGGTGTCAGCGTCCCCGCCTCCACGAAGAGGTTTTCCAGTCCGCCGAGCCAGCGCCCGTAGTAGCCATGGGTAAGATAGGCAACAGGATCGATGCGTTCGATTGCGTAGCGGAACTGATCGGTGTTCTGCAGGGCACCGGCGGATCTGGCCGTGCGTGTCAGGGTAAAGACCACCGCTTCCCAGCGGTCATGGAATACCGGTTCATCGCGTTCGCGAATGACCGGTCCGTAGCCCCGTTTACCACCGAGATCGTGAATGCCGTCCATAGCTGATCAGCCCACCTCCCGCAATATGGGTATGCCGTCACCCGCTTCACCGAAGGCCATGCGGAAACTGTGCTGACCCGCATCGACCTCATGGCAGGTCTCGTCCGGCAATGTGATCTCCGCTTCGCAGTTGCCTGGCACGAGCACCGTCAACTCAAAGGCTTCCTCCGTGATCTGCCAGCGCACTTCGTATCGGCCATTGAGCGTATCCAGTGCCGCTTCGACAACGCGCACCGGTGGACCATCGCCACTGAACGCCACGCCCAGCGGTGGCAGAGGCTGGATGCGCATCACTCGAAATGCATTGTGCTGCTCGGACAGATCCCGACTGAAATCGAATCCGGCGAGGGATCTGTAGAGCCAGTCGCCCACCCCCGCTTCGATGAGTCGCTGGACTGCTGATCCCTCTCTGACGCCGGACTCGCCGGCCAGGCCCTGCAGCAGCAGTTTGTACGCCAGATCCACCCTGCCGAGATTCGTGAGAACAGGAAACAGCCCGCTCGCCCGGGGGATCTCGACAGGCTGCTCACCTGAGAGCTCCGCATCGCACAATGCGAACAACTGGCGGGCGGCGAGATCCCGCTCGCCGGATTCCAGCAGACCGAATCCCAGCGTGAGTGCGTAGGTCGCCAGCGAATCACCGACCACGCGCCCTTCGGCGGTAACGAAGCGGCGCCGGAAGGCTGCACGGATCCCGGATGCCAGTTCTTCGAAGTCTTCGAGGTCGGTGAGCCTGCCCAGCACACCCGCCATCCGGGCAGCCAGTTTCACACTGCGGAAAAACCAGGCGGTGCTCCGCACATCTACCGGCACCGGCGCCGGGTTTCGGCGCACACCCTGTACCGGACTTCCGGCCGAGAAGTGCTCCGCGTCGGCACGGATCAGCCCGGGCGAGCGCTCCACCAGCCCGCCTATGAATCGCTGCACCACCGGATAAAATTTCTGCAGCGCCCGCAGATCCCCAGCGTGGCGGTACAGCTGCCATAACACTTCGACAAACGCATCCGAACCCGGCGCACCACCCTCACCGGCAATACCTGCTGAGGCAGGTGGAAGCGGTACCGCAGCGGGAAAATCGCCGTCTTCGCGTTGCGCATCCGCCATGTCCTGCAACCACTTCAGGCACATCACGGCAGCGTCGAGATTGTGCAGAAGCACGCCGGCTCCTGCGGCGAAACCGGCGGTCGCGCCAATCCGCTGAACCGCGGCGATGCCCTGCAGCGGAACCGCCTGGGCCAGCCTGCGCTGCTCGCCCGCGATGTCGGCGAAAGCCTGGTTGAGCAGGGGATGATCGCAGAGAAACTCGCCACTGACCGCAAGATCCCGGCGAATCGCACAGGCACTCACCGTCATGGCATGCACACGCAGATCGCCGCTCAGTTCGACGAAGCGGAAACCGTGAGTTGCAAAAGTCGCTTCGAAAAACTCTCCGGTTTCCAGCCCCCGGGTAGTGTAGAGGTCTTCGCTGGTCGGCCCGCACAGCTCTCCCTGCTGGTTAACAGCCAGGCCATAACGGATGTGCAGAACTCTGCCTCGCGGCGCCTGCAGTCGAACCTGCACGCGTCCGAACTGGGGCTGGGAAAACTCGAATGTCGCAGCACGCCGCTCTGTCGACCGGCTCAGCAGAGTCCCCGGGGTTTCACGCAGGCGTTTCGGTGCACCGGCCGGTGCCGGGATAAGCCGATCAATCTCAGCCGCGAGCCTGCGCTCGACCACCACAGGCAACCACGGATCCGCTTCTTCAACAGCCGCGACTTCCGCCTCTGTATCTTCCGGCACTGACGTCCAGTCATCGCGATACGCGCGGCCGTCCACACTCTCACCACGCACGGGATCCGCGCAGATGATCCAGGACGGGCGCCACTGCCAGCGCCGGTCGCTGGATATCCAGATCCGGGAACCGTCCGTCAGCCACACATCGAGCTGCACCAGCAGAGCCGGTCTGGCGCCGTACTGCTGGCGTTCATCGGCACAGATCGCCCCGGCATAGCAGCCGTCCGCAAGCAGCACAGCCAGGCTGTTGGTTCCGGTCACGAGATGTTCCGTGAGTTCGAAACTGCGGTATTCAATCCGACGGCGGAAGTCGACCCAGCCGCCGATCTGTTCCCCGGCGGCGACACGCGCACCGTTGACCTGCAGGGCTGCTGCACCCAGGACCGCGATATGGAGCCGCGCAGACCGGACTGCGCCGCTGAGTTCAAAATCCCGGCGCAGAAGCGGCACCGGCACGCCGGTGGACTTTGAACCCTTCAGCGGCGCCGCGATCCACTCACCACGCCACGCACTGCGGGCGCTCAGGCCCTGTTCAAAACTGGCAGGCTCACTCCAGGGGCTCGGCAGCCCGTCGCTGTCGAAGCTGCGGACCTTCCACCACACCGGCGTGCCGGCTTCCGGCAGCCTGCCGCCGTACTCGACAGCGCTGGTTTGTCGGCCTTCCACACGGCCACTGTCCCAGAGCTCACCCCGATCGGCAGCCAGGCTGTCACGATCCGGTGCTGCGATGATCTGGAAGGCGGTCTGTAATTCGGCGGCCCGCTGGTCGTTGATCCACCAGGAGAGGCGGGGATTGGGGACATCGATGCCGAGAGGGTTGGCCAGATATTCGCTGCGCAATCGCAGCGGCGCGCCATGCATCGCTCGTCCAGGTCCTTATGGATGGAGGGTAGCTGCAAGTTTGCGCCGACCCCTGCACGAGGTGCAAGCACGAAAGGCGCGGCTCACTCTGCAAAGAACCGTCTGGATTCTGCGACCACCTGATCCAGCTGGTCATGGTGTGTCCAGTGTCCGGCACTGTCGATGTCGATTACCTCGCCATTCCGGAAGTGCGCGAGGGTGCCGTTCTGGCCGATCCGATGCCCGAACCCCTGGCGTGAGTTGATACACAACACCGGACAGTCGATCGCCTGCCACAGAGATTTCGTCAGCTCCCGTGAGGGCCGGATCGCCGAAGGCCCATGTGTGTAGTTGTCGAACTTCCAGCTGAAGGTACCGTCTTCGTTCTGATTGGTGCCATGAACCGTCAGGTGCCGCGCCTGATCGTCACTGAGATGGGCATTGGCGGCCTGCATGCGTGCAAGTGCCGCTTCCAGGGTGGGGTAGCGTTTTCGTTCGCGCCCGGCCAGCTGACGGGTGCCGTCGATCCAGCCCCGCAGCCGCTGCTGAGGGCTGAGGTTTTCGGCAGGATCCGGCCACAGACCCACGCCTTCGATCAGCACCAGCCTGGACACGAGTTCCGGGTAGAGACCGGCATAGAGCGCGGCGATGGTTCCCCCCATGGAGTGCCCGACCACGACACAGGGGCCGAGATCGCGCTGACGCACCAGCTGCGCGATGTCGTAGACATAGTCGAACGTCTGGTAAGCGGCACCGCGCAGCCATTCCGAATCTCCGTGGCCACGAAGATCGGGAACCACGATCTGGAACTCACCGGCGAACGCACCTGCATAGCCATCCCAGGTGTGGCAGTGATCCTGCACACCGTGTATCAGCAGCAGATTCGGCCCGCCGTTTTCTGTGCCGCCTCCTGCCCAGTTCAGATAATGCAGGCGCAGGCGCTGGGAATAGTAGATATGCGAAGTCGGTCGTCTGACTGTTTCCACACCGGTTACCGGACTCGTATCCGGATTCAATTGCTGTTCCATCGCTTTTATCCATCGTGTTCTTATCTGTCGCTGTGCCTCAGCTCTGGGGCCGTTCACCAAGAAGCTCGGGGCGCAGCAGCTCAAATCCTGTCTGGAGGAAACCGCTCAGCGCCTGCACGGCTTCCACGCCACGCAGATCCGGGTGGAACAGTAACCAGAAATCCTGGGCATCGACAGGCGCTCCACTCCCCACCCGCTGCAGATCCGGATCCCGGTCACCGAGCACGCAGGGGAGCAGCGACACGCCGATGCCCGAGCGCACCGCCGCCAGCTGCAGGAGAATGTTATTGCAGCGTGGCCCCAGCGGCATGCCCGGATAGAAGCGACCTTTGAACCCCAACCCGCGAATGATCTCCATTCCGGATTCGACCCACAGGCAGCTGTCAGGCCGGGTGAGCGGATCATGAGTGGCCAGATAGTCCCGACTGGCGTATACGGCCAGGCGATAACGACCCAGGCGCCGACCCACCAGCGATTCCGGTGGGTGATCGGTGATCCGGATCGCCACATCTGCTTCGCGTCTCGCGATATCCAGCGGTCGCTGTTCGGGCAGGAACTCCAGGCGCAGGGCGGGGTGCGTCCGAATGAATTCCGCAAAGTGCCCGATCAGAACCTGGGCGACAAAGTCCGGCAGAGTCAGCCGGATCAGCCGCGCAGCTTCCGTCGCCCTGGCCCGCAGGCGATTTTCAACCTCCTCCAGCTCGCCGCTGACGTTTTCCACTTCACCCAGTATCGCTGCACCTTCAGAGGTCAACTCCAGGCCGCTGCGGCTTCTGTGGAAAAGCCGCACACCGAGCCGACCCTCCAGCGCATCGAGACGGCGCGCCACCGTGGAGGCGTTCACACCCATGTCTTCTGCAGCCCCACGTACGGACCCGGAGTGGGCGATGAAGCCGAAGTAGCGATAGTCGTCCCAATCCATGCTGTTGCTCCGTGGGGCCGCTTTACCGTGCCCGTCGTACCAGCCCCAGGGTCATTTAAGCGAGTGTGTTGCATTTACGCAACACTATGTTGCGTTACCCAAGGTTGCATTTCATGTTACCGAAAGTAACATGACTCCCAGATTTGTTGAGGGGCACCCGAACCTCCCCTCCCCTCCCCTCCCTCGGGTGTCCCTCTCCAAATTTCCAAGAATCGGTGGGCGGGGTTAGAGACCCTCTCTCTAACCCCGCCACTTATTTATCCAGCCCCCTGCAGCTCGCGCTTTCCCCGCTTCAGTCCGGCCGCGTAATTCCGGGCAATTGGTTACACTGTGCCGGCGCAGACCGTCTGTTCCATGCGGATACGCGCGGAGCATTTCAGATCCTGGGGAGATCAGACTATGGAAGATGTGCTGGGATTCGCTGCATTTGGTGGCCTGGAGCGGGTTGCCATCATTGCCGGTGCCCTGCTCGTGGGCTACTGGGGCTATCGACTCTACGTTGCGGGTAAAGGGGCCGGTCTGGCCTTCCTCGGTATCGCCTGTGTGGTGCTCTTCGGTGCGCTGCTGACCGGCGGCAGCCATTTGCGCACAGTGGGTGAAAGCATCCAGCTGGCCAGCAGCCGCTCGCATAGTGATGACGCCGGCGCCACGGATGCAGCAGCCAGACTTGCACAGATTGAGCGCGCTGCGATGGCCAGCGCGGCCGCAGATCACGGGACCGCAGACATCTCACCCGTTGCGACATCACCAGGTGCTGCAGCAGCAAAAACCGTAGCGGCATCAGAAGGGGCCGGGGAAAAACCCGCTTCCGCAACCGATACTCCCCCACAGCTCGACGAATCGGCCGCTGCAGTACCTGCCGCGGCAGATACCGTGGCTGAGGCGGATGTCGCCAATGCCGACCGCCCGGATACGAATACAGCCAGTCGGGAACGACTGCCAACCGCTCAGGAACTGGGTGGCCGAATTGTCTCGGTGAAATCGGACAACATTTCTCTGGAGTGGTCGCCTGCCGCTGCAGATCAGTGATCGATACAGACCACAACCAGGCCTTCCTCTTCCTGGATTCGAGGCAGTCGACTCAGACGACAACTCTGGCCGGACACACAGTCACCGCTGAACACATCGAAGCGATAGCCGTGCCATGGGCAGGTGACCGTGCCATTTTCCACCTCTGACAGCCCCAGCGGACCAAGCTGATGCGGGCAGAGTGACGGAACGGCCGCAAGCCGGTCGCCGCTGGCGGTAATCACATAGCCCCGGCCCTGAAGCTCAATCGTCACAGGGAATTGCAGGCTGTCCCTGGACCCCAGAACCAGCCGCGCCGGGCCAGGTGTCGCAGCGGGGGGGCGAATGTCGAGCTGCCGCTGCCGCTCCACCATCATCGCCACATCCTGGTCATACAGGCGGGCATAGAGCCCCGCGTATGCCCGGCCGACCTTTTCCACCGCGTCCGGCGCAACGTCCGGAACAAAAAAGTCCACCACGATGTCCACCCGCTCCGGCCCGAACGGAAAAGCGTGGGTCCAGATTTCAGAGCCCTCGTTCGGCCCGCTGAGCGTTCGGGTAATCCAGCGGCGGCAGCGACGATCGAGCCGCAGTTCCAGGGTCATCGACTCCCCGGTCGCGCTTTCAGACAGCGCACGCCAGCCCCATGTCCCGCTGTCGAGCACCTCGATACTGCGGAAACTGTCCGCGTGCACGAAGGGCAGATGCTCCCAGTCCAGAGCATTTTCATAAAGCCTTTCAAGACTTACGGGCAGAACCCGGCGATAGGTTCCGACATGGGGGAGCGCACTTCCCGGATGCGGTGCCAGTGTTTCGTGATCGGGCATGTTGTGTTCCGTTGCGCAGTGCACGATTGACTCCCCGCGGCGATTGTAGTCATATCCCTGCTCGGGGAGGAAAGGGAGGCACACATCGCGCTTCCTTCCGAGGGACGGCCGGGTGTCACCACTCGGCCGTTTTCATTTGCGGATTCTGCACAAGTCCCGTTCAGACCGCGAACCCGCAATCCCGGCCTCATTGAAAATTTGTCGACGGTGCTATGCTTGGCCCTCGACTTTCCGCGGAGAATCCTCATGGCAGAAGCAGTTTCCAGGTCAGATCTACTGACCGCCGACCCGTACAAAGTACCCCTCGACCAGATCGATGTGAGTCAGTCCGAACTCTTCGAGCGGAATCTGTTCTGGCCCTATTTCGAGCGCCTGCGCCGTGAAGACCCCGTGCACTACTGTGCGGACAGCATGTTCGGGCCCTACTGGTCAGTTACAAAGTTCAAGGACATCGTGGAAGTCGAACGGAACCACGAGGTGTTTTCCTCAGAAGGCGGCATCACCCTTGCCGACCGCATGGCGGACTTCAGAACAGACAACTTCATCAGCATGGATCCACCGAAACACGACAACCAGCGTAAGGCGGTACAGGGCGTTGTCGCACCGAGAAATCTCGCAGAGATGGAAGGTCTGATCCGCCAGCGCGTGTGCAGCATTCTCGACAGCCTGCCGCTGAACGAGACCTTCAACTGGGTGGATCTGGTGTCGATCGAACTGACAACCCAGATGCTCGCCACACTGTTCGACTTCCCCTTCGAGGATCGTCGCAAGCTCACCTACTGGTCAGACATGGCCACATCATCAGAACTCGCCGGCGGCACCACACCCGAGCCGGTCCGTCGCGCAGCCCTGCTCGAGTGCCTGGAAGTATTCACGCGTCTGCGCGACGAGCGCATCGGCCGCAAAGACGGATTCGATCTGCTCACCATGCTGGCTCATGACCCGGCGACACGCGCCATGCCGCCGATGGAATTCCTGGGTAATCTCATCCTTCTCATCGTCGGTGGTAACGACACCACCCGTAATTCGATCAGCGGTGGTGTGCTGGCTCTCAACGAGAACCCGGCCGAGTACGACAAGCTGATGAAAGACGTCAGCCTCATACCGAACATGGTCTCGGAGATCATCCGCTGGCAGACACCCCTGGCTTACATGCGCCGCACCGCAACCCGGGACACCGAACTCGCAGGCAAGAAGATCCGCAAGGGAGACAAGGTCGCCATGTGGTACGTCTCGGGCAACAGGGATCCGGACGCGATCGAACGACCGGACGAATTCATCATCGATCGTGCCAATGCCCGCCACCATGTCTCCTTCGGATTCGGTATCCATCGCTGCATGGGTAATCGGCTCGCGGAGATGCAGCTGCGCATCGTGTGGGAGGAGATCGTGAAACGCTTCAGGCGTGTCGAGGTGGTGGGGGAGCCGGTTCGGGTGCGCTCGAGCTTCGTGAAAGGGTACTCCGAACTGCCCGTGCGCCTGCACGCGCACTGATCCCCTGACGACCATCCCAGCCCCGGCATCCGCCTCTGCAGAGAGGCGGTGGATCAGACGATTGCCGCCTGGGGGTGTGGTGTTCCATCCGCGGCCTGCCGCTCCAGAGGCAGCAGCAGGTCGTCGATCGTTCTGCTGATCAGGGTGCAGTTCCGGATCATCTCGATCTTCGGCCAGGTGGAAGCCTCACCTTCTGAAATCAGCTCCTGTGTCTCCGTATCCGACAACACACTCAGCAGTTTGCGGGGATCCCACAGGCGCCGCTGAGGAATGATGTTGATGTCGGCCGTGTAGTCCTGGGTCGCAAGACCGTACCCCATTCTCGTCACGATGTTCAGCGGGTAAACATCCCGCGTCAGGCGCATAGCCAGCGGGTAGGTGGCACGAAACCATTCCTTCACTGCGCGCTGATAAATCTCCACGGAGCGGCCGAAAATACTGTCGTCCTGCCGACGGTCTGAAAGCGCCCACAGCACGAGGGGGTTGGTCTGACTGGCGATGAAGTGATTGACCCCATACAGGCGCGTCAATCGATCGATGGGCAGATCGCCGGTGATGGATCCGTCCACCCATTTCCGGGCGGGGATGTATGGCTGACGTTCCCCCTTCACGTTCTTTGCCGCCAGCGTCACCGCGGGAAATACGCCCGGGATCGCACAGGAAGCCAGTACCGCCTCCCGGATAAAGACGTTCGGCGAGGTTACTGCGTTGAGCATCCGCGATCGCTGGTGATACTGCAGCGGTGAAACGGAGATGTTTATTTTGCGGCCGGTACGCCGGAACGCTTCTTCGAAGGTGAGATCGGGCACACGTGCGGCAATATCTTTGCGCAGATCTTCGATGCCGATGCGCGAACCGGTCGCCACCTTGCGGGAATCGTCCGCGAAGGCAGCGAAGGCCTCGATCAGACCATCGGGCGAAAACAGGGCTTTCAGTGCCGGCGCATCATGGCAGCCGACGATCGCCGCGATAAACGAACCCGCACTCGCTCCGGAAATCACATCGGGCAGCAGGTCCTGTTCGAGCAGCGCTTTCACCACACCGATATGAAAGGGGCCAAGTGCGCCGGCACCGCTCAGCATCAGGGCGGAACGGCCAAAACAACGGCTCGCTCTGCGGAAAAATTCGAGTCGATCCCGAAACGGGATCACGGAATCCGGTACGACTGCCACGTCCTGCAGTGCCCCGGTCAGTTCGCCGATGTAATCCCGGATAAGATCTTTGGTACCGAAACGTGCCCGACCGTAGAGTGCGGGATTCCCCATCCCGCCCATGTTTCCGTGGATGCCCTCGTTGAGATAGAAAAGGAGTCTATGCGGGTCACCGGAAGTTCGCGCTGCCCTGACCTCGCCCAGACGCCGGCGGATCACTTCGAAATCATAAAGCCTGGAACGTTCGATCGTGCGCCACTTAGCCGCACCCGTCTGTTCATCGTACTGCTGTGCCGCCCGCTTCCATTCGTCGTAGCTGTGGGCGTTGACCAGACGCAGGGAGGCCGCCACACCATTAGAGAAGGGGGCACTGGGGGAGGGATCCGTCATCGTATTTTTCCGCACTGCAACAAAAACACTCTAACAGCAGGATCCGTCTTCGGGAAGTCGGCTGCGGCAGGCTTTTCCCGGCAGACGGGTACCGGCGAGGCGCACAGCCTCCCGTTCAGTGCCTGTCGATCTGCAGCAGGGCGCTCATACGCGTGGTGGTCTCAAGGACGGTGCGCTCAAGAAAGCGCTGCAGGCCCTCTGCCTCTGCGAAGGCAGCGAACTGGCCTTCGAGCAGCAGCTGGGTGTAGCCGTGGATCTGGCTCCAGGCCAGCAGAATGGCGTTCTGCAGCTCCCGGTCCGCCGTCCGCTCCCGCAGCGACTCCGGTGTGACATCCGGCTGATTGAGCAGCCGGGTCACGCTGCTGGCCATCTCCGCAAAGGTTCGATTTGCAGCAGCCTCCAGCACCGGGTGCTGCCCGGCCATGGCGTCGGATCGGAACATGAGTCGGAAGTGCGACGGATACTTCAGCGCGAATTGCACATAGGTTCTCGCCACCGCAACGTAATGCCGGGTGGGATCGTCACCCGCTGCTGCACCAGCCTGCTGCAGCAGCAGGGTGAGCCGGTCGAAGCTGCGCGCAGACACCTCCGCCAGCAGCTCGGCAATGTCCCGGAAGTGATGTTTAGGGGCTGCGTGGGACACGCCTGCCCGTCGTGCGCAGGCTCTCAGCGACAGCGCCCGTACACCCCCTTCGTCAAGCAGCACCTCGGCAGCATCGAGCAGCGCTTCGCGCAGCTGGCCATGGTGATACCGGTTGCCGGGTTTCAACTGTGGAACGGCTCAGGCTCTGTTGATCGAGAAGCGGAAAGGTCGCGAATCAATATCAACCTCCGCGCCACCCTGAACAGTGCCTGCCTGAAATGCCACCGCCAGCGTCGAAGTCGCGATGTACTCCCGGTGTTCCTCAGCGGCCAGCAGCAGTTCCGGGTCTCCCTCAAAGGTCACCCGGATGCGATCCGCGACATTGAAACCGAGTTCCTTGCGGCGCTGTTGGATCCGGTTGACGATCTCCCGGCTGTACCCGCCACGGATGAGTCCGTCGTCGAGCCGACAGTCGAGATCCACCGCAATGAATCGGTTCGAAACCGTATTCGTGCCTTCCCGGGCCAGCTGCTGCACCTGAATTTCCTCGAGATCAAAACACTCACCGCCGATTTCAATTGAGCCGGTCTCCTGCAGCGCGGCTATCTGATCGGGCGTCAACGCCTGGATCTGCTGCTGGAAGGACTTCATCTGCTTGCCCAGCCGCTTGCCGAGCAGCGGAAAGTTCGGTTTCGCGGTGAGTTGAATATAGGCGCTCTCGTCTGTGTCGTAGGTAATCTCGAGAACGTTGAGCTCTCCCTTGATGTAATCCTCCAGCCCGCGCAGGCCGTCCAGCAGAGCAGCATCGCTATGGATGATCACAAGGCTGCGCAGCGGTGTCCGCAGTCCGATACGCGCCTCTTCACGCCGCTGCCGACCGAGCAGAATCACCTGCTGCATCCGATCCACCGCAAGCTCGAGTTCGACGCGCATCAGCCCCCGGTCTTTCTCCGGATAGTCGCACAGATGCACAGAGCCAGGCTTCGCAACCCGACCACCGAGCTGCGCAAGCTGCAGGTACAGGTGCTCTGCCAGAAAAGGCGCGAAGGGTGCCATCACCAGACTCAGCTCCTCGAGCGCCTGGTAGAGCGTGCTGAATGCAGCGATCTTGTCCGCGGTGATTTCAGCTCCCCAGTACCGGGTGCGGTTGAGCCGGATGTACCAGTTGGTGAGCTCTTCAATGAATTCGAAGAGTTTCGGTACCACGTTGTAGAGCCGGTAGGCTTCCATCTGCTCCGAGACATTGGCCTTCAGCGTCTGGAGCCGGGACAGGATCCACTGGTCGAGGATGTTATCACCCCTGTGCAGCCCCTTGTCTGGCGACCACTGGTCGATCTCCGCATAGGTTTTCAGAAACGAAAACGCGTTGTACCAGGGCAGCAGCGCCCGCCGGACCATGTCGCGCACGCCGGAATCCGCAAATCGCTGCTCTTCACCCCGCACGAGCCCTGAGTTGATCAGATAGAGACGCAGCGCATCAGCGCCATAGGTCTCCATCAGCGCATCCGGGGGCGTGTAGTTGCGCAGCCGCTTCGACATCTTCTTGCCGTCTTCGGCCATTACCATGCCATTGACGATCACATTGCGGAAAGCCGGTTTCTCATAAAGCGCGGCTGCCAGCACGGTGAGGGTGTAGAACCAGCCCCTGGTCTGGTCCAGTCCTTCGGCGATGAATTCCGCCGGAAAACCCGAGCGGAACATCGCCTCGTTTTCGAAGGGGTAATGCAGCTGAGCGTAAGGCATGGAGCCGGATTCAAACCAGCAATCGAGTACTTCTTCGACGCGCCGATAGGTTCCCTCTTCTCCGTCGATACGGAATGTCAGCGGATCCACATGCTCGCGGTGCAGATCATTCACCCGCACACCGGTCAGTGCTTCCAGCTCATCGATGGAACCCACACAGTGTTCTCTGCCGGTCACGTCATTGATCCAGATCGGTATGGGTGTACCCCAGACCCGATTGCGTGAGATAGACCAGTCGATGGCCCCTTCCAGCCAGTTGCCGAAGCGGCCCTCCTTGATGTGTTCGGGCACCCAGCGGATTTTCGCGTTGGCCGCGAGCAGCCGGTCGCGCATCGTGCTGACGCTGACGTACCAGGACGGGATCGCCCGATAAATAAGCGGCGTGTCGGACCGATAGCAGAACGGATAGCTGTGCTGGATGGTCTCCTGACGATACAGCAGACCTTGTTCTTTCAGTGCCCGGATAATGGACCGATCCGCGTCTTTCACATACTGTCCGGCGAAATCGACAACTTCCTCGGTGAATATGCCGTTCGGGGTGACCGGACAGACAAAGGCTTCGATACCTGCCGCCTGCACCACCCGATAATCGTCCTCACCAAACGCCGGTGCCTGATGCACCATGCCGGTACCGGCATCCGTCGTGACATAGTCATCGGCTACCACGACAAAGGCACCGCGTTCGGCTTCTTCCGCAAAATAGGGAAACAGCGGTTCGTAGGCACGGCCGAGCAGTGCCGATCCTTTCAGGGTTTCGACGATTTCGAAGTTTCCATAGTGCGCCAGGCGATCGGCAGCAAAATAGATGAGCGTGTCGTGCTCCGGATCCCGCGCTTTCACATAGTCGATGTCCGCACCCACACAGATCGCGAGATTCGAGGGCAGAGTCCAGGGGGTCGTGGTCCAGGCACTCAGATAGGCGTCTTCATCGCGCAGCTTGAAGAGCACGGTGATCGCCGGATCCTGTACTTCCTGATAATTGGATGTGGCTTCGAAGTTTGACAGCGGTGTACCCAGCGCGGTGGACACGGGCATCACCCGCACACCCTGGTAGACGAGGCCTTTATCCCAGAGCTGTTTGACCACCCACCACACACTCTCCATGAACCAGGGATCCATGGTCTTGTAGTCGTTGTCGAAATCCACCCAGCGGCCGAGGCGGGTAACCGTGCTGCGCCATTCATTGACATAGCGCTGCACGATGGAGCGGCACTGAGCGTTGTAGCCTGCAACACCGAGTTCTTCGACCGCCTGCTGGGCAGACATATTGAGCTGCTTGTCAATCTCGTGTTCGATTGGCAGACCATGACAGTCCCAGCCGAAACGGCGCTGCACGTAACGCCCTTTCATTGTCCAGTAACGGGGCACAATGTCCTTGATGGTGCTTGCCACGATGTGCCCGTGGTGGGGCAGTCCGGTCGCGAACGGCGGGCCGTCATAAAAGACGTAGGGCTTCTTTTCCCGGGTATTCTCCAGCGACTTCTGGAAAATCTTCGCCTCCTTCCAGAACGCGAGAATGTCGTGTTCCATCTCAACAAACGGAAAGGAAGCTGCGCTGGATGTCGATTCGGTCATTCTCGCTACGAAGGGTGTATTTAACGGGCCTGCATTGTAACGCCATATAGGGGCGACAACGATGATCCCGTCATTCTCCGGGCAAGACGACCAGCCGCACGACATCCGTACTTCCGCCAGCCAGTCTCGCGAGTGCTTCATTTACCTGGGCAAGCGCATATCTGCCCGATATGGAAGACTCAAGACTCAGCCGTCCACCAGCTACCAGCTGGATCAGATCGGCGATATCACGTTTGTCCATTCCAAACGAACCCAGCAGGCTGTGCTCGCGACCTACAAAATTGAGCATCGGCGGTAACCGCGGCCTGCCCGGTCCCACACCGACAATCACCGCGCGCCCTCCTGTGTCCAGAGTAGCCAGCGCAGTGTCAACCGTCTCCGGACGCCCCACGAACTCCAGCGCGAGATCGACGCCCCGGCCCAGCTCCCGGCGAACGGCTTTGCCTGTCATCGGCTCGGTCGCGGGATCGATAACCGTGTCCGCACCCAGTCGGAAGGCACGCTGGCGGGCGTGTTCCTGACTGTCGACAGCAACTATGTGGGCAGCGCCCATCAACCGTGCCAGCAGGATCGCATGGGAACCGAGCCCGCCACAGCCCACCACAGCCACCGTCTCTCCGGCTTGCAATTGACCCCGGGAGCGCAATGCATGAAAGGGTGTCGCAACACCATCGGTAATTATGGCTGCCAGTTCCAGCGGAAACCCGGCAGGGACCGGAATCAGAGACCATGCGGGTGCAACCACGAATTGAGCCAGAGACCCATCACGAGCCATGCCATAGACCCTCGCTTTTTCGCACAACGATTCTCTTCCCAGCAGACAGAACCGGCAGCGACCGCAGGTCGCAGAGGGAAACAGCGCCACTCTATCTCCCACAGAGAATTGAGTGACTCCACCGCCAATACCCACCACGATGCCCGCCGCCTCGTGTCCGAGTGTGATTGGCGTCCGCTGCACGGGAATATCGCCGTCCACAGCAAGGTGGATGTCTGTGCCACACAGGCCGCAGGCCTCCACCTGTACCAGCACCTCATCCGGCTGCGGGATGGGTACCGGGATTTCCTCGATGATCAGAGGCTGGCCAGCCGCGTACAGCCGCGCCGCGCGCATCGAGGTCACGATCGCTTCCCGGTCTCAATTGCGGAAAGCAGGCCCCGCTTGAGAATCGACAGAGACGCCGCGCGGTCCTGAACCCCGGAACGTACCTCCTCATGGTTGAGGTTGTTGCGCGATTGCTTCAGAACCATCAGGCCGAGAAACGTGGCCCACAAGGTGTCCGCCAGATGCCGGCCGTCTTCGAGACCAGTGATCTCTTCGAGCAGATGCGACAGCCGGCTGAAATTCCGACCTGACAGCGTGGCAATCTCCTCTCTGATCTCCGACGACACCCCCTGCAGTGCATTCGACTGTGCGAGGTAGGCCGAAATGACATAGTACTCCGGATGTTCTTCCTGGACTTTTTCGTGCAGCTGCCAGATCTGATCCAGACGTTTTTCAGGGGCCAGCCTGGACGCTGCAAGTTTTTTCAGCCCGTTCGCCCAGAACTCGATGCTCTCATACAGAAGCGACAGCACGATCTCATCTTTATTGGTGAAATAGAAAAACAGCGTCGCCTCGGAAAGCTCGCAACGGCTGGCGATCTCCCTGGTTGTGGTATTTCGATAGCCTTTTTCCAGCAACACGCTGCGCGCCGCGTCCAGCACGGCTACCTTGCGAGCATGCCGCTCGCGCTCCCGGCGCTCCGCTACTCCCATGCCTGAGTTCTCCGTCTGTTCATTGATTGATCATGTGCCTGGCAATGGTTTCCCGCTGAATTTCGCTGGTGCCTTCACCGATTTCCAGAACTTTGCAGTCCCGATACAGGCGCTGAGCGACACTGGCTCGCATGTAACCCTGCGCCCCGCACAGATGCAATGCCCGCTCGCAGGCCCAGGTCGCAGATTCGGTGGCGAACAGCTTCGCCATGGATGCCTCCCTGTCATGAGCCCCTCCGCTGTCGGCAAGACGTGCCGCGTGCAGAGTCAGCTGCCAGGACGCCTCAACACGCGTCGCCATGTCGGCAAGTGTGAAACGTACGAACTGATTCGCTATCAGTGGTTGACCGAACTGGATTCGATCCTGACAGTAGCGCTGCGCTTCTTCCGTCGCCGCACGACCCAGACCCACACCGAAAGCCGCGCTCGCTATTCGCCCCAGAGTCAGGACCTTCAAGGCCCGAATGAAGCCGGCCTGTTCGGGACCGAGTCGATTCGCGGCGGGAATCCGGCACTGTTCGAACACAATTTCAGCCATCTCAGAGGCGCCCATGCCGAGTTTCTGCATGTGCTTGCCAATTTTGACACCCGGTGTGTCGGCGTTCACCACGAAAACCGACAGCCCCTTGAGACCGGTCCCGGTTGCCGCGACAACCACCATGAAATCGGCAAACGGGGAATTCGTGATGTACATCTTGGTACCATTGAGCACGTAATGGTCCCCGTCCCGGACGGCTCTGGTCGAAACACTCGCAACATCGGCGCCTGCGTTCGGTTCTGCGTAGGCCCAGCAGCCGATTCTGTTACCCGCCACGGCATCCGGCAGCCACCTGCGACGCTGCTCATCATCGCCCAGATGCAGCAGCGCCGCACTCGCCAGTGCCGTGTGCACATAAAATCCCAGGGCGATGGCCGCCGACCCCCGCGCGAGTTCGGCACACAACAGCGCATACAGGACACAACCACCGCCGGATCCGCCGAATTGCTCCGGCACGGCGACCCCGAGCCAGCCGAGCCTGCCGAATTCGCGCAGCAGTTCCTGCGGATAACGTTCCTGCAGATCCCAGGCAGTCGCCTTCGGTAGGATTTCCGCCTCGACGAAACCGCGAACCGACTCAACGAACTGAAGCTGTTCAGGTTCCAGCATCGTGTGCGACATCTCTCCCCCTTATCGTCGCTGTTTCGAATAAAAGGCCGCTACCCGCTCGCGATGATCCGCACTCTGCAGACACTGGGTCTGCGCGAATATTTCAAAGTCGAACTCAGCCGCCATATCACGATCGACAGAACGACGGACGGCACTCTTCGTAAACGCCAGTGCGCGCCCGGGGCCGGCAGCCAGACTGCGGGCCAGTTCCACAACAGCGGAATCGAGATCAGCTTCCGGCACCATGCGCGAAATCAGACCAATGGCCTGAGCTTCGGCAGCATCGACGAACTTAGCTGTCATCATCATGTCGGTGGCGCGTCCGAGCCCGATCAGTCGAGGCAGGAAATAACCGGCCGACATGTCGCATCCCGCCAGGCCGAGATTGACGAACGGCGCGCAGTAACGGGAGCTGTCGGTGCCAATTCTGAAGTCACTGGCCAGGGCCAGACCAAGCCCGCCTCCGACCACGTTGCCGTGGCACCGCGCGATGACCGGTTTCTGTATCGCCGCAATCAGGCGAATGGGATCCAGATATCGATCCACAATGCGCTCCCATTCCTCAGGGGTTCGATCGATCATCTGACCGATGTCCGCACCCGCACAGAAGGACCGACCCGCACCGGCAAGCACCAGAACGGCAACGGACTGATCCTGCACGGCCGCCTCAAGGGCGCCGATCAGGGCTTCGAGCATGCCGATATCGATCGCATTGAGCTGATCGGGACGATTGAGCGTCAGCGTCAGCACGCCGTCTTCGAGTTGTTGAGTCAGATGTTCAGACATGATGCTCCCGTAGCCGCTCTGTGAGTTGTTTGAGAATTCCTGCGCGGGGCACAGGACCTGGTGGTCGATCAGACCGACAGTCGCAGGGCCCGCACCACATTATCGCGTACCAGCTTTCGATAGATTTCGTCGGAAACACCGAGTGCCTCCAGCTCGGTCAGGGTGCGATCGAATCCCAGCAGCGGATAATCGGTAGCCCAGATCATCTTGTCCTGTCCCCAGCCTTTGGCAAAATCGACCAGCGACGCAGGCCACTGGCGTGGTCCTCGCGCTGAAGTCTCCAGATAGACATTGGGGTGTTTCCACGCCAGGATCATCATCTCCTCGTGCCAGGGCTGACCCACATGGCAGCCCAGGATGACCAGATCGGGAAATGCCAGTGCCACTTCGTCAAGATAGATGGGCCGGCCACACTCGGAGGGCAGCAGCGGTCCGGTATGCCCTACCTGAAGTGCAACGGCAACTCCGAGCTCCACGCATTTCATATAGACAGGCCAGTAGTGTTTATCGTTTGGCGGCAGCCCCGTCATGCCGTCCCCGTTCATGTAGGGTTCGAGCCGAATACAGACCATGCCCAGTTCTTTGACGAGATACTCCACCTCCCTGGCGACTGCCATGGGCTTCTGCATGACGTTCACAGCACCTGCGCCAATGAAGCGTTCCGGAAAACGGCTGACATAGTCGGCCACTTCCTCATTGGTGAGCACCCATTCGCCCATGTAGTGAAATGACGACAGGATCAGACGATCGACACCAGCACTGTCCATCTCATCAATCAGCGCTTCTATGGACTGACCTTCCAGCATGACCGCCGGTGAACGGTATTTCCGGAAAATGTGTTTGAACTCATCCGGCCAGCGCTGAGCTCCTTCCGGGGTGATGTGAGTAGCCCAGGCATCGATGGCAATTCGGGGTCGGGTCATGTTGTACTCCTGTCCTGTAGTTAGCTGTTCAACGGCCGTGGAAAACGGGTGTGCGTTTCTCGACGAAGGCCCGGATACCTTCCCGGGCGTCGTCGCTCTGCCGCAGGGGTTCGGCATGAAACTGTTCGAGGCGCAGCGCCTCACCAAGCGTCAGCGACAGCCCCTGATACACCGCATCCCGTGCGGCTCGAACGGCCAGCGGGCCGTTCGCCGCAATCTGCTGCGCAATCCGCAGAGCTGTCGCAAGCAGCTGGTCAGCCGCGACGACGTGATTGACCAGTCCCCAGCGATGCGCCGCTCCGGCGTCAATGGGCGCTCCAGTCAGGATCATCTCCAGAGCGATGCCCGTCGGCAGCAGCCGCGGCAGCCGTTGCGTGCCTCCGGCACCGGGCAGAATGCCGCGAGTGACTTCCGGCAGCCCAAAGACGGCATGCGCCGCAGCGATGCGGATGTCACAGGCAAGTGCGAGTTCCAGACCACCGGCAAGACAGGTGCCATTGATCGCAGCAATCACCGGCTTGCGGGGATCAAAATTTCGAGTCAACGCACCCAGGCCGGGTGAACGTTCGCCCAGCTCCCGTCGTTCGCTGGCCGTCATCGACTGGTAGTAGCTGCCCAGTTCCTTGAGATCCGCACCCGCGCAGAACGACACATCGCCGGCACCCGTGAGCACCGCTACGCGAGCTGCCTCGTTGTCCCTGAACTGCTCCCAGACCTGCTGAAGCGTTGTGCGCATTTCGGCATTCAGCGCATTGCGTTGCTCGGCCCGGTCCAGGGTGACAATCAGCACCTGATCGCGCAGTTCGGTGCGCACGCTCATCGGCTTTCAGCCACCAGATGCTCCGCCCGGGCGATGATGTTGCGCATCGTTTCGCTGGTTCCCGCACCGATCGTGAGCGCCAGAGAATCACGGTAAAGACGACCGATCAGACACTCTTCCATGTGGCTCAGCCCCCCCTGAATCTGGGCGCACTCACGTGCCGTATCGAGAGCCATCTCGGTGGAAAACAGTTTTGCCATCGAAATCAGCGAGTTTGCCGGTTCACCTTTGACGTACGCATCGATGGCGCTGTAAGTCAGCGCCTGGGCGGCTTCCAGACTGGTCAGCACATCCGCCAAACGATGCTGCCAAACCTGAAAACCGAGCAGCGCCTGTTGAAAAACCCTGCGGTCGTGACCCCACTTCCGCGCTTCTTCAAACAACAGACGCGCCTGGCAACAGGCCATGACGGACAGCACCAGGCGCTCGCCCTCGAAGCCCGCCATGATCAGAGGGAAGCCACCGTTTTCTTCACCAACGAGGTTCTCTGCCGGAACCCGGACGTCGTCAAAAAACAGCTCTGCCGTGTCCGAGGCGTGCGTGCCGATCTTCTGCAGACGGCGCCGGGTCAGACCCGGGCTGTCGGCCGGTACCACTATGAGCGAGATACCGCGGTGTCCAGGCCCGCCTGTGCGAACGGCTGTGGTGATGTAGTCAGCAATCGTGCCGTTACTTATGTAGAGCTTCGAGCCATTGATGACATAGTCCTCACCATCGCGAACTGCACGTGTAGCAAGTGCAGCTACATCACTGCCTGCACCCGGTTCGGACACGCCGAGCGCGCCGATCAGCTTGCCTGCAGCAGCTGCGCGCACATATCTGTCCTTCAGCGCACGGGAACCGCCACGATCGATCACCTTGGTGGCGAATTCCGCATGCGCCATGACCGCCACCGGCACACCGATCGACCCGCATCTCATCAGTTCTTCGAGCAACACGGTGGTGAACCAGAAGTCCTGACCACCACCACCGAACTCCGGCGACAGCCGCACACCGAGATAGCCGAGTTCGGCCAGGCGGGTGAACAGCGCCCGCGGCACCTCACCGTCACGTTCCCATTGCTGGACATTCGGTTTGATCTCCCGCTCCACCAGATCCGCCACCGCACGGCGCAGCAGTTCGTGCTCTTCGGTCAGGGGTAAGTTCATGACAGGCCTCGATGTCGGGTTCGGCAATCCGGCGGACGATAAATGAATACAATTTGGTAATCAAGTATTACTCAGTAATCGAATGATGTTTATACTCTCTTCGCCGTGTCGAGGAACAGGAATGAGGCGACCAGGTCAGGACCAGACAAGCCCGAACGCAAACGGCTTTGAGGAATGAAGCGGGAGGCCGTCATCGGCGGTATCGGTCACACCGCATTCGGCCGACTGCCCGAGCGCAGCGCCTTCGATCTGGAAATTGAAGCCTGCCGCAGAGCGCTGGCCGACGCCGGCCTCGCTCCGGGTGACGTCGACGGCCTGATCACCGATCCAGGCCCGGCTCAGGGCATTGTCGATGGCATTACTCCGCACTATCTGGCACTCGGTCAGTACCTCGGTCTGAATCCGGACTATGTCGGCTCGGATATTCTCGGCGGCGCAAGCAGCGCGGCGATCATCCAGCGCGCCGTTCTCGCCGTCGAAGCGGGCCTGTGTTCGGTGTGTCTGTGCGTCTACGGCGATTCGGCACTGTCCGCCCCGGGATCGTTCAACTACGGCCGCGGTGATGATGCGGTGTTCGGGCTATTCGGCGCCGTTGGCGTTCACGCCCTCGCCGCTCGCCGTCATATGCACCGCTGGGGCACCAGACCCGAACACCTGGCGGCTGTGGCCATCGCCGCCCGTGCGCATGCAGCCCTCACCCCCCACGCTCAGAAGCGTACTCCCTTGACGCTTGCCGACTATCACGCCGCACCTGCAGTGGTGGAGCCATTGAAACTTCCCGACTGCTGCCTGGTGTCGGATGGTGCTGCCGCGGTTGTGGTGGTGTCGGCAGATCGGACTGCGGACCTGAAACAGGCACCTACGCGCATCCTCGGTCATGGTCAGGCCAGCAGTCTGTCGACCTGGTCATCGCCGGATCACTTCGAGCAATTGCCTGCTGCCCGTTGCGGACCGGCGACGTTCGCGCGCGCCGGGGTTACACCTGCCGATATCGACCTCGCCATGCTCTACGACTGCTTCACCATCGTGGTGCTGATGCAGCTCGAAGACTATGGCTTCTGCGGCAGAGGAGAATCAGGCCCGTTCGTTGCGGAGGGGCGGATCGGACCCGGTGGCTGTCTACCGGTCAACACCAGTGGCGGCCTGCTGTCAGAGGGGTACGGCGGCGGCATGCTGCACGTGATAGAAGCCGTCCGCCAGCTGCGTGGCAGCGCCGGAGATCGGCAACTCAACGACCCCGAACTCGCTCTGGTGAGCGGCCACGGCCTGGGTATGAACACCCATGCGACCCTCATTCTCGCGCGCCAGTAGCGGTGATTTCGTGAGCCAGTCTTTCCCACCGACGCATCCGCTGCCTGCGACGAACGGTTTTACACAACCCTTCTGGGAGGCCTGTCAGCAGCGTCGGCTGACTTTCAGTACATGCAGGCAGTGTGGACACCGATTCCTGCCCGGCGCGCCCGTCTGCCCGCAATGCTGGTCTGGAGAAATCGCTGCCAGTACGGCATCAGGCACAGGGCAGGTGTTCAGCTTCGCCATCTACCGGCGTACCTACCATCCAGCCATTCCGGCACCCTACATCATCGCTCTGATCGAACTGGACGAAGGTCCGCGCCTCGTTTCCAACATAGAGGATTGCCCGTTTGATCAGGTCGCCGTCGGCCTGCGGGTGCAGGTCCGTTTCGACTCGGTTCAGGGCTTTCTGCTACCCCGCTTTGTCCCCCTGGGAAGGAGATCATCCGTATGAAGGACCTCGAACAGACCCGGAGCACACCCCGGCGGCGGATCGGCGACTACGTTGCCTCGGGCGACTGGCACGACTACTGGACTACCCGGATAAGCAGTGCAGAAAACGGCCATATCAACGTGCGGGGTTATCCGGTCGAGGAGCTGATCCGCGGTACGACCTACACCGAAGCTGCCTTCCTGATCCTCACCGGTGAACTGCCCGACCCGCGCGAAGGCGCTCTGTTCGATCTGGTCCTGCGCAGCGCCATGGATCAGCAGTTCATCAGCGCTGCGGCGGGCGCGGCAAGATTCACTGCCTCGGCGTTCCCGGAATCGGCGATACCTGCGCTTGCCAGCGGCATCCTGGCAACAGGATCTGTCACCGGCTCGCCCCAGCAGCCTGCTGAAATGCTGATGGAGACGGTCTCCTGGGGACTCCCTGCGAGCCAGGCGAGTGAGCGCGCGCTGGATCTGTGGCTTGCGCGTCAGGGCAGTGTCCCCGGACTTGGACATCCTCTGCACAAACAGGCGGAACCTCGCGCTGTCACGGTCCGTTCACTCGCCCGGGATCTCGACGGCTGGGGCAAACACGGACTCCAGCTGGATGCCATAGAGTCCGCTCTCGAAATCCGCAAAGGCCGGCGCATTCCCATCAACCTGGCCGGAGCAATCGGTGCGGTGCTGGCCGATCTCGGATTTGATCCTCTGGTGATCGGCGGACTCGGCGCGCTCACCTATGGCATGGCGCTGCTTGCGCACATCACCGAAGAGATCCGGGAAGGCGTGCCGCTGCGCATCATCCCCGAAGCACTCGGCGCTCACTACTCGGGTCCAGCCGAGCGACATCTTGGAGACGGATCGTGATTCCACCCTACTCGCACTATCCCGCCCGGGCCGCCCGGCACTGGCCGGACCGGATTGCCGTGGTCGATGGGCAACGCAGCTGTACCTATGCAGAACTCGACGCACGCGCCACGGCGATGGCGATCACGCTGCAGCAGCAGGGCCTGAGAGTGGGCGATCGGGTTGCCGTGCTGCAACAGAACCGCCTCGAGTACGTGCTGGCGGTTATCGCAGTGGCCAGAGCAGGCGGGGTCCTGGTACCACTGCTCGGGGCACTCACGGCCACCGAACATCGGCACATCCTGCGCGATTGTACTGCGGCCTTCGGCATTGCGCTGTCACCCGAGCGTGCACCGCATCTGCGCGATGTGGCGGATGGCACCCTGAGGCTGCTCGCCTTCGGAGCCGTTCCCGACATGGTGAATCTGAATCTCACCCAGCCTGGTGATGCCATTGCGCTCGAACCGGTGGACCGGCCACCAGCTGAGCTTGCGCAGATCCTCTACACGTCCGGCACGACCGGACTGCCGAAGGGCGTAACCCACAGCTACGCCAGCGTGGCGGCTGCAATGAATTTCTGGGCCCAGACTTTCGATCTCGGAACCGACGACGCGCTGCTGGGGCAACTGCCGCTCAGTCACTTCGGTGGTCGTGCAATGGACAGCTGCTGGGTCGCCGGTGCGCGTCTGGTGATCCTGCATGAGGCGAAGCCGGCGCTCATCCTGCAAACCATCGCCGAACAGCGCATCACCATGATGCTGGTCGTTCCGACTCTGCTGCGCATGTTGCTCGACGACTCCGCCGCGGCTTCCTGCAATCTCGACAGCCTGCGGGCCGTCGTCTATGCCGCCTCCCCCGCCGCGCCCGCACTGGTGCAACGGGCTGGTGAGCGGCTCGGATCGGTGCTCTATACCGGTTTCGGTCAGACCGAGGCCTATGGACTCAATACTCTGATGGGACCCGCAGAACACGATCAGGCTTTGACCTCTGCCGGCAACCGCCTGTCCTCGGTCGGACGACAATGTCCCGCGGCCCAGGTTCGGCTATGCGATGAATTCGGTACAGACGTACCACTGGGTGAGGTAGGCGAGATCTGGGTCTGTGCCCCCTGGACGACGCCGGGTTTCTGGCAGCGACCCGATCTCGACGCACAGCGCCTCCAGCGGGGCTGGCTGCGAACGGGCGATCTCGGCCGGATGGATGATCAGGGATACATCTACCTCGCCGATCGTCGCGAGGACATGATCATCTCCGGCGGCTTCAACATCTATCCCGCCGAGGTCGAGAACTGTCTGATGAACCATTCCGCAATCGCCGAATGCGGTGTGTTTTCGGTTCCCGATCCCAAATGGGGAGAAGCCGTGCATGCATCCGTGGTCCTCCGTACGGGGGCTTCGGCAACAGCGGACGAGATCATCGAATTTGCCCGTCAGTCACTCACCCGCTACAAGGTTCCCAAAGAGATACACATCGTCGATCTGTTACCGAAAACCGCGGTCGGTAAGATTCTGCGCCGCGAGTTGAGGGCTCCGTTCTGGGATAAATCGCAGAATGCCATTCATGGACCGGAATGAGCGCGCCGACCGCCGTTACCTGATCAATCCGAACTGTCCTGATCCAGCGCCCCGAATATGTCTCCCGAATCCTCCGGTGCGGGTATTTCGGTGATCCGCTCCGGCACATTGTCGTATTCGAGTCGCAGCGCCCGGCACATGGTGGCGTGCATGTCGTACATGCAGGTGATGTAGGTCAGCTCGAGGATTTCTTCGTCGCTGAGGTGCTCCTTGAGGGCGTCGAACAGATCGTCCGGAGTGCGGCCACCTTCGAGAACCAGACAATCGGTGTAGGCAAGCACCATCCGCTCGATAGGGCTGAAGCAGTCCGCGATCTGCCAGTTGGGAATCGCCTCGATCTGTTCTTCTGAAAAACCCAGGTAGCGCATGGATTTGCAGTGCTGGGAAAACACGAACTGACTGCCGCGCGCATAGCCGGCCCGGGTCTGGCCCAGTTCCCGCAACTGTGGTTCCAGTGATCGTTTCGGACTGCGGTAGAGTCGAAACCCCGCAACGCTGTGCTCAAAACAGTCCGGCACCAGAGCGAATACCGTCCACCAGTCGCCCGGGGTTCCGGTGTCCGTACCTGGTTCCGCGACCGGGTCCCGGTCACCGAAAAGAAAACTGTACATGCGCTGGATCTCTTCCGGCGCTTCTTCCTTGCTGACCTGGCGTAGTCTGGGCATATTTCGGCTCCTGATGCAGGCGTGCACGAGTGCACACCTGCACTGGCGAATGCGCGCTCCGGGGAACGTGCGCTTCTGGGAGAACGCGCGCTGCGAAGCACTCCGTCCCGTTGAACGCTCATTATGGTGCCCGCAGCAGCGGATGACTACGGAAAAGGGGAACTTGAGGACGCGCGCTGCGCTGGCTCCAGGCAATCCTGCCCGCGCCTGCGCGAACTTCGTGCGGACTGCTCCGCTCGGTCCGCCAGGGTGAATCAGTGGGCGATGGCGTGGGTGAAGCTCGGTGTGAGAGGACGGCCCATCGCATAGGAGTCGAGTACGAACTCGCGGATCACCGACAGTGAGCCGTCTCCTTTGCAACCGCGTTCCCGAAGCAGCTCCTTGAGCATGCCGGCTTCGATTTCCGCCTCGAACTGGGAGTCGTACGGGCCGACATCCACCCCCTCCCGGGTGTGGAAGAACCACTTGCCATCGCTTAAGAAGACACGTTCAGAACGAAACCATGTCTTGCGTTTTTCATTCTCGCGTACTGCATGCATAGTGCTTGGCTCGCATTCGAATCAGGACGGAGTGTCAGGTCTGGCCTGCGCAGAGTCTGTAGTCCAGATGTGAAGGATTCCACACTTTTTTTCGACGACTTGTAGGCCTAACTCTTTGTAAAACAATGTTTTTTTCATGTTCTGACTAACAAGGCAACCGCTGTACCCATGCTCCCCGCCCCGCCTCCGAGATCCGCCTTCCCCTGGTACCTGGCCAGCTCCGGCCTGTGGATGGCCGGCATCAGTCTGCAGGGATTTCTGTTTACCTGGCTGCTGATCGGGGTGCTGGAAACTCCGGCCGCTGCTGCCGGAGCGGCGCGTTCCATCGCGGAATTTCCGCCGCTGCTGGTTCTGCTCCTCGGTGGCCTGCTCGGCGACCGAATCGAGGGGCGTCGCTATCTCGGCGCGATGCACCTGCTGATGGCACTGCCTCCCCTGCTGATCGCTGCCGTATACCTGGCCGGTCTGCTCAACTACTGGTGGGTGGTGGTGTTCGGCATCCTCACAGCGAGCATTCAGGCGCTCTCCGATCCGGCCAGACAATCGGCCCTGAGTCGGGTCGCCCTGCTGGACGTGCAGCGGGCGGTGACGGTGATGACCGTGTTCACTTCCCTGGTAGGCATCGGCGGAATCTATCTCGGGGGCAATCTCGAACGCCTCGGACTGGGGCCGGTGCTGCTCGTGCAGTCGGGCCTGTTTCTGCTGGGTCTGATCGCCGTTGCGCACCTGCCCCGAATGCCCATACCCGCTGCGGCGGCGATGCGGCTGCGCGAAGGACTGCAGACGCTCTGGCAGGTACCACTGATCCGCAACATCATCGGCTTGAACCTGCTGTCGAGCCTCTTCAACGCAGGCGCCTACATCATCGCCATCCCTTTTATCGTCAAAGCGGTTTATCTGGGCGGCGCAGAGATGTTCGCCACGGTCATGATCGTGTTCACAGCGGGCAGTGTCGGATCGAACATTCTGCTGCTGTTCTTCATGCCGCTGCTGCGACCGGGACGACTGTTTCTCTACATGCAGCTCACCCGGATCGTCGTGCTCGGGATACTCATGCTGCAGCCCGAGCCCTGGCTGTTCTACTTCATGATGTTCTGCTGGGGACTGAACATGGGTGTTACCACGACGCTGGTGAGGGCCACTGTGCAGGAGCTGGCACCGCCCGCAGCACGGGCACAGATACTGTCGGTGCTGCTGCTGAGCTTTCTGGTGTCTTCACCCTTGAGCTCACTGCTTCTGGGTCTGCTGATCGCAGAGACCTCCCCGCTGGATGCCCTGCTGCCCGGCATCGCAATTTCTCTGCTGATCTTCCTGCTCGGTGCCAGGAGCAGCGGACTGTGGGACTACCGCTCGACCGGACTGCCGCTGCAGCTGCCTGTCAAAACCTGATAAGGCGGTACGCGGCGAGCAGAACCACCGCCCCTGCGGTGGCAAGGGCGAGGCTTTCCACATTGAATCCGGAGACACTGCCCAAACCCAGCAGTGAACCTCCGTAGCCACCGATGAAACTGCCCGCCAGACCGATGCCGATCGTGACAAACAGCCCTCCCGGATCACGGCCCGGCAGGATGAGTTTTGCGGCCACGCCGACCACGAGACCCACCAGCAGCCAGGAAAGCAGGCTGAGCATCGGTCTCAGCGCCCTTCCGGTACGGTCAACGCAACCGTCGCATCGGCATCGATGATGAAACGGGCAACCAGTTGTGGATCCTGCATTGGAATGAAGTGCGTAAGGTGCGGCAGATATACATCCCGGCCCTTCGGAAACGCAGCGGCGACCTTCTCCCAGGTCGGTGAACGGGAAAAGTCCATCGCATCCGACGCAGCGGGATCCCGGCCCCGCGCACGCAGCACGACAACCGGAATATCGATGCCGGGCATCAGATCGTGCACATCGGTCCCGGTGTTGCCCAGATAGACCGATGCTTCTACCAGCGGCGGGCAGGCCAGTTCGAAGCCCTCGCCGCTGGCTGCGGGAACCACACCGTACTGGCAGTAATCGCGCAGTACCTGATCCTTCCAGAGCGCGAATGAGCCCCGATCCGCGAAGCGCTCATACATTTCTTCCCAGGACGCCCACTGGTTACGGCGCTTCGACACCGGATGATCTTCGGGCCCCTGAAAGCCCCGGTAGCGATCGGTGGCATAAGCATCGGGCTCAAATATGACCGGATCCACCAGCAGCAGGCGCTCAAAGGCACCCGGCAGCCTGGCACAGACCTGCACCAGCGCATGGCCACCCATGGAATGCCCCACACCGATCGCATGCTGCAACCCCAGATGCTCGACCAGCTCCGTCACATCCCGGGCGAAACTCGCCCAGACATAAGGTGGCACACGCTCACTGCGGCCATGACCGCGCATCTCGACCGCAAACACATGGAAGTCCGGGGGAAGTGCTGCAACCACCTCATCCCAGCAGCGCGCGTGAAAACCGGTTGCGTGCACCAGGAACACCGGTTTGCCGCCCGGCTCCCCCCACTCGAACCAGGTGAGTCGGGCACTGCTGCCCTGAAAATCGTGCCGCGTGGGCTCTGTGCGCCCTGCGGGCACCGGCCTTTCTGTGCCTGTCATGTTCCTCCTCGGACCAGGTCTGAGCGATTCGTAAGCCCGCGAATTTACAGCATCACTGGCTGTCGGGACTGGCTTCGCTGGCGCATGGTAGCCGAGATTTCGGTACACTGCCTGGCCCCGGGCTGCGGCGCCGCGGCAGGTTGGCAGGGGGCGGTAACAGCAGGTCAGAATGGAAGATTGAATCAGGCATTGAACAACCCTCACAACCAGTCCCAGACCAAGGACGAAATCGTATCCTCCGAGGCAGAGCCGCTGATCCTTGTCGATTCGAACGATCAGGAAACCGGATTCCTCGACAAATCCGCCTGTCACGACGGCGCCGGTATTCTCCACCGGGCCTTCTCCCTCTTCATCTTCAATCCCGCCGGTGAACTGCTGCTGCAGCAGCGTGCGGCGGAAAAAAGATTGTGGCCCGGATACTGGTCCAACAGCTGCTGCTCTCATCCCCGCAGGGGGGAAACCATGGACCTGGCCGTACGCAGACGCCTGCAGCAGGAACTCGGCATGGCGGCGGATCTGCAGTTCACCTACAAGTTCGAATACCAGGCCCGGTTTGCTGATCTGGGTGCCGAACACGAACTGTGCTGGGTCTATGTCGGACGATCCGACCAGGAGCCGGTCATCAACGTGACCGAAATCAGCGACTGGCGCTGGGTTGACCCGGCCCGCCTGAGCAGTGCCATAGCCGCCGATCCGGACTCCTATACGCCCTGGCTGATCATGGAATGGGAGCGCCTGAACCGGGAATTTCCCGAGCGGCTGCCCGCCAGAAAAATTTAACCCCTTTCTCCCGGCTCGCACGTTGTTGGTAGTGAATCCACAACCTGAGACCCGACCATGTATTTCCAGAAACCACGCCTTACCTGTGTACACCAGCTCATCCTGCCGCTGACCCTGGTGGTCAGCATCAGCGCCTGCAGCTCATCTGAAGTACCCGAACCCGTGGACGACGGTCCACCGATAAGCCAGCACCCGTCCGTTAAACCCACGGAAATCGCGAATGTTCGACTGCCAGGAACCGAGGAGGAAAAGCATCAGGCCGGACCGCCAACGGTATCGCCTGCGCCACTCCCACCCCCCCAGTCCGCAGCAGAAATCCGTCCGGATCCGGCACGCACGCGCAACGAAGCAGACGCGGCCACCAGCCGGGACAGCGCAGTGCGGCTGAGCATCGCGAAACAGATGGCCGGCATGCAGTCGCATGGGGACGTTCGCGGGCTCGAACAGCTGCGTGCGGCTCAGCAGCCTCAGGACCGGGAGTCCTACACCCGTTTCGACATCAACCCGGTCCATCTGGTACGCACCGATCCCGTATCCACCTTCTCCATTGACGTCGACACGGCCTCATACAGCAACGTTCGCCGCTGGCTCAACGACGGCAGCCTGCCGCGACAGGACGCGGTCCGCGTGGAAGAACTCATCAACTACTTCTCCTACCAGTACCCGGTACCCGACGGGGAAGACCCCTTTGCCATCTATACCGAGGTTGGACCCAGTCCCTGGCACGCGGACCGGCGCCTGCTGCACATCGGCATCAAGGGCCAGCAGCCCGCCGGGAACCCTGCCGCCAATCTGGTATTCCTCATCGATGTCTCCGGTTCCATGCAGAGTCAGGACAAGCTCGGTCTGCTGAAGTCGGCGCTGAAGCTGCTGACCGCACAACTCGACTCCGCCGACCGCATCGCCATCGCCGTCTATGCCGGCGCAGCAGGCGCGGTGCTCTCCCCCACTGCAGGCGACCAGCGCGCGGTCATAGACGCCGCCATCGACAGCCTCACCGCGGGCGGGTCCACCAACGGTGGCGCCGGTATTGCGCTCGCCTACGCGATGGCCCGGCAGAACTTTCTCCAGGACGGCGTAAACCGGGTCATTCTCGCCACCGATGGCGATTTCAATGTGGGCACCACCGATCAGCAGGCCCTGAAAAACCTTGTGGAAACAGAGCGGAAAAGCGGTGTGGCGCTGACCGTACTTGGCTTCGGCAGCGGTAACTACAACGATGCGCTCATGCAGGAGCTGGCGCAGAACGGTAACGGCAACGCAGCCTACATCGACACCCTTTCCGAGGCCCGCAAAGTACTGGTGGACGAGCTCGCTGCAACGCTCCACACCATCGCCAGCGACGTGAAGATTCAGGTTGAATTCAATCCGGCCACGGTCTCCGAGTACCGGCTGGTAGGTTACGAAACAAGGCATCTTGAGCGGGAAGATTTCAACAACGATGCAGTAGACGCCGGTGACATCGGCGCCGGTCACAGTGTCACTGCACTCTACGAGATCACCCTGGTGGACAGCGGTGGCCACTTCATCGATCCACTGCGGTATGGCGACCCGCTGCAAAGCGACCCGCTGCGCGACAACGGCCGCAACACCAGCGGAACCGGTTCACCGAGCCGCGAGGCCGGGAGTGCAGACGCCGAACTCGCGTTCATCAAGCTGCGTTACAAGGCCCCCGGCAGCCAGTCGAGCCGTCTGCTGACACGAGCCGTACACCGCGCCACGATCGCCAGCACGCTCGCCGCAACCAGCGAGAATTTCCGCTTCGCCGCGGCGGTCTCCGCCTTCGGCCAGCTGCTGCGCGGTGGCGAACACACCGGATCCTTCAGTTATGCTGATGCCGCAGCGCTGGCCGCTGGCGCCAGAGGCGAAGACCTCTTCGGCTATCGCGGAGAGTTTCTGAACCTGGTTCGCACGGCAGATGTACTCGCCGCCAGCAGGGTTGCCGCCGGCAAGCTCACTGACGACGCAGACGCCGCCGGAATCGCCGGGACGTGAACCCAGAGAGGATCTGAAAGTAACGGACTCCACGGACAATGCGGCCCCGCCCTCCGGCGGGGCCGAAGATGAAGCCCTGTTTGCCGCCTACAACAGGGGCGATGCGGACGCCTTCGATACGCTCTATGCACGCTACAAGGGCGCCCTGTACCGCTATTTCCTGCGGCAGGTCGATCGGGATGCAGCCCACGACTGCTACCAGGCGCTCTGGCTCAAAGTGATCGACAATCGACTGCGCTACCGGCCCGATGCGCCGTTCAGACACTATCTGTACACCCTGGCTCACAACGTACTTATGGACCACCACCGCAAAAACCGCCGGCTTCTGACAGACGTTGACCTGTCACAGACCGGCCTGTCCGATCCGGACAGCACCCAGGTCGAGGTCTCCCTGGCGGATATGCCCGGACAGATTCATACCGCCGGTTCAGATCCGGCTCTGGCAGTGGATGGCCAGCGCCTGCTGGACGCGCTGCATGCACTGGTACGGAACCTGCCGCTGCATCAGCGCGAGGTCTGGCTGCTGCGGCAGGAGACCGACCTGTCGCTGGAGGAAATCGCTGAGGTCACCCGGGCGACTGCGGAAGGTGTGAAGAGCCGGCTGCGTTACGCCAGAGACAAACTCAAAGCCGGGATGGCTCGCTATGCCGAAAGAAACTGATCATCTCGAAACGCTCTATCGCGAGGGCGCCACCGAGCAGCCGCCCGAAGGCATCGATCGCGCCATCAGCGCCGCCGCGCGAAGCGCGCTGCAACCCTGGTACCAGCGCCGCGGACCGCTGACAGGAATCTCCACGGCCGCCGCCCTGCTGATCGCGGCGGGTCTTGTGAGTCTCCAGTATCTGCCTGTGCAGGAGGGGCCCGTCGCCACATCCCCCGGTCCGGCCATCGAGTTCGAGCACGCCGGAAATCTGAGCGCGACCGCAGAGTCAGTCAGCGACGATATCGGTGCCCCAGCTGCCGAGGTCAGGCGCGAGCGCCCCGGGCGTGAGCGTGCCCAGGATGATTCGCCGCCTGCTCCAGTCACCCGCAAAGCATCGGCGGTCGAGTCGCTGCCGGCTGCTGCGCCAGCGGAAAAGACACTGGCTGTCTCCGGCATGAGGCAGTTTGCAGAGATCAGGGCTGACGCCGAAGCAGATTCCCCGACCTGTGAACTCTCACCGTACTTCGACGGCAGGGTGTATGAAATCCTCCCTACAGGAGAAAGGTCACCCCGTGTTCTCAGCGAAGGTCGGCAATGGCAGTGCCGCGACGGGGCCTGGGAACCTGTGGACGACCGCCAGGATACCGCGGATGCGGTTGCTCCCCTCGAGAACTCCCCGTCCCCGGAAGCCCGCTCAGAGCAGCAGTAAAACCCCGGCCACAATCAGTCCCGCTCCGGCGAGGTCCCGCGCATGCACCTGTTCTTTGAAAAACCACACAGACGCTGCGAAGGTAAACAGCAGCTCGACCTGTCCCAGCGCCCGGACCAGCACCGCACTGACCAGAGTCATGGCGGTGAACCAGGCCACGGATGCCAGGGCTCCGCTCAAGCCCACCCACACCGAACTGCGCCAGCTGCCCAGCACCCGGCCGATTTCCCCGGGCTCACGGGCCCACAGATAGACACCCATCAGCAGTGACTGCAGCGTCACGGTCACCGCAAGCGTGGTACCCGCACGGATCAGGAATCCGCCATCCGACAGGGACAGGGCGGCCGCCCGATAACTGACGGAAGCCAACGCAAGCCCGGTTCCCGCGAGCAGACCCAGCACCAGCGCTCGCTGACCATCGCGGATTGAACCGATCCGACCCCGGGTGGAAAGGATCACGACCCCGAAAAAGCTGACGATCACACCGCTTACGGTAGACAGGGTGAGGGCATCCCCAAGCAGCACCAGACCGACCAGCCCGGTCTGGGCGACTTCGGTTTTCGAAAAAGCCGTGGCCACGGCGAAATTACCGTGGGAAAAGGCGGCGACCAGCAGGGACGTGGAAGCGATCTGGGCGACACCGCCGAGCACACAATAGCCAAGAAACGTCCAGTTCAATTCCGGCATCGCCTGGGCGCTCAGCAGCACGGCGAAATACACCCACACAAAAGGGAGTGCGAAACAGAAGCGGGTGTAGGCCGCGCCGTTGCTGGACAGCGCACGCATCGCCTGCTTCTGCAGCATGGAGCGGACGTTCTGCAGGAATGCCGCAGCTATGGTGATCGGGATCCAGGCTTCCATGGGACCTCAGATGAGCAGGATAAGAGCGCCGCTAGCGCGCTGAGAATTCGAGAATGCGATGGCGCTGCACAGACAGCCAGCGGTAGCGCACAAGCAGTACCACCGCTGCAACAATCAGGCCCGCCAGCAGCCCCACCCAGAAGCCGCGCACCCCTTCGAATTCCTCTGGTCCCACCCACCCGAATCCGACCAGCACACCGACCGGCAACCCCACCAGCCAGTAACTGATGATGGCGACCCACATGGGCGTACGGGTGTCCTTGAAACCGCGCAGCGCGCCCAGCGCGGTGACCTGTGCGTCGTCGAAGAACTGATAGAGCACAACGAACAGCAGCAGATCCATGGCCAGCGTCACCACGGCAAACTCCGTACTGTACAGACCCACGATAAAAACGCGTGTCGAAAACACCACGGCCGCCGCCAGCACGGCGAATCCCAGGGAGAGACCGATGGCCAGCCAGCCGCTGCGTCGCGCGGCAGCAAGATCCCCTGCGCCGACATTGAAGCCAACGCGTATCGACACTGCCATGCCCAGGGCAAGGGGTACCATGAACGTCATGCCGCCGACATTGCCGGCTATCTGATGCGCAGCCACACCCTCGACTCCAAGACGGCCGATGAGCAGGGTCACAACCGAGAACATCGACATCTCGAGAAACATGGTCAGGCCGATGGGCAGACCGAGACGCACCAGCCGCAGGATGGCTGTCCGGTCCGGCGGACTGAAGCGGCTGAAAACCCCGATAGCGCCAATCCGGGAATAGACGATCACCAGCAGCATCATCGACAGCTGATAGGTCATGACCACCGCGCTGGACCAGCCGCAGCCCTGGCCTCCAAAGGCGGGGATGCCAAGACCTTCATTGCCGTAAATGAAGAGATAGTTCAGCGGGATCTTGAGCAGCAGAGCCGACAGGGCGATCAGCATGGCCGGAAAGGTCCAGGACAGACCTTCGCACAGATAACGCAGCGTGAAGTATCCGAGCATGGGCAGCACACCCCAGGAAAGGGCCTGGAGATAGTCCACCGCAATGGGAATCGCCCGCGGGTCCACACCGATCAGGTGGTAGAGCGGTTCAACGTTGTTAAACAGCAGTATCAGTGAGAGGCCGCCGACCAGCGCAATCCAGAACGCCTGGCGGACCACTTCGCCGGCTTCAGACTCCCGGCCACCGCCGTGCAGTTGTGATACGGAAGGGGTGAGGGACATGATGACCCCGGACAGCAGCAGCACGCTGGGCCAGTAGAAATTTCCCCCCAGGGCTACGCCGGCGAGATCCGCAGAACTGACCCGGCCGGCCATCATGGTGTCTGCCACGCCCATGCCCATCTGGGCAATCTGGGTCAGCATCATGGGCATCGCCAGCCGCAGCAGCAGCCCGGTTTCGTCCAGCAGACTGATTTTGCCTCCGGCGCGGTCGCTCATCGGACCCTCTTAAGCTCTGTTTGTGTGAGTGGCAATGCGAATGATTGCTGAACAGGTGAATTTAAAAGGGCTTCGAATTTCCGGCTTTCAATAGCCTGCGACTATCATCACGATAGCCACAATCGAATAGATCGACATCCCTGAGGGCTTATACTGCCCGGGTTGCCTGATCATGGCGACTCGAACATCGACAGTAACTCGAAACTCGACAGTGACTCGAAATTCGACAGTCTCGAAATTCGACAGTAATGAGGCAGTTGAGTAGAAAATTACTCAACCAGCCCGTAGTTTGACAGTGGACAGAAAGAAGGACGCAAACATGGATCTGAAGGACAGCAACACTCTGCAGAATCTGAAAGACGCATTCGCCGGTGAATCCCAGGCCAATCGCCGCTATCTTTACTTCGCCGCAAAGGCGGACGTGGAAGGAGAAAACGACGTCGCCGCGGTGTTCCGCTCCACCGCAGAAGGTGAGACCGGCCACGCCCATGGTCATCTTGAATACATGGAAGCGGTTGGCGACCCGGCCACCGGTCTGCCCATCGGCAGCACGTCCAACAATCTCAAGGCCGCCATCGCCGGTGAGACTCACGAATACACCGACATGTATCCCGGGATGGCGAAAACCGCCCGCAAGGAAGGTTTCGAGGAAATCGCCGACTGGTTCGAGACTCTGGCGAAGGCTGAACGATCACACGCCAACCGCTTCCAGAAAGCCCTGGACGCGATGGCCTGATCCGGCCCCGGGAGCCGCGCGGCCCGACCGGACCGCGCTGTCTCCCATGAGAAGACACGGGGCCGGCAATGGCCCCTTTTTCATCCATCTTCCGGAGTAACCCTGTGAAAGAAGGCAATCTGCAGGCGCCCGACCGGCAGCCGCTGGACTGGAAGAACCCGCAGTTCTACGACAAAGACGATCTCTACGGCGAACTCGAACGGGTCTTCGACATCTGTCACGGCTGTCGCCGCTGTGTGAGCCTGTGCCACTCCTTTCCGACCCTGTTCGATCTGGTAGATGAGTCCGACACCTTCGAAGTGGATGGTGTGGATAAAAGCGACTACATGAAGGTCGTTGATCAGTGCTATCTCTGCGACCTGTGCGCAGAGACCAAATGCCCCTATCTACCCCCCCATGAGTGGGCGGTGGATTTCCCGCATCTCATGCTGCGGGCCAAAGCCTACAAGTTCCGCGAAGGGGACACCCGCTGGCGCGACCGGCTGATCACCAGCACCGATCCGATTTTCGACACCATCAGCACACCGGGCCTGACCGGGCTCGCCAACGCCGCCGCCGGGTCGAAAACACTCCGCACACTGGGGAACGTCCTCGCCGGGGTGCATCCGCAGGCCCCATTGCCGACCTTCCACAGCCGCACCCTGAGCAGGCGGGTCGCCGACCAGGTGGGTTCGGAACTGGAAACTGTCGCCTGCACCCGCACCACCGGAAAAGTCGCCATCTATGTCACCTGCTACGGCGATCACAACGAACCGCAGATGGTCGAGGATCTGATCAGCGTGCTGAACCACAACGGCATCCCGGTAAAGGTCCTCAAAGACGCAAAGTGCTGTGGCATGCCGAAACTCGAGCTCGGCGACCTGGGCAGAGTGGAAAAGCTGAAAGATGCAAACCTTCCGCTGTTCCTCAAGGCCATCGACGAAGGGTATGACCTTCTCGCGCCGATCCCTTCCTGTGTGCTGATGTACAAGCAGGAACTGCCGCTGATGTTTCCGGGGGATGCAGATGTCGAAAGAGTCGAGAGGGCGTTCTTCGACCCCTTTGAGTACCTGATGCTGCGCCATAAAGCGGGCCTGGTGAAAACGGATTTCAAACAGCCCCTGGGCAAGGTTGCCTACCACGTGGCCTGTCATCAGCGGGTGCAGAACATCGGCATGAAGACCCGGGATTTTCTGCAGCTCATCGATGGCACCGAGGTTACCGCGATCGAGCGCTGTTCGGGGCACGATGGCACCTACGCCATCAAGTCTGAGACACACGAGATCGCAAAAAAAATCGCGCGTCCTGTGGTAAACCGGGTACAGCAGGCGGAAGCGGACAGCTTCGGATCCGACTGCCCGATGGCGGGGCGGATGATCGCAGACGGACTCGACGACGGAGATCGACACGCGGAACACCCGATCACCATGGTGCGCCGCGCCTACGGAGTATGAGCATGCGCAAACTCGACAAAGCCAGTCTCTGGAGCCTGGAGCAGTACGCTGAGCAACGGCCTGCTTTTCGCGCCGAGGTCATCGAGCACAAGAAACCCCGGCGCGTCCCGGTCGGCGCTCACGCAACCTTCTACTTCGAGGACTTCCTCACGATGAAGTATCAGGTTCAGGAGATGCTGCGCGTGGAGCGGATATTCGACGCGAAGGAGATTCTTGCCGAGCTGGAAGCCTACAATCCGCTGATTCCCGATGGCCGCAATCTCAAGGCAACCTTCATGATCGAGTATCCGGACCCGGAAGAACGTCGAGTGGCACTCGGCAGACTGGGCGGTATCGAAGACACCCTGTGGCTGCAGGCCGAAGGCCAGCCGCGGATCCCCGCCATCGCCAATGAAGACATGGAACGCAGCAGGGAAGACAAAGCATCTGCGGTGCACTTCCTGCGCTTCGAACTGGACGATGGCACGATCGCGGCTTTCAAAGCCGGAGGACGGGTGCAGCTTGGCATCGACCACCCGCAGCTGAAGGAATCGGTAACTCTCACCCCTGACCAGCTCCAGGCCCTGGCTGCAGATCTCGACTGAACAGCGATTTCCAGCGGACCGCGTTATCCGGAGCCGCTGGTCCCCTAAGGAGATCCCCGGAGGGAAGTGGGTATTGCAGATCGCTACGCTGAGTGACACCGTCGCCCTGCGGGCGTCGCCATGCGAGCCAGGTTACTGTGCACTCTGCTCTGCCACCCGAGGCTGTGGACTTCCGCAACCGGGTTCGGGCGTTTCTCGACAATAAACTGGATGATGATCTGCGCCGCGCATCCCGTCTGACCACCGGCGTCTATACCCACATCGAAGCCGGACAGCGCTGGTACCGGATTCTCGCGGAGCAGGGTTGGTCAGCGCCCACCTGGCCTGTCGAATGGGGTGGAACCGGCTGGAGCGATCTGGAACGCTATCTGTTCAGCGTGGAGTGTTTCCGCGCCGGTGCGCCCCTGCTGTTCAACATGGGGGTGCGCCACATCGGCCCCCTCCTGATTGCAGAAGGCAGCCGTGAGCAGCAGCGCCGCTACCTGCCCCGCATCCTCAGCGGTGAGGATGTCTGGTGTCAGGGCTATTCCGAGCCTGGCGCTGGTTCGGACCTGGCCTCCCTGAAGTTGAAGGCCCGCCGCGACGGCGACGACTACGTGCTCAATGGTTCCAAGATCTGGACCACCGGCGCACATTTTGCCACCCACATGTTTGCACTGGTCAGGACATCGGATCGACGCAGCAAACAGGAAGGCATCACCTTCCTGTTGCTGTCGATGAACAGCCCCGGGCTGACGGTAGAACCCATCCTCAGCATCAGCGGTGACCACGAGTTCAACCAGGTGTACTTCGACCAGGTACGGGTTCCTGTCGCCAACCGGGTCGGTGCTGAGAACGATGGCTGGCAGGTAGCCAAGCTCCTCATGCAGCACGCCCGTTCGAACAACGTCAATACGGGCTGGGTGCACGAAGCCCTGGCACGTCTGCGCAGACTGGTGGCTCAGGAGACCGACGGCCATGGCAGCGCACTCGCCGCCGAGCCGGGGTTCGCGCGGCGACTCAACGAAGCAGAAATCTTCTTAAGCCGGGTCGAGGTGCTCGAACTGCGGGTGCTCGCCGCCACACAGACCGGAGCCAGCCCGGGCGCGATCTCTTCGGTGCTGAAAACCCTCGGCTCCGAGGTGAAGCAGCAGATCACGGAGCTGGCTGCTGAAGCCGTCGGCTACTACGGCCTGCCGTTCCAACCGCAAGCCCTCGATCCCTTTGCGGGACAGGCGCCCATAGGACCCGCAGCGGCCATCACCGCAATGCCCACCTATCTCAATGAGCGCGCCGCCACCATCTACTCTGGCGCGAGCGAAATTCAGCGGGACGTGCTGGCAAAACGGGTACTCGGACTCTAGAGACCCCTTAACAGGCCTGCCGGTCCACCTGCTACCATGCCCGCTCGCCCCGGGCCGGTCTCATCATGTTCAAAAAAGTTCTGCTTGTCGTCGCCGTACTCACTCTGATCACCCTCACCATGGGTTATCTCTTCCGTGCCGAACTCTCCATGGCGCTGATCGCCACACAGATCAAACCCCAGACGGATTTTGATCCGGCACTGGCACCCGCTGCCCCGGACTACAGCACGGCAGACGCCTGGGCGGCGCTGCCGGACAGGCGCGATCCTTCGGACGATCACCCCATCGAATTTACCCTGGCGGAAGACACCCGGGGTGTGGCTGTGTTTTTCGTCCACCCAACCAGCTACATGAGCAAAGCGAACTGGAATCAGCCCCTGGACGACACGGACGCCAACTGGGTGGTGGACAACCGGGTGCTGCGTCATCAGGCCTCGGTGTTCAATGGATGCTGCGACGTTTATGCCCCGCGTTACCGGCAGGCCACTTTCTTCTCGTTCATGGACAATGGTGTTAACGGCACCGCCGCACTCGACCTTGCCTACAGCGACGTCTCACGCGCCTTCGATGCCTTCCTGGAACGCACAGACGGGCCATTCATTCTGGCCGGTCACTCCCAGGGAACTGCTCATGCCGCCCGGCTGCTGCGGGAACGAATCTCGGGCACCGCGCTGCAGTCTGAACTGATCGCCGCCTACCTGATCGGATTCTCCATCGCCAGGGATCAGCTCGGCGAAGTGCCTGTATGCACCAGTGCAACCCAGACCGGCTGCGTGATCGGCTGGAATGCGGTAGAGGGAGACGCCCGGGGCGTGTTCGGCGATGTCCCCAATCTGGTGTGCACAAACCCCCTGAGCTGGGTGGCGGATGGGGGTTATGCCGGTCACTCGCTCAATGCCGGCGGAGTCGGCTATCCCTCCTACGGCCGTCCGGCTGAGGGCGAGGATCCGACCCTGATGTCGCTGGAGCCGGAGGCTGCGGATGCCATATGCGACGAGGGCGTGTTACAGGTGCGGCAGCTTCGCTCCGAGTCCTTCCCGTCGAGAATGCCAGGTGACAGCATGCACGTGTATGACTACAGCCTCTTCTACGCAAACCTCCGCAGCAATGCTACAGATCGGGTAAATGCGTTTCTGTCCACGTCTTCAGAAGACGCCTGACCCGTTCGCAACCGCAATCACTGCATGGTCCGCTCAAGCAGCTCCCCGAGCATTTCGATCAGTGCCTCCCGGGTGGAAGATTTACGCCAGCACAGACCCACATCCCTGTACGGGGGTTGACCTCTGAAAGGCAGATAACGCACGTTGCCTCCCGTCCTGGCCGGTACCGCGAGTTTCGGCATCAGCGTGATGCCAATGTCCGCCGCCACCATCTGGCGCAGGGTTTCCAGGCTGGTGGCACGGAAGTTCGTGTTCTCAACCGCATTGTGAGATTTGCAGATTTCCAGCGCCTGATCCCGCAGGCAGTGCCCGTCTTCCAGCAGCAGCACCTGCTCATGGTCGAGATCGTCCAGTGTCGCCGACTTGCGGTTCGCCTTCGGATGATCCCTGGAAACCGCCATCAGAAAAGGCTCGCGATACAGACGCCGCTCCACGATCTGATCGTCGCCCACCGGCAGCGCAAGCACGACCGCATCGAGATCACCATCTTTGAGCTGCCGGGTGATCACTGCAGTCTGGCCTTCGGTCAGCTGGATCTTGAGCTTGGGCAGGGCCTTACGGATCGGCATCAGGATCCGCGGCAGCAGATAGGGTGCCACCGTCGGAATAATGCCGAGTCGGAAGTCACCACCGAGCGGGTCCACGTGTTCTTCGGCCATGTGCACAAGCTGGTTCACCTCCCGCAGAACCCGGCGCGCCTGCTGGACGATGCCTTCGCCCACCGGGGTGAGCATAACCCCCCGGTTATTACGTTCGATTAAAGTGACATTGAGTTCTTCTTCCAGCTTCTTGAGCTGGGTGGAGAGGGTGGGCTGACTGACGAAACAGGCGTCCGCCGCCCGGCCGAAATGCCGGTGTTCGGCCACCGCCACCAGATATTTCAGATCCCGCAGGTTCATCGTCGTCTCACTCCTGGTACAGCTGCCCGCGCAGCCACTGTTCACCTACCACGCGCTCATTGGAGCGGCTATGGTACTTGGACCGGCTCCTTAAGAGGGTGAATGCCATGATCACACGGCGCAGAATGCTGATTGCCACCGCTGCCGCTGCAGGAACCAGCGCTGCCACTACAATTCTCGCCGCCGCCCCGGACAGCCGTACCGGAACCGCAGCAGAGGGCAACATGCAGAACATGCCATCCAGTCAGCCGGCTTCCCTGTTCCAACTCGAAGCGGACATCCGTGCCTGGGATGCCATTGAAGATCACCGCACCGGCAGCCCGGGTGATCTCAGAACCGCACGCTGGCTTGCCTCGGAAATCGAAAAAGCCGGGGCAACACCTGAAACCGTCGAGTTTCCATTGACCCGGCGCATACCTCTGCGCGCGTCGGTGAGCGACGGAGCGAATCGTGTCGGCGGACTGCCGCTGTTCGACAGTGCCGTCACCTCGATTCAATTGACTGCCACTGCCGGTGCACTCGGCAGTGACGCTCAGATCGCGGTCACCCGGTTCGGACCCGTCGATCGGGATCCCCGCACCATAGCCCTGCATGAGGCGCGAAAGAAGGATTCCCACCAGGCCATCATCGCCATCGCAGCGGGCGATCAGATCGCGCCGGGACTGGCGGTGGTGAACGCGGAAAACTTCCGCACCCCGTTCGGCCCCGCAGTGATTCAGGTGCCGACCGAGTCCGGCGCCTGGATTCAGCAAGCCGTGGCAGCAGGGCGCGCCCTGACCGTCGATATCGAGACGCAGCTGGAGAACACAACCGCCAGCAACGTTCAGACCCGTATAACGGGCCGCCGACCCGAGCTGCCAGCCCTGATCATCATGACACCGCGCAGCGCCTGGTGGACGTGTACGGCGGAGCGCGCGGGGGGCATCGCTCTGTGGCTCAACGCCATCCGCTACTTCGCGCATCACCCGCCCGATCGCACTGTGATCTTCACCGCCAACAGCGGCCACGAACTCAGCCATCTGGGACTGGATCACTATCTGGAATCCGCGCACAGGCTGATCGCCGCCGCACACGTCTGGGTACACCTGGGCGCCAATTTCGCTGCGGTGGCTGCACCGATCCGCTTTCAGGCTTCGAGCAGCGAGTTGCTGGCCGAAGGGCTTGATGCGCTCAGAACTGAGGGTATCACCGACATCGAAACCACCCCGGCGGGCACCCGACCATTCGGCGAGGCACGCAACATCCATGATGGCGGAGGCCGCTACATTTCGCTGCTCGGCAGCAACCGCTGGTTTCATCATCCGGCGGATCGGTGGCCGGATGCGGTTGACATGGACAAAGCCGCACGGCTCAACAAGGCCATGCAGACACTAGTGATCGCTCTCAGCCGTGGTTGAGATTCTCTATCAGGATGATGAACTGGCGGTTCTCAACAAGCCTGCGGACGTTTCCCTGCTCGCTGACCGCAGCGGCGCCGACAATCTCTGGGACCATCTGCCTGATCTGCTCGGCCGTAAACCCTATGCGGTGCACCGCCTGGACAAACCGACGAGCGGTGTGCTCCTCATCGCCCTGGATCGTCAGACCCAGCAGACACTGACCCGGGCCTTCACCGCTCGTCAGATCCGCAAGTTCTATCTGGCCTGGGTCACCGGACAACCACCGGATGCCGGCGTCATCGACCTGCCCCTGCGCAAAGGCCGTAAGAGTCGCTACCGGGTGGCCGGGCCCCGCGAGCAGATCACCCTGGCGGGCGGAAGCTGGGTGCTGGCTTCAGGTACCACGATGGACCCGGAAGGGCATCCCAGCACCAGCCGGATGCGGGTACTGCAGCGGAAATCCGGGCGCAGTCTGGTGCTGCTGCAGCCGCTGACGGGCCGCACCCACCAGCTGCGGGTCCATCTTGCCTGGATCGGCTATCCGATCCTGGGGGACCAACTCTACGGCGCACCACTCGCGCCTGCCCAGCAGGCAGACCGGCTGCAGCTGCACAGTCACCGGATCGTGCTGCCCGACGGCCGCAGTTTCGTGGCCAGGCAGACGACGGACTGGTTGCCCTGAAACATCCCAGAGGTGCACCGCGGAATCACAGAATCCGGGTGGTGTTCGAAGCGACACCAACGCATTCACTCACCCGGTTTCAGGGTATTCGCCGGGCCAGTCCGCGGCCGAGTGCGTAACCCGCCGCGGCTGCACCCGGATGCCGGGTCAGCGCGAAAGCCAGTGCCCCCAGTCCGATTCCGGCGATCCAGGATTTCAGCTGGGGACTCTCCGCGCGACCCCGGGTTGCCCGGGAAATGGTATGTTCGCAGTTGTTGGTCAGCAGATGATAGTTCCGACTCCGGTCAGGCAGAACGGTGGCCGTACTCCGGCTGGACGCCACCCCCCGCTGCTCGATCCAGACCCGCTGGCCGGCGCCGAATTCGCTCATGTGGCTGATGTGTTCACCCCGTCCCGGGGCGTTGTGGAGCACCCGGCCGTCGCCGAGCACAAGCCCCTTGTGGCGAACCAGCCCTTTGCGCCGGTACACCACATCGCCTGCTCGAAAAACCGTCATGTGCTGCTCCGCCTTCGCCTCGATGCCATAACCATCCAGTCCGACTGTTTCCTCCACCCAGCCATGCAGGAATCACGCCACCCATCAGACAGCCACAGCCCCCGGAGAATCAGGGCTGTGGCCTGCATGGCGCGAGGGAGCCTGGCTGCCGAAGCCAGAATCTGGTCAATCCGGCAGATATCGCACTTCTTAAGGCGCGCGTCAGGCGCGCCCGTCCTGTTACCTGGATCGGCTGACCATGTACTCTATGGCGGCCGCCATCTCTTCGTCCGAGCAGCTGGTGCACAGGCCCATCGGCGGCATACCGGGCGGAACTCCGCTTTTCGAGGCAGACAGCAGCAGCTCCGGCCCTTTCGCGATCCGCGGTGCCCAGGCTTCCACATCCCCCGTCTTCGGCGCGCCGGCGACCCCGGCTGCATGACAGGAGAAGCAGTAGCGGTTGTAGGTGTCCTCACCGGCAGTGCTCTGCGCACCACCGCCATCGGCACCCGGTTCTCCGCAACCCAGCAACCCTGCAGTGACAGTCAGCAGGAGAGGTCGAAGGCTGCGCTTCGCGTTACGAAAACGGCCATAAGAAGTCGCGAGCAGCTTGAATCTGATCATGTTGTCATCCGTGAGAAGTCAAAGTTCGCGCAGCGCCTGGCTCACAGGCCGCAGAGTATTTCCGCGCCGCGGCGCAGTGTGGCATCGTCCTTCGCAAAGCAGAAGCGCAGCACCCGGGCCTGGGGATCCTGCTCGTAGAATCCGGACACGGGGATCGACGCGATCTTCGCTTCGCAGGTCAGGCGCCGGGCGAGGTCCAGGTCCCGCTCCGCAGAGAAACGAGAATAATCGAGCAGCTGGAAGTAGGTGCCCGCACTGGGCACCACATCGAATGCAGAGTCAGCCAGCAGGGAGCAGAACAGGTCCCGCTTGCGCTGATAGAAATCCCCCAGACCACGATGGTATTCCGGATGGGCGACCAGATAATCCGCCAGTCCGAGCTGTACCGGCGTGTTCGAAGTGAAAGTAACGTACTGATGGATGCGCCTGAACTCCAGCGTAAGGTCCGCAGGCGCACAGCAGTAGCCGATCTTCCAGCCGGTGGCGTGATAGGTCTTGCCGAAGGAACTCACCACGAAACTGCGTGCGAAGAGTTCGGGATAGCGGCACAGACTCTGATGGGTGCGGCCATCGAAGAGAATGTGCTCATACACCTCATCCGCGAGCAGATAGATCTCCCGATCGGCGATGATGGTGCGCAGCGCTTCGATGTCGGCGACATCCCAGACCGTGCCCGTGGGATTGTGGGGCGTGTTCAGAATGATCAGCCGGGTACGCCCGTTCACCAGATCCGCGACTCGACCCCAGTCGATGGCGTAGCCTGGGGGCAGCATGGGAACATGTCGGGTGATGCCACCCTGCAGACGCACCACCGGTTCGTAGCTGTCATAAGCCGGATCGAAGACGATGACTTCATCCCCGGCGGAGACCAGGGCCGCAATTGCACAGAACAGTGCCTCGGTTGCTCCGGAGGTCACGGTCACTTCCGTAACTGGATCGAGGCTGCGGCCATACAGGTCTTCCACCTTGCCGCAGATGGCCTCCCGGAGTGCCGTCACGCCCATCATCGGCGCGTACTGATTGTGACCGTGGGTCAGGTAGTGCTGCACCGCTTCGAGCAGTGGCGGCGGGCAGTCGAAATCCGGAAAGCCCTGGGACAGATTCAACGCATTCTGCTCCCGCGCAAGCTCAGACATCAGGGTAAATATGGTCGTGCCGATGTCGGGCAGCTTGCTGCGGATTGGGGCTGATGCATTCATGGCCGCGCATTCTGACATGCGGATGCGATTTTCCAATATCAAAATATTTTGATATTCACCTGCCACGCTGCTAGCATCCCCGGCCCGATCATCCGGCCTCACCCTGCAACCCATGGCCCTGACAGCCCGCATTGACGACGCTCCCGCGAGAGGTATCGCTGCACCAGCCGGCATCGATCAGCTTGTGGCGCTCGGCAAGGCAGTAGGCGATGTGCTTCGTGCCGGGGTTCTGCAGGTGCTGCACGAAGACTCCTATTCGGTGACCGAGCTGTGCGAACTCTTTCAGGTTCCCCAACCGGCCCTCAGCCACCACCTGAAAATCCTGCACGGCGCCGGACTGCTGGCCAAGCGCCGTGAGGGCAACAGCATTTTTTACCGCCGCGCATCCGCAGCAGACAGCGCACTGCGGCAGGCGCTGTTCGGCGCACTGGATCAGACCAGACTGCCCGCCGAGGTCGCGCAGCGCATTCGCGCCATACATGCCGCGCGAAGGAAACGCAGCGAGGAGTTCTTCGCACAGAACGCCACGGATATCGCGAGCGAACAGGCCCAGATCTGTGAGAGCGCCGTCTATACCGAGACGATTTCCGAGCTGATCTGCGAGTTGCTGGCTGCAGGACTGCCTGCTGAACACGCTCTCGAGGTCGGACCCGGTGATGGACACTTGTTGCGCTGGCTGGCCGGCACCTTCGAGCGGGTAACCGGGCTGGACAGCTCGGAACGCATGCTCGAGGCAGCCCGGGCCGGCACCCGGGGCATCGCCAATCTGCGCCTGTCCCATCGGGATTTTCACGAGCAGGCCGATCAGCGCCGCTATCAGCTCATCGTCGCTGCGATGGTGGTGCACCATCAGGCCTCACCCTCGGGATTTTTCCAGAAAGCCGCGAGGATTCTGAAATCCGGCGGCGCACTGATCGTCGCCGAACTGTGCAGCCACGATCAGCAGTGGGCGAGTGACGCCTGCGGCGATCTGTGGCTGGGCTTCGACACGGCGGACCTCACGCAGTGGGCCGAAACTGCCGGTCTGATCTGCAGCCACTCCCAGTACCTCGCCCAGAAAAACGGCTTTCGCATCCAGGTGCAGTGTTATCGACTGCCCGCAAACTGAACGACCCGGACTCACAACCACCCACGGAAAACCAGGAACATGACCGACTACAAAGTAGCCAATATGGAACTCGCCAACTTCGGCCGCATGGAAATCACGCTGGCCGAAGCCGAAATGCCGGCCCTGATGGCGCTGCGCCGCAAGTACGCGAAGGACCAGCCCCTGGCCGGCGCAAAGATCATCGGCTGCATCCACATGACCGTGCAGACGGCGGTGCTCATCGAAACCCTGACCGCACTGGGCGCCGAAGTCCGCTGGTCGTCCTGCAACATCTTCTCAACCCAGGATCACGCGGCAGCCGCCATGGCCGCGGCGGGTATTCCCGTGTTTGCGTGGAAGGGAGAGACCGAGGAAGAGTACTGGTGGTGCATCGAACAGACCATCAACAAAGACGGCAGGCCCTGGGACGCCAACCTGCTGCTCGATGACGGCGGCGATCTCACCGAACTGCTGCACAAAAAGTATCCGCAGATGCTCAAGCATGTGCATGGCATTTCCGAAGAGACCACCACCGGTGTGCATCGTCTGCTGGAGATGATCAAGCGGGGCGAACTCAAGGTCCCTGCAATCAACGTCAACGATTCTGTGACCAAGTCGAAAAACGACAACCGCTATGGCTGCCGCCACAGTCTCAATGACGCCATCAAGCGCGGTACCGACATGCTCATGGCCGGGAAACGCGCTCTGGTGATCGGCTATGGCGACGTCGGCAAGGGCTCGGCCCAGAGCCTGCGCCAGGAAGGCATGATCGTGCGCGTGGTCGAAATCGATCCGATCTGCGCGATGCAGGCCTGCATGGACGGCTACGAAGTCGTTTCAGCCTATAACAAAGGCGTCAACACCGGCCGTCTCGAAGACATCGACCAGCGTCTGCTCAAAGATACCGATCTCATCGTGACCTGTACCGGCAATGTCGGCGTGTGCGATGCCAGCATGCTCAAATCGGTGAAGCGCGGTGCGGTGATCTGCAACATCGGCCACTTTGACAACGAAATCGACACCGCCTTCATGCGTTCGAACTGGAAGTGGCAGAAGATTAAGGACCAGGTTCATCAGATCTTCCGCAGCGACGATGCCTCGGACTACATCATCCTGCTGTCCGAGGGACGGCTGGTGAACCTAGGCAACGCCATGGGCCACCCCTCCCGGATCATGGACGGCTCCTTCGCCAACCAGGTGCTGGCGCAGATGCACCTGTACGACCAGCGCTGGGCCGACCAGCCGGACAATCAGCGCGCACCGATCGCTGTGGAAGTACTGCCGAAAAAACTCGACGAAGAGGTCGCCCAGCTCATGGTTGCCGGTTTCGGCGGTGTCGTCACCCGGCTCACGGATGCCCAGGCCGGCTACATCGGGGTGAGCGGCGAAGGCCCCTTCAAACCCGAAAGCTACAAGTACTGAAGCCCACGACTGCCATGGCCCCGCTTGCCTGCCCGACAGAAGCCCAATGGTATGCGCACTGGGGCGAGGCCACGCGTCGCGCGGAGGATCCGGCGGCACTGGCCGCACTCGGTGGTGCTGCGGCAGATCGACTTGCCTGGGTATTCGTCAGCGGCTACCAGGCCGCGGTGCGCCATTGTTTTCCCGAGTTCCCGGACCAGGGGTGGACGTGTTTCGCAGCGGCCGAGTCTGAACGCTCACCAGGCTGCACCCTGACAGAGGCAGACGGCCATGCGCTGCTCAACGGCACCAAGTCCTGGATCGCCGGGGCGGGATCTGTGGATCACCTGGTGGTGAGTATCGGGCAGGATGAAAGCATGGAATTCGTGGCGGTGGAACGGACCGCTCCCGGGGTAACCATCGAGCTGCCCCGCACGCCGACTTTCCTCGCGGAAATGAACCAGGGGGTCGCACACTTTGACCAGGTGTCGATCGCCCCGGATCGTCGCCTCCAGGCACCGCTACGCAGGCACTGGTTCCGCGCTGCGGAGCCGCTGTTCATACTCATTGCTCTGAACGCCTGCATCGCAGCCCATGCCCGGGGGCTCGCCTCGCACGCAGCGGGATCGGTGCCCGCTATGGCGTCGGCGGCCGCAGTCGCAGCCGAGGCGGATGCCACAGCCGCACAGGGCAGAGGCCTGGCAGTAACCATCCCGGACAGGACGCGGATCAAAGCCGCGCTGGCCGACTACCGGTTAAAAACAGCCGCCGTCGTCAGCAGCTTCGAGAAGATCGTGCTGGCACAGACTCCCCACGCCCTGCAGGATTCCTGGCGCAAGGACGGCCGGCTACTTGCCATGTTTGGAGTCGCAGCACCCGGTTGAACCACAACCGGAGTTGCCACCACGGACCAGCCCACTACAATACCGCGCCGCCAGCCAGCCAGAATCGGAAGCCGCCCTTTGAGCGAACCCATCAATGAACTGATCGCCCTGCTCGACCTCGAAGAGATCGAGAAGAACCACTATCGCGCCACCAGCCCCAGCGAGGGCTGGCAGCGGGTCTATGGGGGTCAGGTGATCGGCCAGGCCCTGGTGGCGGCGTCCCGAACCGTACCCGAGGATCGCCACGCCCACTCCCTGCACGGCTACTTTCTGCGGCCGGGAGACACCCGTGTGCCCATCCTCTACACCGTGGATCGCATCCGCGACGGCCGCAGCTTCACCACCCGCCGGGTGGTCGCCGTGCAGCACGGCCGGGCGATCTTCAACATGTCCATCTCCTTCCACACCGAGGAGCCGGGCTTCGACCACCAGATGCCCATGCCGGAGAGCCCCCAGCCGGATCTGCTCCAGGATGAGCGGGAACTGCGCATGGACTGGTCGAGCCGGCTGCCGCCGGAATATGCGGATGCCTTCAACCGGGAGCGTCCCATCGATGTGCGGCCCGTGAATCCAATGGACATCTTCAAGCCGGAAAAGCGACCGCCTTTCCAGATGTGCTGGATGAAGTCCCGGGATCCCCTGCCCGACGATCCGCGCCTGCACCAGTGTGTGCTGGCCTATCTCTCCGACTGGTCCCTGCTCGACACCGCCACCCTGCCCCATGCGGTGAGTTTCACCCAGGGCAATCTGCAGATGGCGAGCCTGGATCACGCCATGTGGTTCCACCGGCCCTTCCGCGCCGACGAGTGGCTGCTGTATGTGCAGGACAGTCCCAGCGCCAGCGGCGCCCGCGGACTGAACCGGGGCCTGATCTACAACCAGAAAGGGGTGCTGGTCGCCTCAGCGGCACAGGAAGGCCTGATCCGCATGCACGACACCGCAGCAGGCTGACAGCCAGTACAGGCGGACGACACTCCTGCAACCGGCGCCGCCTCACTGGTAATGGGTGAATCGGCCTGCAGGCCAGGAAGCCAAAGGCCGGTTCGATTGGGAGGCGTTTTGCTCCAGCCTGGCCGTCCAGCTTACTCTGCAGAACAGCCGATGGACGTTCCTGAAGATCTATCGCGAAATCTGGTGTATTGTTGGTGTATGGCACGCACCAACATCGACATCGATGAAGCCGCCTGCGCCGAAGTCATGCGCAGGTACCAGCTGTCCAGCAAACGCGACGCTGTCAATCTCGCCCTGCGCACACTGGCCGCTGAACCCCTTACGCTGCCCGCCGCCCGGTCGCTGCGCGGCTCCGGCTGGGAAGGCGATCTTGATGAGCTGCGGCGCACTCGCAGCACTTGATTCTCATCGATAGCTCAGCCTGGATAGAGTTCCTGCGCGACACCGGTAGTGTTGTGTGCGAGCGGGTCGATGCACTGCTTGATTACGAGATTGCAACAAGCGATCCAATACGCATGGAGATTCTCGCCGGCGCCCGCGATGATGCGCATCTGGCGCAACTGCGCGGATTGCTCGCTCGAGCCACTCAAATCTCGACTGAGCCGATCGACTACGAGCAGGCCGCCCTGCTCTACCGGCGCTGCAGAAGCAACGGGGAAACGGTCCGCAGACTGATCGACTGCCTGATTGCAGCCACGGCAATCCGCGCAGGCGTCTCCCTGCTCCACTTCGACAGTGACTTTTCAACCCTCGCCCGATGGACGGATCTGCGCCTGGATGACGCTGTTTGAACCCTACCCCGGTGCGCAGACCCGACAGTAAACCCATGCCCGACATCTGCGACAGGTTGTCCTGACATCCGCCGTTACAGTCGGTAACCCGGCGTAATCCCCGACCGCTCTACAATGGGGTCTCCGCAATTCGGAGATTCGACGTGATGAAAATTGCTCCTGTGCTGTGGATGCTGATCCTGCTGGCCGGATGTGAGGGCGTCAGTAACGACGAAGCACACCGGGTGCAGGACGTCCTGGGTATTTCGAACGGCGTGCGGGTCGCCGACATCGGTGCGGGGCAGGGAGATCTCACCGCGCACCTGGCCGGCGCGGTGGGCGCATCCGGCCGGGTCTACGCCACTGAGATCGACGCCACTCTGCTCGAGCAGCTCGCCGCCCGTTTCGCCGCCCTGCCTCAGGTGAGCGTGCTGCCTGCCGGTACACACACAAGCGGTCTGCCCGACGCCTGTTGTGAAGCCCTGGTCATGCGCAACGTCTACCATCACCTGAGCGATCCGGAGCCGATCCTGGCGAGCCTGCACGCGGCGCTGGTACCCGGCGGGCGCCTGCTCATCATCGACTTCGGACCCTCCTGGCTGCTCGCCCCCTGGACACCGGACGATCTACCCGCTGATCGAACCGGCCACGGCATCGAGCCGGAGATCATCGTGCGCGAGGCACAGGCACGGGGCTTTGAGCTGGACAGACTGCTGCCGGACTGGGCGCAGGGGGGTCATGGGGCTTTTGCGGTGCTGCTGCGGAGGCCTTAACCCTCGATTCTTCATTGATTCACGACCGAATGGAGAGGCATGGGTGTCGCGAGCTTTGGCTCTTTCGGGTGGCCTGTTTTCGGAGCGTATTGAGAGGCTGGGGGGAGATAGGGGGTGTGTCGGACCTACGCTCGGGCCCTCCGGGCTTTCCTCGATTGGCGGAGTTGCCTCGCGCAGGAACACGAGTCAATCCGCCGCGCTCGGCCTCGCTCCACGGTCCGACACACCCCCTATCTCCCCCCAGCTTCACGATGGATCCAAGACGGGACAGTCAGAGCGGAACAGCAACACCATGCGTGATTCGTGTTTAGCTCAGAAAATGCAGATCGAGCTGCACGACCTGCCCTGAGTTCTATCGAGGCGCACAGCCTGGGAACTCGGAAACAGTGAGAGAGCGGGGGCGAGGAGGGGCAATCCCGGGCCGTGTAGCGAGGCCGAGTGCGGCTATTTGACTTGCGGGCTTCCCGCGGGGCAAATCGCTAAACGAGGGCACAGCGGAGCTGCCGAGCGAGGCCCGGGATTACCCCTCCTCGCCCACGCCCTGATCAACCCATTTCCGAACTCCCAACGCTAAACGCCCAGGTGAATTGGTGACACCGCGACGTCAGATCCCATCCTGCCGATACACGACCCCTTCCTTCATCACGAAGTGCACCCGGCCAAACTCCGCAGGGTCACTCAGCGGATCGCCCGGCACAGCAATGATGTCCGCGTACTTCCCGGTATCGATACTGCCCAGCGTATCCGACTGCCCGAGCAGTTCCGCCGCATTGACCGTGGCGCTGACTATGGCAGCCATGGCCGGCATGCCCGCTTCGATCATGTAGGTGAACTCCTTCCAGTTGTCGCCGTGGGGTGAGACGCCGGTATCTGTGCCGAAAGCGATCGGCACCCCGGCCGCGTAGGCCCGGGCAAAGGTGTCCTGAATGAGCGGACCGATGGCGGCGGCCTTGGGTCGCACGAAGTCGGAAAAGTAGCCGGGGACCTCTGACTTCTCTGCCACGAATCGGCCCGCAATGATCGTAGGCACATACCAGGTGCCCCGCTGCTTCATGAGTTTCATGATCTCCGGGGTCATGTAGGTACCATGTTCGATCGAATCGACTCCGCCCAGTACCGCACGCCGCATGCCTTCTGCGCCGTGGGCGTGGGCCGCCACCTTGAATCCGTAATCCCTGGCCGCGGCCACCATGGCTTCGATCTCGGCGATCGTGAACTGGGGGTTTTCCCCGCTTTTCGCCTGACTGAGCACACCGCCCGTCGCGGTGATCTTGATGAGATCCGAGCCTTCCTGATAGCGCGAACGGACCGCCTTGTAGGCTTCGTCCGGCGAATTGATCACCCCGGCAGCCGGTCCCGGATCGAATTCGAGTTCCTGGTTGCGGCCGTTGCTCGGATCGCCATGTCCGCCACTGGTCGCAATGCCCTTGCCCGCCGTGAAAATGCGCGGGCCGACCACCAGACCCTCCGCTACGGCACGGCGCAGCGACTGGGCAATGCCGTGGCTGGTGCCCAGGTCCCTGACCGTCGTGAATCCCGCCAGCAGGGTGCGTTCGGCGTACACCACACTGCGGTAGGCATGATCGGCGGGATTCAGGGTGAAGGCTTCGATCTGCCGGTTCGGGCTCTGCTCGCTGGCGATGTGCACGTGCATGTCGAGCCAGCCCGGCATGACGGTCGACGCGGTCAGATCGATCACCCGCTCACCCGGTCGGTAGCCGGCCTCCACCGCCTGGATCCGCCCGTCGACGACGATGATCGAGCGCTCCGGCAGCACCCGTTGCCCGCTCACGTCGATGAGCCGGCCGGCATGGATGATCTGCGCGCCGCTCTGTGCCGCTGCAACGGGCCCGGAAAGCGCCCAGCAGACTACCGTCAGCGCAACTGTCTGCGAGGCTGCCAGCAGGACTGAGAGCAGTTTCCCGCCGCGCACCCCGGATTCATTGACTGTCTTCATCTGATAGCTCCCTCCTTCAGGCGGCTTTTCCGCCCGATCCCCCGACCAGGCCCTTTGGTGTACATCATGCTGCACCGCAGCGATAATACTGCGTTTTGCGCCCAGTCCGGGCCGAAGATCGGGGAATCATTTAAGTGGCAGAAAAGAAAGTCGATATCGCCAAAATCACCGAATCCGTCGCTGCGCTGAAGGCGGATTTCGACGATCACCGCTACATCTGCAGCGATCAGATCGCCACTGCCGTGTACCTTGCCTATCACCTGCGCAAGCCGGTGCTCATCGAAGGTCCACCGGGCGTCGGTAAAACCGAGCTCGCCAAGACCACGGCGGAGATGTTCGAACTGCCCCTGATCCGCCTGCAGTGCTACGAAGGCCTGGATGAGTCCAAAGCCATCTACGAATGGAAATACGGCAAGCAGCTCCTCTACACCCAGGTCCTCAAGGAGACCCTGGACGAAGTGCTGCAGGGTGCGAAGGGTTTCGCCGAGTCCGTGGGTCGGCTGCACGAGTTCGGCGACATCTTCTTCTCCGAGGAATTTCTCGAGCCCCGCCCGCTGCTGAAAGCCCTGAAGACCGAAGGCGGCTGTGTGCTCCTCATCGATGAAGTGGACAAGTCGGACCACGAATTTGAGTCCCTGCTGCTGGAAATGCTTTCGGACTTCCAGGTATCTATCCCCGAAATCGGCACGGTGAAGGCAGTAACCGCCCCGCCCATCGTGTTTCTCACCAGCAACAACACGCGGGAGATTTCGGACGCCCTGAAGCGCCGCTGCCTGCACCTGTACATCCCGTTCCCGGATCAGGAACTCGAGCAGCGCATCATTCACGCCCGGGTTCCGGAGATTCCCCCGGAGTTGCGGCGCCAGCTGGTGTCCTTCATCCAGCAGCTGCGCGAGCTGGATCTGAAAAAGGTGCCCGCGATCTCTGAAACCATCGACTGGGCCCGCACCCTGCTGCTGCTGCACAGCGAAACCCTCGACCCTCAGCTCGTGCGCGACACGCTGAATGTGATCCTGAAGTTCCAGGAAGACATCGAGAACGTGGATGCGGAGATCAGCACTCTGACCAGCAAGGCACTCAAGTAGCGGGCTGTCTGCGTGGATCGCACCCTCACCAGCTTCATCCGGGCACTGCGCAACGCCGAAGTCAGGGTTTCCACAGCCGAAACTCTCGATGCCTTCAATGCGGTGGAGCTGGTCGGTTACGAGGACCGGGCCTTTCTGAAACGCTCCCTGTCCCTTGTGCTGCCGAAAACCCAGGACGAAAAAGAGGCCTTCGAGAACTGCTTCGACCAGTTCTTCAGCTTCAAGGACGTGCGCGGCGCCCGGGGTGACGGATCCCGGGACGGCGAAGGGGAAGAGGAAGACGGTGAAGGGGGCGGCGAGGGCGAAGGTGGCGGCGCCGGTGGTGAAGAACAGCGCAGCAAAGGGCCCAAGGGCAAAGGCAAGTCGAAGAAAAAGAAAGGCGCCATCGGCGAAGAGGAAGAGGAACCCGATCTCGGCCCAGGTAAAACCAGTGAAGCGACTTCGCCCCTGGGCCAGCTGCTGATGCAGAATTCCCGGGTCGAACTGACCGTGGCCATGTCCGCCGCAGGCGAGGCGGTCGATCTCCAGGAAATCCAGGTCTTCACCCAGAAGGGGCTTTTTACCCGTCGCATCATGGAAGAGATGGGACTGGGCGAACTCAACCGCGAAATCAGCGACACCCGGGACAGCCGCGCGATCGCCGACCGACGCCTCTCCCAGGAGCTGCGCCGGCGCCGCGACTGGTTGCGGGAGCAGGTCCGGGATTACGTGGAGCAGCAGTTCATGCTGCATGCGGATGCCGGTGGCAAACGCCTCAGAGAAGAGCTGCTGCGCAAGGTGAAGCTCTCCAACATCGAGCAGCGTAACTTCCGCCTGGTCCAGGAAATCGTTTTCCGCATGGCGAAGAAGCTCACCACCATGCACTCCCGGCGTAAAAAGGTATTCAAGCGCGGCGCGCTCAACATCTCCCGCACCCTGCGCCACAACATGAGCTACGACGGCGCGATCTTCAATCTGCACTGGAAATCGGTGAAGATCGACCGGCCCAAGGTTTTTGCAATCTGCGACGTTTCGGGATCTGTGGCCAACTACGCGCGCTTCATGCTGATGTTTCTCTACAGCCTCGAAGAAGTAATGCCCAAGGTCCGCTCTTTCGCTTTCAGCTCGGACCTGGCCGAAGTCACCGAACTCTTCGATCGCAACAAGCTCGAAGACGCCATCGCCAAAACCCTGCGCGACTATGCGGGAGGCTCCACCGACTATGGTCAAGCCCTGTCCGATTTCAAAAAGCAGTGTCTGGATCAGGTGGACAACCGCACCACCGTGATCATTCTGGGAGATGCGCGCAACAACTACGGTGAAGCGCGTACAGAGATCATGAAGGAGATCTACGACCGCTGTAAGCGCCTGATCTGGCTCAATCCGGAGGCTCGAACTTCCTGGAACGTGGGCGATTCGGAAATGCGCAAATACGGCGCCTACTGTCACCAGGTGGAAGAGTGCAACAGCCTGATGCACCTGGAGCGCATCGTCGGCAATCTGCTCAGGGTCGTCCAGTAGTGGCGACAAGTCCCGGAGCAGATCCGGCAGTCTCGGAAGACGCTTTCAATAGAGCCGCCGGCCGCCAGCTGCTGCTGTTCGCCGCGCTCGCCATCGGTGGTATCGCATTGCTCATGCTGGGTCTGTCCTGGGCATCGAGCCTTACCGGCAGCGCTTCGGGCAATGCGGATGCCGCCGACCCGCGCACGTCCACGGTAACCGCCTTCCTCCGCGAAGAGCCACCTCAGCTGGACAGTTCCCGTGCCACCGATCAGGTCAGCGGCATGGTGCTCGGCCATGTGATCGAGGGTCTGCTGCGCCACGACGAAAACAATCAGCTCGCCCCCGGGGTTGCCGAACGCTGGGAGATCACCGCCGGAGGTGCCACTTTCTGGCTGAGGGAAAACGCGAAATGGAGCGACGGGAAGCCCGTTACCGCCCATGATTTCGTGTTTGCATGGCGGCTGGCGGTGGATCCGAAAACTGCGTCGGAATACGCCTACATTCTGTACCCGCTCAAAAACGGCGAAGCCATCAATAACGGTGAGTTGCCCCTTGAGGCGCTGGGCGCGGTGGCCGTCGACGACCGCACCCTGTCTGTTACCTTCGAGCAGCCAATCGCCTACTTCGAAAAACTGGCCGCCTTCTCCACCTACTATCCCATCCGGGAAGACTTCTTCCGCTCGACCAACGGCGCCTATGGTGCGGACGCAGACACCCTGCTCTACAACGGCCCCTACTCGATATCCCGCTGGGTGCACGGCGCCAGTCTGCGGATGGAGCGCAATCCCCACTACTGGAATCCGGACCGCTCCACGGTCCAGACCCTGGACTTTGCCTACATCACCTCCGACGCCAACGCGACCCTGAATCTCTTCAAAGACGGCAAGATCGCCTATGCGACCCTGCTCGCGGAAAACCTCAATGAAGCCATGGTGCAGCGCTGGCAAATCAACCGCTTCATGGATGGCGGGGTGTTCTATATCGAGTTCAACCATCGCGAGGGCCGCCTCACCGGTAATCACAATCTGCGCCGGGCCATGCAACTGGCAAACGATTCCGCCGAGCTTGTCTACAAGGTCACCAAACTGCCCGGCTATCTGCCGGGTGAAACCCTGTTTCCGGTCTGGCTCAAAGGCGTGAACGGATTCTTCCGGGAAGAGTATCCGGCGTCCCAGCCCGCCTTTGACCCTGCTGCCGCCCGCCGGCATCTGGAACTGGCCAAAGCGGAACTGGGATTGAAAGCAATTCCCCCCCTGGTGCTGCTCTCCGGCGACAACCCGGTCTCCAACATACAGGCCGAGTACTACCAGCAGGTGTTCCGCAAACACCTCGGCATCGAGCTGAAGATCGACAAACAGATCTTCAAGCAGCGTCTCGCCAAGATGCTGGCCGGCGACTTCGACCTGGTGCTCGCCGGCTGGGGACCCGACTACGACGATCCGCTCACCTTCGGCGATCTCTTCTCCTCCTGGAACATGAACAATCGCGGTCGCTACAACAATCCCGCCCTCGATGCCCAGGTGCGTATCGCCCAGCGCTCACAGGACCCCCGCACCCGGATGGACGCCTTCGGGGAGATTCAGAAAATTCTGATCGACGACGCGGTCATCCTGCCCAACTACGAGCGCGGCGTGGTCTATGTGACCCACCCGGGCATCAGCGGCCTGGTGCGTCGTGCTGTGGGCCCGGACCCGGACTTCACCAACATCCGCTTCAAGGGGAACTAGAAGCGTGTGGCGTTATTCCGTAAAGCGGCTGGTGCAGGGGGTGATCACGGTCTGGTTCATCGCGACCGCCACCTTCTTTGCGATGCACAACGTGCCCGGCGATCCCCTGGTGAATGATCGCGCGGTCACCGCCGAGATCCGCGCAAACCTCGAAGCCAAATACGGACTCAACAAGCCCATCCACGAGCAGTACCTCATCTACATGGGCAACATCCTCAAAGGTGACTTCGGTATCTCCTTCACCCAGAAGAACCGACAGGTCAATGACATCATCCGCGAGCATTTCCCCATCTCTGCCATTCTCGGCATCCTCGCCGTGGTGTTCGCCGGGCTCGGTGGCGTGCTCTGGGGCGCACTGACTGCCCTGTACCGCAACAAGCTGCCGGACTTCATCATCATGTTTCTGGTGATTCTCGGCATCTCGGTACCGAGCTTCGTGGTGGCCGCGCTGAGCCAGCTGACCCTGGTGAATCTGAACAATCTGTTCGGCTATTCGGTGTTGCCGGTGGCGGGCTGGGGCTCCATCTGGCACATGCTGGTGCCTGCCATGGTGCTCGGACTGGGCACCATGGCCTATCTCACCCGGCTCATGCGCTCTTCCATGCTGGAAATCGTGAGCGCTGATTTCATCCGCACCGCCAAGGCCAAAGGTCTGCCCGCCACCCGGATTTTCACCCGGCACCAGTTGCGCAACGCGGTGCTGCCGGTGATTACCGTGCTGGGCCCCTCCATTGCGGCCATCACCACCGGCGGTTTCGTGGTGGAACTGGTCTTCGCGATTCCCGGCCTCGGCCGCTACTTCGTGCAGGCCGTGCAGCAGCTCGACTACACGGTGATCATGGGCACAACCGTGTTCTACGGCGCTTTTCTGGTGTTCATGGTGATCGTGGTTGACCTGCTGTATGGGCTGATCGATCCCAGGGTGAGGCTCGACTGAGCATGTCTGAACTCACCACACTGGGTCCGGCCGATTTTCAGCCCCTGCATCACGATGAACGTGCGCGCACCGGCTCGCGACCTTCCCAGTCTTACTGGCAGGATGCCTGGCGTCGATTGAAGTCCAACACCCGGGCGCTTGTGTCGCTGTATATCGTGGGCGGGCTGCTGGCCTTCACGATTCTCGGCCCGGTGTTCTGGCGCGTGGATCCTGCCGCTCAGGATGTGGATCAGATCAGCCTGCCGCCGGGCGCTGACCGAAGCGCCCGCATCGTCGCACCCCATCGCCCCTGGGACGGTACATCGCTGTTGCCTGACACACCCGGCTTGCGGCTTGCCGAGACCGCCACCAACGAAGGCGTGCGGCTGCTCTGGGAGCCGGTGCAGGGTGCCACCAGCTATCACATTTACCGGAGTCTGTTCCCGGTCGGCACAGATCGGGCTCTCGGCCTGCCGCTGATGGAAAACTTCGGGACGGATAACACCCGCTTCGAAGACAGACTGGATCTCACCCCCAGGACCTATCACTACTCGGTGATCGCCTACGCTGCTGGCGGAACCGAAGTCGGTTTCGAAACCCTGGAAGTACAGGTGAAGCGGGTCATCACCCTCGAGCAGGCCCGGGAAGCCGGACTGGTCGCTCCCGACGAGACGGTGAACCTGGGGGATGAAGTCTTCCTCGCCATTCATCCGCTGGGCACCGACTATCTGGGACGCGATCTGCTCGCCCGACTGATGCATGGCGCCCGGGTGTCGCTGTTCATCGGCATTGTCGCGCCCTTCCTCTACGTGCTCTTCGGCGTGGTCTACGGCAGTGCGGCTGGCTTCATCGGCGGACGCTTCGACTCGGTGCTCATGCGTTTCGCCGACTTCGTGGTCGCCCTGCCTTTCCTGCTCTTCATGATTCTCTTCAAGATCGCCTTCGGTATCGGGCCGGGTGAATCCGGCATCCTGCCACTGCTGGTCGCACTCGTGCTGCTGTCCTGGCCTGCCACCTCCCGGCTGGTACGCGGTCAGATCCTGCAGATCCGCGAAGAAGGCTACATCGGGGCCTCCCGGCTGCTGGGCGCACGCCGCAGCTACCTGGTGCTGCGGCACATGATCCCCAACACCATGGGCGTGATTCTGGTTACCCTCACCTTTGCAGTGCCCAGCGCGATTTTTACCGAAGCCTTCCTGTCTTTCATTGGTATGGGCGTCGCACCACCCACACCTTCCTGGGGCAGCATGTGCAACGAAGGCATCAAGACCATGCTCACCACGCCTCATGAACTGATCTTCCCCGCACTTGCGATCAGCATCACCGTGCTCGCCTTCAACCTGCTCGGTGACGGTCTGCGGGATGCACTGGACGCCCGGATGCGGTCTACAGAATGAGTGAAGCGATGAAAAACCCGCTGCTGGAAGTCGACAATCTGCGGGTCGAGTTTTCAACCTATGGCGGCATCGTGCAGGCCGTGCGCGGTGTGAGCTTCCGGGTCGGGGCGGGGGAAACCCTCGCCATCGTCGGCGAATCCGGCTGCGGCAAGAGTGTCACCGTGCAGAGCATGATGGGACTGATCCCCATGCCACCGGGGCGCATCACCGAAGGCCGCGCACGACTGCGTGGCACAGACATCCTCGGCCGCAAGTCCATCGACGGCAAGGACATCCGCGGACGGGAGATCGGCATGATCTTTCAGGATCCGATGACCTCACTCAACCCGACCATGAGCATCGGTGCCCAGATCGCAGAGCCGCTGGAAGTACACAAAGGCTACTCGCGCAAACGGGCACTGGCCCGGGCGGTGGAGCTCCTGGAAATGACCCGGATTCCGGAAGCCGCCAAGCGCGCGAAGCAGTATCCGTTTGAGTTTTCCGGCGGCATGCTGCAGCGGGCCATGATCGCCATGGCGATTTCCTGCGGGCCAGCCATCCTCATCGCCGACGAGCCCACCACCGCACTGGATGTGACCATCCAGGCCCAGATCCTCGACCTGCTGCGCGATCTGCAGCGGGAGACGGGCATGGCCATCGTGCTGATCACCCACGATCTCGGTGTGGTGGCGCGCATGGCAGACGAGGTGCTGGTGATGTACGCCGGGCAGATCGTCGAGCGCGGCACGGTAGACGACGTGTTCTACCGTTCTGCACACCCCTACACCCTGGGCCTGCGCCACGCGATGCCCAGCAACGACCCTGCCGGCGATCATGTGCTCAAGCCGATCGATGGCAGCCCGCCCGATCTGTTTCATCCCCCCGCGGGGTGCGGTTACTTCGCGCGATGTCCGCACGCGATGCGGGTCTGCGAAAACCGGGATCCAGGCGCCTTTACCATCGGTGAACGCCACAGCAGCCGCTGCTGGTTACACCATGAATCCGCGCCACAGAGGGTCTCCGAACTCTACTACCCGACGCCAGCTCCAGGTCCAGATCCAGGTCCGGAGACACTGGCATGAGTGACGTGCTGCTCGAAACCATCGAACTCACCAAACACTTTCCCCTGGGCCGGGGTCAGACCGTGCACGCGCTCGACGGTGTCAGTCTGCAGATCGCACCCCGGGAGATTGTCGGTCTGGTGGGCGAGAGCGGATCGGGCAAGTCCACCTATGGCAAAGCCCTGATCGGCCTGCACGATAAAACCTCGGGCGATGTGATTTTCAAAGGCGAACGTCTGCCGCGGAAGTATCGACCCCAGGATTTTCAGCGCCATGCCGCCAGCATGCAGATGATCTTTCAGGATCCCTACTCCTCGCTCAATCCACGCATGACCATCGGTGAGATCATCGGTGAAGGTCTGCGACTGCACACCCGGTTGAGCGCGGTCGAAATCCGCGAGCGGGTTGCCAGCTGGCTCGAGCGTGTGGGACTCAACGCGGATCACATGTCCCGCTATCCCCATGAGTTTTCCGGCGGCCAGCGTCAGCGTATCGGCATTGCCCGGGCGCTGATCATGGAGCCGGAATTCATCGTCTGCGACGAACCCATTTCCGCACTGGATGTCTCAGTGCAGGCCCAGGTGGTGAACCTGCTCGATGACCTGAAGCGTTCGATGGGACTGACGATGCTGTTCATCGCACATGACCTGTCCATGGTGCGCTATGTCAGCGATCGCATGGCGGTGATGTATCTCGGCACCCTGGTGGAAGTCGGTCCGGCCAACGACGTATTTTTCCGGCCGAAGCATCCCTATACGGACATTCTGGTGCATTCGAATCCCGAGCCGGATCCGGAATCCGAGCGCAAGCGCGCCTCCACCACCATCCGCGGGGAAATCCCCAGCCCGGTGAACGTGAAACCCGGCTGCCGGTTTGCCGGACGGTGTCCGAAGGTGATGGATGTGTGCCGCGCCACCACGCCGGTGCTGATTCCGCTGAAAGATGCGGAGTCGCCAGCCCAGACCCGCATGGTTGCCTGCCACCTGTATTCCTGAAGCCCGCGTGCGTCGTCAGTCACACCGACAGAATGTTCACCCACGCACGAACGGCATTTTTCAGCCAAAGAAAAGGGGCGCACTGAGCGCCCCTTTCACTTTCGCACTGCCGGCAACTCAAGTTGCCGAAGTGTGGATCAGTAGTTACCCATCATGTAGGTGAATTCCACACCGTACAGTCTCGGCACTGTGGTGGTACCACTGTGTGCGAACTGCTCCTGTTCGCCGTCGGTGAGCACCTGCAGCAGACCAACGTCGTCGAAGACGTTGTTCACGAAACCGGACACGATCCAGTTTCCGCCACCGCTGGTGTATGTTGCCCGCAGGTCGACCCGATCGTAGGCATCGGCTTTCTCAGCCTCTGCTTCGAACGCGGAGTAATACACCTCGGAAATCCAGCTGTAGGTGCCGAACAGTTCCAGACTGGCACCACCGGCGAGCGGCATTGCGTAGCTGGCCCAGGCGGTTGCCTTGCCTTCCGGAACCTGCAGGACCTTGTTGCCCTTCACATTGGTGGTCAGCTCATCCTGGCCTTCGAAGATCGACTCGGGCCGCTCGAAGCTGCTGGGATCCTTGATGAAGAAGTCTTCCGAGTACTCGCTCGGGGTCCAGCTGAAATTACCACCCAGGGTGATCCGGTCGGTGGCCAGCCAGGTGATTTCACCTTCAATACCGTAGATGTCAGCACCGGGTGCTGCCAGTACGGAAGTCGTGATGCCACCCAGAGAAGTCACTTCGCTGGCGGTGGTGTGGATGTGTGAGTAATCGTAGTAGTAGAAGGATCCGTTCACCTGCAGAGTGTCATCCAGCCACTGGGTCTTGTAGCCGATCTCGTAGGCCACCAGCTCTTCCGGCTCGTAGGTCGGAGTGTTGGAGAAGAACACCAGGTTGTAGCCACCGGAGCGGTATCCGGTCGTGACCGAGTAGTACATCATCGCGGAATCGTTGATGTTCCAGTCGAGGTTGGCGCGCCAGGTGATCTTGTCATCCGTGCGCTTGAAGGGACGGTAGACGGATAAGGCAATTGGCACACCACCGTTTACGTACAGATCCTGCACCGGTGTGTATCCGCCATTGCCATCCGGAACGATGCCACCAAACGAGGCATTGAACGCACCGATACCGGCCGTCGGTATCGCACCACCCAGCGTACTTTCGGTGTAGCGCCACAGGTTCTCCTCCGCGGTGACTTTGTCTTCTGCGTAGCGGATACCCAGTGTCAGGGTGAAAGCTTCGTTGATGTCCCATACACCCTGGGTGTAGAAGGCGAAGGCATCCCGCTCGGTCTTGGTGGCATACAACAGGTCAGAACCAACAGTATTCGGGCCGTGAATCACGTTCATGCCATCGTTTGAGCCGTCGTCGCCGCCCCAGTTCGAAAGCTGGAGGTTGTCGTTGCGTGTTGCACCCGGAATGAATCCAGTCCCGAGATCCTCTGCCGTATTGTTCACAGCATAGTTCCGCTCACAGGTTGGTGCCGGGGTCGCGGAATTGGTGCAGCTATTGCGCGCAGAGAACAGCGTAACCTGCGGAAACGCAGATGGCGGAAGGAAACCAACCGGGAATGCCTGAGTCATACGGCCGGTACCCAGAGAAGTATAGTAGTCCCCGCGCTGGTTGATCTGGGCATCGTAGAAGAAGATACCCGAAGTGACCGACACCGTATCGGTGATATCCCAGAACGCCTGGAGTTCGTGGGACATGTAGGTGGCTTCGTGGTTCACGTAGTACTGACGGTCAAATACCTGGCTGGCAGTACGGTCGTCGTCGGCGATCCGCTCATAGGACAGATCGCTCAGACCGAAGATGTACTTGAGTTGCAGATCTTCGTTCACATCCCATGAGGCCGTGAACTGGGTGCCTTCCTGTTCGAATTCTTCCCAGTTGTGGCCGTTGGTGGCACCGCAGACGTCGTCTCCGGAGATGCTGCCCGGGAATACGCAGTCGTTGTACTCGGCCAGTGTTTCCGCAGTAGACACTCCGAAGCCGTCCAGCGAAGAGGTATAGACAGGGAAGCCGTCGAAGTCGCCGTAGTCGACACCCGCGCGAACAGGCTGTGTGTTGACCGGAGCGCCCGTTACCGGATCGTTGTAAACGGTGATCGGCCGGCTGGTGTCATAGAAGGTGCTCTGCAGATAGTTCGCCTGTGCCGTGTTTGCCGTATCAATGCGACGGTGGCCGGGCACCAGCGAGTCCGTGTAGCGGGAATTCACGCCGTTTTCGTTCAGCATCACCAGACCCGCGGCATCCGCACCGCCGAAGACACGGTCGGTCTTCATCCAGTTATGACGCGCATTGAATTCCAGATAATCGGTTGGCGTGTACTTCAACTGCAGCGAGGTTGCATCGGTGCCAAGGCTGTCCAGATCCGGACCACCACCGATGTCTTCGATCGTACCGTCGCGATTCCGATCGGCGATGGTGGCACGTCCGTACAGTTTGCCGGGCACCAGAGGACCCGAGACTGCACCGTAAATTTCCTGGGTGTCGAAGTTACCCAGAATGCCTTTCACCGCGCCTTCGAACTCTTCGGTCGGCTCCTTATAAAGGATATTGATTGCGCCGCCGACGGCGTTACGGCCGTACAGGGTGCCCTGGGGGCCGCGCAGCACTTCGATCCGCTCCACATCCCAGAAGGTGGCGGCCGTTGCCGTCAACAGGTCTTCTGAGTAGACACCGTTCATGTAGGTCGACACACCCGGGTCACCGCCGAGTGCGCGGAAGTTACGGCCCACACCACGGATGGTGGCGTCGTAGGGCTGAATGGTGGTTGCAGGCACAAAGTTCTGCAGGTCTTCCTGATTCCGGATACCGAAATCATCGAGAAACTGGTCGGTGAACGCGGTGATCGAAATCGAAGTATCCTGAACAGAAGCTTCCTTCCGTTCTGCGGTTACGATGACTTCCTCGATCCGTCGTCCGCCTTCTTCAGCAGCAAAAACGCTGCCTGTTGCGGTGCTGAGAAGTACCGCAGCAGGTATCACACGCGCAAGGCGTGACAAGGCAGTAGGCATGAAAATCCCCTCCATATGACTCAATCAGTACGTCCAGGCCGAGACGGATATTCCGCTCTCTCCACAACCCGGATCGACAGGCCGAACAGTTAACGGAATTGATATAAGGGAGTCAATAGGTCAATCGTACGCAGAGTAATGGTGTCGGACTGTTGGTGTTACTTTCGGTAACACCACGCTCATGCATGCGCCCTCAGCCACTTTTCCGCCATTCTCAACATGGATGGCTCATCGGTGTAGTCCCGGATTCTGACAATGGGAACCCAGGCGAGATCGTGAGACTCATCGGACACCTTGAATCCTTCGCCATCAGAAGCACGGAAAGCGAATCGAAGATCGAAGTGATGGTGCGCCGGATCCGCTTTCCGGGCAGGGATCAGATGCACGTCCAGATCGAAAACAGACTCCCACACGTGACTGACGCGCAGGCCGGATTCTTCCTGTGCTTCACGCCGCGCAACTTCAAATGAATCCGGGTCTCCGTCGCTGTGACCGCCCAGCTGAAGCCAGCGATCCAGTTTGCGGTGATGGGTAAGCAGCACACGGGTGCCTGCCCTGTCCACAACCCATGCCGATCCGGTCACATGCCCGGCCCAGCAGTCACGCTCAAAGCAGCGCGCATTTTGATTCACGAAGTCACGGAACCGCTCGACCGTATCCATCTCGGATGGATATCGCGTGGCGTACTCTTCGATCAACTGCCGAACACGTTGCCTGTGCATCCGAATGCCTCGATACTGATTGCCTCACACATTCTACGGAGTCCGAAACATGTTGGCAGTCATCGCAAATCTGAAGGTCGCAGCAGGCAAGGAAGAGGAATTCGAGAAGGTCATGCTGGCGCTGGCCGCAGACGTCCGTGCCAAGGAACCCGGCAACGAGATGTACACCCTCTGCAAGGACGCCGATGGCAATTATCTGATGCTCGAGCTCTACAAAGATGCAGACGCACTGGCGCTGCATGGCCAGACCGAACACTTCAAAGCCGCAGGCCCGAAATTCGCGGGGCTGATGGCAGGGCGGCCGGACATCCAGCGGCTCGAAGTCATCGGCTGATTCAGCACCCCTCGCCGATCAGAAGCCGCACGCGCGGTTTGCCATTGTGTCCCTCGCTCAGGCTTACCGCGCAATCTGGCTGCTGATGTCGCTTCCCTGGGCAGAGTATGCCTACTCGCAATCATTCGAATGTCGTGACGTCGAACCTTCCAGGGCCGGACATCACCATGTGCACCAGTACCTGACGGATCAGCTTGGCAAGCCCCCGGTGGAGTTTGGCTACTGTGTACACGAGTACTCACCGCGCTGGGTGGCGAGGTGGGAACCCTTCGAGGAGGTGAAACGCGATGATGGCCGCTGGCAGCGCTACGCGACGGCCAGGTGCTGGGATCGCAGCAACGATTTCTTCTGTCAGATTACCGAGCATGTGGTTGCGGGAAACTCACACGTCGTCGTGGACATCAGAAAATGCGAGATCGATATCAGTACTGTGGCAGAAATCCACGCAGCCGCAGCAGGTGCATACCCCGGATTCGAGATGGTGCAGATCGCGTACACGGTGGTTGAGGATGGTGGCGCCTGGTCGGCAGCAGACTACGGCTACGAAGTTCGACTGGCCGAACCACCGGAATTCGAAGGTGGTGTGGTGCGTCGTTTCATCAAGCGCTGCAATGCAGGTCAATGCGGCTGGCAGGATGGTGGCGGTACCGCAAGCTGGATTGGTGGAATCAGTGAACTGAGTATTCTGCGTCGTCAGAACAACGATCCGATGATCGAGTACGTAGAGCCGTGAGCCGACTCTGGCTGGCCATTGCGCTGCTCGTCAGCCTGCCCGTCCAGGGGCTTGCGTCGGACTGTGTGCTGCTCAACCCGGATTCCGACGCCTACGGACTGGCAAAGAGATCAATGTCCGGTCACCTTCCGGTCGATCTCACAGAAATAGAGGATTGCGGTGTTGCAGGCTACTCCCGGCTGTTCAAAGCGACGGTCGACGTGTTTGAAAACCATGAAGGCTGGGCGCGCTCCGGCAGCATTCGATGCTGGCAACACAGTCGGACCCGGGCCGGCGATCCCTACCATTGCGGCCGAACTATCCTCAACAGCAACGACTCCCTCGGCGTCCGTCTGGTGTCCAGACACGACATACCACTTCCGGTTGTTGCCGACGCGGCGGTCGCGATGATCCAGAAACTGGCCGGCGAGGACGAACTCACATGGATGGACTACGTGCCGGTGGATTGCGGCGGCGCCTGGTCAATCGACGGCCACGGCTTCCTCATGAAGCTGAAATCCCGGGAGCCGGGAAGCCGCCGGCAGTTTCTCGCGAAAAAAAACTGCTCCCCCACACCCTGCCAATGGGACATCGAAGAAATCGACCCGGAAACCTGGGTCAACTGACCTGATTCCAACACGAAGACTGCTCGCACTGACTCTTTGAGGTCCTGCAGTCTCAACCCGCAGTCAGCGCCGACGCCGCACCTTCTGCTGCTGAAACAACTCCGCGAGCTGATCCGTCATCGCTCCGCCCAGTTGCTCCGCATCGGTGATGGTGACAGCGCGACGATAGTGGTGGGTCACATCATGCCCGATGCCGATGGCGATCAGCTCCACCGGCGAGTGGTTCTCGATGGTATCGATCGCGTATTTCAGATGCTGCTCCAGATAATTCGACGGATTCACCAGCAGGGTCGAGTTGTCGACCGGCAGGCCATCCGAGATCACCATCAGCACCTTGCGCTGCTCCTGGCGGGTGACCAGGCGGTTGTGTGCCCAGATGAGCGCCTCGCCGTCGATGTTTTCCTTGAGCAGTTCCTCGCGCATCATCAGACCAAGGTTACGGCGTGTACGCGGCCAGGGATCGTCTGCGGCCTTGTAGACGATGTGGCGCAGGTCGTTCAGGCGACCGGGATTCGCGGGCTTCCCCGCCGCAATCCACTGCTCGCGTGACTGGCCTCCCCGCCAGGCGCGGGTGGTGAAGCCGAGTATTTCCACCTTCACCGAACAGCGCTCCAGCGTGCGGCCGAGGATGTCTGCGCTCATCGCCGCGATGGTGATCGAACGACCGCGCATCGAACCGGAGGAGTCGATGAGCATCGTGACCACGGTGTCACGAAACTGCATTTCCTTTTCCTGTTTGAACGCCAGCGGGTTCATCGGGTCGATCACCACCTGAGACAGGCGCGAGGTGTCGAGCTGACCTTCTTCGAGATCGAACTCCCAGGTGCGATTCTGTATGGCCATGAGCTTGCGCTGCAGGCGATTGGCAAGTTTGGCGGTCGCATGCTGCAGCGGAATGAGCTGCTGATCGAGCAGCGCGCGCAGCCGGATCATCTCTTCCGCGTCACACAGTTCTTCCGCGCGCACAATCTCATCGAACTCCTCGCTGTAGGCGTGGTAGTTCACATCCATGCGTATGCGACCGGCATCGTCGGGCAGCTGCAGTGGCGCTTCGTCCGGATCGGCTTCCGCGCCGAGATCATCGGCTTCGTCGGCGTCCATCTCCATCAGTGAAGACTCGCCATCTGCGCTTTCGTCGGCGAGATTGTCTTCATCCAGACGCACGTCTTCGGGCAGGAAGTCCGAGTCTGCCTCGGCACCTTCGTCCATGGACTCGGAGTCCTGATCGTTGGCGTCGGTCTCCGGCGGTTCGTCCAGTTCCGACGCCAGGCCCAGATCGGCAATGATGGTCCGGCACACGTCCGCGAACTGGGACTGATCGAGCAGCACATCGCGCAGCTGATCCAGATCCCGACCGGCATGTTCTTCCACGTAATCGCGCCAGAACTGCACGACGTTCTCCGCCGAGGGCGGTAATTCACGACCGGTCAGACGCTGGCGGACAAGCAGACCGACCGCCACGGAAAGGGGGGCTTCAGACTCGACCGTGATGGTATCGAAGGCGGCCTGCTGGCACTGCACCTCCAAAGAGGCATCGAGATTTTTCGCGACCCCTTCCATCCGCAATGATCCGATTGCAGCCACCCGGGCGTCTTCGATCCACTGGAACATTTCCTGGGCCGGACCACCCCGGGGGGCGCGGCGCTGATGCACGGCGTTGTCGTGGTAGCGCATCTTCAGGGCGAACTCATCGCCCGCGCCTCGCACCGCATTGATCTCTTCTTCGCTGGCACCCACGGCCGGCAGCGGCACCCGGATGCGGTTGCCCCGCACGGATACCGGCCCGGCACCGAAGGTCACTTCGAGTTCATCGTTGCCCGCTATCGCCCGGATGGTGGCCGTGGTGGCACGTTTGAACGGCTCCAGGGGATGATCTTCATCACTCACTGGAGGCCCTCAGAAGTCACGCTCATCGGAAGCAGGCACAGCATTAATCAGCGTTTGAAGAGTGCTAGGCACTCTTCAAGGTGATTCCGGCAGTCGCATCACCCAGATCCTCGCCCATGCAGCGCTGGTAATACTCGGCCACGATCGCCCGCTCCAGTTCGTCGCACTTGTTGAGGAAGGTCACCCGGAAGGCGAAGCCGATATCGCCGAATATCTCCGCATTCTGCGCCCAGGTCAGCACGGTTCGTGGTGACATGACCACAGACACATCGCCGTTGATGAAGCCTTTGCGGGTCAGATCGGCAACACTCACCATGTTGGAGATGATGCGCTCACCATCCGGCCTCAGCAGGTAGTGCTTGGCCTTGCCGAGCACGATCTGTGTTTCCGCATCGTGGTCGAGATAGTTCAGTGTGGTGACGATACTCCAGCGATCCATCTGACCCTGGTTGATCTGCTGAGTGCCGTGATAGAGACCGGTGGTGTCGCCCAGACCGATGGTGTTGGTGGTGGCGAACAGCCGGAAGTAGGGATGGGGCGCGATCACCCGGTTCTGATCGAGCAGAGTCAGCTTGCCTTCCACCTCGAGCACCCGCTGGATGACAAACATCACATCCGGACGCCCGGCATCATATTCGTCGAATACCAGCGCAACGGAATGCTGAATGGCCCAGGGCAGAATGCCTTCGCGGAACTCGGTGACCTGCTTGCCGTCTTCGAGCACGATCGCGTCTTTGCCCACCAGATCGATGCGGCTGATGTGGCTGTCGAGATTCACCCGCACACAGGGCCAGTTGAGCCGCGCGGCCACCTGCTCGATGTGGGTCGACTTACCCGTGCCGTGGTAACCCTGGATCATCACCCGGCGGTTGTGGGCAAACCCCGCGAGAATCGACAGGGTGGTGTCGTGATCGAAGCGGTAGTCTTCGTCGAGCACGGGCACATAGTCGGTGCGACGGCTGAACGCCGGCACCTCCAGATCGAGATCCAGTTTAAAGACTTCCCGGACATTCACGGTGGTGTCCGGCTTCATCTCCGGCGACAGGCCGGATTCGTGTACCGTCAAAGCAATTCCCCAACTGCGGGCGAGCGCGCTATTGTAAGGAACCTCGTCCCAAAGAGCAGCCCAAACACGTGCCCCAAATCTATTTGGTCCGCCACGGCCAGGCGGCGGCCGGGTTCGACGGCCATGCAGACCCGGGGCTGAGTGAACTCGGCCGCAGGCAGGCCATCGCCGTTGCCGACGATCTCGCGGCGCTGGGACCTCTGCCCGTTTACTCATCGCCACTGGCACGGGCCAGAGAAACTGCGCAGCCACTGGCCCGACGCTGGCAGCGCGAGATCCTCATCGAACCCCGGGTGGCGGAAATACCGTCTCCGAGTGACGACCTGGCGACCCGCTCTGCCTGGCTGCGCCGGGCCATGGCCGGACGCTGGAGCGATCTGGACAGCAGTCTGCTGGCCTGGCGCCGGGCACTCATCGATTGCGTGTCCGGGCTGGCCGGGGATTCGGTCGTGTTCTGTCACTTCATCGCGATCAATGTGGTGGTGGGTGCCGCCCGGGAGGACGACCGCATGGTGATCTTTTCTCCGGACAACGGCTCCATCACCCGGATCAGTACCGATGGCAGTCAGCTGCAGGTACTCGAACTGGGTCGCACCGCCGTCACCCGGGTCAACTGATCCCGGAACCCTGACCAGCGGATCAACTGATCCCGAACCCCTGACCACAAGTTGGCAGATCTCGCCAGAATTCCTGCTCCACCGCCCTCCCGTGGTACCCCCGGCCCTTCCTGATCCCTTGAATTTCCACGCTTTTTTCCCGTTTCCCCAGTTGGCACGAATTCTGATTATCTGAAGGCCATATTCCTTTTTAAAAAATCAGCGGAATCTGAACGACAGTGAGGGGCACATCGTTAATCGCGCGTTTCGCGACCCACAGAGTCGCGGCAAATCTGGCCATGGTCATGATGATCCTCGCCGGCATCTGGGCCATCCGCATGATGCCCTCCCAGCTCGATCCCCCGATGCACTTTCCCATGGTGTTTGTCGAAGTGAGCTGGATCGGCGCCAGCGCCGAAGATCTGGAGACTCTGGTCACCACACCCATTGAGCAGCAGCTGCGTACCCTGACCGAGCTGAACGAGATCAACTCCATCACCCGCAACGGTTACACCTTCATCAACGTGCGTTTTGACTACGACGCCGACATCGCCCACGCCATGGATCAGGTCAAGCAGCGGGTGGCCAACATCCGCAACCTGCCGCCGGAAATCGAACCCCCGGTGGTGCGCCGACCCGTGGACCTCGAGCCGGTGGCCAGCCTGCTCTTCAGCGGTGCGGAAGACGTTTCGGAACTGATCCCGCTGCTGCGACGCTACGAAAAGGACCTGCTCGCCCGGGGATTCGATGCCATCACCTACGACGGTCTGCCGATGGAGGAAATCGCCCTCCAGGTGGGCGGGCGTCAGTTGCAGGCCATGGGGCTCACCCTGGAAGAACTGGCCGGCGAGGTTTCCCGGGTCAGTCAGGACAACCCCGCGGGCACCATCGGCAGCGGCCAGGGTTCCCGGCAACTGCGCAGTCTCGATCAGCGCAGGGATCTCAACGCCTTTGCGCAACTGCACATCCGCAGCGGCGAGCAGGTGATCCGGCTCGGAGACATCGCCGAGATCGTGCAGCGTCCTCAGCGCGGTCAGCCACTGATCACCCGGGAAGGTAAACCGGCCATCGAGATGACCGTGCATCGCGCCACCGAGGCGGACGCATTCCGGGCACATGAGATTCTGGATGCCTGGTTGCAGGACACCCGCGCCAGTCTCCCGTCCGGAGTCGAAATGCTGGTGCTCAACGATGTCTGGGAACTGCTTGGCGCCCAGCTGTCCATGATCCTGAAGAACGGCCTTTCCGGCCTGGTGCTGGTGATCGGCATCCTCTATCTGTTTCTCAGTGGTCGCGTGGGCTGGTGGGTAACCCTCGGCATACCCGTAAGCTTCATGCTGGCGCTCGCGTTCTTCCATCTGGGATTCGGTTACGGCATCAGCATCATCGCCCTGATCGGTTTCATCATGGCCATCGGCATCGTGGTGGATGACGCCATTGTGGTCGCGGAAGACACGGTCACCCACTTCGAAGAAGGGAAATCACCCCTGGATGCCGCCGTCGCCGGCGCGCAACGCATGTGGGTACCGGTACTGACCTCGTCGATGACCACCATGGCCGCCTTCATTCCCCTGCTGATCATGGGCGGCGAAATGGGAGATGTGATCATGGCGCTGCCGACGGTGCTGCTCTGTGTGATCGTCGCCTCCCTGGTGGAATGTTTCCTGGTGCTGCCCGGCCATCTCTCCGGCAGTCTCGGCAGGCTCAAGCGACCCGCTGCTGACAGCTGGCGGGCGCGTTTTGATCGGGCATTTTTCGGCTTCCGCGATCGCCGTTTCATGCCCTTCGTGAACCGCGCGCTGGACTACCCGGGGGCAACCCTGTGCGCCGCCATCGGCGGTGTGGTGATCGCGCTGTCGCTGCTGCTGTCCCAGCATGTTGGCTTCGCATTCGTCACGGGCTTCGACATCGAGTCGCTGCAGGCGGATGTCGAATTTTCTTCCGCAGCGACAGAAACGGATAAAATCGAGTTCCTCAAGCATGTGGAAACCGAACTGGCGGCGGTGAACGAATCCAGCCCTAACCTGCTCGGCTGGGTCACCAAACACAATCTCGCCTGGTTCGGACAGGAGCGCATGACGGGTGAGCAGTACGCGTCGATTACAGCCAGCTACCGCTACGAAGAGACCCGCACCCTCTCCCCGGCGGCCTTTCTCGATCAGTGGCGGCAACGGATCGTGAAACCCGCCTTTGTCGAACAGCTCACGGTGCAGGTCGCCGGAGGTGCGAACAACGGCGAAGCGGATCTGTCGCTGGTCCTGCGCGGAGAAGATCTGGATGCACTCAAGCGCGGCGCGGAAGAACTGGCCGAAGCCCTGTCCCGCTATCCGGGCGTATCGAACGTGATCGACAACCTCCCTTATGGCCGGGAGCAGGTCATCTTCGAAATCACCCCCCAGGGCAGATCGCTGGGACTTACCTCAGACAGCATCGGCCGCCAGCTCCGGGCAGCCTACAGTGGCGCAAGAGTACAGATCTTCAATGACAGGGACAGTGAACTCGAAGTCCGCATGATGCTGCCGGATGTCGAGCGTAACGATCTCGCCCGCCTGCAGCAGTTTCCGGTACGCACTGCGGAGGGCATTTTCGTGCCGCTGTCGAGTGTGGCCGTGCTCTACAACCGTCGCGGTATCGATGTGATCCGACATACTGACGGACAGATGGCGGTCACGGTGGAAGCGGACGTGGATCCGCAGCAGGGCAACGCCATCGCCATCACCGGCGAGCTGCGCAGGAATGCACTCCCGGAAATTCTCGATCGCTATAACCTGAGCTTCGGGCTGGGCGGCAAGTCCGAGCAGGATGAGGTGATCATGGACACCATGGCGCTCGGCGGTCTGCTCACGCTGCTGCTCATCTACCTGATTCTGACCTGGGTATTCGCCTCTTACCTGTGGCCGCTCGCCATCATGATGGCGATCCCTTTCGGATTTACCGGAGCGGTATTCGGCCACTGGGTCACCGGCTGGGATGTGGGTGCGATGACGCTGCTCGCGTTCTTTTCGCTGACCGGAATCGTGGTCAACGATTCCATCGTGCTGATCAGCTTCTTCAAGCGATCGATCGAGGCTGGTGCCAGCGTGAGATCCGCCATGGATCAGGCCGTCCGCGCCAGATTCCGCGCGGTGCTGTTGACCTCACTGACCACCATAGCCGGCCTGCTGCCGCTCATGTTCGAAACCTCGTCACTGGCCTTTTATGTCGCGCCGATCGCAGTGACACTGTGTTTCGGCCTCGCCTTTGCCACACTGCTGGTACTGATCGTGATTCCCGCTCTCATCGTGCTGCTGGAGTCGGGTCGGGATCGTTTCCAGTCCCTGGGTGGCCATCTGCAGCGTCACTGGTTCCAGACCGATAGCGGATCCAGTCCGGTGGCAACCGGCAACACCAGGCTCCAAGGAGACTCCTGATCATGTTCGCCCCAATTTTGCGCTTTTTTCAATCCCGCTCCGTTCAGGGCAGAAGACTCTGGGCCGGCGCGGCTTTTCTGACAGCCGCCGCGCTGATGAGCGCTTCCATTTTCGCCACCGGGCCCCAGGCCATCCCCGAGCCGAGGCTGGAGAAAGCCTGGCCGGTCGCGACCATGCGGGTAACTCCCGGACGGATCTGCCCGACCTTCCGCGCCTATGGACGGGTGGAGGCCAGCCGGATCGCACACCTGCGTACCGACCTGGTGGCGGAAGTGGACGAAGTGCACGTACGGGAAGGCGACTGGGTGCAGGCGGGTGACCGGCTGATCACCCTGAACGATCGTGAGCTGGCCTTGCGTCTCATCGAGGCCCGCGCCGAGCTCGCCGAATTCCAGGCCGCACGCGACTCTCTGCAGATTGAAAAGGCATCTACCGAGGGCAACACCGGGCGCTACCAGTCGATGCTCACCGTGGCCCGGAACAAACTGCAGCGCCACAAAGACCTGATGTCCAAACGGCTGATCAGTCAGTCACTGCTCGACGAGGTGGTCGCCCAGGCCGACGAAGCAGACATTCAGTATCAGGCACACATGCGGGCGCTGGCTGACTTTCCGAATCGATCCGCCGCGCTGGACGCTGCCGTGGCACGCGCTGCGGCAGGGGTGCAGCAGGCTCAGTATGACCTGGAGAAGTCCCGGGTACTGGCTCCTTTCAGCGGGCCCGTACTGGGGGTGTTCGTCGCACCCGGTGATCGTTCAAACCTGGGCATGATTCTCGCGGATGTCGCGGATGCCCGGACCTTCGAAGTGCGTGTGCAGCTGCCGGATGGCTACGCACAACGTCTGCAGCGGAGAATGCTGGATACGGAATCCATCACTGCCACCAGCCAGGAGGGTCTGAACCTGCAGCTCAGCCGGCTCTCGAGCCAGGTCAAGCGGGGCCAGTCGGGCCTCGATGCCTTCTTCGGTTTCGAATCTTCGACCCCGACTCCGGCCAACGCGCTGGGAAGACTCATGGAACTGGTGATCACCCTGCCGGAGGAAGCGGCCGTGGTGGCTGTCCCGGTACAGTCAATCTACGAAAATGACCGCATCTATCAGGTGCACAACAACCGCCTCCAGGCCATCACGGTGGAGCGGGTCGGTGAGAGCCAGACAGCGGAAGGCGAGTATCGGATACTGGTTCGTTCCCCCGAGCTTGAGACCGATACGGCGATCATCACCACCCAGCTGCCCCGGGCCATCGACGGACTGCTGGTCGAACCCGCCTGAGGGGTCATTACAGAACTCTGGATTCAGGGTCGAGTCAGATAACCGGCCGATGCTTCGAGCGAAGGCAGCCGCACACCGGCCAGCCGCAGGAGCAGGGATTCGAGGGACAACCAGGGATCACCCAGCAGCTGCCCCTTGCCCTGCTGATCCACCAGCGCGCACTGGGCAAGCGCACGGTCGAGGGTATCTTCGACCCGCCCGAGCCGTGACAGAAACGCATCGATCTGACGGCGTCGCTGGGGTGGCATCCGCCCTCCCGCACCAGACTGCAGCATCCGCAGCTGGGAAGTCAGCGCACCAAGAATGGCAAACACCGCGACGCCTTCGTTGCGCAGCCCGTGCACCATCCGCGCTACCCGCGTGCGGTCACCGGCATAAACCGCATCGAGCAGATCGAAGGTACCGTAGTGTGACGAATCTTCCATTACCGCGAGCAGCGCTTCTTCTGACACGGGCCGGGTAAGTTCGGCAAGCCGCAGCTTCTCTATCTCCTGCACCGCGGCCAGCAGATTGCCTTCCACCCGCTCCGCGAGAGCTCCGAGCGCTCCCGGGGTAAGCTGCAGCCCCGCCTGGCTGAGCCGGCTCTGCAGCCAGCGCGGCAGTTCCGCATGGCCGATCGGCCAGATCTGCACGATCACCCCCGCTTCATCGAGCGCCCTGAACCAGGCACTCGTTTTCTGTCTGCCGTCGATGCGCGGACAGCGCAGCAGCAGCAGGGTATCGTCGGCGGGTGATTCACAGTAAGTGCGTAATACTTCGGAAGCCTCTTTTTCAAATTTCGCCGACGGATTACGCAGATCGATAATACGTCGCTCGGCAAACAGGGAGAGGCTCGCGGCCTCCTGCAGCAGGTCGTGCCATCTGAAACCGGCTTCCACATGCTGCACGGATCGTTCGGAGAAGCCCTCAGCCCTGGCCTGCTTCAGGATGTCGTCGCAGGCCTCTTCCACCAGCAGGGTTTCATCACCACTGACAAAGTAGACGGGACTCAGCGTTTTCTTGAGGTGTCCGCCAAGCGCTGCGGCCTTAAGCTGCAACCGCCCGCTCCCGGGTTACCGCATCGACACTGCGCATGAGCTGCTGAATCAGGTCATTGACCATCTCCCGCTCGAGCAGCGCCTCTTCTTCGCTGCTGCCAACGAGATTGTCCCGATCCACACGATAGATCCGCAGCGCTCGAATCCAGCGGGGCGGGAGCAGCACTGCACCACTTTCATCGCGGATCTCATACTGAATATTCAGCGACAGTTCGTACTGTTCGGTGCGTGCCTGATCATTTACCGAAATACTGCGGCGGCCGCGCTGTTCGTTGAGCAGATCTATGGTGATCTGAGCACCCTCTTCGAGCAGCTCGACGCCTGAATTCCGCAGGCTGCGCTTGAGGGGCTCATCGAGAACGCTGCGCCCCTGTGCCGCGACTGCGGCGGATGCGACATTGGTTTCCAGATCCCAGGTACGCAGATGAAAACCGCAGCCGGCAAGCAGCAGCAGCGCAGCAGGAATCAGCAGCCGGACTCTCATCCCACCACCAGATTCAGAAGTTTACCGGGCACGAAGATCGCCTTGCGGATCGTCTTGCCCTCGAGGAACCGCACCACGTTTTCATTTGTCATTGCCGCCTCCTGAGCCACCGCCTGATCCGCATCCGCCGCAACATCGACCTGGCCACGGACCTTGCCGTTCACCTGCACCACCAGCTGCAGCCGCTCCAGAACCAGAGCGGATTCATCGACAGCCGGCCAGCACTCTTCGACCAGCAGAGTCTTCTCACCCAGCCTGTTCCACAACGCCTGGGTGATGTGTGGCGCGATCGGTGACAATACGAGCACGGCGATCTTCAGCGCTTCGTGCACTGCCGCGCGATCGGCAGGCGCGGTAATGGTCATCCGGCTGATGAGATTGACAAGCTCATGCACGGCAGAAACGACAGTATTGAACTGCACCCGTCGACCAAAATCGTCGTCCGCTTTCTGCAGGGTCTCATGGGCTTTACGTCTGAGATTCCTGCCATCTTCAGTGAGCGCACTCTTATCCAGTGCGGGAGCGCGACCGGCGGCCACATGGTCCTGCACCAGTGTCCACAACCGCCTGCAGAATTTGCCCTGGCCCTCGACACCTGCTTCGGACCATTCGAAGGACTGATCCGGTGGTGCGGCAAACATCATGGCCGTGCGTACTGCATCGGCGCCATATTTTTCCAGCAGGTGCTGGGGGTTACCCGCATCACCGGCAGACTTGGACATCTTCCTGCCGTCCTTGAGCACCATGCCGAGCATGAGGAGCTGGGTGAAAGGTTCATCCGATGCCACCAGGCCGTGATCGCGCATCAGCTTGTGATAGAAGCGCGCATAGAGCAGGTGGAGAATTGCATGCTCGATGCCACCCACGTAGTAATCCACCGGTGTCCAGTAGTCGACCCGCTCGTCGACCATCGGTCTGTTGGAATCCGGCGAGGCGAAACGCGCGTAGTACCAGGACGACTCCATGAAGGTATCGAAGGTATCCGTCTCCCGGCGCGCCTTACCGCCGCACGTCGGACAATTCACTTCGTAGAAACTCGCCATGGTGGTCAGCGGCGATCGCACCCCTTCGAATTTCACCTCGGTCGGCAGCACCACGGGCAGATCTTCATCGGGCACCGGCACCGTGCCGCAGTCCGGGCAGTGAATCATGGGAATCGGGCAACCCCAGTAGCGCTGCCGGGACACGCCCCAGTCGCGCAACCGGTAATTGGTCTGGCGCCGGCCGAGGCCCCTGGCCTCCAGCGCGCTGGCAATTGCATCGAAGGCAGCCTCGGAACTCAGTCCGGTGAATTCGCCGGAATCCACCAGGCGACCGTAGGGCACAAAGGCCGCCTGCTGCAGATCACAGTCGGCCCCGTCCACCGGTTCAATCACCTGGCGGATGGGAATACCGTACCTGGTCGCAAACTCCCAGTCCCGCTGATCGTGCCCGGGCACCGCCATCACCGCACCTGAGCCATATTCGATCAGCACGAAGTTCGCGACCCAGACCGGCAGAGGGTCGCCGGTGAGCGGGTGTGCGACCTTGAAACGGGTGGCGATGCCGGCTTTTTCCATGGTGGCCATATCCGCTTCCGCGGTGGTGGCCTGTTTACAGCGGGCGACAAATTCGGCGATCGCGGGATCCGCGGCCGCCGCCTGCCGGGCGAGGGGGTGCTCGGCAGCTACGGCCACATAGGTCGCCCCGAGCAGTGTGTCCGGCCGGGTGGTATACACGGTGAGTTTTTCGGTCGCTGCACCGACCACCGGAAAGTCAATCTCCACACCCATCGACTTGCCGATCCAGTTGCGCTGCATGGCCTTCACCGACTCGGGCCAGCCGGGGAGGTTATCCAGCTCACCGAGCAGTTCTTCTGCATAATCGGTGATCTTCAGAAACCACTGGGGCATCTCCCGGCGTTCCACCACAGCCCCGGAGCGCCAGCCGCGCCCGTCCACAACCTGTTCATTGGCGAGCACGGTCTGATCCACCGGATCCCAGTTCACGACCGAGCTTTTGCGATACACCATGCCCTTTTCGTAGAGCTTGGTGAAAAACCACTGCTCCCAGTGATAGTAGGAGGGTTCGCAGGTGGCGAACTCCCGGGACCAGTCGATACCCAGACCCAGCGCTTTCATCTGGCGGCGCATGTAGTCGATGTTGTCCTTCGTCCAGCGTGCCGGTGGAATACCGTTCTTGATGGCGGCGTTTTCCGCGGGCAGCCCGAAGGCGTCCCAGCCCATGGGCTGCATGACATTCAGGCCCTTGAGGCGGTAGTAGCGGTTGATGACATCACCGAGGGTGTAGCAGCGCACATGCCCCATGTGCAGCTGGCCGCTGGGGTAAGGGAACATGGCCAGACAGTAGTACTTATCCCGGGTTTCTGACTCCTGGGCCTGGAAACAGCCGGCTGCGTCCCAGCGCTGCTGGGCATCCTGCTCGACGGTTTTCGGATCATAAGACTCGTTCATCAGACTGCATCTGCCTGGTGTTTTCAGGCCGCTGGAAAGGGGGCGCAAGGATACCAACTAAGGTTGGGGGGTTTAAGCGCCAATTGGTCGCGCCCTCATCCACTGCCGATTGGCCACCGTAGAGCCTCGGAGTTCGGCCAGGGAGTTCGGCCGAGGAGTTCGGCCGAGGAGTTCGGAAGGGGGTTGATCAAAGCGTGGGCGAGGACCTGCTACCCCGGGCCTCGCTCGGCAGCTCCGCTGTGCTCCAACTGAGCAGGGCGTTCCGGGCTGTCCTGATCTAACCTGCCTGTCTCGGAACCATCTTGAAGCTGGGGTGGTGAGGGGATAGTGACGGACCGTGGAGCGAGGCCGAGTGAGGCGGATTGACTCGCGGCTTCCGCGAGGCAACTCCGCTGATCGAGGGCAGCCCGGAGGGCCCGAGCGTAGGTCCGCCACTATCCCCTCACCACCCCAGCCTCGATATAAGCTCCGAACACAGACCCGCTGCTGATCCGGATTCAGTCTGCAACACCGTCGCGACGACTGCGTGCCCGCCGATCCAGCACAACGAGCAGCAGCGCCACGAAGGCCAGAGTCCCCAGCAGCGGCCAGTTGCCCAGGCGGTTGTAGGGTGTGCGGCCCTGCATCGAGCGGTATCCGCCCACCAGCACCCCCTCTTCGAACCGGGGCAGTACGGCGTCGATCCGACCCCGGGGATCGATGATGGCGGTCAGCCCGTCATTGGTCGCGCGGAGCAGCCAGCGTCCGTTTTCCAGCGCCCGCATCCGGGCCATCTGCAGATGCTGGCGGGGCCCGAGACTATCGCCGAACCAGGTGTCGTTGGACACGGTCAGCAGCACATCAGCCGATTCACGCAGCAGTTCCGGATAGACGACCTCATAGCAGATGGCCATCGCTGCAGGTGCGCCATGGATCTGCAGCAGGGGCTGTCGCCAGTTTCCGGGTTCAGCACGGGACATGGGCAGATCGAAAAAGGTGATCAGACCCCGCAGCAGGTCCTCGAGGGGCACATATTCACCAAAGGGCACCAGGCGCCGTTTTACATAGCGACCGCTCGCCATGCCCAGTCCCAGGGTGGTGTTGTGGAAAACCACTTCATCTCCGGGACGCACCTCGAGCCCCGGTATGCCGAGAACGAGCGCGGTACCGGTGCGCTGCCCGCGTGCGTTCAGCCGCGCCAGCAGATCGGGAATCTCATGTTCAAATGCGGTGAGCGCGGCTTCCGGCCACAGAATCAGATCCGCACCCCAGTAAGGCTCGCTCAGTCGCAGATACTTTTCGATGATCGGCGCACGGGTCTCCGGCTGCCACTTCACCGTCTGGGGGACATTGCCCTGTACCAGAGCCACCCGGTGGGCCGCCTGGGGTGTGGACCAGCGGATTTGAGTCAGGCCGGCGCCGATCAGCCAGGGCAACAGGATCACCAGCAGAAGTGCAGCAGCCTGACCGTCGAAAGCACCCATTCTCCGCCACCGGCCGGCCGCAATTCCCCGGGCGAGCAGTGTCAGCGCCACGGCAACTGCAGCCGCGACGCCCGACACCAGAAACACACCGCCAAGCGGAGCAAAACCTCGCAGCGTCGTATCGGGAAACCCGTAACCCAGCAGCAGCCAGGGGAACCCGGTGAGTACCCAGGTCAGCAGCCATTCGAACAGCACGAAGCACAGCAGGAACTTGAGGGCGTTGCGGCCCTGGTGTTCGCTGACCGCGGTAGACCCGCTCCGCGCCGTGCGTACCCCGCGCCAGCGGATAAACAGCCAGCCGTTCGCCAGGGTGAACAGGGAAAGTCCGGACACAAAGAGGACGACGAGCAATCCTGCCAGCAGCGGTGGGGCGCCACCATGCTCATGGATGCTGACATACACCCAGGACACACCGACCCCGTACTTGCCAGCCCCGTAGAGCCACCCGAGCAGCAATCCGCGACCCGGATCGCGCTCCAGCAGGTGAAACCACAACCCGACGGAAAGGATGCCGAGCGGCCATAAGTCGAAGGGTGCGAAGGCCAGCGGCAGCAGGGCGCCCGCGATGAGCGCGAGCATCGCCTGCCTCAAGGTACCTTGACTTGCATCAGCCGCACCCGCCGGGAATCGGCGCTGAGAATCTTGAAGCGCAGTTCGTTGATCACCGTGACCTCGCCGCGCTGTGGCAGATGGCCGAAGGTTTTCAGAACGATGCCGCCGATAGTATCGAATTCCTCTTCATCGAACTCCGCATCGAAGTAATCGTTGAAGTCTTCCACCGTCGTGGTGGCCTTCACGTTGTAGGTGTGCTCGTCGATCTTCTTGATGTAGCTTTCATCGTCCACATCATGTTCATCCTCGATGTCCCCCACGATCTGTTCGAGGACGTCTTCGATCGTCACCACACCACTCACATGGCCGTACTCATCCACCACTACTGCCATGTGATTGCGGGTCGAGCGGAAGTCCTGCAGGAGAATATTGAGACGCTTGCTCTCCGGAATTACCGCAGCCGGGCGGATCCAGTCCTTGATGTCGAACTCACCCTCCCGCTCGATGGCAAGCCGCAGCAGATCCTTGGCGTGGAGAATGCCCCGGATATCGTCGAGATCATCGCCGATCACCGGAAAGCGCGAGTGCTGTGAATCGATGATGGTTCGCAGCAGTTCTTCCGGCGGCACATCGTCGCGCAGATACACGAGCTGAGTGCGCGGAATCATGATGTCCCGCGCGCGCATGTCCGAAACCTGCAATGCACCGAATATGATGTTGAGCGCTTCTGCGTCGATCAGTTGACGGTCGGCGGCATCCCGCAACGAGTCCATCAGCTCGGTCCGATCGCTGGGCTCCCCGGAGAAAATGTCGGACATCCAGTCGAGGAAGGACCGGCGCCCCAGATTGTTTTCGCTCATGATCCGATCAGGCTGGCTCGGTTTCCCGATAGGGGTCACCGATACTGAACCTTCCCAGTATTTCCCTTTCAAGTTGTTCCATCACATCCGCATCGCTTTCGACCTGATGGTCGTAGCCATACAGATGCAGCATGCCGTGCACCACCATGTGGGCGAAGTGCTCGGTGATTGTCTTGCCCTGCTGTAGTGCTTCTGCAATCACAACAGGCGCGCAGACAACGATGTCCCCCAGTATTCGCGTTATCGGATGAGCCGGATCCGGCAGATCCAGGTCTGCCGGAAAGCTCAACACATTGGTAGATCGATCCCGGTGCCGGTAGCGGTGATTGAGATCCCTCGACTCCGCTTCGTCCACCACCCGGATACAGACCTCTTCGCCAGCATGCGCTTCCGGCTGATGCACCGCCACTGCCCGCATGGTCTCGATCACCCATTCCTCGATTCTGGACGCATCCGGCAGATCCGCGACCACCACCGCGAACTGGACATCAACCGGCATCGCGTTCCGTTTCTCCGGAATCGTCGCTGCCACGCCGGTTGCGATCCTGAGTGCGTGCATAGGCGTCGACTATCTTCTGCACCAGAGGATGACGAACCACGTCCCGGGATGTGAAGCGTGTGAAACTGATTCCCTCAATACCACGCAGCACATTCATCACATCGATGAGACCGGATTTTTCACCCCTCGGCAGATCGATCTGGGTAATGTCCCCTGTGATCACCGCGGTGGATCCGAAGCCTATGCGGGTGAGGAACATTTTCATCTGAGCGATCGTGGTGTTCTGGGATTCATCCAGAATGATGAAAGCATTGTTCAGCGTGCGGCCCCGCATGTACGCGAGCGGTGCCACCTCGATCACATTGCGCTCAATGTATTTGTTGACCCGCTCGACACCCATCATCTCGTAGAGTGCATCGTAGAGCGGCCGCAGGTAGGGATCTATCTTCTGTGCGAGATCTCCGGGGAGAAAGCCCAGTTTCTCTCCAGCCTCTACGGCCGGCCGCACCAGAATGATGCGACTGACCTGGTGCTCTTCGAGCGCTTCCACCGCACAGGCGACCGCGAGATAGGTTTTTCCCGTGCCCGCGGGGCCAATGCCGAAATTGATGTCGTGGTTGCGCACCATCTGGGTGTAGGCGGTCTGGTTACCGCCACGGGGTTTGATGGATTTGCGCACCGTCTTGATGACGTCGGAACCGACCGGCACATCATCCTGGCCTTCCCGCGCAAGCAGTTCGTCGACGCCGGATTCCTGCAGGAACAGATGCACAGTATCCGGCTCAATGGTCTCCCTGCCCACGGTTTCCCGATACAGCTGAGAAATAATCGCACCGGCTGCCTTGATCCGGTGCTGAGGCCCGCTGATCTGAAACAGATTGCCGCGATTGCGGATGTGCACACCGAGACGCTTTTCGAGATGGTTGAGGTTCTGGTCGAACGGCCCGCACAGCGCAGCCATACGTTGAGTATCGTTGGGTTCCAGTGTCACCGTCGTCGTCAGTGCCACCACTCGCGGTTCGGTACCGGCATTCTCTCCGGCAGGTTGGTCGGTCAAGCTGATGCCTGTATTGCGGTCAGGTTCAAAGAATATCGCTCCAATGTCGGGTGTCAAATCAACTTTCGTGACAGCCGGCCGGACCTGCTGACCGGCCGCCTTGCGGCGGATCAGCCGGGTCGCTCCTGAGGTCGAACAGATTCAGAGCAGGCTGCCACGCAGCGAGTTCGAGGGTGCGGCATCGATGCGGACATCCACAAAGCGCCCGATCAGGCTCCGATCCGCGCAGCGGAAATTGACCACGCGGTTATTGCCGGTGCGTCCCTGCAGTTCTCCTGCATCCTTCCTGGCCGGACCGTTCACCAGTACCGACTCGACCCGCCCGATCATCGACTCTCCAATCCGGGCAGCCTGGCGATTGAGCAATGCCTGGAGCTGTGTCAGTCGTTCCTTCTTCACCGACTCCGGAGTGTCATCCGCAAGTCCGGATGCCGGCGTACCCGGTCTCGGGCTGTAGAGAAAACAGTAGGAGATATCGAAACCGACGGCCTCCACCAGTGCGAGCGTCGCCTCGAAATCCGCCTCAGTTTCGCCGGGAAAGCCAACGATGAAATCGGACGACAGGCTCAGGCCGGGGCGGATGGTGCGCAGCCGATCGATTTTCTGCCGGTATTCGTCCACGGTGTGTCCGCGCTTCATGCGCTGGAGAATCCGATCCGATCCGGACTGCACCGGCAGATGCAGATGGCTCACGAGTTCCGGCACTCGGGCATAGGCCTGCAGCAGCGTGTCCGAAAATTCCACAGGATGCGAGGTGGTATAGCGGATACGATCGATACCTTCGATCCCGGCCACGTAATGGATGAGTTCGGCAAGATCCGCCTGATCCCCTTCTATCCCGCCCCGGTAGGCGTTCACATTCTGTCCGAGCAGATTCACTTCCCGCACACCCTGATCCGCCAGCTGCCGGATTTCGCGCAGCACGTCTGCCACCGGCCGGCTCACTTCCTCGCCCCGGGTGTAGGGCACCACACAGAAGCTGCAGTATTTGCTGCAGCCCTCCATGACCGAGACGAAGGCGCTGGCACCCTCGGCCCGGGGTGCCGGCAGCCGGTCAAACTTCTCGATCTCCGGGAAACTCACATCCACGAGGGGGACACGAGCCGGCTGTGCGGATTGCGCGAGCCCGGCCAGCATCCGGGGCAGGCGATGGAGGGTCTGGGGCCCGAAGACCAGGTCCACATGGGGAGCCCGGGCCTGAATCGCACCGCCTTCCTGACTCGCCACACAGCCCCCCACACCGATCACCAGGTCCGGATTCGCCGCTTTCAGTGCCTTCCAGCGCCCAAGCTGATGGAACACCTTCTCCTGAGCCCGCTCACGGATGGAGCAGGTGTTCAGCAGCAGCAGATCCGCCTCAGTCGGGTCGTCTACCCGCCGGTACCCGCCGGATTCCCGCATCAGGTCAGCCATCCGGGCCGAATCGTATTCGTTCATCTGACAGCCGTGGGTCTGGATGAACAGCTTTTTCGGCTCGCTGCGGTGTCCCTGGGGATCGTGGCTGGGGGCTGGGTGAACCGGATCGTTCATTTCTTACCTGATTTCCATGGCCTGGTCTGGCTGGAGTGACCCATTAGAGGGTTCATTTTCGGGGCCGGCGATTATAATGACTTGAATTTCGAACAGACACCTCTATAAACACTTCCACGAACATTGCGTTTTCTGGCCCTCGGGCTGCCGATTCAAGCAGGTTACTTGGTACTTATTCATGAGCGACAGCCAGCAGAACATCTACAGGGTGCTCTTCCACAACCAGGGCCAGATCTACGAGGTCTATGCCCGCAACATTTATCAGAGCGACCTCTATGGCTTCATCGAAGTCGAGGAGTACATCTTCGGCAAGAAGGCCCAACTGGTAATCGATCCGGGTGAAGAGAAGCTGCGCAACGAATTCGACGGTGTGCAGCGCAGTTTCATTCCGATGCACGCCGTGGTGCGGATCGACGAAGTGGAAAAGGAAGGTATCGCCAAGGTCACCGACAGTCGCGGCACCAATATCACACCCTTTCCCGTGCCCATGCCCCGCGATGGGGGCACGTCATAGCGGCAGTTTCGAGCCCGCTGCACCCCCTGCACTGGGCGGATCGCACGCCGGACAAAGCCGCCTGGATCTTCGACGGCCGCATCACCAGCTACGCACAACTCGCCGAACGCGCCCTGCAAGGCGCACACGCGTTGCGGAAACTGGGACTGCACACCGGCGACGGGATCGTGGTACTTGCGGAGAATCACCCGGACAGCCTGAGTCTGTTCTGGGCCGCCCAGCTCGCCGGGCTCTACTACACGGCGATCAGCATTCAATTCCAGCAGGCGGAAGTCAGCCACATTCTCAACGACTGTGATGCCGGCCTGCTGATCAGTTCAGCGTCCCAGGCAGAGAAGATCCAGGACAGCCCCCAGTCCCACCACCTGCACATCGAAGACTGGCTCGACATCATCGCCGCGGAACCTGCGACCCTGATCGACGACGCCGCGGAGGGTGCCGAGATGCTCTATTCTTCCGGCACCACAGGTAAGCCCAAAGGGGTGCGGGCGAGCCCTCCGGGTGCTGCTCTGGGTAGCGTGTCGGAACTGTTCAGACGCCGACTCGACCTGCACCAGATCGACCATACCGCCACCTATCTCTCCACCGCCCCGCTCTATCACTCTGCGCCGCTGCGCTACAACGCCATGATGCAGCGCAGCGGCGCCACCAGCGTGATCATGCCGCGCTTCGACGCAGCACAGAGCCTTGCACTCATCGAGGCACACGCCGTCACTCACAGCCAGTGGGTGCCGACGATGTTTGTGCGGCTGCTGCGGCTGCCGGAAGATGTGCGCACCGCCCGGGATCTGTCGAGCCATCGCATCGCCGTACACGCCGCAGCCCCCTGCCCGATCGCCGTGAAGGAAGCCATGCTCGACTGGTGGGGTCCGATCCTGCATGAGTACTACTCCGGAACCGAAGGCAACGGCCAGACAGCCATCTCTCCCGAAGAATGGCTCAACCACAAAGGTTCCGTGGGCCGGTCCATTCTCGGCCGGGTGCGGATCACAGACGCCACAGGCGGTGAGGTCGCAACCGGGATGACCGGCACCGTATTTTTCTCAGATGGACCCCGCTTCGAGTATTACAAAGATCCCGAAAAAACGGCCCGGGCCTACAATGCCCGGGGCTGGTCCACCCTCGGCGACATCGGTCACGTCGATGCAGACGGCTATCTCTACCTGACTGATCGCGCCTCCCACATGATCATCACCGGGGGCGTGAACGTTTATCCGAGAGAAGTAGAAGACGTGCTGCTCTCTCATCCCGCAATACAGGACGCAGCCGTGTTTGCAGTCCCGGATGAGGAATTCGGCGAAGCAGTCAAAGCCGCCATCGAGCCGGTACCCGGAATAACGGTGACTGCCGAGGAAATCATCGGGTTCTGCCGGGCGCGGATCGCACACCTGAAGTGTCCCCGCAGCATCGACTTTCACGATGCACTGCCACGGCATCAGACCGGCAAGCTCTACAAGGAAGCGCTCAAAGCCCCCTACTGGCCTGCCAGTACCTCCGGCTGAATGCACGAACGCCGAGACCGTCACAGAACCGCTGTAATCGCTGTGTTCTCATCCGGGGTCAGGGACGAATCAGTGAAGGACCCGCTGAACGGTGGCAGGCCGCGAATCAACACAAACCCGGGCAGGAGCGCGCATCGAGCGCCTGGTGCTGCTGCTGTTGTGTCTGTGGGGCTGCGTATCGCTGGCCGCCCTCGTGCAGATGTCACTGGAGTCGATGCGGCAGTACCACTGGCTGCTCACCGGCGTCTGTCTGGGCATGTTTGCACTGACTGTCTTCCTCACTCTGCGCACGCTGCGTGACCGTTTCGAACTGCTCTCGAGGCTCGAATCCCACACCCGGCTGATGAGCCAGGGCGACTTCTCCCAGCGGGTGAGAGTGCGTCAGGATGACGAATTCAAATCCCTGGGTGCTGCGCTCAACGACATGACCAGCCAGCTGGAGGCCTCGATACGCTCCAGCCAGTCCGTGGCTGACATCGACCGGCTGATTCTCGACGCGGCCGATCTCGAAACCGTGGTGCGCAAAGTGCTGCTCTCCGCCCACATGGACAATGTGGATGTCGCTCTGCTGCTGAGACCGAAGCGCGGTGATCTGAAACACATCAGCTATCGACTCGAATCCCGCCAGCTGCAGCGACAGCACGTCCGCCTGCGCAACCTGTCCAGCGACAGTCTGCTCGATATCGACGGGTATCAGCGCCTGGCACGCCAGGTTTACGGCGAAAGCGTCTCCTCCTGCCTGCCGGTTGCACCGGAAGGCCAGCTCTCCGGTGTACTGGTCGCCTGCAGCAAACGGGCGATCGCCAGCACCGAACTCAAGCAGCTCGCTGAACTCGCCGACCGTCTGGCCGTGGCCATGACCAACATTCACCGCTCCGAGGTGCTCTTCCAGAAGGCACACTTTGATGATCTGACGGGTCTGATCAACCGCCATGCGTTTCAGGACAAGCTGAAGGAACAGATCTCCCGGTCCTGGCGCGGTGAGAAAGGCGCGGTGCTGTTCATCGATCTGGACGGATTCAAGAAAGTAAACGACACCGAAGGCCACAAAGCGGGCGATCGCCTGCTGGTGGTGATCAGTGAGCGTCTGAAGGAATGCCTGCGCGAAGTCGACACCATCGCCCGACTGGGTGGTGACGAGTTCGCGGTGATCGTGCCGGGCTGTGATGGCGAAAAATCCGTCTCCCACCTCTGCGAGCGTATTATCGCCGCGCTGGTGAAACCCATCGTGGTGGCGCGAATGGAGCACACCGTAGGAGCTTCCATCGGTGTTGCCCTTTTCCCGGACGACGGGCAGAAGGAAGACGAACTGGTGATGAAGGCCGATTCAGCCATGTACCGCGCGAAAGAAACCGGCCGTGCGCGCTTCGCCTTCTTCGACGACACCCTCAATGAAGCCAACCGCCACCGGGTGCTGGTGGAAAGCCGCCTGCGACGCGCGCTCAAACAGGGGGAACTGGAACTGCACTTTCAGCCGAAGCTGCGGCTTTCCGATCGCAAGGTGACCAGCGCCGAAGCCCTGCTGCGCTGGACCGATTCCGAGCTCGGCCAGGTGAGTCCGGAGGTCTTCGTACCGATCGCCGAAGAAACCAATCTCATACACGAATTCACCGCTATTCAGGTCGACCGTACCGCGGATCTGTTTGCCGCCGCAGACAGCATCGGTCTGCATCTCGATCACATCGCCATCAATGCGTCGGCGAAACAGCTCATGACCGACGGTTTCGCAATCTCCCTGCTGTCGATGCTCGACCGCCGTGCACTCGCGCATCACCGGATCGAGATCGAAGTTACCGAATCCGTATTCGCCCACGACAAACAGACGGTCGTGCAGGAACTGGAAATTCTCCAGCATGCCGGAATAAAAATCGCACTGGACGACTTCGGTACCGGGTTCTCTTCTCTGAACATGCTCAGGGAACTGCCCCTGGACGTGGTGAAGATCGATCGCTCCTTCATTACCGAAATCGAAAACTCGGATCAGGCACGGGTACTCGTGCGGCATCTGATCAGCATTGCCACCACCCTGGGTAAGGAAGTGGTCGCTGAAGGGGTGGAAACCGAAGTGCAGCTGGCCCATCTCGAAAACGCCAACTGTCACTATGTACAGGGTTTCCTCATTTCGAAGGCGCGTACTCTGGAGGACTTCCTGCATCTGGTCGCCGACTGGGAAGAGACGGCGGTGGCTGCACAGGAGGGATTACACAAACGGGACGGCAATGAGGGTCGCGCTCAACTGACCCTGGTCTGAGCACTCGACCGAAGCCGCCCGGCAAGGATCAGTAGCCTTCCTCCAGAAGGGGGAAAGCGCTCAGTACCTGTGGCGACACCAGGTGCGTTGCTCTTTCGAGGAGTCCGGGATGCAGACCTTCGAGCCGACTGACGCCGAGCAGTGCCATGGTGGTACGGATTTCATGTTCGAGAATTTCCAGCGCACGCACCAGTGCGGCACTGCCACCCGCCGCCATCGCCAGCGCCTCGAAACGGCCCAGTCCCACCGCACTGGCACCCAGACAGAGACCTTTCACCACATCTGCACCGCGCATGAAGCCGCCGTCCACAACAATCGGTACCCGGCCATCGACCGCGCTCACCACTTCCGGCAGCGCGTCGATGCAGGCCCGGGTGTGGTCGAGCTGCCGTCCACCATGGTTGGAGACATAAACGACGTCCACACCGGCTTCCACGCAGAGTTTGGCATCCTCGGCGACGTTTACCCCTTTGATGATCAGCGGCAGGTCAAATTCGCTCTTGATATGGGCCACCGTTTCCCAGGTCATGCGGGCCTGATAGCCGAAATCCGCATTGTCTGTACGGCTGCCGGAGGGCGGCACGAACCCCTTGAGGATGTCACGCTCGCGGCGTGAATAGGTCTGGGTATCCGCGGTCAGACAGAACCCGGTATAACCCGCATCGATGGCGCGGGAGATGACGTCGTCCATCCAGGCCTGATCGCTCATCAGATAGAGCTGATAGATACGCGGGCCGGGCACCGCGCCTGCAACTGCCTCGAAATCGGGCCGGCACACCGAACTTAAGATCTGCAGCACACCGAATTCTGCAGCGGCTCTGGCCACCGACTCTCCACCGCCCGCCTCGAACACCTGCACAGAACCGATCGGAGCCAGCAGCACGGGAATACGCAGTTCCACTCCCAGAAACTCGCTGCGCGTCTGCACATCACTGACATCGTTGAGAATACGCGGACGGAATACCCAGGCGTCAACGCCGGACCGGTTGCGCTTCAGTGCGCTTTCCGTATCTGCGCCACCGACCAGGTAATCCCAGTAGTCGCGGCTGATTGAGGCCCGTGCTTTCCTGACGATTTCATGCAGAGTATTGAACTGGGTCATGGGCTCACGCTCACAGGCCTGCTGGATTGTAATGCCGGGATGCTATCACGCCGCATCGTATATCTGAGACGCCGAGACTTGATCGAATGCTCCCCTGTAGAATGCCCGCTCTACAGAAATCCAGGAGCAAACCGATGGCAATCGTGATCGCAGGAGCGGGACATGCCGCAGGCCAGGCGGCAGCCAGTCTCAGACAGGAAGGCTACACCGACGAGATCATTCTGATCGGCGACGAGCCTTATGTTCCCTACCAGCGTCCGCCACTGTCGAAACAATACCTCTCCGGTGAACAAGGGATCGAACGTGTCTATCTGCGGCCGGAGAAGTTCTACACCGACAACAATATCAGCGTGAAAACCAGCACCCGGGTAACCGCGATCGATACCGCCGTGCATACGGTCAGTACCGACAAAGGGGAGACCATCACATACGAAAAACTGCTCATCGCCACCGGTGGTCGACCGCGCAAGCTCAGCATTCCGGGCAGTGATCAGAAAGGCATCCACTATCTGCGCTCGATAGAGGATGTGGACGGAATCCGGGCTGAGATGGCACCGGGCAGGAAACTCGTGATCGTCGGCGGGGGATACATCGGCCTGGAAGTTGCGTCGGTCGCGGTCACCAGCGGCCTCGAAGTCCACGTGCTGGAAATGGAAGCGCGCATCCTGCAGCGGGTCACCACACCCACCATGTCCGGCTACTACCATGAGCTGCACAGCAGCCGGGGCGTCAATATCCACACCTCCACCATGGTCAGCGGCTTCGGTGGTTCCGGACAGGTGACCTCAGTGCAGTGCGGCGAGCAGTCCTTTTCCGCCGACATCGTGATCGTGGGGATCGGCATCGTGCCCAACATCGAGGTGGCCCAGGCAGCCGGGATCGACTGCGGCAACGGTATTCTCGTGGACGACCACTGCCGGACATCGGCTCCGGACGTGTACGCGGCAGGGGACTGCACCTTCCATCCCAATGCACTGCTCGGACGCAGCCTGCGACTCGAATCCGTACCGAATGCGATGGATCAGGCCCGGGTAGCCGCAGCAAACATCTGTGGCGGAGACAAGGTCTACGCCACCATCCCCTGGTTCTGGTCCGATCAGTACGAACTCAAGCTGCAGATGCTCGGCTTCTCAGCGGATGGTGACACCCAGATTGTGCGCGGTGATATGGCCGCCAATCAGTTCGCCGTTTTCTATCTGAAAGATGGCAGGGTCGTCGCAGCCGACGCTGTTAACAGTCCGAAGGAGTTCATGATCTGCAAGCAGCTGATCGGCAAACCCGTCGACCCGGCGGTTCTGGCAGATCCGGACGCGGACCTGAAGTCCCTGCTGAAATGACGGTACGGCTCCCGCCATGGCACATTGAGGGAGAAAAGTCGGTGTCTAGGTGGATGTCCTGATGTCCACGGACCGCAGCGACACTGACAATATTGTCAGTAGCAGGTGGGTACGTCTCCTCCTCTCCCCATCCGCCTGCCTACACGGCGCCGGGTCGCAAGATCCGGCGTTTTTTTTGCCTGTTCGCAGTCGCCAGAGGCTCCCTGGTGGCCTGCAACCAGCATTTCCGGACCGCTACAGCCCCAGAACCTGCTTGGCGATGATGTTGTGCTGCACTTCGCTGGTACCTCCAGCGATCGTGTAGCCCCGGTGATGGAAGAGGCCGGAAGCCAGATATTCCGCGAAGTCCGGACCCACAGGACGCTCAGCAGATCCTGAGTCCATCGGCACAGCCCAGTAGCCGGCGAGGGTGAGCAGGGCTTCGTCCATGGCCTGCACCAGCTGACTGCCTTTGAGCTTGAGCATCGAAGGCTCCGCCCCGATGCGTCCGCCTCGATCCGCCTCGGTGAGGATACGCAGGCTCGTAGCCTCGAGAGCGTCCAGCCGCAGGTTGAGTTCCGCCAGCCGTCGACGGCTCTCCGGATCCACACCGGGCGACTGCCCCAGGATCAGTTCCCGCAGGCGGCCGAGCAGACGGCGGTTTTCCGCCACCCGTGACACCATCAGGCGCTCATCGCCGAGCAGACTCTTGGCGACGGTCCAGCCCCGGTTCTCCTCGCCGAGACGATTCATCACCGGGACCCGTACCCCATCGAAAAACACCTGATTCCACAACCGTTTGCCGTTGAAGGCCAGCAGCGGCTCAACGCTTACCCCGGGAGAGGTCATATCGATGAGCAGAAAGCTGATGCCCTTCTGGGGCTGTGCCGTCGGATCCGTGCGCACCAGAGCAAAGATCCAGTCCGCCACTTCCGCCGCGCTCGTCCAGATCTTCTGCCCGCTCACCAGGTAGTCATCGCCTTCGCGCCGCGCCCGGGTGCGTACCGAAGCCAGGTCCGATCCGGCCTGGGGCTCCGAATAGCCCTGACACCACCACATGTCTGCATTGAGGATCCGCGGGAGAAACGTCTGCTGCTGGGCCACAGAGCCATAGCGGATGATGGCCGGCCCCACCATGTTGAATCCGAATCCGGAAAGCACCGGTGCGTGCGCCTCCCGGCAGGCGACATCGAACAGATGGCGTTCGACCAGCGACCACCCTGTGCCGCCATGTTCGACCGGCCAGTGCGGGGCCGCCCAGCCGCGGGCGTTGAGTGTGCGGGTCCAGTGCTGCTGATCGTCCTTACTGATGGACCTGCCGAGTTTCACCCGCCGGGCGAGTTCGCTCGGCAGTTCCCGGCTGAGAAAATCTTCGAACTGATCACGCAGCTCGAGCTGCCGGCTGGTCAGTGAAATTTTCAACGTCCCGCTTCCTCAGACACTCGCGGCGAGCACTCTGGAGATCTGACACAGATCCCGACCGCTCTCTTCCCGCCACTGATTGAATGCGGCCTGCACCTGGGCCAGCGCCCTCTTACTGGTGGGCTCCCTGTCAATCACACGCTGCAGCTTCAGAGCAGTCACCACATCCTGGGCCAGAACCGGCGTGTCCTTACCCACGAAACGGAGAAAGTAACGTCCTGTCTGACCCCCGAGCCGGTCACCCCGCCGTTTCAGCTCCGCCCACAGCCCGGTGATGTCTGCCCCGGGCCAGTCGGCAAGATAGGCGCCGAAGCTGCCGTGACTTTCCCGGACCTCGAGGATGAAGCCGGCATTTCTGCGCACGCTCGCAAGCTTGCTGCGATTCTTCACGACCCGGTCATCCCGCATGAGCTGCTCCAGACGTTCATCGCTGAGCATCGCGCAGGTACTTACATCGAAGGCATCGAATGCTTCCTCAAAACCCGGCCACTTGCGTTCGATGATCTGCCATACGAAGCCGGCTCGGAAGACACAGGCCGTCATCTCCGACAGATAACGATCGTCTTTTCTGCGTTTGAGACTGCGCGCACTGGCGGCTTCGGGCAGCAGTTCTTCCAGGGCTGCAGTTCCCCCCTTGCGCTCCGCCGCCCGCTGAAAGATGCTGTCGAACGATTCCATCTGAGATCCTCTTCGAGCCGACATGATCGACGTGGTGGACAAACAGCGTCAAGGTCTTGAGCCTGGACTCAGGCGCATCGTCGAGGATGCAGAGGCAGGTGATGGCGATTATCTGGTGTGTGGCACCTGTTCTCACGTGATCGCACGCCAGTCGGACAGAATCGAGGTGAATGGCGCTCACGACCATCGCTTCACCAACCCTTATGGCCTGCAGTTCCATCTGGGCTGCTTCAGAGAGGCTCTCGGCTGCGCCATTTCCGGCACCCCGGTCGCGGCAGATACCTGGTTTCCCGGGTTCTCCTGGCGGATCGCCAGCTGCGAAGAGTGCCATCGCCACCTGGGCTGGTATTTCGACCGGCGCGACGTCTACTTTTACGGACTTGTATTGGACTACATCCAGAATGCCTGAACTGCACTACGCCAACTACAGCACCCTGTCTTTCGACTGCTACGGCACCCTCATCGACTGGGAAAACGGCCTTCTGGGTTACCTGCGGCCGCTGCTGGAAACCCGGGACGCCCATGTGATCGATGAATGGCTGCTGGAATTTCATGCCGAAGCGGAACCGCGTCTGCAGGCGCAGGGCGGCAGTTATCGCGATGTGCTGGGTGGTGTGGTGGCCGCCCTCGGCACCCGCCTCGGTTTCGTCCCTTCCGACGATGACATGGAGGGCCTGGCCCGCAGTATCGAATACTGGCAACCGTTTTCCGATACGACCGCTGCGCTGGGCAGTCTCGCAAAGCATTTCGACCTGGTGGCACTGTCAAACATCGACGACGACCTGTTTGCGCACAGTGCCCGGGCAATGGGAGACCCATTCGCCCGGGTGATCACCGCCCAGCAGGTGGGCGCCTATAAGCCGGATCCGCGCATGTTTAAAGCGCTGCGGAAGCAGGTACAAGGCCCCATCCTGCACGTCGCTCAAAGCAGATTTCACGACATTCTGCCAGCCGCCGCTGCCGGGCTCGACACGGTCTGGATCGATCGTCCGAGCCTGGGGGCCACCCGGGTTGTGGAGGCGAAACCCACCTGGACCTTCCCCTCGCTGCAGGACTTCGCCGCAGCCTGGCAGTAGGATTCACAGTTACCCTGCGCACCGGGGAGCGACCGCACCCTGTGATAGCATGCGCCGATGACTGCACGCCGCCTGACCACCATTGAAATCAGCAAAGACTACCTGCATTTCAACGCTGCGCACTTCACGATTTTTTCATCCACCGAGCGCGAAGATCTGCACGGGCACACATTTTATGTCAGTGCCTTCATCGACTCCCTGGTGGACGAACAGGGACTTGCCTTCGACTACAATCTGGTCAAAGCACGCCTGGCCAGTCTCTGCGATTCCATAGACGAGAAGGTGCTGCTCCCGGAGTTTTCGCCACATCTGCTGCTGAACCAGGACGACGGCTATCTGGTCGCCCGATTCAATGGAGAACGGATGCCCTTTCTGCCGCGGGACGTCCTGATACTGCCCGTACGCAACATCACGGTTGAAGAACTGGCTCCCTGGTTCCTCGAGGGTCTGCTGAACGATCCGGCAATCGCAGCCCTCGATCTGGTGCGGGTCGAAATCCGGGTCGCATCCGGCCCCGGCCAGTGGGCAGGCGCACAGTGGCATCAAAGGATAGAAAATGGCTGACGTGAAATGTCTTTTGATCACCGGCGCCAGTGCAGGAATCGGACTGCACACGGCACAGCGCTTTCTCGCCGAAGGCTACACGGTAGTCAATCTGTCGCGTCGGCGCTGCCCACTGCCGAAAGTAAATCACATCAACTGCGATCTCGCCGCGCCCGGCTTCATGGAAAACCTGAGTGCGCAGCTGACTCCGATCATCCGTGAAGCCGATCAGATCGTCCTGATTCACAACGCGGCCCGCATGATGAATGACAGCGCGGTGGAGACACCCAGCAACAGCTTCCGACAGGTTCTCGAAGTCAACCTGGTAGCGCCGAACTCCCTCAACTATTTCATCATTCCCTACATGAAAACCGGTTCCGCCGTGCTCTACGTCGGCTCCACACTGGCGGAAAAAGCTGTGCCTGGCAGCTACACCTATGTGGTGAGTAAACACGCCATGGTCGGCATGATGCGGGCTACCTGTCAGGACCTAGCCGGTCGCGGTATTCATACCGCCTGCATCTGTCCGGGCTTCACCGATACCGAAATGCTGCGCGCACATATCCCTGACGATGCGATGGCCGTGGTGAAGGCCATGTCCGCCTTCGATCGGCTCATCGACCCGGACGAAATAGCGGAAACTCTCTACTGGTCTGCAGTCAATCCGGTGATCAACGGCTCAGTACTGCATGCCAATCTGGGTCAGATCGAGCATTGAAAGTGGCGGAAATCGATCTGACAGAACGCCGGGAGCGTGTGTTCATCGTGCTCGCCGGGTTCTTTCTTTGTGCCATGACGCTGCTCAATGTGGTGGGCATCACACGCTTTGTGCAGCTCGGGCCCATGGCGCTGGCGGTCGGCGTGCTGCCTTATCCCCTCACCTTTCTGTGCACAGATCTGATCAGCGAGCTCTACGGTCGTCGTCGCGCCAATTTTCTCGTCTGGGTCGGCTTCTCCCTGAATTTTTTCATACTCGGCATGCTGTGGCTGGGGAATCTGATTCCCGCGGTACCCGCCGAGTCACAGCCGCCCTGGCAGGTGATCCATCTGGCCGAATCCATCGCCCTGCCGAATGGCGAAGTCATGACTGGCAGTGTGGAACTTTTTCAGTTGCTCTATGCCTGTACATCGGGTGCCGTCTTCGCTTCGATGATGGCCTACATCGCAGCTCAGTTCTGCGACGTACAGCTGTTCCACTATTTCAAACGACTCACCAAGGGCCGCCACCTGTGGCTGCGCAACAATTTCTCGACGCTGACCAGCCAGATGGTGGATTCGATCATGGTAATTTCAGTGACCTTCGGCGCGGCCTTTTTCGCCGGCAGCATCACCCTCGGAGCGATGCTGGTTCTGATGGGCAGCAATTACCTGTTCAAGATGTGTGTCGCGCTCGCAGACACGCTGCCCTTCTACTATCTCACCGGCCGGCTGCGGCGCTATCTGCAGATCGATACCACTCTGGTTATGGATTAGCAGGCTGCTGAAAAAGTCTCGAAAACTCAGCGGTTCTCGCAGCCTTCGCTGCAGTGCGCGATCAATCGCGGGAATCGTATTTGTTCTTCTGCAATTCGGGCTGTCGAATCCTGCCTGTGCGGAAAACGATGAAGAACTTCCTTCCAGTATCATCAATCACCTTGAGTCGGCCTACCTGTATGACCGCATCACAATCCGCGGCATCACACTGCCCGATCACCCGACGCTGTCCGCGTTCTACGCTCAGCAACGCTTCAAACCACTCTGGGTAACCACACGCGGAGAGACAAAGCGCGCACGCCGACTGCGCCAGGAGATCACCGAAGCCGAGGAACACGGACTCGACCCACGACGCTATCCGTTCCTGCAGATTGACGAAGCCCTCGGCGACGGTGCACTGGCTGATGCAGAACTGCTGCTGAGCCAGACATTTCTGTGGCATTCGAGAGATAGAGCCCAGGGGGGAATTGCGGATCCGACCCGGATTGATCCCGACTGGTACTTCAGATCGGACCAGCCCGATGGGCTGTCTCTGCTGACGGATATCACCCGGGGACGCGACGTGATCCGCAGTCTGAATGCACTCTGGCCTGAGTCGAGCGGGTACTGGCGATTGATCGAAGCCCGGACAGGACTCCTCGCCGCGCCAGATACAACACCTCAGATACGCATCCCGGGCGGAAAAACGCTGAAGCCGGGGACAAGCGACGATCGAGTTCCGCTGCTGCGCCGCCGCCTTGGTCTCAGTGATTCCGGAGATCTCCTCTACAGCCAGCAGCTCGCAGCTGCTGTTTCCGCCTTTCAGACCGGAGCCGGGCTCGAACCCGACGGTGTGCTGGGTCCGGCTACCCTGGCTGCACTGAATCGGACACGTGAAGAGAAAATCCTTCAGATCGAAGCCAATCTGGAGCGCTGGCGCTGGCTGCCCCGGGAATTTCCCGATCGCTACATCTGGGTGAACGCCGCCGACTACCGGCTGACCGCGGTTCGACGTAAACGGGTCGAACTGAGCATGCGGGTCATCGTCGGTCGACCCTATCGCCAGACACCGGTGTTTACGGAAAGCATGAAATACCTGGTAATCAATCCGTACTGGGATGTTCCACGGAATCTCGCGATTCGTGATCAACTGCCACTACTGCGCGCCGACGCCAGGGCAATGGCAGCCAAGGGGTTCGAAGCTGCCCGCCTTGACGACGGAAGAATGCAGAGTGTAGACACTATCAACTGGGCGCAGGTAAGCGAAAACGCTTTCCCCTATCGACTGCGCCAGAAACCAGGACCAGCTAACCCGCTGGGTTTCATCAAATTCATGCTGCCAAACGAACACGCAATCTATCTGCACGATACACCTGCCCGAGCACTGTTCGAGCGCACCGAACGAACCTTCAGCTCCGGCTGCATCCGGATTGATGATGCGGTCGCGCTGGCCGAGTGGGTTCTCGCCGGGAACCCCGACCACTGGGATCGTGCCCGAATCGAGAACGCGATCACGTCAGGAGAAACTCGAACGATCGTACTGGAAGAGCCGACACCCGTTTATATTGTATATTTCACCGCCTATACCGATGATTCGGGCAACCTCATCCTGCATCGCGATATCTACGATCGGGATACCAGGATCACAGCCGCATTGCGCCGCCCGCCAGATTGAGGAATCCAGCCATGTCCCCGCTGAAACTGTGCTTCGCCGTCCTGGGGCTGTCGATCAGCCTTGGTGCGGGTGCGTTACCCCAGTCCCAGCTGTCCTTCGGTGTCAAAGTCAACGGTATCGAAAATCGCTACGAAGTATTCGGGGTCTTTGCCGTCCCCGGTCAGCGGCTGAACATCGAACTTCTGGATCTGACCGCTGAAGGCGCTCAATTCCACTTCGACGATAGAGTCCTGCACCCCCAGGGTGGGAGCCTTTCTGTGAGGATGCCGGAAAATCCCGGCACCCATCGCCTGGAGATCAGCACCCGGTCGGGTGAGGAGATGCGCCTGAACGTGTTTGTCATGTGGACCGAATCAGGCCTCGCAACAGATGTACTCAACGGCTACCGCCTCGGTGCCTATCCCGGGAAACCACTCAAAGGGCTGACGATCTACGAAGCACCGCGTGCATTCATTGAAGCAACCCCGGAAAACGCCGATACACGGGTTTCGCCGAACTTCACCCTCGGTCATTTCCTCTGTAAACAGTCATCAGGATTTCCGAAGTACCTGGTACTGCGACCCGAACTGATTCAGAAACTCGAAATCGTCCTCTCCAGGCTGAATGCTGATAACCCCGGTGTTACCGATCTGACGGTGATGAGCGGCTTCCGCACACCTGCATACAACCGCAGTATCGGCAATGGCGAGTACAGCCGGCATGTCTGGGGAGACGCGGCAGATGTCTTTGTCGACATGGATCGCAATGGTGCGATGGATGACCTCAATCGGGACGGCAGGATCAGCAGAGCCGACTCAGAGTGGCTGGCCACCTTCGTAGACCGCCTGGAGCGGAACGGTACATTCGGGGAATCCGTCGGCGGTATCGGTATTTATGACAGTACGCCCAGTCACGGCCCGTTTGTGCATATTGATGCCCGGGGATTCAAGGCCCGCTGGTAGCCAGTCACCACCGCGGGTCAGCCTGAAACATCCTTTCCGAATTCATTGACAGACGATCGATGAAATCGCACTGTCAAAACACTCCGGATGGCAGAAGGCAAAAAAGGATGGAAGTTCAGGCAATCACCGGCAGCCCGATTCTCATCCCCGCCGCGGTTCTCGTGCTCTGGTCGCTCGTGATGCTGGCGTGGGTCGCGCTCAGCAGACTGCCCGCCCTGCCGGAAGCCGGCATCAACCTGACCACCCAGGTGGGTGGCCGCGGCGCTGACCTGGAGGGTGTATTGCCCGAGCGCATATCCTGGATATCCCACAACTACACCCACCTCATGGAGCAGCCGACGATTTTCTACCCCACCATCATGATTCTGGTGTTTGCGGGCGCCGACGGCGCCACTAATGTTGTGCTCGCCTGGGTCTATGTGGGACTGCGGATCATCCACAGTCTGGTACAGGCGCTGTGGAACCGGGTCGCTGTGCGTTTCGTGCTGTTTCTCGCGGCGACCGGCGCCCTGGTCGTGCTGGCTGTCAACGCGCTGCTGGCGGTAATCGGCTGAGCCGCTGCAGCCAGTCAGCGATCAGATCCAGCACCACCGGCGCCACTGGTTCCCGGATCAATTCAGAATAGCGGGCGAAAGTCGGCATCTCTCTTTCCAGGCGGAGTACGTGTGAGAGGTCGGGTACGACGTGAATCTCACTCCCTCCACACACCAGGCTTTTGATTGCCTCTGCGTCTCCAGCTTCGCACTGCAGGTCCTTGCCGCCACCGATGGCCAGCACGGGACAGGTGACCTGCGCAAACAGCGCACGGGGCTCGATAGCCAGCAACTCCCGCAGCCACCTCGCCGGCATGCGCTTCAGACCGGCACGCAGAACATCTCCACTGCTGGATCTGACCCGGTCAATCAGCTTTCGCTGGGCTTCCACATGCATGCCCTGGATCCGCATCATGCACATCTGCAGAAAACCCGAGAGTCCTGACCATTGCATTGATTCCTTCTGCAACTGCGCTGCCTGCTTGAGCAGTATGGATTCGATGCGATCAACAAAGGGACACAGCAGGATCAATCCGGCGACTCGGGAGCGCTGTATGAATACCTGGGGAGCGATGAGACATCCTTCGCTGTAACCGAGCACAAGGATCCGACCGGGGTCGATCCGCAGCTCGGCGCCCATCCTGTCGACCCAGGCCACCACATCCTGCACATGATCCGAATGCCCGGCCCGGAGGAAATCTCCCGTGCTCGCCGCACATCCGCGCTTGTCATAGCACAGGCTGGCAACGCCGATGTCCGCCAGACACCCTGCGATGGTTTTAAACACATCCAGCCGCTGACCAGGCATGTTCGTGTCGCGATCGAGCGGGCCACTGCCATGAACCATGATCACCAGCGGCACCCCGGATCTGCCCGCAGGTAGACGGAGGGTGCCGCGCAAGGTTGCGCCGTCGTGTTCGATAGCAAGCTCGGTTTCGGCTCCGCCCATCAACAGACTTCCGCCGGAGGCTTCTAGCGCCGTTCCTTGAGAAACGCACCATTCACGCAGTTCTGCAACCGACCTTCGCGGAGATAGGTCATGGCTACCTCACCCCCCTTGAAGCGCATGTCATAGACGCTTTCAGGCGTGAAAAACGCTGAGTGAGGTGTGATCAGCAGGCGATGGTCGATCCAGTCCTCGTCTGCCGCCCAGGCTCTGATCAGCGGGTGCCCGGGATTAGCCGGTTCCTCGGGCAACACGTCGAGACCGACCGCCTGCACTTTGTTTTCCCGCAGGGCATCGTGGAGCGCATCGAGATCGATGATCGGTCCTCGCGCTGTATTGATCAGAATCAGGCCCGGTTTGCTGGCAGCGAGCACGCCCGAGTTGATCAGCTTTTCTGTTTCGGCAGACAGCGGCAGGTGCAGACTCACCGCATCGCACTGTCCGAACAGCTCGGTCAACGAATGCACCCGGCGTACGCCCACCGCCAGTTCTGAGCCGTTGCTTATGTAGGGGTCGTAGACCACCACGTCCATACCGAAGGCCTTGGCACGCAGCGCCGCCGCGGTACCAATGCGCCCGAGACCGACCACACCGAAGGTGCAGGCAGACAATCGCCTGCCGAACGGATTGAGCGCGGGTCGCCAGTGACGCTGCGGATCCTTCTTCAATTCCCGGGTGTGAAAAGTGATGCCTTTCATCAGAGACAGCAGCAGCGCCAGAGCATGATCGGCCACTTCCTGGGTGCCATAGTCGGGCACGTTGCATACAGGTATGCCCATGGCGCCCCAGGCGGCAACATCCAGGTTGTCGAAGCCCACCTTGGGCGTGACCAGAATCCGGCATCTGGTCATCTTCTGGCGGTACTGCGCGGGTATATCCATGACAGTGACCACGGCGTCGCAGTTCGACCACTGTTCGTCGGTCACCTCGGCAAAGGCTTCACAGAATTCAGCCCAGCCGTCTTTACCTACGCTCGCAGTTTCGATCTGCCGGTTGTCGGGCCAGCGCATCGCCGGCCACAGAACACGAAATGTCACTCCTGGGTCCTCCCCTTTTTCAGTCGCCCGAAATTTTTCCTGCGATGTCGGCCACCCTCGCCATCGAATGTTCGATGTCCTGCGCATCCATCTCACCCATCCGCATGCGGCTGACCACCAGATGACTGACCCCCAGACGCTCGCGATACTCCACCAGCCGGTCTTCGAGAAAGCGCTCGTCACCAATGATGGTCCAGTCATCGATTTCCGCATCTGCAGGCAGCCGACCGGATTTCAGCGCTTCGCTGTGCACGGTTTCGCGCAGTCTTCGTGCCTGACTGCTGCGGGTAACGACAAAAACGGCGCGCATGATCGGCACCGTGTCGATCCGGGGGTGACCTGCCTCGCTGGCCGCCAGGGTATGGCGTGAGTAATTGGCTTCGAGCTGCTGCAGCGTTTCCACCGGAGAGGCCAGATAGGGCAGACCGAGCCGGCCTGCCTGAGCGAGTGCTTTCGGCCCGAAGGCGGCAACCCACAGCGGCGGGTGGGGTCGTTGTACGGGAAGCGGGTCGACTACGACCTGATCTCCTGCTTCAGAGATCACTACCGGCTGCCCTGACCAGGCCTGCCGCATCACCCCCAGACAGTGCTCGAAGCGTTCGCGCTTTTCCGCCGGCAGTACTTCGAAGGCTTTCAGCATCGACGGGGCATAGCCGCGACCGATACCGAGGATCACCCTGCCGTTGCAGAGCTGATCCAGCACCGCCACCTGCTCCGCCGCCTGCAGGGGGTTGCGCAGCGGCAGCAGGTACGAGGTTGTGGCGAGTCGAATGTGCCGGGTGCTGCTGGCAACCGCGGCCAGCAGCATCAGCGGATCAGGAATCGCGTGGGGGTTGAAGTGGTTCTCAGGCAGCCAGAAAGAGTCGAAGCCCAGCGCTTCGGCCCGTACGGCCTGTGCTGCCAGTCCACCCGCGCTGCGGTCGGCAAAATTCCAGGGTGTGGTGCCGAGTTTCAAATTCCCCCCGTGAGATCGCGGCTGTGTGCGTGACCCGTCATGGACGCGGTGCGGACAGATTGAATGCACCGCCAATGCCGTGGTCATTATTCCACCGCCCGCTCAGGTTTGCGCGATGAGTTCCCCCAGCGCTTCATAACCGGGTCGCTGCAGCAGTTCACGCACGCAGATCGCGCGGCTGGCCAGCTCACGCTGCTGCCGGGTCAGCACGCCGTACCAGGCCAGTGCAGCTGCAGGACTGCCGGCTCGACACAGGTGCGCCAGACTGCTGCCGGCATTCTGCGAGGCAGGCGGCGGTGGCACGGTCAATGCCTCTTCCGGGGGGAGTGATTCGATCATCGGATCTCCCAGACCCGGGACCCGGACTGTGGTGTCGCTGGTGCCTGCCGGGCCGACGGCTGTCGGAGCGATTCCCGGCCCGGCGGTCACCGGCCCGGCTGCGATCCCGGAAGCCGTTGCACCCTTCCCGGGCAGCACCGGAGTGCCGGCGCCATCGATACCGGGCTGGTCGACGACCCGTCGCGGTTGCGGTTGCGCGACGGGCTCCGGGCCATCTTCCCGCATGGCAACGCCGACCACCAGGGCAACCACCAGCAGCAATACACCCAGAGCGCCCAGACCGGTTCTGTCAACGGATGGCCGCCTGCCGGCGGCGGCCGATTTTTTGCCGTGGCTTCTCTGCAGTTTGCGCTTTGCCGCTCGACCGAAGTCGCTGCTGCGATCGCCGGATTCGAGCCACCTCACCAGGCCCGCAACCTGGGTGTCCGCAGACCGCGCAGGCCAGGTGGACAGATCCACGGCCCGTTCGCAACGCACCGGCAGCGGTACCGGGTCGATCACCAGCGCCACCGTGTCCGGACTTCGGGCAAACAGATCGAGCAGCCAGGGTTTCCTGGAGGCAGCCGCCGTCCACGCCACCAGCACCGTATCGCCGGCTGGTGCGCTTTCGGCAGTAATCAGCTCGCAGCGGGTGCCGAGCGAGTTCAGGAATTCGGCCAGTAGTACCGCCCGGTGCCGGTCTTCCTGCGCGCTGTAGAGTTGCAGCAGGGCCATCTCAAAAAGATAGCACGGGCTGCGGATTGCGCCCGGGGCGCGCCAGATGGTGGCCGCTGCCGAGCCTCAGTCCACCGCTGGCAGGCTCAGCCGCTTGCCGGTCTGCATGATCAGCATCACACGCAGGGAAGCACGAATCGCGTCCACATGGCGGGCGAGGGCAAATTCGTCATAGAGCGGGTCATCATTGAGCAGCACACAGTGCTGCCGGGTGCTCCCGCCGGCGTCAGAAGCCTGTGTGGCTTCATTCAGGTCCCGGGCATGGGCACCCCCGCAGCGGAACTCCACCCGGCGACCGAAACTGTTGCCGGCATCACCATATTCGCCAAAGTCGCCCCCTCTGCGACTCGGCATCCAGAAAGCCTCCCAGGTCGCCGGTATGCCCGGGATGGTTTCCCGCACCGACGCGATGGTGCGTTCGGCCGTGGCGACCAGCACATCCTGAATCGACTCCCCCGGTACGTCGCCTGCACCCTCGAGGAATGAGCAATCGTCGATCATGCGAAGCTCAACACCGGCCTCGTCGACCGGGTGATTGTCGAAACGATCGGAGAAGCTGAATCGCCAGAAGCGGGCGGTGAACACCGGGACCGCATGCGCAGGAGACGTCACCATCTGGATGTAACCCAGCAGGCGACCGAGATCCCGATAGGCGTCTACGGGATCCCCGGTGCGCTCGAGCCCCTCCGTGAGTTCATTGAAGTGTTTGTGAAAACGGGTCTCGACCAGCCAGAGAAGGTTCTTCCCTGACTGACCCTTCGGGTCGTAATAGTTCCAGCGGAACATGCGCAGGAAGAAGCCGGTCTCGGCGACACCGGCACTGGCACGGGCCATATAGCGGACTTCCAGCGGTGTCAGCCGGGGAATATCGGTTTCAGTCACGCAATGATTGAAATGGCGCGCAGCGAAAAAAGTCAGATACTGGTGCGTTGAGGCTTCGTAACCCAGGGCACTGGTTGCAGAACACAGACAGGCGATCAGCAGGACCCTGCGCATCCCTCAGCCCCCCGCCGCCAGCCGGATCACGCGCTCAGCGGTGTCCAGCCTGCCCAACAGCTCGGCGATTGTCCTTCCCGAACCCGGCCAGCGCAGATCCGGCACCACCTCTGCCGCGGGGGCGAGCACAAAGAGCCGATCGATGGCGCGCGGATGCGGCAGGGTGAACGTGCTCGAGTCCCGCACCTCTTCATCAAAAAGCAGCAGATCCAGGTCGAGTTCCCGCGGTGCGTTGCGCGGCGGGTTGGGCGCCCGCCCGAACTCCCGCTCCAGCGCCTTCAGGCACTGCAGCAGCCCTTCCGGGGTCAGTCCGGCCCGATGTTCGAAGGCGGCTGCCGCATTGATGAAATCCGCAGAGTCCGGCGGACAGTCCACCGGCGAGGTCTGCCAGAGATGGGAGCAGAGCACGGCGCCTTGGGCGAATTCACTCAGGCGCCCCATGGCGTCCAGCACAATGTGCCGCGAGTCTCCTCTGTTCGAGCCGATTCCGACCAGCACCACGATCTGGGCAACTCCGCGATTGAACTCAAAGGCAGCGGCCCGCACCTGAATTCCGCGCTCGAGGGCGTCTACCGTCCGGGGATAGTAGTAATCCCGACATCGGTTTGGCAAACTCCAGCGCTCTTACAGGCTTTAAAAACGGGAAGGAAGAGGCAATGAAAGCTGCCGTACTCAGAGAAGTAAACAAGCCCCTGGTGATCGAAAATATTCAGCACGGCGATCCTGGGCCGCGAGAGGTGCTGGTGCGCACGGTAGCAGCCGGTGTCTGCCACTCGGACCTGCATTTTCAGAATGGCGCCTACCCCTATCCTCTGCCCGCCGTGCTGGGACACGAATCCGCCGGTGTGGTCGAAGCGGTTGGCAGCATGGTGACTTACGTGAAGCCCGGCGATCGTGTGATCACCTGTCTGTCGGCATTCTGCGGTCACTGCGAACACTGCCTCACCGGCCATATGTCGCTGTGTCAGGAACCGGAACTGCAGCGGCCGCCCGATCAGCCCACCAGACTCTCCAAAGACGGTGAAGGCATGTGGCAGTTCCTTAATCTGTCTTCCTTTGCCGAGTACATGCTGGTGCACGAACATGCAGTCGCCAAGATCCGTGAAGACATGCCGATGGCACAGGCAGCCCTCATCGGCTGCGGTGTGACAACCGGCGTCGGTGCCGTGATTCATACGGCCAGAGTCGAGCCCGGGACATCTGTGGCGGTGATCGGTTGCGGTGGCGTAGGCCTGTCTGCCATCAATGGTGCTGCCATCGCAGGTGCCGCGCGCATCATCGCGGTGGATATGGTGCCGTCGAAACTGGAACTGGCCCGGAAGTTCGGTGCAACCGACGTGGTCAACGCGAAATCGAGCGATCCTGTGGAAGCCGTACGCGAACTCACCGGCGGTGGTGTGCACTACGCCTTCGAAGCCATCGGTCTGAAGGTCACCGCCGAACAGTCATTCAAGATGCTGCGTCGCGGCGGCACTGCGACAGTGATCGGCATGATTCCGGTCGGCACACACATCGAACTCCATGGCGCCGAATTTCTGATGGAGCGCAAGATGCAGGGCTCCAACATGGGTTCGAACCGCTTCCGGGTGGACATGCCGCGCTTCGTCGACTTTTATCTGCAGGGCCGCCTGCACCTGGACGATCTGATCTCACGGCGCATCAAGCTGGAGGATGTGAACGAAGGGCTCGACGCCCTCAAGACGGGTGAGGTCGCCCGCTCGGTGATCATGTTCGAATAGCCCGAACCGCCTGGCGCCGCAGCAAAGGGCATCAAAGGCAACCCGGGTTTTCCCCGGGGGCCTGCCGCTTCAGGTGCCCTAGCGGATCACCACGTAACCGAATTCTCCCGCCCGGTAAACGCGCAGCAGTAACTGCTGGCTGGATGTCCCCGCGGCGTCGCGGAGCTCTCCCAGGTTGCGCACACCGCGTCTGTTGGCGGCCACGATCACATCGCCCGGACGCAGACCGGAACGGTAGGCCACGCTGTCTTCGTCCACCTCGGTCACGAGTACGCCGGCACCCAGTGTGGCTGCCCCGCCACCTTCCTCATTGTGGAAATTCTGCAGCACACAGCCTTCCAGACGCAGATCGATGCGATCACCCCGCATGCGGTTCTGATCATCGTCTGCGATGTTGAGCGTCACCGTGCGCTTGCGGCCATCGCGCAGGATCTGCACTTTGACCCGGTCGCCCACGAACATCACCGCAGTCTGACTGTGGAAATCCGCAAGGCGGTTGATCTGCCGATCGCCCACCTGAACGATCACATCGCCGGACTGCAGACCGGCTTCGCTGGAGGCGCTTTCCGGTTCCACTTCGACGACCACCACGCCTTCCGAGCGGTCCAGACCCAGCGCCTCGGCTAACTGCAGATTCAATCCCTGCACAGTGATGCCCAGATAACCGCGGCGTACCTCGCCGTTTTCGATGAGTTCGGCCATGATGGCGCGCACCATGTTGGCGGGAATGGCAAAGCCAATCCCGATGTTCCCTCCGGTTGGCGCAATGATGGCCGTGTTGATCCCCACTAGTTTTCCGCGCAGATCCACCAGCGCCCCTCCCGAGTTACCGGGATTGATCGACGCGTCGGTCTGAATGAAGTCTTCATAGCCTTCGATACCGAGCCCGCTCCGGCCAAGCGCGCTGACTATGCCGCTGGTCACGGTCTGACTCAGGCCGAACGGATTACCGATGGCAACCACAAAGTCCCCCACCAGCAGGGCACTGGAGTCGGCGAAGTCGATCTCGGTGAGATCTTCCGGCGCGACCTTGAGCACGGCGAGATCGACCTGCGGATCCGCACCGACCAGGGTTGCCGGCAGGCTGCGGCCATCGGCCAGGGTGATGGTGATTTCGTTCGCCCGTTGCACCACGTGGTTGTTGGTGACGATGTAGCCCTTATCCGCATCCACCACCACACCGCTGCCCGCGCTCTGGGTCCGGCGATAACGCCGCTCATCCGGCACGTTGAAAAAACGCCGGAAGAAGGGATCCTCCAGAAGCGGGTTGCGCACCTGGTAGGTGGTATACGTAGCGATGTTCACCACCGCCGGTGAGGTCCGCTCGAGCATGGGCGCGAGACTCGGCAGCGCCTGACCGTCCCCAAGGCGTGCGGGGATCGCGGCCTGACCGAGAGTGGCGGAAAACAGAAGGGAGAGCAGCAGCAGCTGCAGCAACGTCTGCGCTCCCGAGGCGGTTCTTGCGACCGCGCATACTTCGACTCTCAGGGCCATCCTGCCTGTTTCCATCACCATAGGACCTTCTCTGTCCGAATATTCACTGTCCCGCGGGCACCAGGCTCTTCCCGGGTCCACGCCCCGCGGCGAACATCAGTACCGCAGCCAGCAGGCTGACGGCCGCTGCAAAGCCGTATGAGAGCCGGTAACCGGAAGCATCATACAGAAGCCCGAGCAGTATCGGGCCACCGCCGACACCGAGCACCGTGTAGGCATTGGAGACTGAGAAAATTTTCGCATAAGCCCTGCCACCGAAGGCTTCCGCCAGCCACAGGGGATGCAGCATGAGCAGGTTGCCCACGGTTGCACCGAACAGTCCCGCACCCGCCAGCACCAGCACCGGACCCTCCGCCAGCGCGAGCAGAGCAAGCCCGCTGGCCTGACCCAGCAGATTGCCCAGCGCAAAACTGCGCAACGATATCCGCTGCACGATGAAACCACCGAGAATCCGGCTGACGATACTCATGGCGCTCAATGCCTGCACCGCAGTCGCAGCAATCAGATAGTCGGTGGCAATCTCCGCCCGGCTGTAGAGGTGACTGATGCCACCCACCTGGGACAGCATGCACAGCAGATAAGCGGCTGTGATGAGTCGGAAGAAGCGGGACTTCACAGCATCCCGATAGAGCCAGCCCTGGACTTCCAGCGTCTGCAACCCTGTGCTGGAGAGCATCCGGCCATCGCGGATCACGGCAAGCACCACCGGTACGATGCAGAAAAAGAAGGCGGCACCAAACCAGGGCATCATGGTGACAGCGCCTGCGTCATTGAGCAGCCGGGCACAGATCGGGGTAACGATCACGCCACCCATCGACAGACCCGTGGATGCGACGGACAACGCCACCGAACGCTGCCGTCCCGGAAACCAGCGGGTCACCAGAGTAGTGCTGACCACGATGGAAACACCAGCGTTGCCGACCCCGAAAAGCAGAAACAGTGCATACAACTCGCTGAGACTGCGCGCGTATCCCGACAGACCCAGACCGACCCCCGCCAGCGCAGCGCCACCCACCATGATCCAGCGCACATCGAATCGATCCAGCAGTTGCGCCACACCAATACCGGCCACACCGCCGACCACAAAGAACAGACTGACCGCCACCGACACCTGGGAGATCGCAAAGCCCTGCTCCGCTGCCAGCACGGCGATGTACACAGAGAGGTTGTAGAAGCCGAAGCCGGAGGAGATGGTGAGTACCAGAAACAGACCGGCCACCACGAACCAGCCGCGATCGAATCCCTGCTGTGTCATGGCTCCCCGCAACATCCCTGCTGAGGTTTGAGAATGCGGTATATCCGGTGGATTTGTAAGCACCCATCGGGCAGGCTTGAACCGACTCCGGGAGCCGCTGAGGATACTCGTACATGCTCATCCTGATCGGCCTCGCCTTCGCCATCATCGGCGGCAGTCTGTTCGGACCCGGTGGACTGCTGTTCGGTGCGGTGCTGGGCTCTGTCGCCGCCTACGTATACCGCCAGCAGAACGAGCTCAAAGCCATCGCTGCGCGACTGCAGGAAATCGAATCCCGACTGCCTTCTGCGCCCATTGCCAGCGCAGAGACATCAGCACCGGCTGCGACACAGGACACTTACCGTCCCGAGGTGAGCGCAACTGCCGATGAAACCCGGGAGGTGTATCACCCGCCGGTCGATGCATCACCCGCACCTCCCGGCAGATTCGAATCCACCGTGCGCGAACTCCTGCAGGTGGTCGTGCGCTTCTTCACTACCGGCAACCTGGTGGTGCGGGTGGGCGTGGTGGTGCTGTTCTTCGGCGTCGCCTTCCTGCTGCGTTTCGCCTACGAAAACGCAATGCTGCCCATCGAACTGCGCCTTGCGGGCAGTTCGGTGTTCGGTGTCATCCTCACCGCACTCGGCTGGCGCTTCCGCGCCCGCACGGACACCTACGGTGTGGTGCTGCAGGGCGCCGGTGTCGGCCTGCTGTATCTGACCATCTTCGCCGCCGCGCGCATGTACGACCTGCTGCCGATTACAGCCGCCTTCGCGCTGCTCGTAGTGCTTGCGGCAGCATCCTGTATCCTCGCCGTACTGCAGAACGCCCAGTCACTGGCCATCTTCGCCACCACCGGAGGCTTCCTTGCACCGGTGCTGACCTCCACCGGGGCCGGCAGCCATGTGGCACTGTTTTCCTACTATGCACTGCTCAACGCCGGCATCCTCGCCATGGCCTGGTTCCGCTACTGGCGCTGGCTGAACTGGATCGGTTTTGTCTTCACCTTCGCGATCGGTGCCACCTGGGGTTATCAGTACTACCAGCCCGAATACTTCCGGAGCACCGAGCCCTTCCTGCTGCTGTTCTTCGTCTACTACGTGGCGGTGAGCGTGCTGTTTTCGCGCAGACAGAGCGTGAATCTGAAAGCCGTGGTGGACGGGACCCTGGTTTTCGGCACCCCCATCATCGCCTTTGCCCTGCAGGCGGCGCTGGTCGCCGACATGCCTTTCGGTCTGGCCTACTCCGCCCTGGCAGCCGCCGTCTTCTATGTGCTGCTGGCGCTGTGGCTCAGACGTACATCTGCATCGAACGCTGCGTTCGCGAAGGCCCCGCTGGAGAACGCCCCGCTCGCGGGTTCTCTGCTCGGTCAGTCGTTCCTCGCACTGGCTGTCATCTTCGCAACACTCGCGATTCCCTTTGCCTTCGACAATCACCGCTTCACCGCGGCAAGCTGGGCCCTGGAAGGCGCCGGACTGCTGTGGGTGGGCCTGCGGCAACGGCAGACGCTGACACGCTGCTTCGGTGTCCTCCTGCAGCTTGCGGCCGCCGTGGCCTATGTGGCGGAGATCGGCACGGAACACGCCGGCACACTGTTCCTCAACAGCGCCTGGCTGGGTATGGCCATCCTCGGCCTCGCCGCCGCCTTCACAGCCTATCTGCTGTCGGCCGGTAAGGCGTCTGTGCACCGCCTCGAGGGCCCGCTGTCCTGGTTTTTTCTGCTCTGGGGCGGCCTCTGGTGGCTGGCTGGCCTGTACATGGAATGGGATCGCTTCGAAGCACCCGCCTCTCCGCAGTTCGTGGCAACCAACCTCAACACACACCTGTTCCTGCTCGCAGCCAGCGCCTCCTTTGCCGCAGTGATTCAGCTCAGCCGCTGGTTGCGCTGGCGGGATGCGCAGCTGGCCGGGTTTTTTCTGCTGCCGCTGCTGGTGAGCTCACTGCTGGGTCTGGATAAGGATTGGCACAGCGGGATCCCGCTCACCGAGTTCGGGTGGCTGGCCTGGCCAGCCGGATTCGCAGTGCTGATCTGGCACCTGCGTACGACAGTGGGATGGCCACGGCTACTGCCGCTGTGGCATGCCGCCCTCTGGTGGTTCTTCTCCGCTTTCTGTGCCTGGTGCACCGCTGCCCTGGCCCACAGCGCTTACCCGGACTCGGCCTGGACACTGGCCGCCTGGGGTGCGCCGCCTCTGCTCCTGATTGCCGGGCTGCTGCGTGCGCGCGATCTCGCCCGGTGGCCGCTGATCGACTACTGGGACAGCTACCTGGGCCGGGGCATGGCGACCATGTTCCTCGCACTCATTGCCTGGCTGCTGCTCGCAGGAGTGCTTCCTGCCGATCCCGCGCCCCTGCCCTACCTGGTGATCGTCAACCCGCTTGAGCTGACTCAGCTGGGCGTTCTGCTGGCGATGGCTGTCTGGGTGCTGCGGGTCGCGCGCGTCCGCGCGCGCATCGACAATCGGGTGGCGGTGAGTATCCTGGCGGTCGTCGGTTTTCTCTGGTTGAACCTCACCGCCGCCCGCGCCGTGCACTTCTATGCCGGGGTGGACTACCCGATCGACGCACTCGCCGGGTCGGACGCCTTCCAGACCACCCTCTCCATTCTCTGGACACTGATCGCACTGGTGGCGATGGGCGCAGGCGCGCGCCGGCGCCTGCGCACTGTCTGGATCGTGGGTGCCGTGCTGCTCGCCGTGGTGATTCTGAAACTGTTTACCGTGGATCTGTCGAATCTCGGTGTGATATCCCGCATCATTTCCTTCATCAGTGTGGGCGCTCTGATGCTTTTCATCGGGTTTCTGGCGCCACTACCCCCAAGCCGTGCAGCCGAGCACCAGGAGGCGACCCCATGACCCCGTTGCGTTACTCATTCATCCTGCTGACACTTGCCTGCAGCGTGAGTGTTCTTGCCGGTCCCACCGAGTTCGCGCGTGGCCGGGTGCTGTTGGATACCGAAAATCTCGTGCAGCGCGCCAGTCTGGACCAGGATGTTTATGAGTGGGTGGTGCGGGAAGACCTGGGCGATCTGCGGGTCTTCAATGGCAATGGTGAAGAAATTCCATATGCACTGCGTCGACCGGCGGTCACTTCCGCACATACGGGATGGCAATCCCTGCCGCTGTTTCAGCTGCCGGTTGCCGAGGCACTGGAAGGCGCCGCTGCGGTGAATATCGAACTGGGTGACGGCGGCGCCGTGGTCGCCGTACACGGCAGCAACGCCAGTGTGGATCACAGCCGTGCTTTTCTGATCGATGCGAGCCACTACGACCTTCCTGTTGCCGAGATCGACGTAGGCTGGCAGGCGGATCTCGAAAACCGCATCAGCCGTTTCCGGGTCGAGTCCAGCGACGATCTCGACCAGTGGTCGACTGTATTGAACTCGACAACGCTCGCCGCCCTGGAGACGAACGGGCAGCGTGTGCAGGTGAATCGCATCGCGCTGAACGGGGTCCGCAGCCGCTATCTCAGGCTGACCTCACTGGCCGGCACAGAACCCATTCCCATCACTCACATCCGGGTACGCTCGAAACACTCACAAGCACCCGAACGGCACTGGAAAACACTCCCCGCCAGTCCGGTTGAGGGAGGGTACGAATTCGACACAGGCGGACTGTTTGCCACGGACCGCGTCTCACTCACCATGGAAAGCGCCAGCTATCTGATCGAAGCGCAACTGTACTCCCGCAATCGACCTGCCGGTCCCTGGCAGGACCGCGGCGTGCGCAATTTCTACCGGGTCGCCGTGGACCACGAGGGCACCGCCGCGGTGACCGGCGACCCGGTTTCCTATGCGACCACCCGGGATCGCTACTGGCGGGCCGAACCGACACCGGATCCCGGACTCGCCCTGAGCCTGCGTATCGGCTGGCTGCCGGATGAACTGCTGTTCCTGCGCCAGGGGCCCGCCCCCTATACCCTCGCTTACGGTAAGGCGGATACCCCGGGTCGACAGTGGCCGGTCCAGGAAATGCTTGACCGCCTCGACAAAGACGCAACCTGGGACAGCCTGCCACTGACCGGGCTCAGCGAGGCCCGGACACTCGCGGGTGAAGCGGCACTTGTGCCCCGACCCGCGCCGCTCGACTGGCAGTCAATCCTGCTCTGGGTGGTTCTGGTCGCAGGGGTGGGCGGTGTCGGGCTGCTGGCATTCCGTCTGGTGCGGGGTCAGAGCAGATAACAGAGAGAGAAGGAGGCAGAGGCATGGCCATCAGAAACATTTTCGAAACCATTGAAGAACACAAAAAGCAGATCGAGAACCTGAGCATCGACGAGTTCGTTGCCGAAACCCAGCAGAACACGGACGCGCTCGTGCTCGATCTGCGCGAACTGCAGGAGCGGGTCGATCTCGGCACGATTCCGGGATCGATTCACGTACCGCGCGGCATGCTTGAGTTCTGGGCGGATCCGGCCAGCCCCTACTACCGCGACTACTTCCAGGAAGATCGCCGCACCATCCTCTTCTGCGCCGGTGGAGGCCGCTCGGTATTCGCCGTGCTGGCACTCCGGGATATGGGCTTTAAGAACGTCGCACACATCGAAACGGGCTTCTCCGGCTGGAAAAAAGCAGGGCGAGAGATCGAAGATGTGCGCTCGACCAGCAGGTGGGTGCGGCGGGAAACCTGAAAGGCTATCCCGTGACAGGTTGCGAGAAGACTGCACCTCAAGGCGCATCAGCCGGTATTCGATCCACGACGAACATGACTTCATTGCGTCGCATGAATGGCAGCGAAAACGGAGCATTGTAGAATGCGGTCACCGCCGGTCCTTTTCGGACAATGTCGAGTGCATTGAGACGCCCGATGAGTTCTGCTTCATGGCGTTCCACGTTTCTGTCATTCCACCTTCCGGAATAACGCAGTGCGGCGATAAGCACACCTGGTACCTGTCGAATCCGTACCTGTGAATCAGCCGGCAGCGGCACGCTTTCCCACTCGAACTCACTCGGTACTACGAACGAAACAGTCCACCCATTGGCTTGGCGGATCTGCTGCACGGGGACGGTCATGGAGATCTTTGTGCCTCTGGCCGCACCTTCTGTGGTCGTCACCTCAGTGCGCAGGATATTGTCGCCACTGATGTAGTTGAACAACCGACGGAAGCCGGTATTGACCGCCCGGTCCCGGTCCGTCTCTCCAACCACCGTCGTCTCGGCAACCAGGTACGGTTCATAGCGCCGGAATTCCACGTGATTGACGGTCGCAACGACCGAAAAATCGGGCTCTTCGTAGGCCAGGATTGTCCCGCCGTACGTCAGCAGCAGGGTGAAAAGCGCGGCATGAGTGCAGCCTATGCGCATGGTCTGATGGCTCTGTCAGCTGCAATGCAGCGCCCGCAAGCTCGTCCAGTGGTATTCCGCAACTGCAGCTGCTTCACGCTCAGACCACACCAGCGGGCTGCTGCACGGCGATCTGACCGGACAGCCGCCCTGCAATGATGCGATAAACCTGTGGCGAAAAGCCGAGTCCTGCATGCGAGCTGAACACTTCATGGTGTTCCACGTTCGGACTGCGGTTGTCGATGCAGGCCTCCCAGGCCACCACACCGTCCAACTTCGAGTAGATGGCAGTCACGGGGACCTCGAGAGGCGTCTCGTAGCGTGCGTCCACGAGACGCTCGATCTCATCCATGGATTCTCCGCGCCGTGCGAAAGTGTTGGCGAGCGCCGTGTATTTAGGACCACCGACCACGGGACTGCCCAGTGTTATCACCCGGTTGACCCGCTCAGGACAATCGCGGGCCACTTCCCGGGCAAGGTAACCACCCAGGCTCCATCCAACCAGGGTGACGGACCCGGAGGCGTCTCTGGACAGGTCCGCTTTCAGGCGGTCTATCAGGCTCAGAACATCACCATTGTTGTTACCCTGGGACCAGCCTTCCACCTGATAGCCGAGATAGCGGAGGTACCTGCGTAAGGTGGCGGTGGAAGTATTCCCCGCGCCGAAACCGGGCCAGACGAACACCCGCTCGCCGTTGCCCCGGGGTGCCAGGGCCAGGGTCCGCGCCTGCAGCAGCAATAGCGAGAACTGCAGGGGAGTGAGGGCTTCCCTCAGCAGGGTATGGGGGGCCGGTGCACGGATTTTTCTGTTCATGGAGCCATTCACCCATAGCCGAGGTCAACGCGGCGTGAATTTTCCTCGGGAACAGGATCGCCGGAGAGCGGTTAAGCAGAAACCTCCCGCTCTTCGACCCGGAACTGCAGGTCGTAGATGCGCAGCGGCAGCTGCCGTATCCGGGTACCGGTGGCATCGAACACCGCATTGGCCAGCGCCGGTGCCACCGTCGGTGTACCGGGCTCCCCGGCGCCACCCCATACCTCACCACTGTTTATCACATGGACTTCGATCTTCGGGGTGTCGTCCATGCGCACCATCGGATAGTCGTGGAAGTTGCTCTGCTTCACCGCACCGTTTTCGATGCTGATTTCGCCATAGAGGGCGGCGGTGAGTCCGTAGATCACGCCGGATTCCATCTGGGCGGCGATGCCATCGGGACTGACTGCGAAACCCGGGTCCACGACGCAGACCACCCGGTCCACCCGCACCTTGCCGGCGAGCACCTCGATCTCCAGCACCTGGGCAACGATGGTGCCGAAGGAGCGTTGCAGGGCAATGCCCCGGCCCCAGCCTTCGGGCAGCGGCCGATCCCAGCCGGCTTCCGTGGCGGCGCGATCGAGCACGGTGCGCATGCGCGGTTCCCCTTCGAGCAGCCCGCGACGGTACTGATAGGGATCCGCACCCGCAGCGTGGGCCAGTTCGTCAATGAACGATTCAGTGAAGAAGCTGTGCTGGGAATGATCCACGCTGCGCCAGGGTCCGAAGGGCACGTGGGTAGGACTGGCGAAATCCCGCACATCCAGATTGGCGATGGCGTAGGGAATGTGGGTCGCTTCCGCCGGTTCGTGCTTATCCACGAAATGATTCTGCCAGGCCATGGGCTGACCGGACGCATCCAGCGCAGCCTTGAAGCGGCTCAACACCGCAGGGCGGTAACGGTCCTGGCGGATGTCCTCCTCCCGGCTCCAGATCAGCTTCACCGGGTGGCCCGTCTTCTGCGCAATTCGCGCCGCCTGCACCGCATAGTCCGGTTGCGAACGCCTACCGAACCCGCCGCCCAGATACTGGTTGTGCAGTGTCACCTGCTCAGCCGGCAGGTCGAGGGCCTCGGCCACTGCCATCTTGAAACCGAGCGGATTCTGCGAGCCTGTCCAGACCTCGCAGCGGCCATCCAGAATGCGTGCCGTGGCATTCAGCGGCTCCATGCACGCATGGGCCAGATAGGGCACCCGGTACTCGGCTTCCACCACGCTGTCAGCACTCGAGAAAGCTGCGGCCACATCACCGCGCACCCGGTCCTCATTCCCCTGGCCAGCATCCATGTCGCGGCGGAACTGGGCGAAGATGACATCCTGATCGACGTCCTTCGCATGATCATCCGCGAAGGTCGCCTGCACGGCCTGCAGCGCCTGCTCCGCCTGCCAGTAGCCGTCCGCCACCACCGCGATCGCATCACCCAGGTCCACGACATCCAGCACGCCGGGCATGGCCAGGGCGCGCTGCGGGTCCAGAGAAACCACCTTGCTGCCGAAGACGGGGGCGCCACGCACCGCGGCGTATTTCATACCGGGGAGCACCACGTCGATTCCGAAAGACGCGCTGCCATCCACCTTCGCCGGGATATCCAGGCGGGGCTTCGACTGACCCATGATGGTGAACTGCTCCGGGCGCTTGAGCACAGGGTTCACCGGCGGTGTCAGCGTGCCCGCTAACGCGGCGAACTCTGCGAAGGGTGCTCTGCGGTTACTCGCGACGTGCAGGATCTGGCCCGATTGTGCAGTGAGTTCAGATATCGGGACCGACCACTGGCGGGCGGCCGCCTCGATCAGCAGCTGACGGGCTGCCGCGCCGGCAACCCGCAGTCCATGCACCCCGGTCGCCTGCACCGAGGTACTGCCGCCGGTGATCTGCAGATCCATGGCTTCAGCGATCTGGATGAAGGCGCCATCCACCGTGGGCATCAGGACCGCCGGTACTTTCATATTCCCGAGCACAAAGCCTTTGCCCAGCGCGTAATTGGCGAACTCGGGTTCGCCGGGCGCTTCGAGAAATCGGACCAGATCCCAGTCTGCGTCCATTTCATCCGCCAGCATCTGCGAAAGGGCGGTGTGCACACCCTGACCCATCTCGGAATGGGGTGCGATCACGGTGATCGTGTTGTCTGCACCGACCTTCACGAAGGTATTGATCAGCGCTTCACCGTCTCCGGTCACCAGCGGTGCCAGTTTCGAATTGCGATTGCCCGGTCGCAGCGCGACTCCGACGATGAGCGCACCACCGGCGACAGTACCGGCGGCGATGAATCCCCGTCTGGTCCACTTACCCACGCTGCACCTCCGGGTCGAATGTCTGCACGCCGGTGAGTTCGCCTGCCGCGCGTTTTATGGCCTTTCTGATGCGCTGATAGGTGCCGCAGCGGCAGATGTTGCCCTTCATCGCTGCGTTGATGTCCTCATCCGTGGGGGTGGTATTGTCCGCGAGCAGGGCTACCGCGGACATGATCTGACCCGACTGACAGTAGCCGCACTGGGGTACCTGCTCGGCGACCCAGGCCGCCTGCACGGGATGCAGCTGTTCGCCTTCGGCGATACCTTCGATGGTACGGATCACAGAGCCCGCCGCGCGCGACACAGGGGTGACACAGGACCGGACGGGTTTACCGTTCAGATGCACGGTGCAGGCGCCACACTGGGCGATGCCGCAGCCGTATTTAGTGCCGGTGAGCGCGAGCTGCTCGCGGATCACCCACAGCAGCGGGGTGGCAGGGTCCACATCGACCTCATGGTCGGTGCCATTGACGTTCAATCTCAGCATGGTGGTTCCGGTAAGCAGAGGTGTTACCCAAGGTAACGCTAATGCCGGCGGTGGTGCAAGAATCCACCCACAAGCTTCGGCTTTCTGTCCTGACCCGTCTTACCTCATGTGCCTCGAGGTCGCGCGGCGCGGAGCCTGCCTGAGGTCCGGGGGCGCTGCTGGCCTGGCAGACCATCGGCGGGAGCCTTCCAGGTGAACGCACTCTGCCCTGATTGCGGAGATTTACGATCCGAACTCTGTTCAGAAACCAGCTTCCGGACACACCCTGAGACATCTGCTGTTCATGTCGTGAATCCACCGGATCACTGAATCTCGTAACAAGCTTGTTATCTTTGTATACTCCTTCACGGGAGAGGCTGAGATCAAGGAGCGCCGGCAGATTGCCTATAAAGCCTGTCGAATCATCTGCATTACCTTCCTTTCATCCTTCTTCATCAAGCTAATAACGCGAAATGAGAGGATATCCTGTGAAGATAACGAATCGACTAAAGAAAACAATGGTGTTTTCGACACTACCGATCCTGGTGGCTGCGGGTTTCAGCGCAAACGCTGCTGAACCACCGCAGACACCGGTCATGGAAACCTACACCTGTAACTTTAACGCCGGAAAAGGCATGAAGGATCTGCTGGCTGCCCGGGACTACTACGTCAGACAGGCAGATAAGGCTGGCATCAAGCTGGGCGCGTCTTACCTTTTGTCACTGTTCAAGGGAAATCTGCCTTTTGAGATGGTGTGGATGACTCCGCACAGCAGTCTGGCTGCCTTCGCAGCCGCGACAGAAGCAGAAACCGCGTCAGCGGATATGGCAGACGTGGGGGCCCGTTTCGATGCGGTGGTTGACTGTTCCGCAGGTCTCAACAATCTGACTACTGTGTTCCAACGCGATGGCTATACGCCCGATGGTAAGCCGGGTTTCGTTTCAGCCTTTGCCTGCAGTTCCAACTCCGGTTTCGGGCCTGAAGACTGGCAGGACCTTCGTAGCCACATCGCAGACGTACTCGGTAGCCTGGGCGGTAACGCCCCGAACGCGATGTTCATGATGAATCCCATAACTCAGGGGCCAACCTCCGCTGATGCGATATTACTCGCAGCAAACGACAGCGTCTCATCCTGGGCACAATTCACCAGTGCAGTACGTGCCAGCCCTGGTGGACCGAGCCTTGGTCGCCATTTCCGGGCTGTGGCCGATTGCGATCTGGCATTGTGGTATTCGCAACGGGTGATTGCACCGGCGGCCGAATAGGAATCGATTACACGCCATCAGATTTCTGCATCGTGGAAAACCTAAATCAGCGATGCAGAGATTGGGATACTGGCTGAAACAGAGGGAGTATTGACCAGCACCGTGTTAGAACGGTGAGCCACTGGTAGGTATTCTCAATCGAGAATCGGGCAGGGCATCGGGACTGTCCAGTGTCGCTCGAAACCGTTTCGAGAAACTGTTTCAGCCTTCCCCGGCTTCTCCAGCACGGTAGATCGTGTACACGAATATCGGAATATCCAGGTCGCCGAGATGATTATCCAGCAGCGGCCGAACCTCCTCCCAGCTCAGCCCGCCGACCCCGGTGGCAAGCCTTGGCAGTGCCACGCTCGTAAAGCCTTCGGCCTCGATCAGATGGCGCAGGTTACGTAACGCCGTGTTCACATTGTGCGTCGTCGCCGGCCCCGGGTGGGACTGTTTCGACTCGGGCGCCTCCTGGGTCATGAGATTCACGATGCACCTGCCATCGGCGCCTGCCCAGGTCCACAGCTCTCCGGACTTTGGATGCGAGAGCTGGCAGTAATGGCGGAAGTCCTTGGCCATCGCCGGGTAGCGTTCACGCAGACTCAGCGCAAGTCCCTGGTTGAAATGGTCTCCGGGTGCCACGCCGTGGGCGATGACCTGCGCGCTGCTGAGCAGAATGTCGCCGGAAACTTCCTGAATCATCCAATCATCCCGTTTGCAGAATAATAATGAAGCATCATTGATCACCTGCGTGAGCCCGCCAATAGTGGGATCCCACGGCTGTACGGGATGCCTGCGCACCTCCGAGCAGCAACTCTGCTGCGCCCTGTGACATCTATCAGGATCAGAATGGGCAGGATCGGGACTTGAACTCTCGTTGAGTGCCAGCGACCATGCAGACATCGCCACCATCGGACGACCCGAACATGACCCAGTCCACCCAAGAAGAAGCCGTCCTGGTCGAAAGACGGGATCGTGTCATGATCATCACGCTGAATCGCCCGGAAGCAATGAATGCGATCAATGGAGCGCTGTCCCACGGGCTCCTGAACGCAGTGCAGGAGCTCAACGAAGACAAGTCGCTGACGGCGGGCATCATCACCGGCAGCGGTCGCGGATTCTGCGCCGGTATGGATCTCAAAGCGTTCGCACGGGGCGAAGACATCGGTCCACTCACCACCTTCATACGCGAAGGCAGCTCGAAACCGCTGATCGCTGCCATTGAAGGCTTTGCACTTGCAGGCGGTTGCGAGATCGCGCTGACCTGCGATCTGCTGGTTGCCTCGAGGGGGGCCAAGATCGGTATTCGCGAGGTGAAAGTGGGACTCTTCGCAGCAGCCGGTGGCGTCTTTCGTCTGCCCGCGAGGGTCGGCTATACCCGGGCCATGGAGATGGCGATCACAGGTGAGCCGATCACCGCAGAAGTAGCGATGGCATCCGGCATGCTCAGTGAGCTGACAGAGCCAGGTGGCGCGCTGGCAGCCGCCATCGGATGGGCGAATCGGATCGCTGAAAATGCGCCACTGGCTGTCGCAGCGTCGAAGTCGCTGGTGCGCGCCGTCGCCCAGGGGTACGACGAAGAAACGCTGTGGAAAATGCAGGAGCCCTTCTCCCGCAAGGTGTTCAGCTCCAACGACGCCAAGGAAGGACCGAAGGCGTTTGCCGAAAAACGTGCACCGAACTGGACGGGCAGCTGATGTCGACGCGCGATGATTCCTGCAGCCGCCCGTTTCACGGCTGCTGATCCAGGCCGCACACCCAGCTCGATCGACGCGACCCCGCCTCTCACACCCCCCGCGCTTGCCAACGGCCTCACCTTGCGGGACCCTCCCCCGACCTGAGTCCACTGAGAGCTGACATGGCACCCCTCGAAGGCATCACCATCATCGAATTCTCTACCATGATCACCGCCTCGCTGGCTGCCATGATGGCGGCCGAGCAGGGTGCGCGAGTGATCAAGATAGAGCCCGTCGAGACCGGCGATCCCATGCGCGGGATCGGCACAAGCAAGGCGGGCATGTCGGGGCTGTTTGCAAACTGCAATCGCGGCAAGGAATCTGTGCGTCTGGATCTGAAGGATCCTCGCGGCCAGGCACTGGCCGCGCAACTGTCCAGGGACGCCGATGTGGTGATCCACAACTTCCGCCCGGGTGTGATGGACGGGCTGGGCCTCGGCAGTGATGCCTTGCGGGCCGCCAATCCCAGACTCATCTATGTTGCCATCACCGGCTTTGGCACCCAGGGTCCGCTGGCAAATGCTCCCGCCTACGATCCGGTGGTGCAGGCGCATGCGGGTATCGCGGCGAGTCAGGGCCGTGAGACCCCGGCCTTCGTACGCAACCTGATGTGCGACAAAATCACCGCGTATACCGCCTGTCAGGCACTGACCGCGGCGCTGTTTCAGCGGGAGCGAACGGATACGGGACAGCACATCGATCTCTCCATGCTCGACTCGAGTCTGTTCTTCCTGTTCCCGGATGCTTTCATGAATCACACCCTGCTCGACGAAGACGCCGTCTTCCAGCCGCTGCTCGCCGATCTCCTTTATGAACTCACGCTCACCAGCGATGGGGCGGTGACCATCTCCGCCAGCACACCCGCGCAGCGCATGGGCGTGTATCGCGCGCTCGGCAAGGAGGAGATGGCCACTGACCCGAGATTTTCCACGCTGCCGGAACTGATGAAGAACATGGCCGAATACCGCGGCCTGATGGCGGCCGCCTTCGCCGCGCTGGACACTGAAACACTGCTGACTCGACTGGCAGACAATGATGTGCCCTGCGCGCGCTGCCTGACGAAGGAAGAAGTGCTCACCGATGCTCAGGTGGCCGCAAACGGCACCCTCGACGAAACCCGCCATCCGCACCTCGGCAGAATCCGGCGGGTGCGTTCACCCGCGAAATTCGGTGGCGATCGACTGCCGGCAGCTTCCGACAGTCCTGCACATGGTGAGCACACACGACGGGTGCTGGCTGCCGCCGGACTCGAGAGCACCGAAATCGACGCGCTCACCCGGGCCGGTGTGGTGGCCTGAGTGCAATGCGGCCTGTGAAAAGGACCAGTCCAATGATCAGAACCACGGCCGCGGCGCTGTTGTTTCTCACCCTGGGTGCCTGCCAGCAGGAAGTCCCTGCGGACAATGGCGCAGCACCTCACACCTCGACAACGCAAGCCGCAGCAACCCGGACCGAAACAGAACGTCTCAACGACTGGTTCGACGTCCGCTTCGAAGAGCGGCTGATGATGAGCCCCACTGCACTGACACAGCTCGCGCGCAAAGAACGCTACGATGAATATGATGATCTGAGTGAAGCGGAAGGCGACCGCCAGCTCGAGTGGCTGGGCAGAAGCGTCGCGGAACTCAGATCGAATTTCGACTACGATGCCCTCGAAGCAGAAGCAAAAACTTCATATGACCTGTGGATCTACCAGTACGAATCCGCGCTGGAAGCCCGGAAATTCCGTCGCAGGAGTTACGTGTTCACCCAGATGCAGGGCGCCCAGTCCGGCGCAGCCCAGTTCCTGATCCGGTTCCACAAAGTGGACGACGAAAGCGATATGCGCGCCTATATCCAGCGAATCGGCGGCATCTCCCGAGGCATTTCGCAACTTCTCGAACGGGCGAAGCTGCATGCCGCCGAAGGCGTGCGCCCACCGGCGTTCGCCTACGAAGCCGTAATCGAAGAAGCAACCGCCCTCGTCACCGGCGCGCCGTTCACCAGCGATGGCGAGGATGCGCCGCTGTGGGCGGATGCGAACTCCAAAATTGATGCACTGCGCGAATCGAACAGTATCGATGAGACGACGGCGCAGGCACTGCGTGCGGGAGTGCGTGAGGCTCTGCTGTCTCAGTTTGCGCCCAGCTATCAGGGGCTCATCGACTGGTTCAACACCGACATCGACAACGCCGATGAGCGCGCCCGCGGCGTCGCCGCTCTGCCGGACGGCGACGCCTACTATCGGCAGCGCCTGAAAGCCATGACCACGACCGATCTCAATCCGGAAGAAATACACGAGATCGGACTGCGGGAAGTCGAGCGCATCACCGGTGAGATGGAAGCGATCCGCAAACGGGTCGGCTTTCAGGGCAATCTCCAGGAGTTCTTCGCCTTCCTGAAAACAGATGATCAGTTCTACTATCCGAACACAGACAGCGGCCGGCAGGCTTATATTGACGACACGGAAGCCTACCTCGCCTTCATCAGCAGACGCCTGCCCGACTATTTCGGCCTCCTCCCGAAAGCCGATCTGGTGGTGAAGCGGGTGGAAGCCTTCCGCGAACAGGACGGCGCCGCCCAGCATTATTCCCGTGGCGCGCCGGATGGTTCGCGGCCCGGTGTGTACTACGCCCATCTCTCGGACATGCGCGCCATGCCGAAATCCCAGATGGAAGCCGTCGCCTATCACGAGGGCAACCCCGGGCATCACATGCAGATCTCCATCGCTCAGGAGCTCACGAGTGTGCCCCGGTTCCGAACACAGTCGTTCTACACGGCATTCACGGAGGGCTGGGGACTTTATGCGGAGCAGCTCGCGAAGGAAATGGGCGCGTATCAGGACGATTATTCCGATTTCGGCAGGCTCACCACCGAGATCTGGCGCGCAGTGCGCCTGGTGGTGGATACCGGTCTGCACGCCAAGGGCTGGACCGAGGAAGGGGCCGTCGCCTACTTCAGAGCCAACACCGCCATCGCCGATGGTGCCGCCCGGTCAGAAGTGCGTCGCTACCTGGTGTGGCCCGGTCAGGCCACCGCCTACAAGATCGGCATGATGAAGATCCTCGAGCTGCGCGAATATGCACGCAAGGCGCTAGGCGATCGTTTCGACATCCGGGCATTCCACGATGTAGTGCTGGGTGGTGGCGCTATGCCGCTGCAGATACTCGAGCGGCGGGTGCGGGAGTGGGTGGAGGCATTCGAAGACGAGACATTGGCTGAGTAGTGATCCACATGCGGGGGTGGGGCGGGGTATGGCGGACCTCGCTCCGGCGCTCCGCGCTGCCCGCCTCAACCGACCAGCCCCGAGGCGGGTCTGTTCGGCGTCGTTGGCGTCGCTACACGGTCCGCCATACCCCGCCCCACACCCGCATCTGCAGCGCGCTTCCGAGTCCGCCTCAGAATCTGTGTTCTTTCCTTTCGAGCGTTCCTCATCCAGTCAGTCGCCCGTGGATTGGGAATAATGAGCACGTGCGAATTCTTACGAAGCGAGATATCGGGGGAGGATGGATAACGAGCACCGGAAGGCTGTAGCGGCAGGAGGGTGGCAGGGGGGTGCCGGGACCGTGTAGCGCAGCACTGCGGCAGCGGATTGACTCGTGTTCCTCACGAGGTTAGCAGCCTGTTGAAAAAGTCTCGTTTGCTCAGCGCGTCATACGGGGTTTGTGGCAAGGCGCACTCCGCAGGCAATGTTGGTTACCTTGGCAAGGAGGGCAACGCAGTCCACAGACCCCGTATGACGCGCCCTCCGGGAGGCTCCGGCGCGCGCGCTGACTACGTTGCACCTCTTGGCAAGGTAACCAACATTGCCTTCGAGGTGCCTCTTGCCAGCCCGCGCGCCAGAACCTCTGAGCTTTCGAGACTTTATCAACAGGCTGCTAGTCCGCAGAGCAGTGGCACCCTGGAAGGGCTGCGCGAGGTCCCGGTACACCCCTGCCACCCTCCTGCTTCGACATTCCAACCGCCGACCTAAACCCTCTCCTTCACCGCCTGTCGCCTGCGCGTGCGGGCACGCGCACGGGCACGCCGGGCATCCCAGCGCTTCACATGGGTGCGCACCTTGTGGTGCAGTCGGGTGGCATCCTGCAGAGACATCCCGGCAAGACGCGCGTAGGCGATCACCAGGTCCGACCAGGCACCATTGCCGAATCGATCCGTGTCTGTGGGATGCGCGCACAGACCGCTCAGGTTTTTGGCACGCTCCCGCAAGCTCAACGGCCCCCGCCGGAAACGACAGTCGGAAATGTCGATCAGCGCAAAACCGCCGGGTGTGCGCAGCAGATTGCCCAGATGCAGCGCGCGGAAACTGATACCGGCATCGTGGAGGCGCAGCAGAAATCCTGAGAGCGCGTCGAGATCAAGTGCACCGGAAGCATCACGCAGGGCGTCCCCCGGTATTTCCCGGTAGCTGAGGTAGCGCACATTCGTCCCGGACAGCCTGCCCCAGCCCAGTACCACCGGTGCATCGAAGCCCCGTTCGGAAAACCGCTGGGCATTACGACGGAAGCGCTCGCTGTAGGGCCGCAACCGATCTGACGACCACAGTTTCTTCGGATACCAGAGCTTCACCATCAGCGCATCGGATCCCTGCAGCGCCAGCCGGATCATGGAAGGGCGGCCTTCACCGCGATGTTCGAGGGCAACGCCCGCACGCTGCAGAGCATCGAATTCCGTCGCAGTGGGGTGTCCCCCGCCACTCAGGAACGGCTGTTCAACGGCCGCGGAAGACAAAGCTGGTCAGTGCGCTGAGGAAATAGGGTCTGGGTGTTTCAAGGAAGGCGGCGTGGTCGCCGCCGGGAATGACTACCCAGGCTTTGTCTGCGGTGCCCAGACGGTTGAACAGTTCGCTGTGCACGTCGGCTCGCGCCAGCGGATCCTTCTCCCCCTGCAACAGCAGTACGGGCACAGTCACCGCCTGCGCATCCAGCCGGCGCCACTGTTCGAGGGCGCGCCAGTCGGCGCGCACGGGATCAGCAGCCAGCGCAGCCACCGCGAAGGCCTCCCGGGCGGGGCTACTGATGGTGCCGGGCAGAATGAAGTCGGCAAGGGCGGCAGCCCGGGTGGTGGGCACACGCGGTGGATCCTCCGCGGACTCCGGTGACACGTCCACACCCGGACGCACCGGGTATCCGAACAGAATCACCCCGGCAAGTCGCTCAGGCGTTGACTGGGCAACGAGCTGGGCAACGAGCTGGGCAACCATTGCGCCGTAAGACCAGCCGAACAGCCAGGGCCCGGGCAGCGTCGGGTGGCGCTCCGCCACCCAGCCCGCCACCGCACTGACATCCGCCGCCGCTCTGGCGGGAGTCAGCCAGCCGGATGCATCCCGCCGTGTTTCGCCATAGCCTCTCAGATCGACTGCGTAACTGGCGATGCCGGCGGCAGCCAGCCCGTCCATGAGTGAAAGGTCCTCTCCCGGAACCTGCAGATCGAAGTCCGGGCGTGCGCTCCAGGTGCGCCCATGGATCAGCACCATCACGGCGCGTGGCATGTCCGGGGATTTCGACCACAGCGCGAGGTCGTGGCCGTCTGCGCTGACTGTGTGGCGAAGCGGTGCGGCGGCTGCGAAGGGCAGCCAGATCAGCAGAACAGGCAGCACCCAGGCTCTGCACAAGCCCAGCCTAAACCCTGGGTGTGGAGCCACTGAGCACCTCTGCAAAAATCCCGCTGTCCACATTACCACCGGTAAGGATCACGCCGGCACGTTCACCCTCCAGCAGACCATTGTCACGGTCCTGCAGCAGGGCAGCCAGCGCGGCAGCACCGGCGCCTTCCGCAACATTGCGGGTGTCTTCGAAATACACCCGCATCGCGTTCGCAACCTCGTCGTCTGTCACCAGCAGGATGCGTTCGACACCCGCGCGGATGATGTCCAGCGCCTGGGGATCCGGGACCCGACAGGCCATACCATCGGCGAAGGTGCGGGCTTCACTGGTCTTCACCACTCGACCCTGGGCCACAGAAAGGGCATAGGCGGGTGCATGGGCGGAGACCACACCGACGATGCGGGTTGGCAGCCCGAACAGGTCCCGCACGCCGATCAGGGCACAGACACCGGAGCCCATACCGATGGGTACATACACTGTGTGCAGATCTTTTACCGCCCGGAACAGCTCGAGCGCACAGGTCGCCACACCGCAGACGAGGTCCGGATGAAAAGAAGGTGTGAAGCGCAAGCCCCGGGTTGCAGCGAGTCGTCCGGCTTCCTCCCGCGCCTCATCAAAATCCTTACCGTGTACCACCAGCTCCGCACCCCAGGCCTGCATCGCCCGGTTCTTACCCGCGCTGTTGCCTTCCGGCACCACCACGGTGACCGGCACACCGATTCTGGATGCGGCGAATGGCACACTCTGACCATGGTTGCCCCGGGTTGCCGTGATCAGTCCACCGCGGTATCCCTGCTCCTTGAGTCGCCGCGCGTACACGAGACCGCCGCGTACCTTGAAGGCGCCGGTCGGGGTGTGATTTTCGTGTTTTACCCATACCTCGATACCAGCGCGCTCGCGCAGCAGCGGCCAGGCCAGCGCCGGTGTCGGCGCCATGGTTTCGCCGACGATGGCAGCGGCGGATTCCAGATCAGAAAGCGTGAACGGGGCCGTCATGATGGATGCATCCCGGGAAATTCCGACCGCTGGGTTCGCGGCATCGGCCAGCCTCAGCGCGCCAGCATGGTTTCGACAGAGCTCTTCAATTCCTGCATCGGAAAAGGTTTGGACAACACAGATGTGGTTTTCTGGTTGGCGGCAAGCACGTCGCTGAATTCTTCTTTTGAGTAACCGGTCATGAAAATCACCCGGGCTTCCGGCTCTCTTTCCCGCAGCGAGCTGAAGACTTCCATGCCCGACATGGTGGGCATGGCCAGATCGAGCAGCACCAGATCGAAGGACTGATGGCTGGTCTGCTCCAGTGCGCGCTCACCGCAATCCGCGGTGGTCACATCGAATCCCAGACGCCTGAGCATCTCGAAGGTCACCAGCCGCACGGCCTCGTCATCGTCGACCACGAGTATTTTTCTTCGCTTCACACTCTGGGGTGAGTTCTGCATTGGTTGTGGAAATTGATGAGGTGCCTTGACTATAGATTCAATCCCCGTCGAGGTCTAATGTTCTCCTGCGCATTACTTGAGCGAAATCAAAGAGGCAAGCATGGAAGTCAGCGGAAAAGTCATCGTGGTCACAGGGGGCGCCAGCGGCATCGGTCGCGCCATGGCCCAAAGGTTTCACAAGGAAGGTGCCCGCAAAGTCGTGGTAGCGGATCTGGACGGCGAAGGTGCCCGCAAGGTGGCAGAGGGCATCGACGGCTGGAGCATGGCGGTCGATGTCGGATCCGAAGAGCAGATCCTGGCGCTGATCGAATCCACCGAGTCGCAGTTCGGACCCATCGATCTGTTCTGTTCGAATGCGGGTATCGGAATCGGTCGCGGGCTCGATGAACCGGTGGCGGTGTGGCAGAAGATCTGGGAAGTGAACACCCTGTCCCATGTGTTCGCCGCCAAGCATCTGGTGCCGCGCATGAAGGCCCGGGGGGGTGGCTACCTGCTCAACACCGCATCTGCCGCAGGACTGTTGTCACAGATCGGGTCGGTGACTTACGCGGTGACCAAACACGCCGCCGTCGCCCTCGCAGAATGGATCGCGATCACCCATGGTGCAGACGGCATCAAGGTCTCCGTGCTCTGCCCCCAGGCCGTGCGCACCGCGATGACGGCCAACGGGCCGGGCGTCGCCGGCGTCGATGGCATGATCGAACCTGAACAGGCGGTGGATGCAGTCATTGAAGCACTGCGTAATGAGACCTTTCTGGTACTGCCCCATCCCGAAGTCGCCGAGTACATGAAACGCAAAACCGGCGACTACGATCGCTGGCTGCACGGCATGCGCCGGCTCCAGGAACGCTACACGACAGATCAGGCCCAATGAGAAATCACTGCGCAATACCTACTGCCGCGCCATGCTGCTCACACTGAGCATCGGCCTCACTGGCTGTGGTGAGAGTTTCGAGGCTACCCTGGCCACCGAGCGGGAACCCCGCCAGTCTCCAGGCGACCCCGATGACCTGCAGCGTCAATCTCGCCGACGGTACTACCCGCCAGTTCGTGGTGATCGCTGCGGGCGGACATGCCCGTAGGGGATCAAAGATGGATGATCATCTGGTGGCCTGCGCACTGCCGGCCAGCCGCTGATCAGTCTGAGGTGTAGGCACGCACCAGCCGGTCAAGGAATGCCAGTCCTTCGTAGAAGGACGTCACCGCCATCCGCTCATCCCGTCCGTGCGCGCGTACGTCGTCGATGTCGCCGAACAGACCGGACACCCCGTACACGGGAATCCCCGCGTTGCGGAAATACAGACCATCCGTGGCGCCTGTGCTCATGCTGGGAATCACCACCACACCCGGCCACATATCCTCGGTGAGTGTCTGAATGGGCGCCATGATTTCTTCGGTGAGTGGCGAAGCCGGGCTGGGTCGGGCTTCTGCGATCGGGGTGAATTCTATTTCCGGATTGCCTGCGACCTGAACGAGGGTCGCCTGCACCGTGGCCGGATCCACACCGGGCAGAATGCGGCAGTTGACCGTGGCCCGGGCACGTTGCGGTAGCGCGTTCTCCGCATGACCCGCATCGAACTGAGTAGCCACGCAGGTCGTGCGCATCCGTGCGTTGTAGGCAGGAATCTTCGAAAAGTAAGCGACCGCCTCGATATCTGGCGGATCCTGCAGCAGTCCACGGATCAGGCCCGCCTCCCGCACAGGCAGAGTTTCCGCACTCTGCCCGAAGAACGCCCGGCTCACTTCATTGAATTCCACAGGAAACTCGAACGCCGCGATCCGGATCAGGGCTTCCGCCAGCTCCACAATGGCATTGTCTGCACGTGGCAGGGAGCTGTGGCCACCCGGATTGGTCACCTCGAGCCGATAGCTCTGATACACCTTCTCCGCAGCCTGTACCGAGTTCGAAACCCTCACCCCATTGCGGATCGCGCCACCACCGCCTTCATTGAGCACGAAGGCAGCATCCACCAGATCCCGGTGTTCGGCGAGCAGATAAACCACCCCGTTGTGGGCGCCGCCCTCCTCGTCTGCGGTGAGCGCCAGGATGATGTCCCGGTCCGGTCGATAGTCCTCCCGCTTCATGCGGATCAGGTTGGCGGTCCAGATTGCCGCCATGGCCTTGTCGTCGCTCGTCCCCCGTCCGTAGAAGTAGCCGTCCTTCTCGAGAAAGGTGAACGGATCCACCGACCAGTCCGCCGGATCCGCCTCCACCACATCGATGTGCGCCAGCAGCAGAACAGGTTTAGCGGTAGCGGCCGGGCTGCGCAGCCTCGCGACGAGATTACCTTTGCGGGGTACGGGTTCGACCACCTGCACATCTTCCGACGCAAAGCCTGCCGCCAGCAGTCGCTGGGCCATGGCGCGCGCGGCCGCCGTGTTGTCGCCGGCCAAATCCGTGGTGTTGATTTCGATCAGCTGTCGGTAGATGTCCCGCGCAAGCTGCTGATGGGCGTCCAGGCTTTCTGTGACGGCGGGGGCGGCGAGTGCCGATGCGCTGACCGCACCTGCGGCGAGTACAGCGGCTGCGGTGAAGACTGTCAGTTTCAAAACGCTTTACCTCTGCGGTATCTGTAGATAGGGCTCGACCAGTACCGGCTCCTCGCGAGGCACTTTGTTGATCGTGCAGCCGGTCGCGGTGAGCAGCGGATTGCAGCGCGCACCGCCGGTGATGGCCACCACATAACCCGTGCCGAAATGCTCCGCCGGCAGATAGTAGTCTGTGCTGATGAGCTGAGCACCGGATGCAAATGCCCGGGTGCGCCGCAGAGTTTCGCCACTGCGCGCTTCCCGGGTGTCCGCATCGGCCCGGGTACGCACGATGAAACCGGCCAGCACCAGTCGCTGAATGCGCCCATAGTCGTTGATCGGATCGTTTACGATGAGGATCGCAGCCCCTGGATGATCTTCCGGCAGATTGGCGAACATGGCGCGTTCGCGCCAGCGGCTGCTGTAGCTGGCGAGTTTCTCGCCACTTTCATCGAGCACTACCAGTATCCGTCCGCGCGCAGCGTCGAGTTCCGGCCAGCGCAGACCGCCATCTGCAAACACTTCCGCCGGTGTGATCAGCAGTGAGCGCGGCTCGGGGGACATTCCGGGACCCGCAGCGCCGCTATCCGATGCACCCGGTCCCAGTGCGCTGCGCAGCTCCGCATCCAGCGCAAGCCAGGCATCTTCGGCAAACGGCAGGGGATGCAGAAACCCCGGCCGATCGATCACATCATCCTTCGCGTTGATCGAGAGAAACAGTGGCAGATGATCCGGATTTGCCTCGGACCAGGCTCGAATCTCGTCCAGGCACACGAGCAGATTCACACAATTGCTCTGATCGTCCAGGTTCTGCACGTGCAGCACCGGGAACAGACTGTGCGGTCCGTTGCCCGGTTGCGCAGCGGGAAACAGCGTACCCTGGGGATCGTAGAACACATCCAGTTCGAGTTTGCGCAGGCCCAGTTCCAGCTGCTCGGTCAGGGACGGATGACCGTATTCGAGGGTAGCTGCTACCTCGGGATTGCCGGCCTGCAGCTCCGCAAATGCATCTGCGCGCATCATTTTCTTGTAGCTGTTGTGACTGCCGAGCACCTGTATCTGGTTCATGAGCAGGGGACCATCAGCCAGGGCTGGAGTGGCGGACAACAGACTGAGAAAAATGCCAGACAACAGCGGAAAGCGCATCGGTAAACCTCTAACAGGGAATGAAGGTTTCCCCTGGGAGACCCGAATCAGGTATCAATGCCTCCCCAGGAAACCTCTGATTAAGTGTTAGCACCTCACAAGCTAGAGGCGGATCAGTTCCTCGACTGCACGGCGCGCCATCACCTTGACCAGATGGGCGCGGTATTCGGCCGATGCATGCAGATCGGTGTTGAAGCCCGCATCCGGAACCTCCAGGGCATCCAGCACGGCCGGATCCAGTCGCTTGTTCAACAGTTCCTCGATTTCCGAGGCTCGAAAAGCACAGGGGCCGGCGCCGGTTACACCGACCCGGATCCTGCCTGCGAAATCCGCCACCAGAACACCCACCACCGCATAGCGCGATGCCGGGTTGGGAAATTTTTTGTAAACCGCCCGGGTCGGCACCGGAAACTCGATGTGGGTGATGATCTCGCCGGGCTCCAGTGCTGTCTCGAACAGATTGCGGAAGTAGTCGTCGCCCCTGATCGCGCGCTTCTGCGTATGCACGGTCGCACCAAGTCCGATGACGGCCGCCGGATAGTCGGCGGCCGGGTCGCTGTTGGCCACACTGCCGCCGAGGGTGCCCATGTTGCGCACCTGGGCATCTCCGATCAGCCCCGCCAGATCTGCCAGCACCGGCAGGGTACGCCGGATGTCCGCAGAACCGGCTACCGCCGAATGTCGGGTAAAAGCGCCGACCCGGACCCGGTCTGCAGAAACCGTGATACCACTCAATGCCTCGATGGCAGACAGATCGATCAGGTCAGTGGGAGCCGCGAGACGCTGCTTGAGAGTCGGAATCAGAGTCTGTCCGCCGCCGAGATAAAGACCGTCATCCGATTTCTGAAGAAGGGCGATCGCCGCTTCGACGCTCTCCGGCTTGTGATAATTGAATTGATACATCAATTGTGCTCCTTACTGACCCTGTCTGCGTCGCTCAGCGTGATGCCTGCAGTGCGCGCCAGACTTTCTCCGGCGTTGCAGGCATCGACAGATCGTTGGTACCGACCGCGTCGGTGATGGCATTCATGATGGCTGCCGGTGAGCCGATGGCACCCGCCTCTCCGCAGCCCTTTACCCCCAGCGGATTGTGGGTGCAGGGCGTTACCGTGGTATCGACAACAAAGTCCGGCACGTCGTCCGCCCGGGGCATGCAGTAGTCCATGTAGGACCCGGTGAGCAACTGCCCCTGCCCGTCGTACACGCCGTGTTCAAGCAGTGCCTGGCCGAGACCCTGGGCAACGCCGCCGTGAACCTGGCCGTCGACGATCATGGGATTGATGATGTGTCCGAAATCGTCCACGGCGACGAAGTTCACCACCCGGGTGACCCCGGTATCCGTTTGCACCTCCACCTCGGCAATGTGGGTGCCTGCGGGATAGGTGAAGTTCTTCGGATCGTAAAAGGCCTTCTCCGAAAAACCGGGCTCAATATCCTGGGGATAGTTCTGGGGCACGTAGGCGGCAAAGGCGACCTCACCGAAGGACAGCGCCTGATTGCTGTTGCGTACTGTGAATTCGCCATTTTCGAACGACACGGAATCGAGCTCCGCTTCGAGCATGTGAGCTGCGATGCGGCGGCCTTTCTGTATCAGTTTGTCTGCCGCCATCACCAGTGCGGATCCACCCACCGCCAGCGAGCGGGAACCATAGGTACCGAGGCCGAATTCCACCCGGCCGGTGTCACCATGCACCACTTCGACATTCTCGAAAGGGATGCCGAATTTATCGGAAACCACCTGGGCGAAGGTGGTCTCATGTCCCTGGCCGTGGCTGTGGGAGCCGGTGAATACCGTTACCGAGCCGGTCGGATTGACCCGGATCTCACCGCTTTCGTAGAGGCCGACCCCGGCACCCAGTTGAATCGCGAGCTGAGACGGCGCAAGGCCGCAGGCTTCGATGTAACACGCAAACCCTATACCACGGCGTCGGCCCTGCGCTTCCGATGCTTTCCTGCGCGCGGGAAGACCGGCGTAGTCGATCAGATCCAGCGCCTTGTCGAGGCTCGCCTCGTAGTTGCCGGTGTCATATTCAAGAGCAACCGGTGTCTGGTAGGGAAACTGATCCGGTTTGATCATATTGAGCCGGCGCAGTTCGGTCGGATCCCGGCCCAGTTCCCGGGCGGCGGTTTCCACGATCCGTTCCACCACATAAGTGGCTTCGGGGCGTCCGGCGCCGCGATAGGCGTCGACCGGAGCCGTGTTGGTGTACACACCGTGTACCTCGACATGGATATTGGGGGTCGTGTACTGACCTGCGAGCAGCGTGCCGTAAAGGTAAGTCGGCACCGAGGAACCGAAGGTGGAGAGATAGGCGCCGAGATTGGCCGTGGTGTGCACTTTCAGCGCGAGGAAGCGGCCGTCCGCGTCCAGGCCCAGTTCCGCATGGGTGATGTGGTCGCGGCCGTGCGCATCGGACAGGAACGACTCACTGCGTTCGGCCGTCCACTTCACCGGCCGGCCGACCTTGCGCGCCGCCCAGATCACCGCGGTCTCTTCCGCATAGATGAAGATCTTCGAGCCAAAACCGCCACCCACGTCCGGTGCGACCACCCGTAATTTGTGCTCCGGTGCCACCTGCACGAATGCCGACAGGATCAGCCGTTCCAGGTGGGGGTTCTGACTGGTGGTGTACAGCGTGTAGTCGCCGGTGGCGCGTTCGTAGACGCCGAGCGCGGCCCTGGGTTCGATGGCGTTGGGAATGAGGCGGTTGTTGGTGAGATCGATGCGGGTAATGTGCGCGGCTCTTGCCAGCGCTGCATCTGTGGCCGCCCGCTCACCGAGTTCCCACAGGTAAGCCAGATTGCCTGTCACCCCTTCATGGATGTCTTCGGCATGCTCGGCATTCGCCAGATCCACCACCGGATCGAGTTCGGTAAAGTCGGTCTCAACCAGTTCCGCGGCCTGTTTCGCAGCTGCCAGGCTCTCCGCAATCACCAGCCCGTAAGGCTCGCCAGCGTAGTTGGTCTGCTTCACCGCGAGGGGCGGGTGTGGCGCGGTCACCATATCGGTGCCGTCGCTCTGCTTCACCAGCCAGCCGCAGGGCAGATCACCGAGCCCGTCGGCCGCCGTGTCTTCACCGGTAAGCACGGCCAGCACACCCTTTACGGCGAGCGCATCTGCCGCATCCACTCCATTGATCCGGGCCCGCGCGTAGGGCGAACGCAGAAATACCGCGTAGACCTGCCCGGGCATGCTGATGTCATCTGTGTAACGGCCACTGCCGGTGATGAATCGTGCATCTTCACGACGCTTCACCGACGCTCCGATCCCCGTTCTGATCGCTTCAGCCATGGTGATCTCCTTAAGTCGCTTACGCCTGCATTTCCGGTGCTGCCTGGAGAATGGCCCGGACGATGTTGTGATAGCCGGTGCAGCGGCACAGATTGCCTTCCAGACCTTCCCGCACGGCGCGGTTGTCGAGATCGGGCTGGACGTTCACCAGATCGATGGCGCGCATGATCATGCCCGGGGTGCAGAAACCACATTGCAGCGCATGACAGTCCCGGAACGCCGCCTGCATGGGATGCAGTGCATCGACTGTGCCTATGCCTTCGATCGTGGTGACCTCGGCCCCCGCCGCCTGCACGGCGAGCAGCGAGCAGGACTTCACCGCGCGACCGTTTACATGCACGGTACAGGCGCCGCACTGGGAGGTATCACATCCCACATGGGTACCGGTAAGTCCAAGGTGTTCCCGCAGCACTTCGACCAGCAGGGTGTTGTCCGGCACTTCGAGGCTGTGCGCGGTACCGTTAACGGTGAGCGTTACCTTCATCTGATCTCCCTCCCAGAACGATCAAATCAGTTTTTCCGGCGACGGTTACCGCTCCCGGCCCGTCGCGCCTTCTACCAGGCAAACAGCATCGCCAGCGCGAGTGCGATGAACACCAGCACCCAGATCTTCCACTGACCGCCGTTTTCGTAGTTTGCCGCCCCGTCTGCGGCTGCGCTCCCGGAGGCTGTGGCAACCGGCACACTGCCGCTCACCGCCTCACCGAAAGCGGAAAAAAAATCATCTGCCATCTTTCTGGCGGCCCCGTCGATGAGCCGGGAGCCCACCTGAGCCAGTTTGCCGCCGACACTGGCGGTAACATCGTAAGTCAGCAGTGTGGCGCCGGAGCGATCATCCGCTTCGCGCAGCCGTACCCGGGCGGTGCCTTTACCGAATCCGGCAGCACCGCCTTTGACACTGGCGTTGAGTGTGTAGCTTTCGGGGGGTTGTACATCGGTCAGCAGGAGCTCAGCCTGGAAGGTCGCACTGACCGGTCCGATCCGCGCCTTGACCGAGGCATCGAACTGCTCGTCGGAGACCTTGACCATGCTCTGGCAGCCGTCGATACAGCGCGCGAGCAGATCCGCGTCGTTCAGACCATGCCATACCACATCGAGTGCCGCATCGATGCGGTACTCACCAGATTGCTCCACGTGCGTCCCCTTCCCCGGGTGTCAACGGGCTGGCAAGGTTCGCATGATTCCCGGACGCGAGCAACGGATGCCCCCGAAAGGTCAGTAGCGGCCGGGTGGTCCCGCCGCGAGGCGCGGTCGTGACTGGCTCTGATGGCGGGCGAGAAACGTTTCCAGCGCATCCAGCGCCATGGGTCTGGCAATCAGATAACCCTGTACGTAGTGACAGCCGAGTCCCTTCAGTAACTTGATTTCGGCCTCATTCTCAACTCCCTCGGCCACGACGGCAAGATCCAGGGCCTTGGCCATTTCGATGATCTTCTCCGCGACTTTCTGCGCATGGGCGGATGTCAGAAGCGGCGTGATAAACGAGCGATCGATCTTCAAAGAGTCCAGCGGCAATGAACGGAGTATATTCAGCGAGGAATACCCGGTGCCGAAGTCATCGAGTGCGATCCGGACACCGGCGGAACGCAGGGTGTGCAGATCTTCAACTACTCGATTCGCGTCTTCAATGAACAGCGATTCCGTAACCTCAATCTCAAACTGTGAAGCGTGCGCACCTGCCCGCTCAACTGCCTGAAGAAACCGTGCGGCAAAGCCCTCTCTGCTGAACTGTCTGCTGGATATGTTGACGGCTACCCTGTCCAGCATTACCCCGTTCGATCGAAGAGTTTTCAGACACAGACTTGCCTCTTCGACCAGCAGCGAAGTGAACTGGTGTATCAGACCAGTTTCTTCGGCAATAGGCACAAAATCAGACGGCTGATAGACTACACCGCCGCGATCGATCCAGCGCATGAGACCTTCGACTTCAACGATCCGGCCATCGCACAGATCCATCTTTGGCTGAAAGTGCAGACACAGCTGTTTGGACGCCAACGCGCCGCGCAGACGGCTTTCGATTTTCACGCGCAGTTCAGTGGCCTTGTTCAGTTCCTGGTCGTAAAAAGTGAAAGAACTGCCACTCTGCTCCTTGGCTTTGTACATCGCCACATCTGACTTCATGAGCAGCGAAATCGGATCTACCCCGTCCCTGGGAAAAACACTGATACCTACTGACACATCAATTTCGTGAGTAATCTCGCCCACCCGGATTGGTTCATTGACTGTCCCGATGAGCCTCTGACAAAGTACCGTCAGCTCCGACTCCGATTGAAACTCCGGCACGATCACCGCAAATTCATCACCTCCGAGCCGCGCAAGCAGATCAGACGACCGCACCTTAGCCCGTAGCCGTTCGGCCACCGCTCGCAGTAGCTCATCACCGGCAACGTGCCCCCGCGTATCGTTGACCTGTTTGAAACGATCCAGATCCAGAAACAGCAACGCTCCTCGGGTGCCTGAGCGCGCCGAGATAGCTACCCGCTCGCCAAGACGGTCGAGAAATGCCTGACGATTGATCAGCCCTGTGAGTCCGTCGTAATTCGCCTGTCGATAGAGCACTTCTGCACGCCTGGCATTGGTCGCAGCAACAGAAATCCGGTCGGCCAGTTCCGCGAGTGTCTCGCGCCAATCCACAATTTCATCCATAGTGGTTGTCAGCAGCCAGCCTGCCAGATCGTGATCAACCCGGAGTTCGAATCGCTCTACTGCCGCTGTACCCAGTAGACGGGTCAACGCCTCGGTCCATGCAGCATCATTCGCATTTTTTATCAGACAATCGCGATCGATTTCCTTGATTCGCAGATTGTCTGCGTCGACACGGAACAGGCGCCCACGTTCCGAGGAAGCGTCCATCAGGCACACGTAACTTTCACTTTCCGAATACTCGGCCGCCAGTATCAGAGCGTTTCGTATCACTTCTTCCACTGAAGCACCCGAAAGAATGAGCCGGTCCATTCGAGACATAGCCCGGAGCCGATCGAAGGATTCGCCAAGCCGGCCGGTCATGAGATTGAATGCATCACCCAGGCGCTCGAGCTCATCTCCCGTCCCGATGGTCACTCGGGCATCGTATTCACCTCTGCTGATTCTCTCTGTCGCAGACTCGAGCACAGAAAGTGGGGCTATACGCTGGCGGATCAGCCACACCAGCAGTAAAGCGACAATCGCCGCGACCGCCAGCAGGCCGAGCGGCAGCACCTGAGAAATGAGACTTACATGGCTTAGTGCGGTATCTGTCTGCTGTCTGCTGATAATTTCCAGACGATCGGCAGACTCGTAGACCGAGGTTAAAGGAAGCGTCCAGCTCGACTTCAGTATCTCACCGGACACCTCAGAACCCGCGCAGCGTTTCGTCCGGCCATTGATCTCGACACATCTCTCAACGCCAAAAGGCAAGTGACCGAGGTTGGATAGAAGGCCGTCGAAGTCAACCAGTCCTGTCAGCACACTGTCACCATCGAGAATCGAGAGCGCAATGCCCTGATCGATCACATCCAGTCGGGCACGCTCGAAGCCACTGGGTGCGGGTTTTACCGACAGTGTGGTCGTAAGTTCTCCAGGAAGGTCCCGACTTCCGAGGTGCCTGATCCGCATCTCGCTGGCGGCATGAGCAAGGTGGTCCAGCAGGTCCAACGCATAGGTCTTCGTGCTTTCTCTGAGCTGCTTCTCGGCAAGGACCAGTGTCTGGGACTCGATTTCCCGCATGGCCAGTTGGGTCATGAGTGCCAGCGGTGCGATTCCCACCAGCAGCACCAGCAACACGATTTTGCGCTCGAGGCTACTATGGATATCCAGTCGGCCGAGCATTCTAGAAGTCCTCGGCGGAACCAACGAAACTTCCGTCTGCTGCCCGGACTATGTCATCGCGGCTGGGTCGTGCGGTCAATGGTGGTCGACTGTCTCCGTCCTCACCGATACTGTACAGGTCGTAATCACTGTTGATCGGTACCAGGTTGCGATCCTTGCGGAGTCGACCCCTGAGGCCGGGGGTGGCGTTGCCCGCAATTCGCAGATACTGGTAGGGGCGTCCCCAGGGGTCAGTGAGTGCTGTGCCCGCCAGCTCATCCAGTGAATCCGGCAGGCTGAAGGTATTCGAAATGTGTCGCTCGATGCGCATGTCGATTACCCCGATGTCGGCGATCGCCTGGGCAACATTCGCCCGCTGCACGAAGGCGCCATAGATGGGGACAGATATGCCCCCCAGCAATGCGACGATCGAAAGCGCAAGCATCAGCTCGAGCAGGGTAAATCCTTTCACGCTCGGGAATGGCATTGGCACAATAACAGGTCATTTCAGCGACAACTGACTTTAGTCCGATCGCCCTTAACATTTGTGTCAACGGTTCCGGAATAAGGGCCGCGTCGGTAATTTCTAGGCGTCGCGCACTCCAGAAGTGTGACGGGTATCACGTCAATCCGTGCCTGATCAGCTCAGGCCAGCCCTTTTTCCGCAAGCCACGCCGCGCACACCCGGGCGGCCTGGGCACATTTTTCAGACTGACCGGCGTAGTAGTGGGTGGCGCCCTCGATGTCCGTGCGCACTTTTCGTTTGTGCGGTATCGCATCGAAAAGTCTCTGGGTGTGGCTGGGCGTGCAGGCATTGTCCGCGGTGTTGCCGATCACCAGGGTCGGGCAGCTCACCGAAGCTGCGTTCTTCTCACCATGTGCGCGTGACTGACTCAGGCTCCACTGGGAAAGCCAGCTGCGCAGGGTGCAGAAGCGGGCCAGTCCGACCGGACCCATGTTCACCGTGCGCGGGTCTCCCAGATAGCAGGTACCCGGCACACGATCGTTGGGGTCGACGGCGGGATCGAGCCAGCGGGGGTCCGCCATGGTGCCATGCACGACAAAGCCGAGCTCGGCACCCGGTCCCTCGGCGCGGATCCGGCGCGCGAGCTGCTCCTGCACCCAGCCGGTGATGCGCTCACTGCGGGCGATCTGCGCTGCCCGGTAGCGTACGAGAAAATCTTCGCTGTAGGGCGGCTGTACGCCTTTGGGGTTGTACAGGTCGAGTTCCGGATCCCGGTCCTCCGGATCCTTCTCGTTGCGGATGGATGCATCCAGCCATTCGGTGAGGGTGACCGAGCGGCTCACATGGGCGGCAATCAGTATCAGACCGTCACCGGGGATGAGTGCCGCCTCCACCAGATCAACCGGGTCCCCCGCCGGGGTCATGGTAATGCTCGGGTGTTCCGCCTGTTCCTGGTAAAACAACGCCAGGGAACCGCCCCCCGACCAGCCACCGAGCACGACTTTCTCGTAGCCGAAGCGCTCTTTCGCATCCCGGATTCCGGCACCCAGATCGAGCAGGCACTTTTCCATGATCAGGGCGCTGTCGTTGCCCCGGTAGCGGGTGTTTACGAAAAGGACATGCATGCCCTGGCGGGCAAGCTGGGACATGATCGGCAGGAAGGCACCACCCCCGATGGGGTGGCTGAACACCAGTACGGTGGTAGAGGGCACCCCTTCGGGCAGGATGCGCATGCACTCGATGAAGACCGTCCCCGGCTCCCCGCCGTAGGTGTCCTTGAACTGGGCCTGCTCCCGGTAAACGACACCGTAGGACTCCCGAATTACACGATTGCTCATTTGAGTGGTTGCCTGACAAGATCCTTTGCGAAACAATACCCGATCATCGAGTCGCTAGACAGGTTTCTGGCACTAAAGACCGGAACCCTGAGAGGGATCGACAGACTCGATATGGATCCGATACCCGTGTAAGCGGAGTGATTACCCCAAAACAGGAGGGATTGATATGGAAGATCAACCACCCGAGCTGCTGATGCGCGGACTCTTGCGCGCCTATTACTGGATGGATGAGAGCCTCCAGAACGGGCTGCAGCAGGCCGGCTATGCACCCCGGACCCGAACCCAGACCATGATTCTCATCAACATATCCGACGGCATCACCAGGGCGGCAGAACTCGCCAGGGTGCTGGGTGTGAGTCGGCAGGCCATACAGCAGCAGATCAACGAGCTCGAGCGTGAAGAGCTGGTGACCCAGATCCCGGATCCCAGCGACCGACGCGCCAATCGCATCGTGTTCAGCGCGAAAGGTTCGGAGCTGATCAACGCCGCACTCGCCACGTTGCGCCAGGCCGAGCAGGCACTGGCGATGCGGGTAGGTTACGAATCCATCAGCCAGATGCGTCGCGCGTTGATGGCTGACTGGGGACCCGTCATCGGCGAGCGGCATCCTCCGGGACGCAAGCGCACAGTCACCGGCGGCTGACAGCCGCTGGGCGCGGCGCCTGTGCCCAGGAAGCGCAGGCGGGCGAGTGCACAGCTGCAAAGCCGGGTGCGCGTGCACCATTAGCGTACGGCGGAGTTCAATCCGCTGAGCGCCTTCACTTCGGGCGTCGGGTAGAGTTCGTCGAGGCCCCTCGAGCGCCCATCTGAAGCGACAATCCGGCAGTGCATGCGTTTCAGACCGCGAGGTTCCGTGACGCCGCAGGAGTGCGCAATCACCCCGACCTCTTTGGTCATCATCGTCTGATACCGGTACACGCGTTCCGCCTTGTCTTCCGGCACCAGTCCCTGCTGCAGCTTTGGATCGTGGGTGGTGATTCCGGTCGGGCAGGTGTTTTTGTTGCACTGCAGGGCCTGGATACACCCCAGTGCAAACATGAATCCTCGCGCGCTGACCACAAAATCTGCCCCCACACAGAGTGCCCAGGCCACCTCGCCAGGTGTGATCAGCTTGCCGCTGGCAATGAGCCGGATACGCTCCTTCAGGCCATAACGGATGAGAATGTCAGCCACCAGTGGCAGGCTCTCCCGGATGGGCAATCCCATGTAATCGATCAGACTCATGGGTGCTGCACCGGTGCCGCCATCCGCGCTGTCGATGGTGATGAAATCCGGCGCGCGCTCGATACCCCGACGATGAATTTCTTCGCAGAGCTCGTTGAGCCAGTCGTGGGTGCCGATTACACACTTGAAGCCCGTGGGCTTACCTGTCACGGTCCGCACCCGCTCCACCATATCGAGCAGACTCTGCACCGAGTCGATTTCCAGATGTCTGTTGGGGCTGATCGAGTCCTGTCCAGGCTGGATGAAGCGGATGCGGGCGATCTCCGCAGTGACTTTGTCACCCGGCAGAATGCCGCCCTTACCCGGCTTGGCACCCTGACTCAGTTTGATCTCCACCATGCGCACCTGCTCGTAGGCGGCCACTTCCCGCAGGCGTTCATCGGAGAGATAGCCGGCCTGATCACGCACACCATATTTCGCGGTACCGATCTGGAAGACGATGTCCGCGCCTCCTTCGAGATGGTAGGGTGACAGCGCGCCTTCGCCGGTGTTCATCCAGCATCCGGCCTTTTTAGCTCCCTGGGACAGCGCCAGCACCGCTGGTCGCGAAATGGCGCCATAGCTCATTCCGGAAATGTTGAAGAAGCGATCCGTGGTAAAGGGTTTCGCTGCATAGGGCCCGATGGTGAGCGGTTCAGCGCTCTCTGCATCCCGCTCCAGTGTCGGATAAGGGCAGTTCACGAATATCACCGTGCCCGCCGGTTTCAGATCCCGGGTCGAGCCGAAGGCCACAGTGGCATCCACCCCTTTGGCCGCCCGGTACACCCAGGAGCGCTCGGCCCGGTTGAACGGCATCTCTTCCCGGTCCATCGCAAAGAAGTACTGACGGAAGAATTCGCCGAGATTTTCGAACAGGTAACGGAACCGGCCGATTACCGGAAAGTTCCGGCGCACCGCATGCTGAGTCTGGTTCACATCCACCACGTACATCACGATCACGGCCACCAGCAGCACACCCAGTGCAAACAGCAGCAGCTCTGCAAAGGTGGAAAGGATGAACAGAGGCAGATCCATCGCCGACATGCGCAGGTTCCTCGGTGCTGATTCGGGCGCCAAGAATACCCCTAAAGACCCGGATCCGCCGTTTCGTCGCAACGGTGCGCCGTCGGCCGGGCAAAGCGCTAAGGTGGTTCATCGAAGTCCTGCAGTCCCGCTCAACCGACCTCGAATGGGAGTCCGAATGATGAATGCCATGATCCTGCGCAGACGTCTGCTGAACCGACAACCGCCGCTTCCGGTCACTTTACTGCTGATCGGCATCTTCAGCGCGCTGCTGCTGGTATTCGCGCCACCCTCCGCCAGTGCCGCGGAACTCGACGTGCGCATACTGAACATCGAATCCACTCAAGGACAGCTGATGGTTGCCGTGCTGGCATCCCGGGCGGCCTTCGCCGGCGACGAAGCACCCCTGATGTCCCTCATCCTGCCACCGAAGGCTGGCGGGGTGCGCTTTTCCACAGACGCCCTTCCTGCCGGTGAGTACGCCATCCGGGTCATGCATGATCGCAACGGTAACGGCGCACTGGACAGCAACCTGATCGGCATGCCCACGGAGCCCTGGGGCATGTCCAACGACGCCGCGGGTAATTTCGGACCGCCGAAATGGGAAGATGCCCGTTTCACCCTGGACGATTCCGCCGCTCAGATCATTCACCTGAACCCCTGATCTCCGGGAGTGATCCTCATGGACAGACGCAGTTTTCTCACCCGTTCGCTCGCCTTGAGCACCGCCGCGCTGCTGCCGGGCCGGGTATTTGCCAACGACACGAAATCCCGGTTCGCGGAAGCGCTGCGGCACAATCCGGCCCTGCTCGCTTACCGCAGCGCCGCAGCAGATTCCTTCGACTCCCAGGCAAGGCTGACGGGTTCGGTACCGGCCGGACTGGAAGGCACTCTGTTCCGCAATGGTCCCGCCCGCCACGAGATCGGCGATTTCAGGTACGGCCACTGGTTCGATGGGGACGGCATGCTGCAGGCCTTCCGGCTGACTCCGGATGGCATCCGGCACCAGGCCAGGATGATCCAGACCCGGAAGTATCAGGCCGAGCAGGCTGCCGGTCGCGCCCTCTATCCGGGCTTCGCCTCGGTGCCGCCGAACCCCGCGCCGGTCACCAGTGCGGACACGGTGAATTCCGGAAACATCAGCGTGCTCCCGCACGGCGGCAACCTCTACGCCCTGTGGGAAGCAGGTTCTGCCTGGCGGATGAATCCGGACACTCTGGAGACCGAAGGGTTGCAGGTGTTCTCCCCGGAAAGTCAGGGTCTGCCCTTCTCCGCACATCCGCGGGTTGAGCCGGACGGCACCCTGTGGAATTTCGGCTACGTTTCCGCCGCCCACCTCATCGTGTTGTGGCATATCGCAGCAGATGGCCGGCTGAAGAACATCGGTACCGTGCCCTGCGATCCGATCAGCATGCCCCACGACTTCGTGGTGACCGAGCGCCACATCGTCATACTCATTCCGCCTTTCGAATATGAGAATCGAGGCGGCGCTACGTTTCTCGACGCACATACCTGGCACCCCGAGCGCCCGACCCGGGTGATGCTGGTGGATAAGAACGATTTTTCCCGGGTCCGGTGGCTGGAACTGCCGGCTCAGTGGGTGTTCCATTTTGGCAACGCCTGGGAGGATAAAGCTGGTGTGATCCGCTTCGACGGTGCGCGTGCCATCGATCCGATGGTGATGATCGACAGTTTCAGGGCGATCATGAGTGGCGCACCTTCCACTCCGACGCACAGCAGACACCATCTGTATCGAATCGATACCCGATCCGGTTCGGCCACCGAAACGCCTATGTTCACGGACAGTCTCGATACAGAGTTTCCGGTGATCGACCCGCGAGTCAGCTGCCGTCACAACAGTCGACTGCTGATGCTCAGCTCGGATCCGCACAGTGATGCCCGGGACGGGGTACTCAACTGCGTGAGTCTCTATGACGCTGCGATGGACAGACTCAGCACTTTCCGTTACCCGGCCTCGGTAATTCCGGAAGAACACCTGTTCGTGCCCGAGCCCGGCAGTGCGCCCGAATCCAGCGGCTGGATCATCGGCAGTTCACTCAACTGCGCGACCGCTCGCACGGAGTTCAGGATATTCGATGTGAACAATCTCACCGGGGGTCCGCTGGTGACCGCCGAGCTTCCTTACGCGCTACCATTGGGCCTGCATGGCAAATTCATCTGATTTCAAGCGCCTGGCACCTGGCGTCCTGCGTCCCGGTGGATTGCTGCAAAGCTACGCCCACACACTGTTGTTCTGTGCCGCGATCGCGCTGTGTCTGTGGCTGCTCGAGATCGCATCGCCCCTGTGGGTGTCTGCGGTGATCTCGTTCAGTATCGGACTTTGCGTGAACTCAGCGGTCACACTTGCCTTCCTGTTCTCGAGGTCCCGGCTTCCGATTTCTCTGTCTCTGCTGGTGGCCACGCCCGCAGGGATCGCCGCGGGCCTGATCATTGCGGGTCTCATAATCGAAGCGGACGCATTGCTGTTCTTCGGTAAGGACTACCGGGGCATCATTCTCGGACTCTTTTTCGGTGTGCTCGGTTACCTGTTTTTCCACACCCGGGAGCGTCTCACGCTCGCCCATGGAGAGCTCGAATCTACCCGGGCACAGCAGCTCGCCGCAGACCGGCAGCATTTCGAAACCCAGCTTCGACTGCTGCAGGCACAGATCGAACCCCATTTCCTCTTCAACACCCTCTCCAACATCGTCAGCATGATCCGTCCCGAACCGGAGGCAGCCGAACGAGCACTGCTGGACCTGACCCGGCTGCTGAGAGTGACCCTGAAACGCACCCGCCAGACAGTGACCCGTCTCGGCGACGAGCTGGAGGTGGTACGCGCGCTGCTGCACATCAATCAGATCCGCATGGGCGCGCGATTGCGCTACACGATCGATGTAGCAGACGACCTCCTCGATCTGCCCCTGCCACCCATGATCCTGCAGCCTCTGGTGGAAAACGCAATACGACACGGCATCGAGCCGCTCGAAGCCGGCGGCGAGGTTCACATCCGTTGCGACCGCATGCAGGACACTTTCACAGTACAGGTCAGCGACAGCGGCGTGGGGAACCCTGGTGGCAGCGGCATGCAGCCCGCCTCCCTGGATCTCTTTTCCACCGGTGAAAGCCGGGGCACGGGCATTGCCAATGTGCAGGCCCGCCTGCTCGCTCTCTATGGCAGCAGGGCGCGCCTGGACCTCCGGGAAGGCCAGCACGGTATGATCGCCCTCATGACGCTACCCTGCGAACTGCCGAATCAAACCGCTGCCAGTACATCCGGGCGGGAAACGCTGACCACGGGATCCTGATGACCACCGCCATACTGGTGGATGACGAAGCCAACCTGCTCGAGTATCTGGCCCGCAAACTCAAGCTGCTGTGGCCTGAGCTGGAAATACTGGGGACAGCCAGCAACGGTCGGGAGGCTCTGGATCTCATACGCGTACAGACCCCGGACATTCTGTTCCTCGACATTCATATGCCTGGACTGTCAGGTCTCGATGTCGCAGCCGCGCTGCCACCCGGCATACGTGTGGTGTTCGTGACCGCCCACGATGAATACGCTGTGGCCGCTTTCGAACAGGCGGCAGTGGACTATCTGCTCAAGCCGGTGGAGGAGGATCGACTGGCCGCGACCGTCCGCCGCCTCCAGGCCCGGGCAGCCGTTCCGGCGCTGGCCTGGGAAGAACTGGCCGGCATGCTCGGCCGCCACGCGCGGCCCGACGCCGGAGGCAGCTTGAAGTGGCTGCGCGCCACGCGCGGAGAAGCCACCCATCTCATTCCGGTGGAATCCATCGTCTATCTGCGCACCGAGCACAAATACACTTCGGTTGTGCTACCGACAGAGGAACATCTGATCCGAACCCCGCTGGCCACACTCGAGGCTTCCCTGGATCCTGACCAGTTCTGGCGCATCCATCGAGGCATCATCGTGAGAGTGCAGGAAATTCTTCAGGCGCAACGGGACCTGGGTGGCCGGTATACACTCACCCTGCGCAGCCGGCCCGAACAGATCCGCACATCGCGAACCTACGCCGGCCTGTTTCGAAGCATGTAACCCGACCAGGACTCACCGTGACAGACACCCGGCAGAAGAGCAAAAACACCATCGTCGTTCTGCTGGACAGCCTGAACCGGCACATGCTCGGCTGCTACGGTGGAAGCGAATTTGCAACGCCCAATCTCGACCGCTTTGCTGCCCGCTCACTGCGTTTCGAAAATCACTTCGTCGGCTCCCTGCCCTGTATGCCGGCGCGCCACGACATCCTGGTCGGCGCCCTGGATTTTCTCTGGCGACCCTGGGGCTCCATCGAACTCTGGGAGTCTGCAATCACCGAACCGCTGCGCGCGAAAGGGGTGACCACCATGCTGGTCAGCGATCATCCCCACCTGTTCGAAACCGGAGGTGAAAACTATCACACCGATTTCCGCGCCTGGGATTATGTGCGCGGTCACGAGAACGATCCCTGGAAAACCCGACCCGATCCCTCCTGGCTGGGAACCCCGGCACTGCCCGCCAGCGATGGTCGCGGTCAGTATTATCGCGAGTCGAGAACCTGGTTTCGCGAAGAGGCTGACTTCCCCGGACCGCGGACCATGCAGAGCGCCTGTGACTGGCTCGAACTCAACGGCCATGACGAGGCGCCCTTCCTGCTCTTCGTGGACGAATTCGACCCCCATGAACCTTTCGACACCCCGGCACCCTGGGCCAATCGTTACGATCCTGACTGGGACGGCGATCTCATGATCTGGCCACCCTATTCGGTGAAAACCGTGGAACGCGGTGTGCTTACCGACCAGCAGGCCCGGCACGTGCGCGCAAACTACGGCTCAAAACTGAGCATGATCGATCACTGGTTCGGCAAGGTGCTCAACACCATCGATCGGCTCGATCTCTGGCAGGACACCACGGTGATCGTCTGCACCGATCACGGCCACTACCTCGGTGAGCGGGACATTTTCGGCAAACCGGGTGTGCCGCACTACGAACCCCTCGGACATACCCCGCTGATGATCGCGGCACCCGGGGTGGCGGCTGGAACGACCTCCGCGCTCACCACCAATGTGGACATCCATGCCACCCTGTGTGATCTCTTCGATGTCACACCCGCCCATGTCACTCACGGTCATTCACTGCTGCCGCTGCTGGAGTGCAGCAGCGGCAGCGTCAGGGAGTGGGCGCTGGCTGGCGTTTATGGCCGCTGGGTGCACGTGCTCGATGGGCGGTTCAAATACGCGCGAGGACCCGTGGCCGACAGCAACCTGCCATTGTCGATGTGGTCGAACCGCTGGTCGACCATGCCCGTGCATCAGATGCCGGACCTGAAACTGCCGATGCCGGATCACCGGGCGTTCCTGGATTTCATGCCGGGTTCGGACATTCCCGTGATCCGGCAGTGCTTCCAGCCGGGAGACATGCTCCCCTACTGGTGTTTCGGCCAGAAATCAGACGCCCACTGTCTGTTCGACCTGGTCAACGATCCCGCCGAGGCTGAAGATCGCCTCGGTGGTCCCGAGGAAGCGCGCATGCGGGATCTGCTGCGTGCAGCACTCGATGCGGTACAGGCACCGGCAGAGCAGCTGCAGCGTCTGGGCGTGGCCTGATCCAGCGCCTGATTCAGATCATCCGCCAACGAGGCGACTGCGGAAGATGAAGAACACCGCTGCGCAGATACACAACGCCGCCCAGAGATAGTCGAGTTTCAGCGGTTCGCGGAGATAGAAAAAAGCAAAGGGAACGAACACGGAAAGCGTGATGACTTCCTGGAGAATTTTCAGCTGGCCGATGTTCATCACCGAGTAACCGATCCGGTTACCGGGCACCTGGAGGAGATATTCGAACAGCGCGATACCCCAGCTGACGATCGCCGCAACGATCCAGGGCTTATGGCTGAGTTCTTTCAGGTGGGCGTACCAGGCAAAGGTCATGAAGACGTTGCTCAGCGACAGCAGCAACACGGTGGTTCCAAAGGCGCGCATTCGTCTGTTCCTCAGGCAGGGGCTCCGGGCCCGATCGCTCCGGCTGGAGCTGCTGAATTACCGCGCACCTTGTCGGTACTTGCAATGGGTGGCAAGGCAGGACTGCAAGGGAGTGGGCCCGCTCCCCGCAGCCTCTTCCTGACGGCTCAGCAGTTCGACCAGCCGGAGGTCGTGTAGATACAACCATCCGCGGTGCCACCCACACCCATATCCGCTGCCCCGCTGTAGTGGTTCCAGCTGCCGTCTGTCGTCCGCTCGCCACTGCCGTAACGGGAGTGGACATCACCGGCACCGAAGCACCCGGATGCGCCCGTGCTCAGGTTCACCCAGCAGCCGGTTTCCGCAAGCAGATAGCTGCCGGCGGGAATCAAGGTGCGAAGCTGCATCTGCAGCGCATACAGTTGCCCTTCGGTCAGACGCACACCGTTGATCGCCACACCCGAAGCCGGGCTGGACAGGGGGCTGGCCTGGCTCAGCGCCGATGCCAACAGCAGAACAGCAGTCAGTACAATTCGCGCACTCAGATTACTCATGTTTCTCTCCTCGACAGGTTTTTAACGGGGGTACCGGAAATCGTTCCTACAGATGCACAAAGTCGCCGCGTTTCACCCGGGCGCCATCGAGCAGCTCGGCTCTGGCATAGCGTTCGGTCACTTCCACGATGCGCACCTGACCTACCTCGCGCTCAATGGTGTCGAGCAGCAGGCCGGTAGAGGGGTCCACCAGTGTTCGCACGACCGTGGACACCCGATACAGATCGCCCTCCCGAACGCCCGATGCAATATCGGCGTTGAGGAACACTTCATCGGCATCCAGGCTGGCGATCTGGAAGCGCCGCACCGTGCTGGCGCTGAGATCTTCCGCGAGTTTCAGCACCGCCTGACCCAGCGCGTTGCGGGAGGCGATGCCGAGCGGACTCTTGGCGAAGGTGTCACCGCCGATACTGGCCCGCTCGAAATCGAGGCCAATGGTCCAGCCACCGGTCCTGGAATCGGCTGTGACCCGATGGGCGTGTTTCACCTGACCGGTGGTGGCGTCGATGACGCTGATGTCCAGGCCGACGTGCGCCTTGCTGCCATTGCGGCCCAGACGCAAGCCGAAGGGTGTTTTCGGCAACGCCATGCCCAGGGTCAGACCCCCACCCTGTTTGTTGGGGTCGAATTCGGTGATCGTGCCTTTGATGATCACTTCCGCGCCGATCATGCGCCCGGCACCCGGTGCAGAATCCCGATTCACAACTCCGGCAAGGCCCAGTTCCTGCTCGCGCAGGATGTCGGAAAGACCTGTCCGATCCAGCACCAGAAAACAGTCGGTGCGGGTCAGCTCGGTGGCGAGCTGGGCAGCCAGTCCATCACCGACGTTGTAGCCTTCGAAGGCACCCAGTTTTCCCGCTGCATAGAAGCCGTAGATGGCAACACGCGGTTTCGGTCCTGAGCAGTCGACGGCTTCCAGTGCCGCACTGAGTTCTTCAGCGCTGGGCTGCTTCGCTTTTTTCTGCTTCGCATCCGCGAGCCCGGTAACACCGAGGCAGATGAGTCCGATCAGTGTGAGCAGTATCAGACGATGGGTCCTGGTCATTGTGAATTCCTTCCTGGCAACGGGGTTTTGCGTGTGATGTCCGTACATGGGTCACACTCACTCGCCCGCAGGTTCAATCGATTGGGCTGCAGCACGTTTGTCGAGCAGCACTTCCAGATAGCGGATCTGCATTTCTTCCAGGCGTGGATCCGCGCCGATCGGATACAGGTAGAAGAGCTGACCATTGCGCAGCGGCAGGGCTTTCAGCGCCCGCTCTGCCATGATTCTCTGCACGAGCGGATCGAATCGATACTCGGCGAGCACAATCAGGCCGGGGTAGTCTGTCGATGCGAAGATTTCGTCATGGCTGTGCCCAGGTGCTGCAACACCCGTGCTGAGACCGATGAGCAGCATCGCTGCGGACAGGGATCGAATGTTCATGGATTTGCTCCCTGCACGGTGACGATGTCCCGCTGCGCGGAGACGTTGCTGCCGGAGATGTCGCCGGTGTTGTCACCGCAGATCACCACCGTGTTGCCGCTTTCGGGTGCAACGTCGACATCGAGGCAGCGGAACTGCTGTTCGAACCGGGACAATTGCACACTGGTCTGGGCGCGCAGGCCGCTGACCGTGGGGCTGTCCACCGGGGCGGCACCGCTCTGAGTCACCAGCCGCACGTTGGCTCTGGCTTCGTTCTCCGCCATGGCCCTTTCCTGTTCGAAGCGCATGCGCAGTTCGTAGATCCGCCGCAGCAGCTGCGCGTCCGTCGCCCCATCCGCAGGCGTCTGGGTCTCCGCCGCAAGGCCTATCGGGGTAAGACACAGGGCGAGCACCAACAGGAGCCTCTGTCTGGCATTCATGTTTGTTCTCCGAAAAAAGAGGGGGCACTTAAGGCCCCCTCGTCGATTGGGTTAACTTCCGGGTCGCGGGCAGCCCGGAAGACTCAACTCAGCGGCCGATGACCGAGCTCATGGGATCCGCGATGGAGTTCGCGGAGTCGCCACTCTGGTCAACCGAGGCGCCGGACTGATTGCCGACATTGCCCAGCACGCTGGCGGAGGTGTTGCCGATCGGCGCGAACACGCCTTTCGGTCCCATGTCACGACCGGCGAAGGTATTCGCCTGGCTGATCGGTGCACCGTTGCTGCCCTGGATGAACAGGTTGTTCTGGGGCAGCTGGTTGACGTTGGTATTCACCAGCGCGGGGCCGTAGTACACCGTCTCGTCGTTGCCGGCACTCACCAGGTTGGTCCCGCCCTCAACGCCTACAGAGTGACCGCTTGCCGAGCCGTACACGGCGGTATCCGCCTGATGTCCGGCATCCTGATCCTGATACTTGTGGGAGGTCAGGGTCGGCGTGGCAATCTGGAAGTCGAGCTCGGTGGTCTGCTCCCAGGAGCTGTCGTTGTCTTCCGTGACCGTGGTGGTCACGTCGTTGTCTTCGCTGGTCCGGTAGATGCTCGTGTAGTCGAAGTCCTCGCGGATCGATACATCGTCATCCGAAGACACTGTGGTGTCGTTGTCCTCGACATGGGTTGAGGTCGACTCCCAGCTCGAACGATAGCTCGACTCACGGTTGAAGGAATCGGCGATGCTGAGGCTGTCGTCGTCGGACGCCACCGACTGCCAGGAGGCATAAGGTGTGGCTGCTGCCGCACTGCCTGCTGCAACGATGCCGGCCAGGACCAGGCTCAGGGTAAAGGGTGCTTTTTTCATCAGGTTCTCCTAGAGATGCGATTGAGGTCATTAGTGACCGGATTCGGGCGACTGCTGCCTGCCTCGGATCATGAGTAACGGCATCGGAGAACGGGGTTCAAAAGCGGATCGAAGTTTTTTCTGTGGTGTTCGGAGTAGGGGTGTTGTTGCTATGGGAGCTGGAGCTCGTGGGGGTCTGTTTTCGGAGCGGATGTCGAGGCTGGGGTGAAGAGGGGGTTCCGGGACAGACCGCCCAGCACCCGTTCAACGCAGGCACGCCATACACAATTCTGTGCAACCCAGGAACTACACGCCCACGATCAGAGCCGCGTGATTCTCCGACCACCAACCAGAAGCGCGGCCAGGAACTTCGGAACGATGTACAAGGCGTGGTCGAGGACCTGTTATCCCGGGCCGTGTAGCGAGGCCGAGTGTGGCTTTTTGACTCGCGTTCCTGCGCGAGGCAAAAAGCCATGCGAGGGTACAGCGGAGCTGCCGAGCGAGGCCTGGGATAACAGGTCCTCGACCACGCGCTGATCAACCTACTTCCGAACTTCCCGACCGAGCTCCCGAACCGGGTGACGGATTCGAATCAGTCCTGCGCCTCGGCCATCTGCTCGAACTGCATGCGCCCATCCTCGACAAACTCGAACTGCAGCGGAAAGCCCACCGTCCGATAGCGGCCCTTGTCGACATGGGTGATGTGCACCACGGCGATGGTGCCCGGCGCCAGGTCTTCGGGCGCAACCCGGAACAGTCCGCCGGCGGAGCGAATCCCTTCCGTGGGTTCACCGAATCCCATGGCCTGCCAGGCGGGCACATCGATTTCCCGTCGCAACTGACTGAGATAAGCCTGATCCCCCTGCAGAATCATGTGCTGTGCCTCACCGGGAATCTGATCCCACAGCGAGAAGCCCCGGGAGAAATCGAAATCACCGGACTTGCTCCACGAGGACTGGGATACCGACCGATCCACCAGTTCACCATTGCGGTAGCTGCTGCTGGTTTTGGTAACGGACACCGACAGACTCCAGCTGCCCCAGAGATCGTAACCGAGATACTGTTCCGGCCAGATGCGGGTGCAGTCGGGCATCTCGAGAAACATGGTGTGGAAGGTACCCTGCCCCGCCGCTTTGTCGACCTTGGCGCTCATCAGCAGACCATCCTCATAGGCCTGCCCGCCGATGCGGATGCGGGCATCCCCACTGGGGTGTGCGATCTTCTGTTTGTACTTGTTCCTGATCGGATCCTTGTACAGGTCCGGCTTTTCCTTACTTCCGCCACCCCCGAACAGTCCGCCGACAAGCTGACCGATCACAGCACCCGCTGCCTTCCCCATGACTTCGCTCATGAAGCTGTCCGCATCACCCAGGTCCAGGGGGGCCGCCGCCAGCGGTGTAGCGCAGTACTGCCTGGCTTCGGCAGCGACTGCACGTTCAACGGGCGCAAGGTCCAGATAAAGTTCGGGAAACGCCGGGGGCTCGGAATACTGGAAGCCGCCCTTGTCACTCGAGACGATCGGTGAGGCGACGAGGGAGGACGCAGGCGCAGTCTGTGCCAGTACCAGGGATGTGGCCAGCAGCCCCGCTGTCAGCACACCTGCTCTAATCAGCGTTCTGGGTTTCATACGCGACTCCTCTTTCGTAAGCCCCGGCCAGCGCGGCGGGACAGGCGACGGATCGGGCCGTGGCCCCTGCGACGGCAGCACAGGCATCGATCAGACCGGCACCGAAGCGTGGATCCGCACCAGGTGCGCCCAGATCCCGGCTGGTGCCCTGCAGCAGGCTGATCGTCCCGGGAACATCCAGGCCGGCCGGTATGAGATCTTTGAGCAGTGCCAGCACTCCACTGACGTGGGCGGCCGCCATGGAGGTGCCGGACAGTGCGGGATACAGATCGCCAGGCACCGGGGCGACAATGTCCACACCGGGTGCTGCCAGGTCGATATAGCTGCCTTCGTTGGCCCGATCAAAGAGCCTGCCGGCCGCATCCACCGCGGTCACCGCAATCACACCCGGCAGTGCGGCCGGAAAAGCGGGTCTTGCCTGGGCACCACCGTTACCCGCTCCGGCGACCACCAGCCGATCCTGACTCACGGCCAGGGCAACGAAGCGGGCGAGGAGGTCGTCCGGAGGACCGGCCAGACTCATGTTGATGATCGCGGCGTCACGCTGGATGGCCACGTCGAGGGCTTTGACCAGTGCGCTGGTACGACAGCGTGCCCCCAGGCTGCCGGCCTCTTTTGGTTCGCAGGCTTTAATGGGCAGAATTTTCGCCCGCGGTGCCACACCGTAGCTGCCCACGCCATTGTCAGCGGCCGCAGCAATGATGCCGGCGATTGCGGTACCGTGAACGTCTTCACTCCACCCTGATCCGGTAGTGTCCACGCCCGCTTCGAGACGATCCTTGAACTCGGTGTGCGACTGAGCCACACCGGTGTCGATCACCGCGATCAGCGCTCCACTGCCGCCTGCAAGCTGCTGCAGGGCCCTGGCGCCGGTGAGGTCGGGACCATAGGTGAGGGCGGCATAAGGATCCGAGTATTCCGCCGCCGCACCGCTGCCGGAGCTTGCGACATCCCCTGTGGTACCTGCCTCCGCGGTAGTGGTGAAGATGTGATCCGGCTGCGCGCCCCGTACCCGCCCATCCAGGGCCAGTTGCGCCAGTACCTGGGGCAGAGGAGCCGTACTGAGATAGAGCACGAGATTTTCGCCGGTGCTGTCGAGGCGGATTTCCCGCAACAGCGTCAGACCGTAAGCGGCAGCGACCGCACCGCTGGCTGTCTGGTCGACCAGCGCCAGCACCACACCCGGCATCCGCGCCGGTGTCAGCGCATCGAGAGGCACCTGCACTTCAGCGCAGTCCGCGCCTGCGACCAGTGTCCAGTCACTGGTGTCTGCCGGCAGCGCTTCCGCACTGAGACTGGTGCTGCCGGATGCACCGGCGCGCCGCTGCAGTGCCAGCTCGAAGCTGCGTTTGCCTGCCGCCGGAGCGCTCCCTTGAGGACGGGAATTCGAGCTGCCACCGTCCCGGCCGATCACCGACAGATCCAGCGTCAGTCCCGAACCGGCCGCGGGATCGGCGGCGTCCAGCAGCCCGGCCAGCGCCGGTCCCCGGCAGGTGCCTGACTCCGCATCGCCCGGTTCGGGCACAGTCTCCGGCGGATTCTTCACCAGCCGGGCCTGCACACCGCCCGCATCTTCAGAACCGGGTGCTGCAATCTCACCCTGCAGTTGAACGGTCTGACACACCGATGTCTCGCAGCTCGATACTTCGGGACTGCCACACAGGGACTCCTGCACCTGCGCCCAGGCTGTGTCCTCCATGGGCAGTTCGACAATCGCCCCCTGCCTGCCGCGCGGCAGAATGCGGGCCGCGTTCAGACCCTTGGCCGCAACCCAGGTGGTCGCGTCAACGTCTGGCGCGAGGATCAGCTGCCGCGCCGGTGGCGGCAGCTGCAGCTTGAAGGGTTGTGCCCAGGCGGCGGCTTCTTCAGCCCCTTTTGCCAGACCGGCGGCTGGCAGAGCGAGCAGCAGCGCTCCGAGCAGAGGCTTATTCA